>DASXLK010000080.1:0-44006 GCA_036496365.1 Candidatus Angelobacter sp. | reverse complement strand
TTCTTTGAGCGTGGTGGCTGGATTGTTCACCAGCATAATCGCCGCTTCCACAATTTCCGTGAGGTTGTGTGGAGGAATGTTGGTTGCCATGCCAACGGCAATTCCGTTGGAGCCATTTACCAGCAGGTTCGGAATTCGTGTCGGCAGAACTGTGGGCTCAACCGTGGATTCGTCATAGTTCGGAACGAAGTCCACTGTCTCTTTGTCAATGTCTTCCATCAACGAGCCGGCAATACGCTGTAAACGGCATTCTGTGTAACGCATGGCCGCCGGCGGATCGTTGTCTACGGATCCAAAGTTCCCCTGGCCGTCAATCAGCGGATAGCGCAATGAAAAACTCTGCGCCATGCGCACCAGCGTGTCATAAATGGCTGAATCGCCGTGCGGATGGTAGAGACCCATGGCTTGTCCCACCACCTTGGCGCACTTGGTGTACTTCTTGTTGTACTGAAGTCCCATTTCCTGCATGGTGTAAAGCACGCGTCTGTGTACGGGCTTCAATCCGTCACGCACGTCTGGCAGCGCGCGGCCAATAATCACTGACATTGAATAGTCGAGATAAGACCGCCGCATCTCCTCTTCAATGTTGATTGGCACCACGTTGCCCACGTTGCCCACGTTTGGACCACTAGGGCCATCGCCACCAGGAGGAGGCGCTAAAGGGAGCTCTGGATTCTGTTCATCTGCCATGTTTTCTCTCAATCAAAAAAAGCAATTTTCAGACACACGGCAAGCAATTCCAGCGGACCACCGGGCCCGGACCGAAATGTCTGCTAAATGCTTGCATTTACAAGAAGTTATGTGCCAGAAGAGTACAGGAAATTATAGCATAACGAGGGTGGAATCAGCGTGCTTGCAAGCCTTTGTTTTCCAGGGCTGAAATGCGGCGGGGAAGCGAAGTTCAGGTTCGATTGATTTGCAGTTAGGCAAACGAAATTTGTATCGGACGATGGAGGATACGATAAAGTTGTCTAGCTTCAATCGGTAATGTCTGGCCACCGCGCTGGACTTTTCATTTGTGACTGCACCCGATTTTTAGCAGAAGGATTTATGGCGGGAAAAAGCAAAAAGCAACGCAGCACGGCAATCTTCACCGTCTATCTTTATCGCAACTGCAAGCGAGCTAGGCAAGAAGGAACAGTTGTCATGAATGAGCCTTCCGGTGGAGGCCGAGGTTTCCACTTTGATTATCTGGATTCGATACCTCGCAAAATACGAGATCACCTTGAGGCTATTGGCTTGACCTACGATGTAGCCGATGACAGCGATGAGACCGTAATCACTGAGAAAAGAAGAAAGCGAAAAGTGGTCGGCAAGATTAGAAAGGGCGATCCGGTTTAGACCCGTCGCCCTTGCGTAAACTAAATGCTACGCCTACCAATTTACTCAATTACCAAATCTAGTTCAGCTTCACCGGCACACCGCGATCATCGTTCGCCTTCACCGTAGCGGCGGAATCAAGATCATCCAACTGGACTTTCTTTAGCATTTTGCCGGAGAAATCAAACAGCGTTCCGCCCATAATGGCGTAATTCTTGGTTTCCAGTTGACGGCCGTCTTTAAAGATGAAAACTGTCGCCGGCGTTTTATCTTCCACCGGGATCATGGAAAACTCGGCATTACTGGCTTGTGCCTTCTGCTGTGCCGCGGCTTCCTGCCGGCCGCGCTCACGTGAATCCCCTTCCCGCGAATCCATGTAGTGCTCGCCGTAACGGCTGTCGCCTTGCTCGCGGCGCGTCAAAGCGTCGTGCGCGCCTTGCAGATAAGCAGCCCGCAGGTCATCGTCGCCCTGGTTTGTAGAGCTTGAGTTCGTAGAGGCTTGGGCCGTCTGTGCTGAATTCGTCTGTGCCGGATCAGCAGAAGCAGAAGGATCTGAGACATAAGGGTCGGCTGGAGATGGATAAGCTCCGTCACTGTAGATGGGATAGAAAAGCGGCACCGGAACAAACGCCTGCGGCCGGTGCTGATGCTGGTTACCAAACCGGCGCATGGGACCATGAATGTTCACGCCTGACCGCAGCGGCGCATGGACACCCGGAGGCAAGGGCGTGGGCGAAAGTACGGTGGCGGGAACGCCATGCTGGCGGCCGTCTGCTGTAGGTGACGTGGCAGAGGCTGGCGCGCCATGGCTGGAAAGCTGGGCTTGCGATACTTGCAGGGCGAACGCCAAAAACGGAATGACGAAAACTGGTCGCGACATATGCCACCTGCTGGTAACTGCGAATACCGATACGGCAAAATACGGGTGTTGCGAATAGCTGTGATTACTTACCTTAGATGATAAACCCTGGCCCTTTGGATTCACACCGGATTTTGCACCCAATGCGCAAGCGCCAGCACAGTTAGAACGGCCCGTAAAACAAAACATGCAGCCAAAAATAGGCCTGTCAGGCGATGAAATCGGGTTTCCAGAAAGTCAGCTGCCAGCCCCCCAACAAAAATAAAAACAAAACTTAACCCCAGCGTCGCATCCCAGATCCGGACAGCTGGAACCAGGCTAAACAAAAACACAGCGGCCAGCGCAGTAATCAGTGGAGCGGTATTGCCAAAGTAGCGCGTCCGCGGCCAGCTTCCATAGGCAGTAAAGGCCAGAATGAAAAGAAAAACCAGCACATAGCCATCCGTGCTTACGGAGAGCGCAAACCCCAGATTACGTAGGGCTTCCAGTGTTGGCTTTTGCGCCAAAATCATTTTCACGCTCAATCCCGCACTGCCGGTAAGCCAATATGCAGCAGCCCAAACCACGCAGCCGATTGCTGTTGCCCCTGTAAGCACGATCAGCACTTTTTTCCGGCACCCTGGCGCCAAATACACCATGTAACCAAAAGCCACCAGCACCAATGTGAATGACCACCATGCCGTAGCCAGCGCAAAACCAATGGAAAGGCCCAGAATCACAATGCGCGGGGCCCATTTCTTTGGCGGGGCATAGAGCGTATGGGCCACGCCGATTGCCGTATAAATCAGCCCCAGTCCGCTCCAGGCCAGAATAATTTCCGGCCCAATATTGCTGCTGATCTTGATCATCGCCGGTGAAGTGCAATAGAGCGCCAGAGCAACGTATCCTCCGGCATCGTCAAACAACCGGCGCGCCACCCACCACAGCGCAGCCCCCAGCCATAGCCCAAACAGAATGAAAGGCAGCCGCAGAATCCACGGACGCGGAACGGCCAGTGCATCACGGATGCAAGGCGAAGCCACTTTTCTGATCTGCGGTACAAGCCGCACTGGCAGAGCGGCAACCCATCCTGTCAATGGAAAGGCATTGGTTGTAGCGGAAGTTGGCAATCCGGCGGCAATATAGCGGTATTCCAGGTCAGAAACCGCCCGGGTTTTGGCGGCCCAAACGCACTGGGCCAGAAACGCCAGCAGCATGAGCCCGGCAAACACCTGTGGTCTGCCTATCTTGAATTCCCTGAGTATCTGGAGCATCAAATCACAGTTGTATCATGCGAGCACAAAAAACCTTCCCAGCGCTTGCGTCCGAGTCCAGCATTTTTCAGGACAATGTCTACGGAACGTTTATGTCCAGCCCCTCGAATTGAGCATATTGCCCAAAGAGGGCTCCTTGGGGGAACCCGCTTTTTTTTGGTTGATACCTATCTTCATTGTCTTGTCATACATGCAAACCAGCTCTATTCTTGGAATTTTTCCATGAGAAAGAACTAAATTTAAAGCTGCTCATAACAGGCTGTTTCACCTAAAACTTTCCCTATCGTCGCCGATGTTACTTCTGGAGAATGTCTATGGATTACACCTCTGGTAAAAGCAATCTTTCAGCTCGGGTTCGACACACGCTGAATGACCTTGCGGCAATTCGCGAAAGCTTGTTGGCCATTTCTGATCAGACCATTACTTCTTCTGACTCCCAGGGCCATGTTCTTGACCTGGAGCTGGCGGGCGAACTTAAAAACGTTGTAGACGCGCTCCGTCTTCTTCTTTGGGCGTACATTCAGGCGCTCTCAGTGAAATCAGGCCGTGCGCCGGAAGAAGTTCTGAGCTGGTACAAGATGGAACTTGCAGTGGAGATGCTGCGGAGCGCAAGCGGACGTCCCGGGCTGGCCAGAGCGGGCACTATCGCTGACTTTGAGCGAATGGTGAATCAAACGTTGAGCGCGGCGGCCAAAGTCCCTTACTCCGATCGCACACAATAAATCCTAAGCTCATTCTTCGCGCATGATCTGGTAAAGTTTTCCTGTTCTCTTTTGCAAGGAGCATGAATGGAACCGGAAACCCCAGAAGTTGTCGTCTCTCCTAAGCCGAATCCACTTTTTTTGAACGACCACGGCCTGCGTGCCGGTTGGCGCTTGTTGATTTATTTCGGGATGATCTGTATCCTGCTCGCCGCTGCCGGCCTCATTTCAAGACTGGTCTTGAAACTTAGTGGTGGCGTTGCTGGTGGGGGCGGGGCGCATATGCCTGTAACCCAGACAATCCTGCAGGCATTTGGTGAACTGTTTCTTTTTCTGATGTTGTTGCTTGCCGCCTGGATCATGAGCAAGATTGAGCATCGCAAAGTAGGCGCGTATGGCCTGCCACTGCAGAAATCTCTCTTCCCGGCCTTCGGTATCGGATATCTTGCATGGGGCTTTCTGCCGCTTGCCTTCCTGCTCCTGGTTCTTCGTGCGCTGCATGTTTTCTATTTTGGCGGCGTCAGCCCGCTCAATGGCCAGATATTTGGGTGGGGTGCGCTCTGGCTATTTGTTTTTGTGATGGTTGGGTTCTTTGAAGAATTTTGTTTTCGCGGCTACTTCCTTCACACGCTGGCGGATGGCATTGGTTTTTGGCCTGCAGCTGTCATTCAATCAATCTGCTTTGCTGGCGTCCACATGGGCAATGGTGGAGAGACAAGGATAGGAATCATTGCAGCGGCGTGCTTTGCCTTGTTCGCAGCTGCCACGGTCTGGCGCACGGGAAATCTGTGGCTGGCCGTAGGAGCTCACGCCGGCTGGGACTGGGGACAATCTTATTTTTTCGGCGTGAATGACAGCGGCTTTCAAGCCCCAGGCCATCTTTTTAATCCTACGCCCGCGCACGGTCCGGACTGGCTGAGCGGCGGCAGCGTGGGCCCTGAAGGAAGTGTCGTTACGCTTATTTTCTGGGTGCTGCTGTTTGCTTTCTTCTTATTGCTTTATAAAAAGCGCTCCGTACCGGCATTGGTAATTACGGAAGCCCCAAAATATTAGCGGCAAGGTCCGGGGTTTATTGACTAAGGCTTGCTGATTTTTGTGGGTTTTTTTGTTTGAGCAAGTTCGGCAATGGATTTAAGTCGTTCCTGCCGCTCGTAGCGCGTAATGTACCAGTCCTTCATTAGCAATTCGATCAGGCCGAGGAGTTGGGCTGCTTCATCTGGCTCGACATCAATGATGATATTAATGTCTTTTTCCATGTGAGCGCCAATATTTCCGACACTGCGCACTGCATCTATAGCCTGCCAGGTAAGCGGATCAACTTTGTCTCTGATACCCTCAATTTCATCAATCAAACGCGCTTTGCTTATCCCCCAGAAATCTCTAATCATTCCCTGCAAACAGCGCCGAGCTAGAGTTGCGGAAGCCTTTGGGCTGAGCTTCTTTATTGCACACGCTTCGGTGTAGTCGTTACGAATAGTCGCTGGTATGTAGTCCGGGAAGACCTTCGCATCTGATCCTGGGATCAAATCCCACTCGTGTAAGTTACCGATCGCTCTCCAATCACCTTCTTTGTACGCGGCCTTATTCAAACTGAGCGTTAAAGTGAATTTCACACATTTAGGATTCGGGCACACGATGAAATGGCTATAAAGTGCACAGCTGCTAATTGAATTCTTAATATTCATAATGTGGCGGGATGTCGAGACGCTTTCGTCTGTTATGATCGTATCCCGATCACAAAAAGGGCATGTCCAGTGGATATTAGCCATATCAAATATCCAGATTCTTTACGTCCAGCGCATTCTCTTCAATAAACTTCCTGCGCGATTCCACGTCCTCACCCATCAGAGTGGTAAAGATCAACTCGCAGGCTTCCACATCCTCGGCCCTTACGGAAAGCAGGGTGCGGCGTTCGGGGTCCATGGTCGTCTGCCAGAGTTGTTCAGCGCTCATCTCGCCCAGCCCTTTATAGCGCTGTACGCTGTATTCTTTCTTGCCTTCCGCCAGAACGTAATCAAACAATTCGCGCGCGGAATTTTTCTCTACACGCTCGGCTTCAATCTTCGTCCTGCGGATGGCCGTCTTGGGCGACTTCTTCGCTGCTTTATCCAGGTCCTCGCGCTCGGCGTCGCTCAGATCGGCGGAAGCGTCTTCCGTTCCTTTGCCGGTCACCTCCACCACAAATGGCGGCTCCATAAAAGCTTCAATCAGCTTGAACTTCGCCATCATCTGCCGGTACTCGGGCGTCGAAGCCAGGGCCCAGTTGATCTGCCGGTCGGCGCCCTGTGAGTCAGTAAATTTAACGCCCCACAGGTTATGCTCTTCGTCAAAATAGCTTTCAATGTTCTTGAGCTGATATTCCTTCGCCAGCTTATTAAGCTCTTTTTCCAGTTTCTCAATCTTTTTTGACGCAGTCTTCTTGTCGCCTTCAAAATCGCCGCGCTGTGCAAGTCCCAGCCGGGGCAGCAGCTCCGTGATCCGCTCCAGGCGCAAACGTTTGTCGACTTTTTCAAAAAAGACAAGGTATTCATTCAGCGTGGTCATGAATTTTGAAAGCGCTGCGCCTTCCAGCTTGGCTGCGCCTTCTCCGTAGCGGACCGTCATTCCCTCGGCCGCGCGCTTCACCATCACGCGCACAAATTCGCGATCGTCTTTGATGTATTGCTGTGTCTTGCCTTTTTTTATTCCGTATAACGGCGGCTGCGCGATGTAAACATTGCCGCGCTTGATCAACTCATTCATGTGGCGGAAGAAAAACGTGAGCAGCAGCGTGCGGATGTGCGAACCGTCCACGTCGGCGTCCGTCATCAGGATGATTTTGGCGTAACGCAACTTTGTTGGATCGAAATCATCTTTGCCAATGCCTGCGCCCAGCGCTGTAATCATGGCGCGGATTTCTTCATGGCCCAGCATCTTGTCGTAGCGAGCTTTTTCCACGTTCAAAATTTTGCCCTTCAGCGGCAGGATGGCCTGGAAGCGCCGGTCGCGCCCCTGCTTGGCAGTGCCGCCTGCGGATTCACCTTCGACGAGGAACAGCTCGCAACGGTTCGGATCACGTTCAGAGCAGTCTGCCAGCTTACCGGGCAGGCCGCCGCCATCCAGTGCGCCTTTGCGGCGCGTGAGATCGCGCGCTTTGCGGGCCGCCTCGCGTGCGCGTGCGGCTTCTATCGCTTTGTTGATGATCTTGCGTGCTACCGGCGGATTCTGCTCAAAGAAGGCCCCAAGGCGCTCATTCAGGAAAGCCTGGACAATGCCGGCGATATCAGAATTCAGTTTGCCCTTGGTCTGGCCTTCAAACTGTGGCTGCGGCAGCTTTACGCTGATGACCGCGACCAGGCCTTCGCGAACATCATCGCCCGTAAGGTTTTCTTTTACGTCCTTGAAGAGCCCAAGCTGCTGCCCCGCGTTGTTAATAGTGCGGGTCAGCGATGTGCGGAAGCCTGAGAGATGCGTGCCACCATCGACTGTGTTGATGTTATTGGCAAAGCTGAATACCGTTTCCGAGTAGCCGTCGTTGTATTGCAGAGCGATCTCCATTGCTACGCCGTCACGCTCTGCTTCCATATAGATGGGTTTATCGTGCAAAACGCTCTTGCCGCGGTTCAGATGCTTGATGAACTCGGCAATGCCCCCGGAATATTTGAAATCAAGTTTCTTCGCTCCGCCGGTCTTTGCGTCGGTTTGCCGCTCGTCTGTGAGCGAAATTTCCAAACCTTTATTCAGGAAGGCCAGCTCGCGCAGCCGCTGTGCCAGCGTGTCAAAGCTATATTCGGTCGCGGTGAAGATTTCTTTGTCCGGCAGAAAATGTATTTTGGTGCCGCGCTTTTTTGTAGTGCCGGTCTTCTTGAGCTTGGTTTGCGGTACTCCCTTGGAGTATCCCTGCTCCCACACATGGCCGTCGCGCCAGATCTCTAAATCAAATTGATGGCTCAGCGCATTCACGCAAGAGACGCCAACGCCATGCAATCCGCCGGAGACTTTGTAATTTGAGTTATCAAACTTTCCGCCGGCATGCAGCTTGGTGAGCACCACTTGAGCAGCGGGAACTTTTTCTCCGTCAATCAACATATCGTCCACGGGAATGCCGCGCCCGTCATCTATCACGGTGATGGAATTATCGATGTGAATCGTTACATCCACCTGCGTGGCATGCCCTGCCAGTGCTTCATCCACGGAATTGTCGACGACTTCATACACCAAGTGGTGCAGTCCCATCTCGCCGTTGGAGCCAATGTACATGGCAGGACGCAGACGCACTGCCTCCATGCCTTCCAGGACTTTTATATCGTCCGCGGTGTAATTTCCGTTTCCATTGCCGGTGGTCTTTTTGCTTTTGTTTTGTTCTGACATTTGTTTTTCTGTCGCAGTTGCAGATTCACGGATGGACAAACTTAGGACTCCTAGGTTACAGATACCGGCCCAGTGTTTTCACTGCTTGTAATGGAGACGAATGAACCACTCAAGTTACTTAAATTAAATGCTTTAGTGGATGTCTAACCCAAAATTGATTGTATCACAATTGGGCTCTAGTTTCGTTCGGCCGGGGCTGAGAATCCAGTCGATTTATGCTTGGTAAAATAAAGCAAAAGTTCTGTTTTGTGGCATGCTCTTATTCCCATAAATAACATTTACCAGCTTGATCCAGAGAGGCTGTCTGTTCCAAAAACCCTAAGAAATTTCCAATATTTCTCGATTTCGCCCTGGATTCGATGCCAAATTTTGTCACCCATTTTTGGCTCTCGCCACGAACAGTGAGAAGCTTTTAAGACCTCAGCAAGTTACTTAAAGTCAGTAATTTAGAGGGTACCTAAGGCCACTCCCTTTGGTAATTTGTTCCCATGAATTTAAGTGCCGATAGAGAGAGTGAACATGCTGAATTTCAATATTGAGATTGTACTAATAAACCATTGAAAAATTAGGGATGAAAGGTATACTCATTGCGCGTTCTCGTCCACCACGGAACGTATACCAAAAACAGATAATAAATAGAGTCCCAAAAAAGAAAAACAGGAGAGCTTCCCCTATGAAATCGCTACTTCGTTCATCCATCTTCGCACTTTTCGTATTTGCCGGTTACGCTGGCGTTGCCGCAGACATCAGCAAACAGCACTCAAACGCCGGCCTTCCTCAACCCCAGTGCCTCCCGGGTGGTCCAAGCCGTCCACAAAATGGATTTTGCTTCGTGGGCAAATAACGGCAAGTAAACAAGGCTCAACCGTTCCTAAAAAACCCACCGGATAATTGCCCATTAGAATCAGCGGCTTACCATTTCTGGGGAACCGGATTGAGTTTACTAAAAGGTAAATTGTACTTTGGTGTCGCACGGAGGCTTGCTCAGCCTCCGGAGGGGGTAGTATGCTTCATCCTCTTTCGGAGGCAACAGTGCATCTCACCGTAACTCAATCAGCCCTCTTTGCCGTGATGGTAGTTATTATTGCCATTCAGGCCTTTACCTTGAGTGTCCTGAACCGTCGCAAACTGCGTTCTGATTTTCCCATTTTTTACCATTACTCTGCTTTTTGCGTCGCGGCTTATTTAGTGGGCTTGGTTCCTTTTCTTTTCTACTGCCCGCAATACTTTTATATCTACTGGATACTCAATACTTTCACCATGGTGCTGGAGTTCGGTGTCCTGTATGAGCTGTTGGTGAATGCTCTGAAGCCTTATTCAGCCTTGATTGACCTCGGCAAGATGTTATTTCGTTGGGCTGCGGTCTTCCTGATCCTGGCAGCGTTGCTTACGGCATTTGCAACCGCTGGATCGGGGACCAACAAGATTGTTGCCGCAGCAGAGCTTCTGCAGCGTACTGTGCGGCTCATGCAATGCGGCTTGCTTCTGCTTTTCTTTGGATTGGAAAAGCGTCTGGGCCTCTCATGGCGTAATCACAGCATGAGCATCGCACTAGGCCTGGGCATTTATGCCGGAGTGGATCTCAGCACTACTTATCTGATTGATCGTATGCCTGCACACATGGGAGCATTCCAGGTATTTACGAATCTTGTCTATTTAGGAGCTACAGTATTGTGGGCAGCAAGCATTGCCCGGCCTGAACCTTCCCGGAACAATGTGCTCGATTCGCCGAGCCGTCTTATCTTCCAGCGCTGGAATGAAGCGCTGGTCAGCTATGGCCATCGCGGCGACATGGCCCTGGCTACAAGCTCGGTGGAATCATTCCTTCCCGGCGTTGAACAGACCGTGGAAAGAATCCTGGCCCGAAAGATGGTCCAGTAATTTTTCTATCAAGGCAAAAAATTAAGGCCGGACAATCGTCCGGCCTTTTCATTTTCATTGATTTTTAGACTGCTGGCGGGCCCTCAGATGCGCATCGGCATTACGATGTAGCGATACTTGTATTCACTGTCCGCGGGCTCGTCAGGACGCAACTGGCCCGCAGTCTGAGCGTCTTTAAACTCGAACCGGACATCGCCGGCGCCCACCACCTTCAGGAACTCCAGCAGGTATTGCGAATTGAAGCCAATCACCATGGAGTCGCCAGTGTAGGCTGTCTCAATGGAATCCTCGGACTCGCCGGTTTCGGTGTTGGATGATGAAACCTTCAGCTCGTTCTTCTCCACGCGCATGCGAATAGCATTGGAGCGTTCATCTGCGAATTGCGCCACACGCTGAATTGCGGCGGAAAGCTCGTCGCAATGGACCGCGACAAACTTGTTGTTCTCGCGCGGCAGCACTGCTTCATAATTCGGGAATTGGCCGGTGAGCTGGCGTGAGGTCAAGATGCGTCCGCCAATACGGAAGAAGAGGGTTGATTCGTCTTTGGCGAACTCAACGGTAGGCACGTCATTGTTATTCAACAATGTGCTCAGCTCGGCCATGGCCTTCTTTGGGACCAGGACTTTCATCTCTCCGCTGACCGGCAGCTTGGTGGTGACATGCTCAATGTGAGCCAGACGGTGGCCGTCTGTTGCCACCATGATAATGGAATCTGGCTTCAGCACCAGAAGCGCTCCATTCAGCGTGTAGCGTGATTCCTCATTAGAGATGGAGAAGATAGTCCGTGAAATCAGCTGCCGCAATACCTGTGCCGGTAGCTGAAGCGCGGACTCCGCGGGAAACAATGGCAATGCCGGAAAATTGGCCCGTGCCATGCCCACCATTTTGGTGTTGGACCGCCCGCTGCGGATCTGCACCCAGTGGTTTTCCAGCAATTTAATGCTGATCTCGCCATCCGCCAGCAGCTTCACATAGTCATAAAGCTTGCGCGCTGGAATGGTGCAGGAGCCTTCTTTCTTCACCTTTGCCGGACAGGAAGTCCGCAGGCTCAGATCAAGGTCCGTTGCCGTAATGGAGAGTTTTTCTCCGCTCGCCTCAAACAGAAAATTGGAGAGGATTGGAATCGTGGTTTTGCGTTCCACCACGCCTTGTGTCGCGGTGAGTTCTTTCAACAAATCGCTTTTGCTGACGCTAATTTCCATCGTCGCTCCCGCTTCAGTGCCCGCGGAGGAAGGCATAGATGTGGCCCCCTGATTATTTTAAAAACCAACTTGTGCTTACTTACTCGTTACCGCAGCCCAGAGCTCTGAAGGACAGTTGGGATCTCCGCACAACCGTTTAGTTTACAGGTTCTTGCGTGATTCCGCCGATGGGAATTTTTCTACTGTAGCCGAATCATGGAACCTTGCTTGATTGCTCTTGAGACCAGCCTCAACTATTCAGCGTCTCCGTAAGTTTATTGAGAAGCCGGTTCAGATCCTTGTCCGCCTGCCGCTGGTCCTCAATTTTATCGATCGAATGCATAACCGTGGTGTGGTGCTTGCCGCCAAATTGCCTGCCAATTTCCGGCAAGGATGCTTCTGTCATCTGCTTGGCCAGATACATGGCAATCTGCCGCGGAAAAACAATGGCCCGCGAATTACTCTTGGCCTTGATCTCAACCACGCGTAATCCAAACTGTTCAGCCACCGCTTTCTGAATGGCGTCAATCGTGATCTTGCGTGCCTGGGAATCAATGAAATTCTTGAGGACTTGTTGCGCAGTAATCAGGCTTACTTCAGCGCCGGTGAGTGAGCAATAGGCAATCAGCCGGATCAGTGCCCCTTCCAGCTCGCGCACATTCGTACGCACATTGGAAGCGATATACAGCGCCAGATCGGTGGAAAGCGTTACCCGCTCTAACTCGGCTTTCTTTTGCAGGATGGCAACTTTAGTTTCCAGGTCCGGCGGCTGAATGTCCGCTATCAGTCCCCACTCAAAGCGGGAGCGCAAACGGTCTTCAATTTCCGGCAGCTCTTTTGGCGGACGGTCACTGGCAATCACAATCTGCTTCATTGATTCATGCAGCGCGTTGAACGTGTGGAAGAATTCTTCCTGTGTGCGCTCTTTCTGCGCCAGAAATTGAATGTCATCAATCAATAGCACGTCCACGTTGCGGAACTTGTCCCGGAAACTGATCATCTTGTCGTAACGGAGTGAGTTGATCATCTCGTTCGTGAACTTCTCGCTGGAGATATAGCAGATGGAAGCCTGCGGCTGCCGCCGCTTCACTTCATGTCCAATGGCCTGCATCAGGTGGGTCTTGCCCATGCCCACGCCGCCATAAAGGAAAAGCGGGTTGTAGGCTTTGGATGGACGCTCGGCCACTGCCTGTGACGCAGCGTGTGCAAACTGGTTTCCGGCTCCACAAACAAATGCGCCAAATGTGTACTTGGGGCTGAGCTGTGCTGCGGAATCCCAGTCAAAGCGTTGCTGCCGCAACGGAGCGGTAGCATTTGAGCCGCTGGCTGAAACCGGAGCAAAGCCGCCATCCGGCCGGACCGCAGGCGCCGTGGGGTCTTCCTCCGCGGTAATGAATTTCACATCCTGGTATTCAGGCGCCAGTGTGTCCATGGCCTCCTGAATCAGGTCGCCGAATTTTTCTCCCAGCTGCCGAAAGTCCGCGGTGGGCACCCGAACAAAAATAATGTTGCCATTGGCATGGCTGAAACGCGTGGGCTTAAGCCACGTGTCATAGGAAAGACGTGTGATCTTTTTTTCCAGCGCCCCCAATATTCTGAGCCATGGATTTGCAGTTGCGGTAATGGTCGCAGCGGGTAATGACATTCTTTTGGGTGGTCCTATTGTTGCGAGCCGGCCAGGGGCCCGTGGTTGAACTGGGAAATACTCAATCTAACTCTGCTGGGCGACGCAGAGCAATGAACACTGCGTTGTGCAACTAATTTTTTTCGACTGGTCGGCATACTAGCACGAACTTCAGCCGCATGAAATGGCATCGCGGCAATTTTTTTTAGCAACTCTTTTTTTTTTAAATCTTCTGCACACATTTTCGCAAATCAATTTGTTGTAACTGTCGCGAGCGTGGTGCAACATAACATTTTTTGCCGCTCTTGGTCGCATGCCTGCCTATCGATAGATGCATTCCTGTCGCGTGCAACTTGAGAAATTGTTTCTGAAGAGATTGGCACAAAGCAATTTGTTGGCTGGCTAAGCTTTCCAGTCGCCATGTACACGCAAAGAGGCCGCCAATTATTAGTTATTAAATTAGAGAAGGGCAAATTGAGGCGATAAAGCCCGGCGCAGGGCGCATAATTTCCGAATAACCTGAAACTGGCATGAAAGGCCCATGTTCCTTTATACTTATCGTTTGCTCCGCGCAAATAATATTTCCAGTAGGAGTCCGACAAGGTCATGCCCAAGCGCACTTTTCAACCCAACCGTCGCCGCCGTTCCAAGGTGCACGGTTTTCGCACGAGAATGAAAACAAAGAGCGGAAGGGCCGTATTGTCCCGTCGCCGCGCCAAAGGCCGTAAGCGTGTTTCTGTGAAGCCCGGCTTCCGGGAGTAGTTTTTCCCCCTTGCAATGTCCAATCTGCCCGCCAGACCAGCCGTGAATGAAACTTCAAAAAAAGTTTCACAGAGCTTCCCCAGGGACGCGCGTCTGCTCAAGCATGCTGATTTTCAGGTGGTTTATAAGCAGGGCAGAAAGCATTTTTCCGGGAATATGACAGCTTTTTATCGCGAGAACAACCGTCCAGGCGGGCCGCGTGTTGGCTTTACCGTAGGCAAGGTGCTGGGCGGGTCCGTGGTGCGGAACCGCATCCGCAGGCGTATGCGCGCCCTGGTGCGGCAACATCTGCTTGAGCTGGCTAAGCCGCTCGATCTGATCTTGCATCCGCGCAAAAGTGTGCTGACCTTGAAATTCGCACAGCTGGATTCAGAAATTAAGCAGGTTTTTGCCGCCGTACAACGAGGGCAAGGACGATGAAACAGGTTGCCACCGTTTTTTTGCGGTTGTACAAGGGCATAGTTTCGCCGTTTTTGCCGGTTTCCTGCCGTTATGTTCCCAGCTGTTCGGAATACACCGCAGAAGCCGTGGCCAGGTACGGGCTGTTTCATGGATTGGCACTGGGTCTGTGGCGGCTTCTGCGCTGCAACCCTCTTGCGCATGGCGGCTATGATCCCGTGCCACAGAAAGAACCCGCGAGGTCTGCAGCAGCCGGACGGCTTGACCCAGGGCTGATTGCTTCGCAAGGAAAGAAGAACCGCAAAACGGCTTAGAGCGAAGCGACAAGAAAATTGAGATCAACCATTGACTGAATATCGCAATCCTCAGAACGAACCGGGCACAGACAAGCGAATGCTGATTGCCCTGTTGCTGGTTTTTGTTGTTCTTGGCGTGGTGCAGTACTTCATGCCTAAGCCCAAACAGCCGCCACAAGATCAAACCCAGCCACAGCAATCACAGCAGCAGCCGGCAACCATGCCGACGCCGGTTTCAAGCGCTGCCTCTTCTCGTCCTGCCGTTAAGAAAGCTCAAGCACCTTCAGTTCCCAAGGTTCCTGTAAAAGCAGCCACCGCTGAAACAGAATCAGTCCTGGAAACTAAGTTCTTCCGCATTACATTTTCAAACCGCGGCGCGGTCGCAAAATCCTGGATCCTTAAAGAGCATAAGGACAATGCCGGTAATCCGTTTGATCTGATCAATCAGACAGTTGCCGCGCAGCTCGGCTATCCTCTTTCACTCTTTACTTATGACAAAGAGCTTGAAAAAAAGCTGAATGAATCGCTGTACGTGGCCAGTACTACCGGGGATTCGAAACCTGGAGTTCCTGAGTCCCAAGCCCTTACCTTCGAATATTCTGATGGCGATATTACCGTTCGCAAAACCTTGCGTCCGGACAAAGACAATCTTCTGAGCGTTGAGATTGAAGTGCTGCGCAATGGCCAGCACGTGACAGTCTATCCGCAATGGCCCAGCGGTTTGGGTGATGAGCTAGCGCCAGTCTCTTTTGCCAAGACCAACATTGATTATCAGCAGGGCAGTACCATCGAACGCAAAGAGCCTTCCTCGGGCGGCCTTATGAGCAGTAAGAAGTGGATTGCCGGCGGCCAGACTCTGCCAGGTCCTTTTGATTGGGTGGCAGTAGCAGACCAGTACTTTGCCGTGGCCTTCCTGCCAAATGATCCCAGTGGCACCACGCTGATTACGCTGAACTCACCGGCAGAGGTAAATAAGAACCCTGACAAGCCGGCTGAAGGCAAGGAAAAAGCCAACGTTGTGGGCCTGGCTTTTGGAAATTCGAATGGCCCTACGCGCTTGCGGATTTTCTCCGGCGCGAAATCCGTGAACCTGCTGGAGAGCATCCAGAGCCGTCCCGGCGGCCCGGATTTGCGCGGCATCTATGATTTTGGCCGGTTCAGCTTCATCGCGCGACCGCTGTTTCTCTGGCTGAAATGGACGAAAGAAAACTGGATTCACAACTGGGGCTGGGCCATTGCTTTCCTTACCCTGGTCATCACCATGGCACTGCTGCCGCTGCGTATTTCCAGCATGAAGTCTTCTCTGCGGATGCAGAAAATTCAGCCGCAGATGAAATCCATCCAGGAAAAATATAAGCGCTACAGCATTACCGATCCGCGCAAGGCGGACATGCAAAAGGAAATGCAGGCGCTCTACAAAAAAGAGGGCGTGAACCCGGTTGGCGGCTGCTTCCCCTTGCTGCTGCAAATGCCGTTTCTATTTGCCTTTTACGCCATGTTGAATAACGCCATTGAATTGCGGCAGGCAAACTGGCTCTGGATCCACGACCTTTCCCTGCCAGATCCGCTGCGTATCCTGCCGATCGTCATCGTTATCGCCATGTTTGTTCAGCAAAGAAGCGCGCCCCAGGGCGGGATTGATCCGGCCCAGCAGAAAATCATGGCTTTTATGGGGCCCGTGATGTTTGGTCTATTTAGCTGGAGCATGCCCGCCGGGCTTTCGATTTATTTGGCATTAAGCACGCTGCTGGGCTGGGCGCAGCAGGCGGTGATTAACCGCTCTGAACTGGGCCAGCAGGTAAGAAAAACCATTGAAAAACGCAATGCACGCAAGCGTTGAAGCTACAGGAGCTGTAAAATCGCTGGGGGAATTGGGACGGAAAGCATGCTGCAGGACAAAGTCGCAACGGCAAAGAAAATCGACGCATTCCTGAAGAACATCATCGCTTCAGGGGCGTTCAAGCTCAAATACAGGATTACCGTCAATCCTCCCATTACACCGGGATTGGAAGCGGAGACGCCGGATATTCTGGTGGAGTTTGCTGGCCCTGACAGCCAGTTGCTCCTGGAGCGTGGAGCCGAAGTGCTGCGGTCTTTTGAAGTCCTGACCCATGAGGCCTTGCACCTGCATGCAGAAGACCACGATCGTGTCAGCTTTGATTGCAAAGGCTACCGCGCCGGCCGCCAACAGGAATTAAAGATGGCTACACAAGTCGCCGGTGAGCGCGTTCTGAAGAGCGGAGCACCTTTTTCCTTTGCGCCCATGTCATCCCGCGAGCGCCGTTTGGTGCATCTGGCTTTCCGTGATCATGAATCACTGGTGACTGAAAGTGAAGGCGAAGGCGGCCGCCGCTACGTTGTGCTCTATCCTAAAAATTACAAGCCTGCCCGGCCACCACGCCGTTAAGTAAATCTTCAATATTCTCGCGGCCACATTCGGCTATGATGTGTCTGAAAAGCGGACGTGCGCGAACTGCGCACGGGTTTTCATATTCATAAAATAAGCTTCGGCGGTTTGAGCTTAGCGACAGAAGGTAGCCCCAAATGTCTACAACCGTGACCATGATTGGAGAAGTCCCTATCTTTGGACTTCTTGACGACGAAGAGCGTGAAGCGCTGGCCCAGATGATGGATTGCCGCGACTTCAAAGAAGGCGAAACGATTTTTCATTACGGTGATCCGGGCGGCGAGATTTTCATCCTGCGCATCGGACGTATTGAGCTTTTTGTAGAAAGCACTGAGGGCGAGAAGCTTGTCCTTGCGGAAAATGAGCCCGGCGACGTGATTGGAGAGCTCTCTTTTCTTGATGGCGGCTCACGCACTGCAACCGCGCTGGCCCGTGAAGACACGCAGTTGCTCACCATGCATCGTGATCGTCTGATGGAGTTCATTGATAAGCATCCGCACGCTGCCATGGATTTGCTTACTGTCGTTGGTCGTCGCCTGCGCGCCACAGATGAGCTTCTTCGCACACAGGTTTCCCGCAATCCCAACCTGGAAGAAGAAGAGCGGCTCACGTTTGGCCAGCGCATTGCCGATAAAGTTGCGACTTTCGGCGGCTCATGGACTTTCATTATTTCCTTTGGCGTGGTCTTGACTATATGGGTAATTCTTAACTCCACGGCGCTGCTTTCCAATCACTTTGATCCGTATCCATACATTCTATTGAACTTGTTTTTATCGATGATCGCCTCCATTCAGGCGCCCGTGATCATGATGTCGCAAAATCGCCAGTCTTCAAAAGACCGGCTGAAATCTGACCTGGATTATGAAGTGAACCTCAAGGCCGAGCTGGAAGTGGCGCATCTCCATCGCAAAGTCGATCATATTTATGAGCGGCTGGAAGACCACTTTGCCAAACTGGAGCGCAACAATCACAGCCAGTGACAATGAACCTGGACGATACGATCGTCGCCGTTGCCACGCCGCCCGGACGCGGCGGCATTGGCGTGGTTCGTCTCGCGGGCTCTGACGCACGCAAGATTGCCAGCGCAATGCTGCGGCTCAAGCATGAACTCGCCGCCGGCCATGCTGTTTTTACTGAAGTGATTGAACCCGCCACGGGCGAACGCATTGACGAAGCTGTGGTTACGTTCTTCGCCAAGCCTCATTCTTATACCGCGGATGACATTGTAGAAATCTCTGCGCACGGCTCGCCCGTGGTGCTGCGGCATATCGTTGAGCTGGCAGCGGCTCGCGGCGCACGGCTGGCCGAGCCCGGCGAGTTCACAATGCGCGCATTTCTGAATGGCCGCATCGATCTCACCCAGGCAGAGGCCGTCCGCGACCTGATTGACTCACAGACTTTGTATCAGGCCAAGGTTGCGGCACAGCAACTGGAAGGTGCGCTTTCCAAACGACTGCAGCCGATCAAGCGCAAGCTGGTGGAACTGGTCGCTGTGATGGAAGCCGGAATCGACTTTGCTGAAGACGATGTCTCGGTGCTTCCCGCAGCGCAGATTCTTTCCCGCATTGAAGAAGTCCGCGCGCCTCTCAATCAGCTCCGCGCTTCTTTTGCTTATGGAAAGATTGTGCATGAAGGGCTTACGCTGGCCATTGTGGGCCGCCCTAATGTGGGCAAGTCGAGTCTGTTCAACAGGCTCGTTGAACAAGAACGCGCCATTGTTACGGCCACGCCCGGCACCACGCGCGATCTGGTCACAGAAACCGTGGCCCTCGGCGGTATCCCGATCAAACTGGTCGATACCGCTGGAATCCGCCAATCAACCGACGAAGCCGAGAGCATCGGCATTCGCAAATCGTATGAAGCCCTCAGCGAGGCCGACCTGGTTCTGGTAGTTCTGGACAACACGCGGGAAGTTTCTGAAGAAGATCATGAACTGTTGAAGGCAAGTTCTACGCGACGCGCGCTTGCCGTAGCCAATAAATCTGATCTTGTGCCGAACGCTCCATCGGAAATAGCCGGCATGAAAGTTTTCAAAACCTCTGCCGTGACCGGCGCGGGCATTGACGATCTGCGTGCGGCAATTCTGGAGCAGATTTCCGGAGGTGCTGCGCGCGGTGAACAGGAGACGGGCTTTCTCACCAATGTCCGCCATCAGCGGCTGGTGGAGGAATCACTCGCCAGCCTGAAGGCCGCGCTTCACGCGGTGAAACACAAGGTTCCGCATGAAATGATCATGCTTGATCTTTATGGAGCGCTACGGCCGCTCGATGCCATTACCGGCGAAACCACAACCGATGACATTCTGAACCTGATCTTCAGCAGTTTTTGTATTGGGAAGTAAAGACACCCTATTGCTCAGTGACCGCAACACTCATAATCCCCTGAATGTCATCAGGATTGTCGCGTCCTTTTTCAAATGTGACTCCCGGCAGCTTGCCGAAAGTATTGGCCAGGCGCAGCTCTTTCAAAACAAAAAAGCGCGTGCCATCGGTGGCAATATGTTCGTCGTAGGTGATTCCAGTCAGGAAATAAGGGTGGCCGCGCCAGATCAGCAGAGAGAGTTGTTGCAACTTCAGGCCGGCAATTACAGAGTCAATATTGACCGGAGGACCAGAGACGAAATGCAGTTCCAGCCGGACATGGCGTCCATCGTCCAGTACAAACTCATTGTTTACCGTATGTGTTACGGCATTAACGGCAGGCATATCAGAGAGGCATAGTTCGCCGCCAGCCAATCGAGTAACCCAGAAGTTTTGTTCCAGCTGCACCTTTTGCTGCTTCAGCATCGTCTCTAGTCCGGCGGCCAGGGCCCAGTTTTCGCAGTTCTGTTGGGCCGTGATTAGCTTTGTTTCGCTGGCCATCTCGGCCGTCTGGTCCGCCTTAATGTAATAGGCTTGCGGCTTCTGGCCCGTTGCTGGCAGAGAGAGCGTATAAGCCAGAAACACCATGGCGAGAAAAGCAATTGCTGATTGAAGCCTGCGGTTCATAGGCAAAGACAAGTGTAACCCCGGTTTGAAGCGGCAGGAAGAAAGAAAGATTTTCCGGTAGTGGTCCAGTTTGAAAACTGAACCACTGGCAGTATCAGCGTCTGGCGATTTGCTGGCGAATCGCGGGCCTTTAGGCAGACGTTCTTCGCGTCGGCGATGAACCTAAAAGGAAATTGCATCACTTACCGATTTTCCCAGTTCTTACTTTGCCATGGCTGCCATGGCCTTGCGGAAGAGAGTATCAAAACTTTCGCCGGAAATATTCCCCAGGCGAGCCAATGCTTTTTCTGCCAGCGGTCGTTGGTAGCCCAGATTGACGAGCGCGGAGATAACGTCTTCTTCCACCGGAGTGGCCGCGGCCGTGATTTCCGCCGATACGCTGAACGTATCCAGCTTATCGCGCAGTTCCAGCACCATACGTTCTGCGGTCTTTTTGCCGATACCCGGAATGCGCGTGAGTGAAGCTACGTTATTGCCTTTGATTGCGGCGATCATGGCCTCAGCGGGCATGCCGCTCAGGATGGTGATGGCCAATTTGGGGCCAATGCCGCTCACGCTCAGCAGCTTTTCAAAAAGCTGTTTTTCCTGCGCGCGCAGAAAGCCGAAGAGCGCCAGGGCATCTTCGCGAACATGCGTATGAATAAAGAGAGACACTTCAGCGTTCAATCCTGGCAGCTCAGAGAAAGTTGGAACGCTGATCACGACGTCATAGCCCACGCCGCCAGCTTCAACAATGGCCTGGTTGGGATGTTTCGAGATGAGCTTGCCTCTTAAGTGTGCAATCATTATTTTTGTCGCTACGCTCCAAACCGCTTGGGAGCCTTGATATTTTTAGATTCCGCTGGTTCTGATGCAATGTGCCCGGCGCGCAAGTTGGCCTCGTACGGAGGATACTGGCAGCTATTTTAGCTTCTGCGCTTATAAAAGATGTCGAATTGAAACCCGGGATTTGGCGGAAACAATTCTGCAATCTTCTTCAATCGCGCCGCCAGCGCAGAAGGCGCCAGCAACGGATACTCACGCTCCCGCAGTTCGTAATAATCCACGTCCAGACATAGTGCGAGCATGTAGATGGCGATTGAGTCACAGAACGCAGCCGCCAGATAGTCTGATTTGGCTTTTTCGTCCACCTGACCGGACCCGGTAGTCTGTGCCTGTTTGCGAAACTCGTGCGCGTCAAGGCTGGTTTCACCGCGAATATTACTCGTCGCCTGCGCCCATACAAGCTCTGCAAATTCGGGCGAAATTCCAACTTTGTCTACAAACGCGTGCCCCACATTGATATAAAACTCAAATGCAATGGCAAAGCGCTCGTCCAGCAGGCGCGTGGAGATAAAAACGCACTGTGAATTACCGGAATCAATGTTTCGGTGGCAGATTGCGCCATCCGGTGGGTTGCCGTCAAATCGCTCGGCAATCAGGGTCTTATCGCCATCGCCAATGGCCAGCGGGACAAAATAAAACGCCTTGCGGTCCAGCGCTGCGGCGATTGGGCGCGGTACAGTGTTAATGATCCGTTCCAGATCGTCGGAAGGCAGCATGACCTCGCCTGCCGTGGTATAGCACACGCCGTTGGGTGCCTGGGTGACTCGCGCATCGCGAATAATCTCTTGCGCGGTGCGGAGTTGCGCATTGACTGCCTGACTCACGTTATTATTCTAACGTACGTTGATTAAATGTACGGCTGGTTGATTGGACCTTTTTGGGCTTCTTATGAGGAAATTCTTTTTGAGTGCCGGCGTTGGGCTTGCTGCCGGTTTTATCACATTCTTTCTTTCCGTTGCGTTTTTGTGCATGGTTTTGCTGGTTCTCAGGGCTGCAAGCCACAAGATGCCAGACATGTCGCTGGCGTATAAAGCCGCGGCCCCGGTGGCGATCTTAGGGGCGATTTGCGGCTTTATGATTACGTTATTTCGTCCCCAGCGGCCGCGACCAACCCGCTAACCTCTACGGTGCGCTGCCCGAGTTCTCCCGGCAGTTTGACCACGTTCCGCAGGGCATATAAACTTCTCTCCCCCCGGGTTCTAGTGACCTGCTTATTCCACCAAGGAGAAACAATGTTGATAGTAAAGCGCCTTATTTCGTGTTTCGCGGTCGTCACGCTGGCCGCCGCGCTCCAGTGCAGCGCACAAGAAAAAGCTGATCTGGATGCCATTACCAAGATCCGCTACGAAGGTTTTCATAACTCCAAAATCATGGAGATTGCCAGCGGCCTAATGGATGAGATTGGCCCACGCCTGACCGGCTCACCCAACATGAAGAAAGCGAACGACTGGACCCGCGACAAGCTGAAAGAGTTTGGCCTCGTCAATTCGCATCTTGAGCCCTGGGGCCCCTTTGGCCGCGGCTGGTCCAATGAATACATCAATGTGCGCATGACCTCTCCTGATGTGGCTACGCTGATTGCCTATTCCAAAGCCTGGACGCCCGGAACTGACGGCGTGGTCAAAGGCAAAGTGGTCCGGGTAAACATCACCAGCCTGCAGGATATCGAAAAGTATCGCGGCAAGCTGGCCGGCAAAATTGTTCTTTATGGCGAGGATCCTGAGCTGAAGCCTTCGGCAGATCCGCTGCTGGAGCGGCTGAATGAAAAGTCTCTGGCTGACATTGAGCATTACCAGATTCCCAGTGAGCGGCCGAATCTTTTATTTGCCGGATTTGCCCAGCGTGCCCGCCTGTTCCGCGCGATTCTTAAGTTCTTTGATGAGGAGAAGGTACTGGCCATTATTGATCACAGTCGTGGCGCACTTGGTGGTGGCACCGTGTTTGTCCAGCAGGGCGGCTCATATAAAGCTGGTCAGACTGTAAACACGCCGCAGATTACGCTGGCCACGGAGCACTGGACCCGCATTGCTCGCATTCTGGCAGCCAAGAAAGATGTTGAACTGGAGCTGAACGTAAAGAATACGTTTTATGACGGTCCGGAATCGATGACGCAGAATGACACGATTGCGGAAATCCCCGGCACCGACAAGAAAGATGAAGTGGTAATGCTGGGCGCGCATCTTGATTCCTGGCATACCGGCACCGGCGCCACGGACAACGGCGCTGGCACCATTGTGATGATGGAAGCCGTTCGCATTCTGAAAGCACTGGATCTGAAGCCGCGCCGCACCATCCGCATTGGCCTGTGGAGCGGTGAAGAAGAGGGTTTGCTGGGTTCAGAGTGGTACGTGCAGCATCATTTCGGCTCGCGTCCGGAATCAAAAGATCCGGAGCGCAAGGGCGATCCCACTGTCCGTCGGCGTGACAATGGTCCTATGACGGTGAAGCCGGAGCAGGCAAAAGTTTCGGTTTACTTCAACGTGGATAACGGAACGGGAAAAATCCGCGGCGTTTATATGCAGGAAAATGCCGCTGTCCAGCCGATTTTTGAAGCCTGGATGAAGCCTTTCCATGATCTTGGCATGGACACGCTGACCATGCGCAATACCGGCGGCACGGACCATCTTTCGTTTGACGCTACTGGCATCCCCGGATTCCAGTTCATTCAAGACCCAATCGAATACGACACGCGTACGCACCATTCCAATATGGACGTCTATGATCGCCTGCAGCCGGAAGATTTAAAACAGATGGCCGTGATTGTTGCGTCCTTTGTTTATATGGCGGCTGAGCGTGACCAGATGTTCCCGCGCAAACCGATTGAGAAAGAGCTGCCGCCAACGCCGCCGCCAACAGATGATGCTGCTTCGCAGTCGCCGGTCACGAATCCGGCAGTAGCAGACCGTCCACAGCAACCCAAGCCGGCAGATCAGCGCCCGCAGGCACAGCCCAGCCCAACGCCAAAGCAGTAACAATCTGCGGGGAGGCGTGGCCCGGCTATGTCTCTGCGCTAAAATAGAAGAAGTGAAGGGTGCTCAAAAGAAATCCTTGCGAGCATCCTTTTTCTTTTGTGCTTCTTCTTTTTTGCACACCAAAATACGGCATACTTGAATCAGCAACAGCGAAACCCTAGTGAATCCAACGTGAATCTAGATAAGCTCAATCCTCAACAACGCGAAGCGGTGGAAGCCGTTGATGGCCCGGTATTGATCCTGGCCGGTGCAGGCAGCGGCAAGACGCGTGTAATTACGTATCGCATTGTGCATCTAATTGAAGATAAAGGAGTTGAGCCAGATTCCATTCTTGCCGTCACATTCACCAACAAGGCTTCTGCCGAGATGGCAGAGCGCGTTGGCCAGCTGCTGGGTGGCCGCACGCTACGCAAGCCGCTGATTGCTACGTTCCATTCTTTTTGTGTGCGTGTTCTGCGCCGCGATATTGAAGAAATGAAGATTGGCGACGCGGGCTACAAAAAAGATTTTGTCATTTATGACGCGAATGACCAGCAGGCGGTGGTCAAGAGTGTGATGCGGCGGCTGGGTCTCGACGATAAGCAGCTCAAACCAAGCGCGGTGCTCTCAAAAATTTCATGGGCCAAGAACCACATGCTTGATCCGCAGGAGATGTATCTGCAATCGGCTGATCCGGTCACGGAAAAGGTTTCCCACATTTTTGAGGAGTATCGCAAAGAGCTGCGCAAATCTAACGCGCTGGACTTCGATGACCTCTTGCTGGAAACAGTCCGACTGCTCAAGTCATCGGCAACAGTGCGCGAGCGTTATCAACGACGCTACGAATATCTGATGATTGATGAATACCAGGATACGAACCGTCCGCAGTATGAGTTGATCAAATTGCTGGCGGACACGCGGCACAATGTTTGCGTGGTGGGCGATGAAGACCAGTCCATTTATTCCTGGCGCGGCGCCGATATTCGCAACATTCTGGAATTCGAAAAAGATTTTCCCGAAGCCCGCATTATCCGGTTGGAGCAGAATTATCGCTCCACGCAGGCAATTTTGGAAGGCGCTTCCGCCGTGGTATCCAACAACGTAAAGCGCAAAGGCAAAACCCTGTGGACGGCACGTGAGGGCGGCAACAAGATTGGCTATTATGAAGCGCCCGACGGTGAAAACGAATCGCTCTTTGCCGCTGACTACATCTCGCGTTATTTGAAGAAGATGAAAGAAGAGGGTAATGACGACGTTCGCGTGGCCATACTGTACCGGCTCAACTCGCAATCGCGATTAGTGGAAGAGGCCATGCGGCGCTACCAGCTTTCTTATCAGGTGGTAGGCGGCTTTTCTTTTTATGAGCGCGCGGAAATCAAGGACATGATCAGCTATCTGAAGCTGATCAATAATCCTCAGGATTCCATCGCGCTGCTGCGCGTCATCAATACGCCCGCGCGAGGCATTGGTAAGTCGACGATCGAGACAGTGGAGCGGCTATCGCTGGAAACAGGGATGTCGCTGTGGTCGGCTTTGAGTGAAGCGATTGAGCGCCAGTTGCTTCCGGCGCGAGCTTTGGCGGCGCTCAAGGGATTCAAAGATCTGATTGAGGATGCACGCGCCATGCTACTGGGGACATTTGGGGAGCGGGTCACAGAGACGGCAAAGACCGGAGACGCGGAGACACAGAAAGAAGAACCAGCCGAAGCACCTGAGGCCGATACTTCATTTAACACGGCGGAGCTTGGGGAAAATATCAGCTTTGATTTTGGCGCCTATGATTTAGAAGAGGAATCGGTAGAGCCGGAGGAAAGTCTAGCTTCGCCTGAGCAAGCTGAAGTTGCAAGCAGTGAAGCGGTGGAAGGCTTTCGCGCTCCCGGTGGTACAGCCAGCATTCCGGAAATTCTTAAATTTCTGATTGACCGCACTGGATACATCAAGCAACTGGAAGAAGAGAACACACCGGATTCGCTGGCGCGCATCGACAACCTGCGCGAACTGGTGAATGCCTCAATGGATTCACGGGATCGCGGCGAGACGCTGGCAGAATTTCTGGACCACGCCGCGCTGGTGAGCGACGTGGATACATACGATCCACGTGGCACGGTCACTTTAATGACGCTGCATTCAGCCAAAGGGCTGGAGTTCAGCCTGGTCTTTCTGATGGGCATGGAAGAAGGGTTGTTTCCGCATTCGCGGGCATTCAATGATCCTGACCAGATGGAAGAAGAACGCCGTCTTTGCTATGTGGGCATGACCCGCGCCATGGACCATCTGGTGCTGAGTACGGCGCGCTATCGCCGGCGTTATGGCACGGACATGCCGGACGCGACTGTGCCCTCGCGATTTCTGGAAGAGGTGCCACCGCAGTTACTGGAAGAGTTGGGCGCCTCGCGTGCGCGGGTAAAGCCTTCGTACCAGGACGCAGACTACGGCGACCAGCACTACAGCTATGAAGATGAAGACCAGAGTGCGCCTTCTCCGGTAAACCATCGGCAGGCCGCCGCCCACGCCAAACCGCGAAATGGCGGCTATTCTGGGCCAAAATACAATTCCATCGATAATATTGCCGATTTCTTTGCTTCTCGTGGCAAGAAGTTCACCAAACCCCAGATTCCGGTGGAGAAGGCGGCCGGTGGCAGCTCTTTTCGTCCTGGACAACGCGTAAAACACCCTAAATATGGCGAGGGAGTGGTCTATCGGCGCGAAGGTGAGGGAGAAGACGCTAAGATTACGGTACAATTTCCAAGATTCGGATTGAAAAAGCTGGTGGAAAAGTACGCGCACCTTGAGAGGGCGTAACGATTTCGCAGTTTAAATCTTTTTGAGAAGTTATCTTTGACTAGGACAGGTACATGGCAAATACGAAAGCACTGAGCAAGGAAGATCGTAAGAAATCAAAGCGCACCGCGCGTAAGAAGCAGGCGCCCAAGAAGCCCCGTGATTATGCGCGTGGCTCCAAGAAGCCCAAGGTGAAGAAAGTAGTCCGCGGCGCGTCCAAGCGCTAAGTCATTTATTGATGGCGTAGAGGCGCATTCTATTTGCGTCTCTGCGCCGCATGGCTCATTGCAGAACAGCACGCCATTTAAGGAGGCCTTTCTGGCCAGCCAATTCTTCGCCAAGAAGTCCATTGACAAGCTGATCTCTGACTCGGAAAACCCGGAGCATCGGCTCAAGAAAACTCTGGGTCCATGGTCTCTTACAGCGCTTGGAATTGGCGCGATTATCGGTTCCGGTATTTTTGTGCTGACCGGCACAGCGGCGGCCGGTGAGTTTTCTCAACCATCGCTGCTTCACGCGCAGGTATTGGATGTTTTTCAGAACCTTTTTCAGCACGGCAATCTGTCCGGTGTACTACTTCATGGCCGTCCTCCGGCTGGACCAGCTATCGCAATCTCATTTTTGCTCGTGGCCGTAGCTTGTGCGTTTGCCGGACTCTGTTATGCGGAATTGGCCTCAATGATCCCGATTGCGGGAAGCGCCTATACCTATTCCTACGCAACGTTGGGTGAACTCATTGCATGGATCATCGGTTGGGACCTGATCCTTGAGTACGCGGTGAGTAACATCGCTGTGGCAGTTGGCTTTGGCGGATATCTCAAGGCGCAGCTTACGTCGTTCGGTTTAAACCTTCCAGACAGGTGGTCTACTCCGCCGTGGGATGGCCACTGGACCGGCGCCTACTTCAATGTGCCGGCATTCTTGATCGTCTTTGTGCTGACGGTGCTGCTGGTTTGGGGAATACGCGAATCAGCCAAAGCAAACAACGTGATGGTCGTGGTAAAAATTGGCGCGATTTTCACGTTCCTGATCGTAGGTGGAATGTTGGTCAAACCGGTCAACCTGCATCCATTTGCGCCTTCGGGGTTCGCTGGCGTAATGGCGGGCGGCGCGATCATTTTCTTCACCTACATTGGATTCGATTCCGTTTCTACAGCGGCGGAAGAGGCGCAAAATCCGCAAAAAGACATTCCATTCGGCATTATCGCTTCGCTGATCGTCTGCACGGTTTTGTACATCGGTGTATCTCTGGTTTTGCTGGGGATGATGAAATATTCCACGTTCTCTGGCGATAATGCTGAAGCAGCAAATGCGCCAGTTGCTTATGCATTGTCCCATCTGGGCGCGAACCGCTGGCTCCAGTCAGTGATTGTGATAGGCGCGCTCATGGGTATGATTTCATCACTGCTGGTTTTCCAGTATGGCCAAACGCGCATCTGGTTTGCCATGTCAAGGGACGGGTTATTGCCCAAACTGTTCTCCGCTGTGCATTCAAAATTCAAGACACCACATTGGTCCACCTGGATTGCCGGCGCTGCTGTGGGCTTGCCTGCCGGAGTTGTTGGAATCAGCGAGGCGGCGGATCTCTCGAACATCGGTACATTGTTTGCTTTCGTGCTGGTGTCATTGGGCGTGATATTTCTGAGAAAAGCACAGCCCGATCGCCCTCGAGGATTTAGAGTTCCGTTTGTGCCATTGTTTCCTATCATCTCAGTGATTCTCTGCGTTGCATTAATGGCAGGATTATTGGTGATTACCTGGCTTCGTTTCTTTGGCTGGCTGGCACTCGGACTAGTCATCTATTTCTTATACAGCCGTCACCATAGCGAGTTTGCCGTCACTCCAGTTTCTGCCGGCAAGGGGTAAATGGTTTCCAGGTCTTTCATTCAATCGCTGCCCAAAGCAGAACTTCACTTGCATCTGGAGGGCAGTGTTGATCCGGCAACTCTGGCGGAGTTGAGCCGGCGCTATAACACGCCGCTACCCACAGAGAACAACCGGTATGACGTTGCCGGAAGCGGCGATGTGCTAACCGACGAAGACGTTCGCCGTCTTTACTCTTACAACGACTTTAACGGTTTTCTGCTGGCTTTCAAGTCAGTCACGGAACGGCTGCGCGCGCCGGAAGACTATGAGCTTGTGACCTACCGGTTGATGCAAAAACTGCGCCAGCAAAACGTGGTGCATGCCGAGGTTTATGTAAGTGTCGGTGTGATTCGCTGGCGGGGGCAGCCAGTAGATCCGATCTTTGAAGGGATGGAACGCGGGCGGGAACGTGGCCAGCGCGATTTTGGTGTCTCCCTGCTTTGGATCTTTGATGCAGTGCGGCATTTTGGGCCGGAAGCGGCCGGAGAAGTCTTTGATCTTGCGGCTCGACTGCGTGATCGCAATGTGGTGGGCATTGGCATTGGTGGTGACGAAGCGCGCGGTCCGGCGGAGTGGTTTCGCGATCTCTATAAAAAAGCCGCAGACAATGGACTACGCCTGACGGCGCATGCGGGTGAAACCACTGGATCTGAATCAATCTGGGGAGCAATGAACATTGGCGCAGAGCGCATTGGCCATGGCCTGGCGGCGGCGCGCGATCCTGAGCTGCTGGAAATCATGGCGGAAAAGCAAATTCCAGTTGAGATATGCATCACCAGCAATTTGCGTACTGGCGCCTGCACGGAGATGCAGGAACATCCGGTGAGAAAGTTTTTTGATCAAGGCGTGATGATCACTCTTAATACGGATGATCCGGCAATGTTTCAAACGTCACTGAACCGCGAGTATGAAATCGCGCGGCAGGAATTTAATTTTTCTGAAGAGCACCTGCGCGAACTGGCGCGCAATTCTATTGAGGCATCATTTTTGCCGGTGGAAAAGAAGCTGAAATTTCTCTCGCAAATTGATTTTCTTGTATGACCAAACACATCGGCATTGTTGGTTGCAGTGCAGAGGGTGCAGCACTCTGCTACAGGACAATTTGTCTCGAAGGCGAATCGCTCCTGGGCAAGTATGCGCATCCTGAAGTGATCATGCACACGATTGCGCTGGCCGAGTATATGAAGCCCATTGAAGCGGGCGCAGGTTGGGAGCAGCCGGTAGCAGAACTGATGCTGCGTTCGGCTGAGGCGCTGAAGCGCGCCGGAGCTGATTTTCTGATCTGCCCGGACAATACAATTCACCAGGCTATGCCCTTTGTTTTACCAAAGTCGCCATTGCCCTGGCTGCATATTGCTGAAGAAGTGGGCAAGGAAGCGAAGCGTCGCGGTTTCAAAAAGCTGGGGCTTACAGGGACAAAATTTCTGGTGAGTGGCCCAGTCTATCCGGAAAAGCTGGAACAACTGGGCCTTCAATATCTGCGGCCAAGTGGAGAGCAGCAAGAGCAGATCAACCGCATTATTTTTGATGAACTGGTGCTTGGGCAGCAAACAGCTGAGTCGCTGTTTTATTTTGAGCAGGTGATAGAGAGCTTTAAGTTGCAGGGCTGTGATGCCGTGGTGCTGGGCTGTACAGAAATTCCTCTGCTCGTGAATGAGAGTGACTCGCCTCTGCCGACACTCGATTCCACGCGGATTCTGGCACGCGCGGCTTTACGCTATGCGCTGCAAAAATAGGCCACTTCTAGCGGAAGGAACCTGAATATCATGACGAGAAAAATCATGCGTTTTTATTTTGCTTTCATGTTGGTGGCGTCGGCTTCATTGAGTTGGTCGCAAGCCAGTCCCTCGCCGGTGGAACAGGGGACCTTCAATCTGCATAAGTTTGAGCAGCTTATCGGCAGCGAGAAGTACACTCTGACCAGCTCTCAGTCTGAAGTAGTGTTGAAGTCTGATTTCAAATTCACGGACCGGGGGACAGAAGTTCCGCTCACAACTTCTCTCACCATGGAGAAAGACCTGACGCCGCGCGACTTTCAGATCAAAGGAAATACTTCGCGCTTCTCGCCCATTGAAGATTCTGTCCAAGGCCGCAGCGCAGGCAAGGTCACTATTGCTCCGGGAGAAAACTTTTTCGATATTGATGGCTACGCTCCGGTTTCCGTGCAGATGATGTTGATACGTTATTGGCGATCTCACGGCAGCCCCAGGTTATTAAAAACGCTTCCGCGTGGCGAGGTGCAGATCCAGGAGATGGCCTTGGAGACTTTTACCATTAAGGGCCATCCGGTTCAGCTCAATAAGTTCTTTGTGCGGGGATTGATCTGGGGCATGGAATCCGTATGGATGGATTCGCAGGACCATTTAATTGCCGTGGTAAGCATCGATGCAGAAATGGACCACTTTGAGGCCGTTGCGGACGGGTATGAAGATGGACTAGCAGCGTTTGTGACCAGCGCCGCACGCGATGGCATGGCGAATCTGGCGAAAGTAGCTTCAGGATTCAGCCAGCGGCTGCCCGCGGTAACGGCGATTGTCGGCGGCCGGTTGATTGATGGCACGGGCAAGCCTGCCATTGAGAACTCCGTGGTGATTTTGAAAGAGGGTAAAATCACAGCTGCCGGTCCTGCGCAAGATGTGCCTGTGCCGCAAGACGCCCAAACTCTGGATGCACGCGGCAAGAGCATATTGCCGGGATTGTGGGAAATGCATGCGCATTTTGAGCAAGTGGAGTGGGGGCCGGTCTATCTGGCTACCGGCGTTACCACTGCGCGCGATGTTGGCAACGAGCGGGAGTTTATTGTTGCCGCGCGCGATGCCATTGCTTCAGACCATGGTATTGGGCCAAGACTGGTAACGGCAGGCGTGGTAGATGGCACCGGGCCGCTTTCATTGGGAATCATTCGCGTTGATACGCCAGAGCAGGCGCGCCAGCAGGTGCAGAAATACAAATCAGAAGGCTTTCAGCAAATCAAGATTTACAGCTCGGTAAAGCCGGACATCCTGAAAGTTGTTACCGCTGAAGCCCACAGGTTAGGTATGACTGTGACCGGCCATATTCCGGAGGGCATGGACGCAATTGAAGGAATTGAAGATGGCATGGACCAGATCAACCATATTCCATACCTGACTCAGGTGATGACCGATCCTAAGAGCGGGACAGTTTCTTCCGATTCACCGCAGGCAAAAAAAGTAATCCACCTTTTGCTGGAACATCACACGGTAGTGGACCCAACTCTGGCCTTGTTTGAGATCATCATGCATTCCACTGATAAGCCGATCTCCACGTTTGAACCGGGCATATTGAAGGTGGCGCCGGAGCTGCGAGCAGTGTTGGAGCCGATGGGGACTGATCCAAAGGAGAGCGAGAAAGCGGCCGCGCGTTTCCGGAGTCTGCTGGAAACGGTACGCCTTCTGCATGCTGCGGGTGTGCCCATTGTTGCGGGTACAGACCAGTCCGTCCCTGGTTTCAGCGTTGACCGCGAAATTGAACTCTACGTCCAAGCCGGGTTTACGCCCATGGAGGCAATTCAGGCGGCTACCCTTGTGTCGGCACGGGCGATGGGCATGGAGAAAGAATCCGGCACCATTGAAGTGGGGAAGCGCGCTGATGTGATTCTGGTGGATGGCAATCCTCTGAAAAACATCAGCGACATTCGCAAGGTGACTGCGGTGTTTACCGGTGGAAGAATGTATCAGCCGTCGGCCTTGCGGACTTCAGTGGGATTTAAGCCCTGAACGCCGGGCTAGTTTGCGTTCATCGTTCCGCGCCGGATGCGGCGGCTCGATTTGGCGGCATGTCACTAATTGCAAAGACCAGATCGCAGGCCTTTGAATAGGATGAGCACATCACAAATCCTTCACGAATTAATTTTTGCGGAACACCTTCTGGAAATATAACTGAAGCAGCGATCTTCCCTTCCACCTTTTGCAATGGCCCGGTCAGGCTCGAGTCGCCGGTGGAGAGTTGAATCTGCACCGTTTTGGCGCCAGGCGCTAGAGTAAAAAAGAAAGAGCCTTTCGTCCCCGCAGGGGCGATATTGCCCAGGTGAATCGTGCGTAACTGTGATGACTCGCCCATGTTCGTCTGGATCATCTGTTCTGCGCGTTGGTTGCCCACCAGTTTCACCAGGCGGTCATGGCTCTTGTCCGGGCCGGGGGAGCGCCCCAGGAACCCTGGCTTTACTGACATCGAGTAAAAGCGTGCGGCCTGTGGAATATTCTTGAGCTTTTCATAAATCTCGCCGAGGTGCTCTCCGGATTCGCGACTCTGTCCCAGGATCCATGCTGCGTGGACATATTTTTCTGCAAGATTAATACGACCAGCTTTGAAATGTATCCAGCCCATTGTGTCCCAGGTCATTGCCAGCTGCGACATGAAGACAAAATCCGGCAACCTGATGGAGCCAGATTCCAGCTTATTAAGGTGATCATAGATGCTTTTTAAGGCTGAATCAGCATATTGCTGCGCCACATCAAGGGTCTGGTTATTGTCTGCCAGCATGTAAGCGGCATTGTTCCAGATGGTAGGGTTGGGCGCAGTTTCTACAGTGCGCTTGATTGATTCCACACCTTTATCGAACTGCTTCAGTTTGAAATAGTCCTCAGTCAGCATTTGACGGACCTGCAATTCATCGTTGTATTGGTCTTCTTCTGTAGCCAATGCTTTCTCCAGCTCAGGTACGGCGCTGGCAGAATCATGCAGCATGACGGAATATTCCCATCCCAGAAGATAGTGGGCACGGTGGCTGAGAGGGTCAATCTCCAGGGCTTTTTTCAGTTCATTAATCGCCATGGTATCTGGTGATTTATTGACACGGAGATATACACCAGCGAGCTCAGTGTGGGCCTGTGCATCAAATGAGTCAGCGGCTATGGCTTTTTGATAGTCACTGACGGCTTCCGGATAGCGACCCAGATAAGTCTCCATATTCGCGACTTGTGTCCAAATCCCTTTGTGTTTCGGGTCACGTTCTGCAACTTTGCGAAAATCCGCATACGCGCCATTGAAATCGCGTTCACGAGACTCAATCTCTGCCTGGCGCATCAGCCCGTCAACGTCCACGGGAGAGTTGGTGCTGTCATTTCCCGCCACAAAGCCTTGCGGCAGCCGCACCACAACATTCTGGGACTCATCTGCCTCTATTGCTTTGTGAAAAGCCGCATAGTCGCTGCGATGGTCGCCTCCAATCTGAGCGGTTAAAATCACTATTTTTCTTTCACCTGTGACAATATTTTTCAGGGATGAATACGTGGACTGGTAGCGCGCATATTCGCGATCAAGTTTTACATCCAGAGGCGCCTGTGCGGTGACTCCAGCAGGCAGCTCGATCCTGCATTTATAAGTTAGCTCACCCGCTGATGTATAAAGCCGCAGAGAATCCTCGCTTTCCTCCCAGTCCGGAAAATGGGTTGCAGAAAGAGGGACGCCTTTCTTGGGCGTCGTCTCATGCATATCGAGATATTCAGGGCGGTGGTAGTGGTACAAGATTCGAAGGCCGCTATCCAGATTTTCCAGACCTTGCACGGCGACATGGCTGACTTCGCCCGCGAACCCTCCGTAATATGAAATTCTCTGGACGATATCTTTGTATTCGCTAGGTGAAGCCTGCCGTAATGCGCTCTTGAAGATAACCTCGCTGTCTCCATGGATGTAGTAGTCCACATCTGCTTCCATGGTCCCTGATGCGTCAACGGCCCCTTGCAGGTTAAAAATCTCTTGCGCGGTAAATGGCAGATTGGCAGGTGTTTCAATAAACTGGGCACTTGAGCTGCCGGCAACCACCAGTGCTTTTTTATGGCGCAAGGGAAGAAGAAGCATTCCATAGGGAGCAACTTCCGCAGTGGTATCGAGAAAAAGCGTGTTCTTTCCCTGTGGAACCGCGGTAATGAGATGATTGAACTGGGCAGGAGAAGGAACTTCAGAATCGATGTTTCTGGCGGAATTGATCAGTGCAGGATAAGCAGGTATGCCAACAGCTTCCAGCAGGGCCGCCAGCAGTGTGTGCTTATCCTTACAATCGCCGTATTTATTGGCCAGCACATCGTCAGCGTTGTGGGGCTGGTATTTGCCAATGCCAAAATCGAGGCCGATATAGCGGAAGTTGAGCGATACAAACTGATAAAGAGCCTTGATCTTTGCCTCTGGACTAGCAATGCCTTTTGTTAATTCCAGGGCTTTGGCGCGGATTGCCGCAGAGGGCGTGGCGCGCTCATGTTGTAACCCGTAATACCATGAACCAACCTGTTCCCAGCTTTCAAATGTGGAAAGCTCAATGGAAGGTGGTGGCGCAGTGCCTGTCATCTGCTGTTTTAAGACAGTATTCTTTGTGTCTTCCTGAATCTTGTCATTCAGGGTATGCCACTCATAAATAGTCCGTTCCCCGATTGTTTTTATTTCCGGCTTGTACTCCGGCTGCGAGCTGACGTGAATCTTCTGGCCTTTCGGCAGATCGATCCGGACCGTTTCAGAAAGCACAACTGCATCTTTTGTGAAGGAGTATTGAAACCAGAACTGGTTGAGTACCAGCGGTGATTGTTTTGCCGTGTACTGGAAAATAATCTCATCCCCCACGCTCAGACCGGGAACGGTGACCTGCTTCTGACGTATGTCACTATACATTGGCGCCACGCGGCTTATCTCGGAAGTAACCTCCTGAATGTTTGCTGCGCCGGCCTTTACAGTGCTGCCATCTTTTTTATGAACTTCTACCGTGTCGATCGAAAACTCTTGTCCGGCTATGAAGTTGAAAGTGATGATGCCATAAAGCCTGATCCCAGCTTCATTCTGGATTTTGATGCGCTTGCGAGCTGTCAGTGTGCTATTTCCATCACTCTCAAAACGAGCCGTGGTGCTGAATTCCTCAATGATTGCGGGCTGCTCGGACGGATCTGGAGCGGCTGCTTTCTTTTGGGCGGGTGGAGTGGTTTGAGAACTACTTGTTGCCGGGAACAAGCATAAAAATAATAACGCAGGTATGGCCCACTGAAATGGCATTGACATGCAATGAATTGTAACGTGAGTAGCTCAATCCACACTTAGGGTGTTTCTATAGTATTGGCTGGGTTGAAAGCTTAGATTTCAGCTAGTCACCCATTACAGATTCTTCTTCTCTTGCTTTGATTTGTATGAGTTCTGGCGTGGCAGGACGAACGTCAGTGTGCGAGGCAAGTGTCTGCGGGGCGCGCCAGAAGTCGACGAGAGAAGTCTGGTGGACGCAGGAGATGGTGCAGTTAGGCGCGCAGGATTTTTCAGTAAGGAATTCGCGGCGAACGTCAGCTACGGTATATTCAGCCAGCGGCGTGCCAGGATACCCGCGTTGCTGCGAGCAATAATGCACCAGCCCGTTCTCGCAGATATAGAGGTAGCGTGCGCCCGCGCGGCAGCGCCAATTGTTGGCCCGGCCCTGGGCAATATTGTTCTGGAAATGGTTGAAGCGGGCATAGCTGTGCTTGCCCAGCTTTTTCATCTCAGAAAATACGGCTTGTGCTTCCTGATTGAGCGGGCGGAGCTGGCCGGTGCCGTCATGAATGATGCCAACGGTAGAAGTAAAGCCCAGTTCCACAGCGCGTTTGCCGATGGCGACTGCGTCCCACTGATTTTTTACGCCTGCACCGATCACGGAGTTGATGTTCACATGAAATTCGGCGTGCTGGCGCAGCCATTGCAGCTTTTTGTCCAGCACCTGCAGAGACTTCTTTGAGACATCGTCAGGTTTCACGTTATCAATGGAAATTTGCAGATGGTCAAGGCCAGCGGCATTTAATTCCTTGATGCGCTTTTCAGAGAGGAGCAGTCCGTTAGTGATGAGGCCAGCAATAATTCCGTGCGAACGGATGCGGCGAATAATGTCATCGAGTTGTGGATGCAGCAGCGTTTCACCACCGCTGATGGTGATGAGCGTGGTGCCGAGCGCAGCCAGCTTGTCCACGCGGCGATACATTTCTTCCAGCGGCACGGGATCAGAAAAATCGTCGTACTCATTGCAGTAACCGCATGCGAGATTGCAGCGCCGCATGGGGATGATATGCACCTGGATGGGATGGTCAGTAGAAAGCAGCCCCTTCGCGATCATTTTGAGTTCGCGAAGGGTGCGATGTGCGGTTTTGAGCTTGCGCCTGATACTGACTGAGAAATCTGCCATGAGTGAACTATTTATTAGATCATACCCAAGCAGATTTGCGGCGGCCAGTCCAGTAAATGGTTGATTTTTATAGGCAAATGGGCAATCAAAGGGCCCAGACTTAGAAGATCAACTTAAAGCAAGCTGCACCCAAAGCCCAAATCCCGTATGCAATAAACACGGCTGATATTCCCGAACTGGTGGATACTTTACGGTTTGAAGATGCCACGGCAAAGCCGATTCCCAGCAGCACAACATACCAGATGGCAAAAATATCCACATAGCCGAGAAATGTGTACAGGAACTTGTTGCCCAACGGATCCATGAAAAATGCAGGATTGGTGGGCATGGGATTACCGGCGATGTCAATTGTGCTGGGATCAGAGCTGGCAAACAAACTCACGCATAACAGAATCGATTTGATTATGCCAGGAAGGAAAGAATAAAAAGTGACCGCCAAAGCGCGCGGAAATGGGACCTCCGCCCCCAGGATGAAGTTAAAAATACCCATGAGAACGGCGGCTATGATCAATCCTAGAATCAGGGTGAAAACAGGAATCAGATAAAAGGTCACCTTGGTGATTGTGGTCTGCAGAGCTATACCCTGTTCGCGCTGGGCCGGAGTTGCCTGTTCCAATCGGCGCTGCGCGGAGGGAGATTTTTCAATCTGCTGTTGCACGAAGTGCGTCATGTCAATCTTCTGCACGGCCGCAACTCCAAAAAGAAGAGCGAACAAGGCGGAGATAAGCCAAGGCACCCACCAACTGGCATTGCGCTTCAGATCCTCAAACGTTTTGGATGGCGCGATGAAAGTATTGATCAGGCGCTGCGGCTCTGAAAGACCGGGGCCTGCCGGCGCTACGACGGCGGGTTGCGGCGATGAGTATTGCTGCGGTGGCGGTGGAGTTGGACCTGTTGGTGAGCTCATAAACCATCCTACGTTTGAAGTGTGGAGAAAGTTACCCGGTCTTTCTGTACCCCTCGGCAGCACAAGCCAGTTACTTGCTGAAATGCTCCCACCCGCGTTGTGCCAACGGTCTGACTTTTCCATTCTGCCCCAGAACCTGTATTGCTGACGAGTAATCTGCTCGGTTCCTGATCTCACCGATTTCGGTAATTCTGACTCCTGCAACCCGGCTGGGGAATTTGGTTCGTTTGGGTGCGGTGAAAAGCAGTTCATAGTCCTCACCGCCATGGAGTGCCAGTTCAAGATCAGCATCTTTGCCAAGTGGGACCTGGGGTGCTTTGATCAGCGCGGAAACCTGACTTTCTTTGCAGATATGCGCCAGATCCACTGAGAGGCCGTCGCTGAGGTCGATCATGGCAGTGGCCCGTTTTCTTAGCCAGGTTCCGACTTCGAGCCGGGGCTGGGGGTAAAAATGAGCACTCGATCTTGTTGGTTTGATTGGCTTTCCAGCATAAAGCTGCTTCAGGATGGCTGCGGAACCGCCCAGTGCGCCGGTGACATAAATGTGGTCTCCGGGACGCGCGCCAGAGCGAAGGATGGCTTTGCCAGCAGGGGCATGACCTATGACAACGATGTCTGCGGTGATCTGGCGAGCGGAAGATATATCGCCGCCAGCAAGCTGGACATTGTGACGCATGGCTAAAGTAAGGAAACCTTGCAGAAATTGATTGATCCAGGTCTGCGAGACGCCGGTTTTAGGCAAGCGACCTATCTTCGGCATGCCACCTATCTTTGGTAAACCGAGAGACAGGAAGCAGGCCAGAGGCTCTCCGCCCATGGCCGCAATGTCACTCAGGCCGCGCGTAAGGCAGCGATGGCCTACGGAAGCTGCTGGATGCCAGACGCGGCGGAAATGAACGTTCTCAATGCAGAGGTCAGTGGTGACCAGCAATTCAGAGCCATGGGCTGGACTGAGAATGGCGCAATCGTCGCCAATCCCCTGAGTTACCGCTTTTACGGCTGAGGAGACAGCAAGACGACGGATGTGCGCGATCAGATTTCTTTCTTTAAACACAGGTTGTATCTATATCTAAGATAAGGGTTTATGTGCCATTTTTATTGCTCTGATAAACAGAGCCACGCACAAACGTAACTATCGTACTCCGGTATTTGGCAAGAAATGACTGTTGAACCTGGCGCGCGCTGCCGAGAGTACAAGTGTGGCTGGCAGATGAACGGAAGGACACGTTGGAACGGGCTCGATTGCTGCCTTTAGTAGTCAACCTTCGTTACTCCGGCAGGGCATTGGGACGTTGACAGTGCTTAAGGCCCTTGTTAAGGTTATCCAACATTCCATATTCCTTTGGCCACTCGGTGCCTGACACGATCAGGCGGGCCAAAAAGGATTACAGCCAACCAGGGCATACGACGAGCAAAGTTTAAGCCCTGCATTTAAAGAGCGTATCTTAAATTTGAGAAATTCTTAAATTTGAGAAAATCTTAGTCGGGAAAATCGTTCTTTATATTTTAATTTGGGCTTTGTGAAAGAGACAATCGCTGCATTGGAGTAGAAAAATTTTGCGGAAACGCTTTTACATAATGTTGGTGGCAAGAAATGCGGAAGGGGAGCTCCTCAAAATCCCCGTTCCCATGCATTATTTGTATGTATTTGTTGCGGGTGCGCTGATTGGAATGCTGACCATTACCGGCATGCTGGGTTCCTATACCCGCATGGTGGTCAAGACGCAACGCTTCAACGACCTTCGCAAAGAGCAAGAAACTCTGAAAACACAGTATTCCCAGCTGGAGCAGATTGCCCAGGAGAATGAGTTGCAGGCGCAGTCCCTTAGCTCGCTGGCGGGAGAAGTTTCTTCTCTCTACGGGCTCAAGCCTGATCCAGCATTTGAAGATGACGACCCCGCCTCGGCTTCACTACAGCAATTCTATGCGCTGCGGAATACCGCAATGACAGGTGCAGCGTCGGTCGGTATTGGTATGGGCAGCGTCCGCGATACCAGCACTCGGGATTGGATGCGGCTGGCAGCAGCGCCCACGCTCTGGCCTGTCCAGGGAAGAGTTACCGGATCCTTTGGCGAGCGCATTGACCCGTTCAGCGGTGAGGGAGCATTCCATCGCGGTGTGGATATTTCCAGCGATATTGGCACTCGTATTATTGCTCCGGCGGATGGCATTGTTCGTTTTGCCGATTTCATGAATGGTTACGGCCGAGCCGTAATGATTGATCATGGCAATGGAGTGAGCACACTGTATGGCCACATGTCAGGCTTTGCGGTGACTGCAGGCCAGATGGTCCGCAGAGGCGATACAGTAGGTTACGTGGGGCAGAGTGGACGCAGCACTGGCCCGCACCTGCACTATGAAGTCAGGATATTTAATACTCCGGTGAACCCCAGCAAATACCTGCGCTTCAGCATGAGCCAGCAGGTGGCTTCTGGCGCCATGTAAGCTTTAGTGCCCATGCCTGCGGCGCGGAGCGGGCGTTGCGGTTGGAGTTGGCGAAACGGCCGGCGCTGGAGTTGTGGCTTCAGGCTGAGCTTCCGCCCAAATCTTTTTGAGAATCGTTTGTGGGACTGTGGCGGTAAAAACCGCCACATTTTCTTTTTGCGCCACCTGAATGCTTTCAAAGGCAGTTTTTATATCTTTGTCCGGGCCTCTGTTTCCCATGATCTGGCCAATGCCCCGCACCAGCGCCAGATGCGTATTAGCGGAGTCAACGATCTGTTTGGCCTGGGCTTCGCTTTGCGCAAAGACATCAGCACGCAACAACAGAGAGCCGGCATAACGCAAGGAGCCCACGGCGACGGTGTCTCCGGGAAGAGTAAGGGAAAAACCGCCGGGCAGCTGAATGTTATCTGGCTTACTGGGAATGCGATCTATCAGCCAGGCCAGGCTGCCTAATGGAACATCGCCATAGTGCTCCTTCAGCAATGTGGGGCCGCGCGAGGACTTGAATGTTCGATCAATCATGCCGTGCATGGGTTCCGGAGAGACCATGTTAGTGGCCGCAATTTTGCCGCCCGCAAGCAGCGCAACGCGCACAATGTGACCTTCATGCGAAATGGAATAGACCGTGACGTCACGATATTGTTCGCTGCCGGAAGCCAGGTTCTGAAAATATTTTTGGAGGCGTGGCTGATCGAAGCGTCCGACAAAAATTTCCGATGATTCAACGTCACGGCCGTCAGGCGTGTCACGACGGGACATGGCGACTTCATCCAGATCCCGCTCAAACTGAATCCCAGTTTGGTCCACAAAGTCTTTGTACTCGCCTTCCATTTTGATTGGTCCGGCATTGGCCAAATCGAACAAATGGACAGGTTTCAGGTTGGCGTAGATCAGCAAATCACCTTCAGGCAGTAATTTGGCTGCTTCCGGCAGCTGCGTGGTGCGGTGATAGAGAAAAAATCCGATGGCGGCAATGGCGAACAGTAAGATGGCTAAAATCAGCAGTTTGCGATGCTTGAACATGAGGCCACCAGTATAGATTAAGTAACTTTTCTGGTGTACCAGTGGCCGGGGAAGCCGGAGAATTGTTACAATTAGTTTGGAGCGGTACCAAGCAGGTTACGCTTCCCCTATAAAGCCCAAAGATCAGAATGTTGCACGCGGATTGCCGCTGTGCTAACTTATTAACTTTGTGCCCGGTTACGGGAGGATTGTGCTGGCGTAGCTCAGCTGGTAGAGCATCTGATTTGTAATCAGAGGGTCGGGGGTTCAAGTCCCTTCGCCAGCTCCAGATGGTTAACGGGATTTTTCTGAAGCGTGTAACTGGACACGTTTTAGGACACAGCAGGCACTGCGCACATAGTATTTCTCCGGAACGCAAACCCACGAAGACTTTCCCAAACGTCTGGTTTGAGTCTGATGCGGAAGTATGTTCGCTCGTCCCTTGATTGCTTTTTTCTTTGGAGAAAAGCACCCGTTTTTGCAGCCAGCAAAGAAGAGCCGGGTAAGCATGAAGTGAGCGCGTTGGAGCGCGAACGGCGTTGCGGAGTCCCGGAGTAAAAGAGCCGCGCGAGTGGATTCGGCGCACGCGAAGCAGGCTCGGTTCAATGCACAGGTGACCGAGTGGTTAATGGTAGCAGACTGTAAATCTGCCGCTCTCAGGAGCTACGGAGGTTCGAATCCTCCCCTGTGCACCAGATTGTTTTGAGCAGGAAGTTTGAGCTGATGTAGCTCAGTTGGTAGAGCACTCCCTTGGTAAGCGTTGCGGCAGCGAGAGCGTAGCCGCAACAAAAAAGGAAGCTGTCACCCAGGTGACCTCTGCCAGAAGATGTAAAAAGTTTTCGAGCTGATGTAGCTCAGTTGGTAGAGCACTCCCTTGGTAAGGGAGAGGTCACCAGTTCAATCCTGGTCATCAGCTCCAGAGATTTTAAGTGCGTAAAGTGGTTTTTGGGGTTGCAGGTGGACCAGCGAAAACGATTTTTTGTTGCGATGGCTTTTTATGCGGTTCTCGCGCTTCTGGTCTGGTTTGTAATGGACAGCAGTTCTGTTGCAGTAGGTAGCGGCCAGGTCAGCATACGAGGGTTGACTTTTGTGTTGCTGGCGTTTTTTGCAGGTAGAACCATTCTGCACTGGAACGCTGAAAGAATCAGGGCGCAGAAGGAATCGCAGCAGCAGTAGCGGGAATGGCAGTAAAAGCAGGCGGGAGTAACTCAGTGGTAGAGTCACAGCCTTCCAAGCTGTTGGTCGCGGGTTCGATTCCCGTCTCCCGCTCCAGATTTTGAAGCGATAGAGCGTTGCAGGGCAGTGGGATGGGTGAAATGCGGAGCGAGCGCAGGATAGCGCGAGCAAAGCATTAGGGCGAAGCCCTTGAATTAAAGCTTGCGGGTTCGATTCCCGTCTCCCGCTCCAGATTTTAAGCAGTAAAAAGGAATTCCGAGAGATGGCGTATCAGCAGGCACAGATTGCGGTAACGAAGACCGCAGAGTTTGAGCAGTTGCAGTCTGCACTGGAACGCGTGTTTACCTCTGCTGCTCTGAATAAGTTTTACGGCAAGCTGCAAAGCAATTCGTTACAGGTACGTGAGTTCGAAAAGATTGTCGGCCTGGGAATACTGGAAGCGGTAGACGGCACACTGGCAAAGTCGGGGACGACTGCCAGGAAGTTGTATGAGTCACTCACGGTTTCCGATCAGGCGCTGATGCGTGAGTTTTATCTGGAACGGATTGAAAAGGTGGACCTGAAAGTCCGCCAGAAGTACCAGAAGATTTATCGGTATAACTGACGCAACATTATTTGCGCAAACATGACTGGCGCGATTGGAGTCGTGACAGTTTTAGTTAGCGTTTGAGGAGGGGCAATGGCAAAGGAAAAATTTGACCGCAGTAAGCCGCACGTAAACGTAGGAACCATTGGGCATATCGATCACGGGAAGACGACGCTGACGGCGGCGATCACCAAGGTGCTGTCCAAGCACAATCCGAAAATCAAGTTCCGGGATTTTGCCTCGATTGACAACGCGCCGGAAGAGCGGGAGCGCGGTATTACGATCGCAACGGCGCACGTGGAATATGAGACGCCGAACCGGCACTACGCACACGTGGATTGCCCCGGTCACGCTGACTACATCAAGAACATGATTACAGGTGCGGCGCAGATGGATGGCGGCATTCTGGTAGTAGCAGCCACTGATGGTCCGATGCCGCAGACGCGTGAACACGTGCTGCTGGCCCGTCAGGTAGGCGTGCCATACATTGTGGTTGCACTGAACAAGTGCGATGCGGTGGATGACGCCGAACTGCTTGACCTGGTTGAACTGGAAGTGCGCGAGTTGTTGAAGAGCTACAAATTCCCCGGCGACGATGTTCCGGTAATCCGTCTTTCAGCGTTGAATGCGTTGAACGGCGATCCGAAGTGGGAAGCACAGATTGACGAGTTGATGGCCGCGGTGGACAAGTATGTACCGCTACCGGCACGTGATATCGACAAGCCGTTTCTGATGCCGATTGAAGACATCTTCTCGATTCAGGGACGCGGCACGGTGGTAACAGGCCGTATTGAGCGTGGCAAGGTGAAGGTGGGCGAGGAAGTTGAGATTGTGGGCTTCCGCGACACGCGCAAGACGGTGGTAACGGGCGTGGAAATGTTCAAGAAGCAATTGGACGAAGGCATGGCTGGCGACAACGCTGGATTGCTGCTGCGCGGCATTGCGAAGGAAGATGTAGAGCGCGGCATGGTATTGGCCAAGGGTGGATCGATTACTCCGCACACCAAGTTCAAGGCCGAGATTTACGTATTGAACAAGGAAGAGGGCGGACGCCATACACCGTTTTTCAAGGGCTACAGACCCCAGTTCTACTTCAGAACCACGGACGTAACGGGAGTGGCAGAGGTGCCGGCAGGAACGGAGATGGTGATGCCGGGTGACAACGTGTCCTTGCAGATTGAGCTGATTACGCCGGTGGCCATGGAAAAGGGCTTGCGGTTCGCAATTCGTGAAGGCGGACGCACGGTGGGCGCTGGGACGATTAGCGAGATCATCGCGTAGGTGTTGAGTTTTTTCGGATCCCG
>DASXLK010000079.1:0-22502 GCA_036496365.1 Candidatus Angelobacter sp. | reverse complement strand
CACGGCGGAAACGGTGAGCCGTGGCCATCGCACAAAAGTCTGGCGCGTGATCCATGCCTGTGAATACGCCCGCGATGTGCTGCCGGTGGTGGAAGGGCAGGTTGCCGTGGGGATGCGGCCATACATCGTAACGCCGCAGGGCGCGGGCACGGCCGAGCTGTATCTTTCCGGCGGTAATCAAGACGAACCGCGTACACTTTCTCTTCTGCGTTCATGGCAGGACGTGCGCAACTGGCGGAAGTCATTGCTGGATTGCGAGCCCGAAACTTCTTCTGATCTGGTCCATGCGCATTGCTTTGCCGCCGGCATGGCCGCGGTGCGCAGTTGCAGCTGCGTGGTCTATGATCTGGGCGCATGCATTGAGGAGATGGCCATCTCAGCCAGGTTGTGCGAAGCCGGCAGTTGGATGGCGCGGTCATTTCGCGTGGCGGAGCAGTTTGTCCTTTCGCGGGCTGCGGCGGTGATCGTGCATTCGGAAGGGCTGAGGCAGGCAGCCATTGAACGCGGCGCGCCGCCGGAAGGAATCTTTCTGGTGCCGGAACCGATTGACGCGGATGACGATCCGCCCACGCTTGCCGTGGACATGAACTTTCTTACGCGCAGGTTCGGGCTCTCGCCGGATGCAGTTTCATTTTTTGTGCCACAGTTTGCGGCTGATGGCGCGGAAGAACTCTCTGCTGCGGCCGTTGCGGTGATGGAAGGATTCGCGCTGGCTTCCAACGGGTTGCCGCCGTTGAATCTGCTGCTGGACGCGCCGGAGACGGCGCGCAAAGCCATCAATGAAAATGCGGCACGGCTGGGCATTTCACCGCACGTAGCGCTGGTGCATCCGTTTGATGTGCCTTCAACCATGCAGAGCGCGCATGTGGTGGTGGCCATGGGAGAAATCCCGGCTGATCCCGTGGCGGCCCGGCTGCCGAATGAGATCTGCTTAAAGAGTTTGTGGCAGGGCAAGACGTTGCTGGCAGCGGACATCCCGCGCAATCGCGACGTGAGTCCGGAAGGCCGCGGCTGCCTGTGGTTTGAAGCCGATAATCCGCGCGACCTGGGCTATCGCATGGCATTTCTGGGACGCAAACCGGAATTTCGCGCCGCCCTGGGCGCAGCCGGCCGCATGTATATCTTTGAAAGCGGCAGCACCGCCGCCGTGGGAGAGAAGTATGACGAAGCGTATCGCTATGCCGCGAGCAAGAGAAAAGCCGGCGGCATGGGACAGAACATGGCACGGCTGGAGACAGCGGAAAATTGGGGATGAAGCGCTGGGATGATTTGGTTCTTCCGCCCGTTTAGTCTTGCCGATACCACTTCCCGTCGATTTGAACTTGAAGGCCTGGCTCGTCAAAATCAATTGCGCGTCGCTAGCCCGCAGAAAAATAGCGGGCCAGAATCGGCCCGCCGGATTTGGTGCGTGTTTTGTCTTATGCAGCTTCAAATACCAGGGATACCCTGCCTGGCGCCGGGGTAGCAGGCTCGATGAGAAGCGGTACCAGATCGGAATTTGGCGGGTACTGGTTCGCCCAGGAAAAACCTCCCCAGCTCCAGCCTTCATTGATGTCATAGTTGACAGCACGCTGATTGAGGGAGGTGAGATCGATCAAAATCCCGGGGCCATAAGACTGTTCAATCACGGTCCCGGTATTGACCGGTTGTGTAGAAAACATGAGAAAGACTTTCTCAATGGGCGCGATTACATCCTGGTTGTTGCCGAAAAGCGGAAACGCGCACAGCGGAGTGTAGACGGCGCCAAAAAGCTGAGAGATGCCGCAGGTAAAAGGCGTGCTCACGGTATTCAGAATAGAAATTGCAGTGGGTATGACTCCGTCGGTAACCGTGCCAACACCGCCTGCGCTCACTTTCAGGGTCTGGCCCAGGATGATGTCCGCGGCGAAGCTGGCCACAATTTTGCCACCGGGAATGATCTGACTTCTGGAAGTGTAAGCCTGGTATTGCTCCTCCCAGTTGACGGCGGTAGCCGCTGAAAACTCCTGCGTTTTGAACCATACCACCGGCGAACCAGCGTGATTGGTTTGCACCACTTTGAAGCCATACAAAAAGAAGCCTGCACCAAGAAGCTGAGTTACGGTCTCGGGAGTCATATTGATGGTGACCACATAAGGCGTCCCGTCTGCCAGGACCAGGTTACTGGCGGAATCTGCAGAGCTTATCGTTAGTTTCGACTCGGGAAACCCATCTTTTTCAGCCGCCTTCCGCAAAAGTGTCAGGGCCATCGGATTATCGCCTGAGCTGTCCGTTACAAGTACGCCCTTTGTTCTGTTCGTGTAGGTGTAATCGGCTGGATTGTATTGGTTGGGAGCCTTCTTCGCATTCAGGATAATGCGCTGAACATCCGCAATGGTAATAACGTCGCCGCTGATTGTAACGAAATCGTATGTGGTAGACATGTTGGTTTCTTCCTTTTTCTGATCAGCGGATTTGCCGGGGGCCATTTTTTACCCAAACGGTCTTCCGCTTTTCAATCAGTAAGGCGAAAGACCGGGCTGAGATGGACCATTTTTTCTGTGGAAAACGGCAGTATGGAGCGTCGGGCTGTATAAAAGACAGCCCAGTGCAAAAGAGTGTGCCCGCGCAAAAAGGTCAATCCCCAGTCGAAGGGTCAACAATAATGACCGGATCCTCTTTCATGAAGCGTTCATCCACTGTGTAGTGATAGGGGCCTTTGTTTGCAGTAACTTTAAAGGTCGGGGAAGAGCCGTTTTTTCCAGTGATGGTTTGATGTTGTCCCCCAAATGGACCCGGCTTCTTCTTGAACGTGCACGTAAATTCTCCATCATCGTTATAGAGCCAGCGCACAGAGTCCCCTTGTCGGACGCGAAGTTGTAGGGGACAGACGTAGATTATTTTGTCTGGCTGGATTTTCTTATGGTGTTTTTTTTTACCTTCTTCAAAAATCAAGATTATGTGTTCGCAGGGCATGGAGCTTCTCCTTACTTAATGCAGTGTGATGGAAGTTGAAGCAGTTAATTCCGAAGCGCACTTACTACCGCGGAGCCCGGCCAGTTCAGGAGCATGCTCAATCTCCGCGGCGGAATATCCCGCATGAATCGCAGAGCACAGCAATGCCAGAGCACGGTCATGCCGTCCTGCCAGCTCATGCACCACGGCGGAGGTGAATAAAAACTCCGGATCCCGGCGGGCGACCGGGCTTGCCTTGGCCAGCGCCTGCTCAGCCTCCTGGCTACGGCCAAGTTTCGCATAACAATGGGCGATATTTTCCAGCAACTGTCCGTCCTGGGGACGAACAATGAGATTGCGGTTTGCGGCCTCAATCGCTTTGCCGTAGGCTGCGGCCATTTCCGCAGGTTGAAGATTCAAGGAATAGGCATCACCAAGATTGCGCCACAGGCGGTCATCCCCCGGCTGCAACTCCGCAGCTTTGCGAAACATGGCAGCCGCTTCACCGTATTCTGCAAGCCGAAAGCTGGCTGTGCCAAGATTGGAGTACGTGCCGGCGGATGGATTCAAGGCGACAGCGCGAGTGAGCACAGACCTGGCCTCGGCATATTGCCCCAGGGCAAGATAAACTCCGCCGAGGTTCGAGAAGGCAAGAGGATTGTCCGGCGCTAACTCCGTGGCCACGCGAAACAGCTTTTCCGATTGCTGGTACTGCGCATGATGAAAATAAAAGTAGCCGAGATCGTTGTAGTTGACCCAGCTGCCAGGAGATCGCCTGATGGCTTCCTTGAGGAGAGTTTCCGCCTGCAGAGTCCGGCCTTCGGCATCATAGGCGCGCGGAAGAAGATTCATTGCGTCATGGTTTGCCGGTTCCAGCTCCAGGGTGCGCTCCAATTCGCGGACCGCCTCTTCCGGATGCCCGCTGTCCATGGCCAGTGAGCCCAACGCCAGATGGGCGCGCGCCAGCTTGCCATTCATTGCCAGCGCCTGAGTGCAGGCGCTTTTTGCCTGTGTGTACCACCGTGGATCTTTGGTATTGCGGTATTTCCAGGAGAACGCAAGAGCAAGTTCCGCATAGGCAGGGGCAAAAGAACGGTCCTTTTCAATGACTTTCTGAAAGAGAACAATTGCCTGGTCTGTACTCTGGGTGTTTCGCCGCGCCAGGTAGCCTTTGCCTTGTTCATAATATTCAAAAATTCCGGGGATTGCGGCGTCATTCACCGGGAAGGGGTGGCGCAGCTCCGGACGCGAGCGCAACTGGAGAATGGCGCACAGTTGTTCAAGCAGAGTGTCTTCCATCGTGGCCATTTCCGATTGCGGAATGTCAAACTGGGCGAAACGCAGCTGCTTCATGGTGGCTGCGTCCTTAAGAAAAACACGCAAGCGCATTCCTCCATTTCGCTTTTCCAAAGCGCCGCTGATCAACAGATTGACTCCGAGAGAAGAAGCAATTTGCCCGGTCCCAGATCGCACGCCCTTTTGTACCTCGGACCACGGGACAATCCAGAACGCGCCGCCGGAATCACCGAGCTGGGCCAGGTCATTGGAGAGCGATTCTGACAGTCCTTCTGCCGCGGCCTGGTCGCTGGGGCTGGAGCTGACAGGATCAAACGGGAGCACGGCAATGTATCTCTTTTCCGGCAGAGAGACAGCTTTTCCATGGTTATAGAAGAGAATGCCAAAAAAAATGACGAGCAGAGCCACTGCGGCAAGAGCTATTCTCCGGCGCTTCCGGTGTACTGGGAAGTTGGTGTTGCCAAGAGCTTCCGCGATTTTGCCGGGCGAGGAAAACCTCCCGGCAGGTTCACGTTGCAAGCAACGGAGAATCGCCGCATTCCAGTTTGTTTCCAGACTAGCAACCAGGCTGGACGGCGCCGGCGGGTCCTCAACCAGCCGCCGGAGCGCTTCCGCCAGAGCAGACTGGTCATAAAACGGGCGGACTCCGGTGACCATTTCAAAGAGCACTATGCCCAGGGAATAAATGTCAGTGGCGGACGTAAGCGGCTTATGCAGCAGCTGTTCCGGTGACGCATAAGCAGGCGAACCCAGCGCAACCATTGAACCGGAGCTCGCGCTTTGCAGATCACTGGCCGCCCGCAGAGCGCGCGCAATGCCAAAATCCATCAAGATGGCGCGAAGCTCCTGTCCCTGGCCAACCAGCATAATGTTGGAGCATTTGAGGTCGCAATGCAGCACACCGGCGCGGTGCACGGCTTCCAGGCCCAGACAAAGATGGCTGGCAATGATCTTTGCCTCTTCTATGTTGGGCCGTCCCGCGCGCTGTATGCGCGCGCTCAGGGTCTCTCCGTGCAATAATTCCATGGTAAGAAACGTGATCTGACCGTCTGCGTGCTGTTCACAGGCGATATCAAAAATCCGGCACACGTTGCGATGAGTGACCCGGCGCGCCAACGATACTTCCTTGCGGAATTGGGCCAGACCCCACGCATGTAGCTCCGGGCCGTGATGAATCAACTTGAGGGCAATGTGTTCGCCAAGTTCCCGGTCGGTAGCTTCATAGACTTCGCCCATGCCTCCGGCGCCCAGAAACTTTACGATTTCATAGCGATGGCACAGCAGGTCTCCGGGGGCAAGCATGCCGGCTGCATGAAGCGGAGAGGTTTCCAGAAAACTTCCCATGGCATCGCATTGAGCAAGGAGATGATTCAACTCCGATTGCAGGCGGGAATCGCCGTGGCAGGCGGTGGCAATCAAGCCAGGCCTGCGGTCGATTGGTTCAGCGGCGGCCAGAGCAAAAATTTCCTTGATCTGACTCCATTTTTCAGGCGTCATAAACCCCGGTTCCGTCTCTCACGTGGCACGAAAAATGGTCACGACGAAGTCTTGCTCAATTCCCCATGGAGCCATGCCCGGGCAAGCTGGAATTCGCGTTTGACGGTGGTGGCGGAGATGCCCAGAATGCGGGCGGTTTCGGCTGTGTCCAGGCCGCCAAAGAAGCGGAGTTCAACGATGCGACTCTGCCGCTGGTCCCAATGGGCCAATCGATTCAGCGCTTCATGAACAGCAAGAATCTCTCCAGACTGCTCGTCACTATAAATAAGCGCGCTGTCGAGCGATACTTTGTGGAGTGTTCCGCTGCGTTTCTTTGAATTTCTGCCGCGAGCATGGTCCACCAGGACCCAGCGCATTACATGCGCGGCCATGCCGAGGAAATGGCCCCGATTTTTCCATCCGCTGGAAGGCGCACCCATGAGGCGCACATATGCTTCATTTACCAGGGCGGTGGTCTGGAGGGTGTGCCCAGGACGTTCCCTGCGCATGCAGCCGCGGGCCAGCCTATGCAGTTCGCGATACATAACGGTATACAGCTTCTCTTCCGCTTCTTTATTTCCCTGGATGACCTCGGTCAGCAAAGAGGTGATTTCGGAAGGGGCGCATTGCTCAAGAGCAGCTTTCTCATTCATTGGAAACCGATAACCGCATGTTTCTGTTTTTTAAATGGCCGGCAGAAAGAAGGCACAAACATGGATGGTACGGTGAATTTTGCAAGACAGGACCGGCTACAACCGGTACGAACATTCCATTGAGAGCTCCGTTCTGTAACTTCAGCATCAGGGAAAAGCAGACCGCAGGGGGTGAAGGCACGAAGTTTATGGTAGCGGATAATTCCAGTCAATTCTTATTTTTCAGCAAGGATGATGGAAACACATTAGGGTTCTCTTACGAAAGGGTTCTTTGGCGAACGTGTGGTTCTTTTTTGGCACTGAGCGTTATTTTTGCGGCCCCCTGCAGTTAGCTTTTCAACCGGCGGTGCGGAAAAAGGACGGTCTCCGTCCGTTACAGCGTATTGAAATTCAGAGCTGCCGCCAACTTTTGCCCAGGGGTGCGGCATCCGACTCAGCAGCACTGCCTTCTGTTCCCCAGAAAGAGCACGTATGTCACGTACATTCAGCTTCTTCGTCCTGGCGGGTCATCTTATAGCCATATTCGCTGGCACCGCCGCTGCCCAAATTACCGCTGCCGCTCCCAGTCAGGTGAATTTCACCAACCAGCTTTTTGCCACGGGCCCCGCACCTGCCGGCGTGGTGAGCGGAGACTTCAATCGCGATGGGCACCCCGATCTGGCCGTGACTGACAGCACCGCCAATAGAGTCACGATCCTGCTGGGCCAGGGTGGAGGAAACTTCACTTTTGGCACGGACATAAATACGAACGTGGGACCACACCAGATTATTACGGCTGATTTAAACCAGGATGGGATCCTGGACCTTGCAGTTGCAAATGATTCGGGCAGTACAATCACAATCCTGCTGGGCAATGGAGACGGCACTTTCCGCCACGGGACGGCGGTACAACTGGGTGCTAATAATCATGCTGTTGCTATTGCCGCCGCAGATTTTGACCGTTCAGGAAGACTGCAAATGGCAGTTGTGCAATGCGATCTGGATACTAACTGCGGGCTCAAGATTTACAAGAGCAATGCGGCAGGCACATTTACGCTTTTTCAAAACGTCCCACCGCCGCCGGGAATGACAAGCTTTCTGGTTTTCAAAGATGGACTGATTGCCATCGCCGATTTCAATCTGGATGGTTTGCCCGATGTGGTTGCGGGCGCAGCAGAGCAAATATTTGTGTATACCGATACTGCGCGCGGAACGCTGCAATTGAAAGCCTCGCTCACGCCGCCTACCAGCCCCAGCATACAAGGACTGGCCGTGGGAGCTTTGGATGGAAATAATACGCTAGACATTGTGGTGCGTACTTTAGACTTCAAGGGCGTGGGTGGTTTGCCAAACTCTGAGACTATCTATGCGAATAACGGCGCGGCGGCGTTTACGCTAAAGAGTACTCTGCAAGTTTGCTGCCTGCTGAACGGTGTAGGCATTGTCGCGACCGGAGATATAAACGGCGACCTGTTCAGCGATGTAGCGTCTGCCAGCAATCTTTCCGCCAATCCTGGAGTGCAATATGCTTTGGGCGCCGGGAACGGAATCTTCGGCGCACCGCAACCAGTATTCTTGAGCGCGGCCCATGATAGTCCGATGGTTGTGGAGGGCGGCGGCCAGGGCAGCATGCTGGTGCGTGACCTGGATGGCGATTCCCGCCACGATTTAGTGGTTACTTCCATCGGCGTGAATGGCAGCGGCGTGGGAACATGGATCTTTCATAATACTGATGCCGCGACGAATTGCGCCGCACCGGGTTCCGGCACGGTGAACGTAAATATCTGCTCGCCGGCAAACAATGCCAATGTGCCAGCAAGTTTTACGGTTTTAGCCAGCGGTAACGCTCCTGCCGGCATTAAGCGGCTGGAGATCTGGGTGGATGGAACAAAGCGGGCTGAAACCCTGAACGACCAGTTCCGAGGCACAATCACCCTGACTCCCGGCAGCCATCGACTTACGGTGGTTGGAGTGGACCAGTTTGACGCTCTCTTTAAAAAGCCGATTACGCTGAATGTGCAGTAGTCCGGAAATTTAGAGGGTAAGTTAGTGGAAAGCCGAAGCAAAGGGATTTCTTTGGGAATTCCGTGCTTCGGCTTTTTTATTGAAAGTTTTATGGGCCACATATGCTCATAAAAAACCCCAGATGCGTTCTTCGGGTAGCCGTGGTTCCAGGAATCATAAGTACTCTGTTGTTCCTGCGGAAGTATCTATGAAATGTGCTCTACTTTCTTATTGAACCTTACGAACAGAATTGGGGAGGCTGCTACATTTTGCTGCGTTCTCACGCCCAATCAAAGAGATTACCCATTCTATGTGATGCATAGGTACTCTCATTCTCCCATAAAAAAGTGCCTTGAACACGGCTTCCTCCAGACATTCGCTCCCAAGTTTATCTTGCACGTTGGGGTGAGCGAGGATATCGACCGTGCAACCTATGCGCAAGTCGGGAAAAAGTTCTGAGCACAGGCGCGTTGCTTTTCGTTCATCAACAACAGCCATTGCACCACTAGCAATTGCGTATGCTATCGTGGCCGCTTCGCCGTCGTCCAACGTCATCGCAGCAGGCCCTACAACCAGTCTTTCAAAATGCACTTCCGCAATATGCCCAAGTTTCTTGATTTCCACAATCCCGGCAGAAACCAACTCGTTTAGACAATCAGCATCACGACGGCCTAATAGGCGACCTTCTTCCAGTTCACGCTGAACAACATCGACCACTACCATTTTGTTGGGAATGGAGCGAAGTATCGTCTCTGCGCAACCTGTCGCATTCAAATTTATTACTGCGCTAGCATCGCTAGAAATTAGAAGTTCGGAATCAATCAAGGAGGTAAGCACCTCCATCAGCCTCGGCGTATTCTTGCTCCGCTACATCCAAAATCTGGCGCAATTCGATTCGATCCAAATTAAGAAGACGCGAAAGCTGTCCCTCGCTGAGCAATCCGCGTCGATAGACTTCCGCCGCAAGCAGATTCAGGCGAAGTGTCGTAGGGCGGTCAGCATCGGCCTTCTGTGCGTCGGGGATTAGCATATCGCCTAGCACCTGCCTTGACTGTTCATCCGTTATACCGCCGTTAGATTGGAACCAATCCCACGTACCCGGCTTTACAAGACTCAATTCTTCAAGCCTGCGAACTAGTGCTTCGCGCGATACACCAAAGAAATGGGCGAGGACAATAACATGTCGCCGGCTGAGACGGTCAGTTCCAGCCGTCAGTTCTTGAAATTTTTGAGTCACAGCACGTGTCGGCGTAAGGAATGAGCGTGCAAAGGCGTTCGCATAACGTTCTTCGCGAGAATTTTCAGCTTCGTGACTGTGAAGAATCTCAGGATCGCGCCTGGTGGAAACGAAGTGTCCTGTTTCGTGGGCGGCCGACTGCGCCCGCCTTTCGCGAGGATGGCTAGCATTTAGAAGCATGCAAGGACCCAATGCATCGTCATATGCGAAGAGCCCTGAAATTTTGCTGTCAAGTCGTCTTACATAGACGCGAACACCAAACTCCATTTCCAGAAGTGTCACAATGTCAGCCACAGGGCTATTGCCCAGACCAAAGCGTTGTCGTACTTCCATCGCATCGTGCTCGGCTTGGATGCGCACATCCCCACGCATAATTGGCCGCTCAGGAGGATAGTTAAACACGCGCTTGGAACCTAATAAATTTTCTAATTCGACTTCGGCTTTAGCGAGATCAGCCAGTAACTTTGCCGCAGCATCAGCAGCACCGTCGCCAGTGCCAAAAAGCTTGCGGAAACGCGGAGCCAAATTGACCTGCACTGCTTCTTGGCGCAGCAATGCGTTCACTGATGTCCTATACAACTTCGCAAGCTGCTGCATTTCGTTTATTCGGATGCGGCGCTGTCCCTGTTCAATTGCAACAATCGTCGTCCGTGCAACATCAATTGCGGTCGCAGCATCTGCCTGAGTAACACCAGCCGCTTCGCGCGCAAGGCGCAAGCGTTCGCCGAGATTCGCAGGAGATATTTGTTCAAGAGGTGTCATAGGCTACCTTGAACAGCCCATTGCGCCACAAACGAACTGGGGCCGAGAGACTTAACAAAACTCTTCCATTCATTTCCATGCTGCTCTAACATGCGACTGACCTTTTCACGCACCTCTTGTTCCGGCAATCCAAGTGAACGGCTTAGTTGAAAAGCATGAAGATCTAACTGGCTACGATTTGCTGGTGACGATGGCAATCCGGCAAGATGGTCCAAGTGCAATGATCCTGCAATTGCATATTCACGCATTTTCTTTGTAATTTTTCCCTCTGAGAAACCTGTGGCTGCACCCCGATAAAAAGTGGTCGCGCTGAGGTTCTCCCAAACATACATGCTTTTGGATTCAGACACGCCAGCACTATGTATGCTCATCCGACGTAGCATGCAGGCAGCGCAAATCCCGCATTGCCGCTTCTTCTTGTCCACACTAACTTGGCGGGTTTGCTGCCAGCAGGACCATGTTTCTGTCCAGCGCGATGAATCCTCGCAATCACGGAGGAATTTAGTAAGTGTTTCCCCTTTTGTATACCAGAGCCTAGGGAACTGAAATCTAACTTGGTGACCAAACAGAGTAGCAATGAATCTCTCCATGCGTTGCGTGAACATTGGATGACTTCTGTAATCTTCATAAGCCTGTCCGACGGAAACGAGTGCAGGGCCTAGTGCGCCTTGTCCGCTTTCCGGGACTATGACCAGTGCGGCCTTCCCCAGATATGCTGCGAGCCCACTAATGAGCGCAAATTTGAATCCCCGCGAACGCGCACTGGATTCCCTGAAATCCCTGCCTGCTGGACGCACGCGGTAAGGAATGGAAGTAAATGGATACCGACAGCCGTCCGCCGATATTGCGTCAGAGGTCTTAGAGCCTAATCGCACGCGAATGAGTTTATTTCCCATATGTCGCGCCATTAGGTCGGCGACTATTCGAGAGTCTAGACCGTCACTAAATGGCATGACCGCAGTTAATCCTTCAGGGAGATCTAAAAGTCCCTGCCGCGGCTGCTCAGCTGGCCTAATACGAGGATAGAATGTTATATTCCAACGGTCTCCCGTCAAAAAATCAAGTGCGTCGCGTAACGCATCTTGAACGCGCGTATTCCAGCGATCCAGATCGTGAACGGGAATACTAAGTTCGATTTCCCTGTTCCATTTCAGAGAAGGCCGTGATTTGCTCCTGTCCGTAAACTCGACGGCTGCTGCTACCAGCATTGCGTCATAAATCACAGGTTCCCAGTTAGCAAAGCAATATGTTTCGAGCCGTGCCGTGTTAAAAGTCACGTTCTCATCAATCAAGCAATGCTCCCAACCACGTCGCTTGCGTCCACCAGGTTCAATGACATCAACGGAAATCCTCGATATTTCGGTTAGGCTCTTGTTGTCGCTTGGCATTAGAATGTCACCCCATCGTCCAATCCTTCTTGCCGCAACGGCCGCCGCATAGAAGGAGAGTCAGCGTCCAAAATTTGGCGTGTGAGTCCGCCAATGTCAGCACCGCGTATACCTTCCTCTATTCGTTCACGAACATTTTGCGCGCGTGGCGAATTCGATTCGCGGCAAAAGTGTTCTTCAACTTGACGCGCTCCCTTCGCGGCGCGTTCGTGCAGTGCACCTTTGAGTGCTTCTTGCATACCGCTTCTACCCGTCCCACCCCGTTCCGCGATCAAGAGAGAGTGTTCCAAAAGACTGCGCCCAATACCCGATCCTGCCATGTCTCTTAGTCCCTCAAGCTGTTGCCCAAGGCCATCCTTAAAGAGGGCAGATTCATGATCACGAAATGCTTTATAGACACGGTCAATAAAACCTGGTTGCAGCTCGGTGCGGCAATCCTGTTCGAGCGCCGGGATAATCGCGCGGCTGATTTCCTCGGCAGTGTAAGCGCGTTTATCACCGCGTTCCGCTACACGTTTCCATCCTGACCGCATGTCCAAGCTTCTATGTGGCCCGTCGCTCATTGCAAGCACCTCAATGTCAGGATTATTTAATAAAAAGTATGACAATGTCAAGAACGATTTTTGCTAGTATTTTATTTGAATGTTTTCGCTCTACTCTTGGATTTCTGGGAAGCTAGGATGGCGAATCGCTGTTCTATTTTTCTCGGTACCCCACTTGTATTTACTCTACAACGTCAGAAATTCGCTCTTGACATAACCCATGATTTTCGCCTATACTTCGTCTTGTAGTAACCCTGCCTGGCGCGGCGTGCCCGCGTACCGAGGGAGCCGCCAGCCACTACAAATGCAACAGGCTGGGTCTGGCACCCACTGTTGAGGTTTTTAAACCTCTTCAATTCCTGAGAGTATTCGTGTGTCTACGCCCGGCCGATGGCGGCACTGATTGCGATGTTCTCTTTGGCCACACTCGCGTTGCCTGCGTTGAAGCCAGTTTGCTACTTCTTGTGGCCCACGCGGTGCAGTTATTCTTTTGAGCATCCTTAATTATGCCGAACCTTATTGTGTGGACCTCTGTTGTGCGGGACACTGTTGTCCGAAACCAGGTTGTCCGAAACTCTGGTATGGGAAAGCATGCGCACCTGAGCTTGAGAAATAGCTGCCATGCCCGGCTCTGCATGGTGCTGGCATTCTTTGTTTGTGGTTGCGGGATTTCTGGCTGCGGAAAGCCTGTGCCGGATGCGGCGCAAGATGTGTCTGGGGCGAAGCCTGTGGCTCAGAGCAGCGTGGCCAAGCCCGCAGTGGAAACAGGAGAGACGGATGCGGCGCAGGCGGCGGTGCACATTTTGCATGCCGCACATCGCAATGGAGCGGTGTTGCTGAGCAGCGCGTGTGGACCAAGCGGCATGGGTGATCCATACCCATTGCGTCCGCCGGTGAAGCTGGAGCCGATGAATGATGCGTTGCAGGAGATTTCCGCCAAATACCAGAATATCTATTGGCGCGAGTCACGCGAGACGGGCGTGCGTGTGCTGGATAGTGGAGTAAAAGCCAGGCTGTTAAAGGTCCGGTTGCGGGAGTTCAGGATTGTGGAAGACCGCGAACCGGATGCGGCGCTGGCAGCGCTATGGCGCACTCCAGAAGTAGCAGGGTTTCTGCGCAAAAACCATATTCGTATGCCGCGGAGAATAGGCACGCCGAAGAAGGCGATTTCGCCGCCGATGATCATCGAGATGAAAAACGCGATGGTGGCAGACATTCTTGACCGAATTGCGGCAGGTTATCGCGCCGATCCACCGAAGGTTTGGATTTACCGCGAGTGCGTGGACAAAAAGGAAACTGTGATTGATGTGCAGATGAAGTAAGGCAAATTGGAAAAACCTTGCCACGGATGAACACGGATACACGATGGAAATGATTTGCCAGTAAGTTTGCCTTCACCCGGCCAAAGGCCTTTTTTGATTCGTGGTGGAGATGCGCAGTTTATTCAACAAATCCATGCGGTGGCGAGCGGATGCTGTTAAGCGACGATTGTTGCGGCGGTCCCGTTCAGGGCTGGCATTTGGGCCAAGGGCCGGTGGCAGCCAGTTTTTCCTAAGTGTTAACTAGTTTGCTACTCCCCTGAGGAGCGGATAAACGCTATGCTGCAAAGCAGTGGCGATGCGAATGACAGTGCTGGCGAGCGGGAGCAAAGGGAACTCCACCGTGCTTTCAAGTTCCAATGCCAGCATTCTGGTGGACGCCGGAATCTCCTGCCGGGAAACGCTCAAGCGCATGAAGGTTGCGGGGGAAGATCCGCAGATGCTCAAAGGGATTGTGATTTCGCATGAGCATCAGGACCACGTAGCCGGATTGCAAGTGCTGGCGCGCAAGTTACAGATCCCGGTTTACATCACTGAAGCCACATACCAGAGCTGGCGACGGTCAGCGAAGGATATTGAAGGCAAGCCGGCACGGCTGGAGCGGCGCGAACACTTTCAGGTAGGCCGCAGCTTTAATATCGCGGACATTACGGTGATGGCGTTTACTATCCCGCATGATGCGGCTGATCCGTGTGGGTTTACGTTTAAGGCCGATGGAGTGAAGATTGGCGTGGTTACGGACCTGGGCTATCTGCCTTTCAGCGTGAAAGACCACCTGCGGCGCTGCGATGGGTTGATGATTGAGTCAAACCATGACCTGGAGATGCTGCGCAACGGACCTTATCCGTGGATGGTGAAACAGCGTGTGATGAGCCGCGTGGGACACCTTTCCAACACGGCGCTGGCAGATTTCTTTGAAAATGACTACGACGGACAGGCGGCATTCCTGGTGCTGGCTCACCTGTCAGAGCATAATAACCATCCTGAAGTGGCCCGTGAGACGGCCCATAAGGCGCTGGGCGGCAAGATGAATCTTTTTCAGTCATGCGCGCTGAAACTGGCCCAGCAAGATCACCCATTGCAGCCTCTCTGCCTGGGGTGAGAAGATAGCCTATACAAAACTTAACAGGGATGAGAATGGACTCATCTCATCTTCATTAATTATTAAGTACGAGGCTTTTTGAATAGCATTCAGGCAAGTCGATGAGCAATGTTTGTAGTGATCGAGTCGTAGGTGATATTTTAGCGGGGTGGAGATATGACATCTCTGGCCTGGCTGCCGAGATGCGAGGCGACTACGAAGCGCATCTGGCGGAGTGCGCCCATTGCAGGTCACGCCAGGTTCTGCACCGTACCATCGATATCGGCTTGATGATCGTAGCTACGGTCTCTGCCATTATGTTTCTGGTGGCATTTGGCGCAGTGCGGCATTTTTCTCCCCGACACGCGCTTGTTCTTGAACTTATCGCTCTTGCGGGCTTTCTCTTCTTTAGTGTGGTATGGCTGATTGTTGCAGTGGCCACGCCGGCTCCCGTGGTTGTAGCCGACGTTGCCCGCATTCAAGCCCGACGCATTCATGACCGCCTGCCCAGCCAGATCCGCGAAAAGCTCCCTGAAATCACCCAGGACTTCCTCAAAGAGCGCTAACTGTCTCTGGCCTTCGTTCTTAAAGCCGCGCCGCCAGCGGCCATCAAACTTATCTTACCCAGATGTATCCTGCCACGCCTTCTTCTCTCCAGCCTGTGCGCAATACTTTTTCGCGTTCTTCGTTGGACGCCGTAAAGAAATGGCTGCCGCCATCGGCCCTTACCAGCCGATAAAACGGCTGTGTGCCTGGTCTCTGCGTATTTGCAATGTAGCCAATCACTCCATCATTGTTGTATCCAAATTTCTGCTGCATGCGGCGGACTTCACGCATGTCGGTCGTCAGCAGGTAGTCCCCATTTCTGCTCGACAGGCGATAGAGCGGCAGCGTTCCATCTCTCTGTGTACCCAGAATGCATCCGGCAGCGCCTTCCTGTTGAAAGTCTCTCCGGTTCTGTTCATCGGCATTCGTTGAGTAAATATGGCCGCCAGTTGCGGGATTCAGTGCGCGATACAGCGCTACTCTATCTCCTGCCCCCCGGCCATGGCCGCCGCGGCAGTCAGAATAGCCGCCTTCCCGGTCATCTTGGTGCCGATGGCCCTCTGTTCTAAATTCACCTTGTTTGCGGACGTCTCCATCCCGCGTCAGGATCTTCCATTCATAGGTTCTGTCTGGCTCCAGGTTGTCCAGCCGCAGAAAGTGATGCGTGCCGCCGCCCTGGTGATAGGCAGACTGCCATTCCTGATTGCTGCCTTCCACGCGATACACCACATGGTTCGCGCCATCAGAATTGGTGATCCATTCAATCTTGGCTGAATGCTCGGTCACGTCCGTAATATTCGGGCCTTCCACAATGCGGACATCTCTTTCCTCCCGGTCCATGCGCCCTTGCGCAAATGCCGCCGCTGTCATAAATACCAGCAGCCCCAACATCGTCAATGTCTGTTTTATGACTGTCCGTTTGATGAATGTCCGTTTCATGTTTTTAGCTCTCCTTTATGTTGAGGGAAATTGCATTGCCGGTAATTGCCGCGATCTTCTTGTCCCAATCAGGAATCGCAACCAGCTCGCTGCCATGTCCAGTTATTGATTGAAAGATTCCCTCGGCCAGATTCCCTCGTGACAACCCACATTTGCCCGAACGACAGTATGTCACGTTTTGTAAAGACTTGTTTAGTTGAGAGGTTTGTAAGTGAGTGCAAGTTGCTCATTCTTCGCCCGCCGGGGTCAGAATTGAGACAAATAGCCATTTAAATTCAATGATTTAAGAAAAAATGCCCTATGGTTGAGGCAGTGTCACTCTTTTTTGGGCCAGTCTGAGCACCCCGATTTCCAGATCAGTGTTATCCGTGTAAATCAGTGGTGAGCTTTGTATTTTCTCGGAGTCGCCACGCAATCCGTGTTTCCCTTTGTGTTCCTTCGTGTCCCTGTGGTAAAGGGTTTTGCTTTCCCGATGACGTGAGATGTCGGCGATTACCCGATTTCCTGATCAGTGTTATCCGTGTAAATCAGTGGTGAGCTTTGTATTTTTCTCGGAGTCTCCACGCATCCGTGTTTCCTCTGTGTTCCTTTGTGTCCTCTGTGGTAAAGGGTTTTGTTTTTCCCGATTCTAAGTCTCCAGTGTCCCAATCAGGTCCGTAATCCGCTTTACCCTGTTCTCAAAACACCAGCGCTGTATTCCGTCCACAATTTTTTCTGTCGCGCATGGGTCCCAGAAATTCGCGGTGCCCACTTGCACAGCGGCGGCTCCCGCAATCATAAATTCAATCGCGTCTTCTGCCGTCGTGATTCCGCCCATGCCAATCACCGGAATCTCCACCGTGTGCGCGGCTTCATAGACCATGCGCAGAGCAATCGGCTTAATCGCCGGCCCGCTCAGCCCCGCCGTCACGTTCGATATCCTTGGCTTCCGCGTCTTCGCGTCAATCGCCATGCCCACAAAAGTGTTGATCAATGAGATTGCGTCGGCCCCGGCATTCTCCGCGGACTTGGCCATCGCCGCGATGCTCGTCACATTCGGTGAAAGCTTCACAATCAGCGGACGCCTCGCCGCCGCCTTGCAACTGGCCACCAGCTCTTCCAGCAGCGCCCTGTCCGTGCCAAATACCATGCCGCCATGGCTCGTGTTCGGGCATGAGACGTTCAGTTCATACGCCGCAATGCGCTCCGCCTCGTTCAATATCCTTATCGTCGCCTGGTATTCTTCGCGCGTGTAGCCAAATACGTTGGCAATCACATTCACGTTCTTCTTGGCTGCCAGGCGCGGCAGTTTTTCTTCAATAAAGGCGCGTGCGCCAATGTTCTGCAGGCCAATCGCGTTCAGCATGCCGGCAGCCGTCTCAAACAGCCGCGGCGGAGGGTTCCCCACCATCGGCTCATATGAGAGCCCTTTGGTTACAAAGCCGCCCAGCTTTTCCAGCGTGACAATGTCCTCAAACTCCACGCCGTAGCCAAATGTCCCGCCGGCGGCAATCACCGGGTTCTTGAAATTAATGCCGGCAAAACTTACGCTCAGGTCGGGCTTGCGATGTGTCGCTTTTTCCTGGGGTGCGGTAGCCATCCTCTCCAGTGTAACCGCTGTGCGCGCATCAGTGAAAATGACGAGAGGACTATGTCCCGAATTTCTAACCACTGATTTGTACGGATAGTTACAGACCCAAAATATCGGCTTCGTGAAATTTGCTTTTCCGAATTTCCGTTCATCAATCTCGCAGGGCAGTATTCATACAAAATCCTTCAACTAAACACGCACGCCATTCCGACGAGTCGCGTAAAGCGAGCGCGCGTTTTCTTCAGCGTGTGAGTAGCGACAGAGGAATCTGCTCCGCTGCTCTCACGGTTCGCCCATCGTTCCTGGTAATTAATTCCTTTTAGACAAGAGCAGCCAGGCATACTTTATTTTTGAGCTGCGTCCGAAAAATGGAACTTCTCGATCCCACAGCGTTCATGATCGCAATATCAAATCTGTCATCCTGAGCGGAGCGCCCGAATGAAATGAGGAGAGCGCGCAGTCGAAGGACCCCGGGAATCTCCGGGACAACAACGCCAGCCCCAGGGAGTTCATACGATGCTCTCTCAAAACCTGTTTGTTTCCCACCCCATTAAACATAAGATTCATGAGTTATCCGCCACGCCTTTTAATTTAGAATTTGGTCTGCCGAGGTATCTGATCAACTTCTCTAACGCCTTCCTGGTTACAATTTATGTTCTCATGTGCCTATAATCCATAGTAATAAAATTGATAGGATTTAGAGCGATTCAATGAGTGCAAACGACATCATTGTGCTTAATAGCACGCTTCAGCAAAACAAGTCTGCAACCTATAAGAGCCTTTCCGATTCTGAATTTTTCGAAATCTTTTCTTTTGAGCAGTCTCTAAAAAATTTCGACTTGTCCTATGACGAACTTTTAAGCGGCCGAATAGGAGGCGCAGATGACGGGGGAATTGATGGAGTTTTTGCATTTGTGGATGAAGAACTTTTGGATGAGGACACCGATCTAACAAGATTTCGTAAGGGAGCGGCCCTCCAGCTCTTATTGATTCAGGCAAAACAGACCGCTTCATTTGAGGAGAGTGTCTTAGACAAGGTGTTTTCTACCCTTGCAAATCTCTTTGATTTAGAAAAAAATTCCGTTGCATTGCGGAAGATGTACAACTCAAAATTAGTCAACAAAGCGTTGGTATTTCGGCAGGCATACATAAACCTTGCGGCAAAGCACGCGACTACATCGATATCTTTTGTTTATGCCTCGAAGGGAGATATAGGCGAGCTCCATCCAAAACTAAGTGAAAAAGCTTCTCACTTAAAAGCCGCCATTGTGCAATGGCTATCAGGCGCTTCCGCAAATGTAACCTTTCGTGGTGCCAGAGAGCTTTTGGAATCAGCCCAGAAAGAGAAGACTTATACACTTTTACTTAAGTTAATTGAGAACCCAATTACGACTGGAGAAAACAGCTATATAACCCTGGTTAACCTGCGTGACTACGGAACATTTGTTTCTGACAGTGGTGCTCTAAGGAAATACATATTTGAATCAAATGTTCGCGACTGGCAAGGCGACGTCGAGGTGAATAAAGACATTCGCAAAACGCTTGGAACAAAAGATTCTCTGAATTTTTGGTGGCTCAATAATGGAATCACAATTTTGTGCTCCAAAGCTACAATTGCAGGGAAGACAGTCAGCATGGATGACGTTCAAATTGTAAACGGTCTTCAGACAACAGTAACCATTCATGAATATCTTAAGGATTGTCCTGATTCGCCAGAACATCGAGCGGTTCTTGTACGGATTATCGAGACTTCAGATCCTGAGGCAAGAGATAGAATTATCAAGGCGACCAATCATCAAACGGCTATTCCGGCTGCATCGTTGAAAGCAACAGACCGGATCCAGCGCGATATGGAAGTTTATTTCAAACAGCGCGGCTGGTACTATGATCGTAGAAAGAACTACTATAAAAACCTCGGAATGCCAGCGGAAAAAATAATCAGCATTCCGTATTTGGCGCAATCTGTAATGGCAGTTTTGTTGCAAGAGCCAGATAACGCTCGTGCCCGACCGACTACACTCATCAAGAACGAACACGATTACAAGAGAGTTTTTAACGAGAATATCGGGTTTGATATTTACCTGTTTTGTATTCGCCTCATCAAGTGCGTTGAGCAGCAACTACGAGATCTTCCAGAAGATCAAACAATGGCCCATTTCTGGGGGATCGAGCTGAGGAATTACAGATTTCATATTGCTATGATCTATGTGGCTACGCAGTTTCAAAATGGTAGATATAAGCCTACCGATCTGAAAAAATTTGCTGATGAAACTGTCGATGACTCGCGAATCAAAGATGCGATTGACAATGTGGCGGAGGGACTCGCAAGCTTCATGAGCGATCGCGACAGCCCAAGCATGGATAAAATTGCTAAATCCAATGAATTCGTTCTCTATCTGCTTTCGCAATTTGAGATAGCTTAATAGAATTTATTCACTGGGTCTCCACTTTTCATGCTTTTACCGAATAGGCTGCGAAGCTGTGCCATAAAGACTTTGCGGAAAATTCATTCCTTATGCCGTAGGCCCGCGCAGCGAAGCGCTCCTTTAAAATGGACTTGTCATAGAGTGCGGCACATCCTTGTTAAACTACTCACCGCATGACTGAAAATTGGAAATTTTATTTCTCCAACGTCAATGGCAAATACGCATCCATCTCCCTCAACATGGCTCTGCGTCCTGACGTTCCCATAGCAGACAAACCGTGGCTGCTATGGGTATGGATCTATCTCCTGGCACCCGGCGATACTGGCCTTACCTCAAGCAATGAAGCTCCCGTGATATGGGAAATCGAAAAAACCGTGGAAAATGCCCTTGCCTCAGCTTGCGATGCCATTCATTGCGGAAGGATCACGACTGACGGTAGGCGCGAGTTGTACTTCTATGGAAAGAACAAGCGCGGATTCGAAAAAGCAGTGAAAGCCGTAATGTCGTCCTTCACACAATACAAATTCGATCTTGGCGATCAGAAGGAAGCAGATTGGAACCAGTATCTGAACGTGCTTTATCCCTCCGATGAGGATATGCAGCGCATCAGCAATCTTGATCTACTGGATGTCTTCGCGAAAAAAGGCGACACTCTGGAAGCGCAGCGCGAAGTAAGTCATTGGATCTATTTCTCACGTGAGGTTGACCGCGAACTATTTGCTCAAATGCTCATACAACGCGGTTATCAAATCGGAACGGTTCCTGATCAGCCGGAAGATGAACTTCCTTTCGGCCTCATAGCAATTCGAACACAGAGTATCACCCTGGCCGCCATCAATGACACCGTGATTGAACTCTTCCGGCTGGCCAGAGCTGCCAACGGTGCATACGATGGATGGGAAGCAGAAGTCATTACTGCCAACATCCACCTCTGGTCCAATAGCCATTTCCAATAACCCTCCGTCTCTTGAAGCTTTCCTATCAGTGTCATCCGTGTAAATCAGTGGTAAGGTTTTGCTTTTCTCCGCGATCATCCGCGCAAATCCGCGGTAACTCTTCGTCACGTATCACTTGCCCGCAATGCTCTCCAGCCTTTCCAGCATGTCTGGATACCGGCTCACCAGCAGTAACAGCGTCGCCGCTTGTGGGTTGGGCTTGGCGCGACCTTGCTCCCACTTTTCCAGGGTGCGCTCGTTAATGTGTAACTTGCGTGCAAATACCGGACGGGAGAAATTCAAGCTTTCGCGCGTCTCCCGGATCGTCCGGGCATTCATGCGGGGAGCACGCACAGCCTTGACCTTATAACTCCGCAGGGTCAGTTTGCCTTGGCGCTGTGCATCCATGGCAGCAACCCCTTCCATTAACTCATTAAAAATTTTGCGTTTTGCCATTTGTTTCTACTCCTCACTTTGTTCTGGGTTTGCGCGGCTTCTTCAGTGCCCGCGCCGCGGATTCAGCCGCGATAGCATTGCGTAATGCACTTTTCTCCGCTGCCGTCAGGTCGTCGGCTTCGTTTTTTCCATAAAGAGTCATGAGCCAAATCAGCTGCTGGGCGGGGAAGTGGTAATAAATAATCCGCAGTCCGCCTCGCCGCCCTTTGCCTCTGCGTTGATCAGCCCAGCGCAACTTGCGGAAGCCTCCCGTGCCAGGCATCACATCTCCCAGTTCTGGATTCTGTGCCAGCAGAGATTGCAGGCTGCTGTACTCCTCATCTTTGAGGTAATCCCGAAGATGTCGCGTAAAAACTGGAGCCTCAAAGAACTCCATAAGTATACGCTAATAGCGTACTTAGTATGATATACGCGAATAGCGTACGTTTCAATAGCCATCAATTTAACGTCATCAAGGTTCCTGTTTGTTCTTGATCCACGACGATTCGCACGAGTTCGTCCTTGGAGTTTTTCTGATCAGTGTTCATCTGTGTAAATCAGTGGTGAATTTTTGTTTTTCTCCGTGTCTCCGTGCCTCGGTGGTAGGTTTTGGTTTTCCTGTCACCTTTCCACCACTTTCCTCAACTCCACCACCTCAATATTCTTCGGACACTCCGTCCAGTTGTGCCGCCAGCACACAATCACATCGCATCCATTCGGATCGTGTCCATGCCGCTGAAAATTCCTGCTTTCATATTCAAATTCAATCCGCACCCACTGCCACTTGCCCGGACGCACCTCCCGCATCGCCTCACAATCTGGAAACTCCTGCTGAAACGTCAACACCCTGAAGCCCAGCCGATGCGCCTGCGTGCCAAAAAAGAAAACCACGCCTAGCTCATTCGCCGGTTCATGCGCCAACCCTTCAAAATTCATCGGAGGCCCCGCCAGCGCGCGTCCCGGCAACAACTTGCGCCTTGAATATTCATTCGCCCGCGGGT
>DASXLK010000078.1:0-149821 GCA_036496365.1 Candidatus Angelobacter sp. | reverse complement strand
ATCCATCCTCCCAGAGTGGGGCCGATCGTCGGCGCCATGATCGCAGTTATTCCGTAAAGGGCAAATGCCAATCCCCGTTGATGCGGAGGAAAAGTATCTGCCAGGATGGCTTGTGCCATGGGCTGCAGACCACCTCCGCCTGCCCCTTGCAGAACTCGGAACAGAAGAAGAAAACCAAGGTTGGGAGCCAACCCGCATAACAACGAGCTCACCGTAAAGACGGCGAGGCAGCTCATGAAAAACCGCTTACGGCCAAATCTCACCGCGATCCAGCCGCTGATGGGAAGGACGATGGCGTTAGAGACGAGGTAAGAAGTCAAGACCCAGGTGCTTTGACCATTGCTGGCCGCCAAGCTCCCTGCCATATACGGCAACGCAACATTGGCGATGCTTGTATCAAGCACCTCCATGAACGCCCCCAGCGCGACAACAACCGCAATGAGCCAGGGGTTGAACTTTGGCTTCCAGACATCCTGATCGAATGTGAGGGTAGCCGTGCTCATCGCAGCATTACCTCGGGCACCACGTTCATTCCTGGTCGCAGCCGATGATCACTATTCTCTCCAGGTTCAAGAACGATCTTTACCGGAACACGCTGGACAATTTTCACGTAGTTTCCGGTAGCATTCTCCGGGGGAAGCAAACTGAATGTAGGACCGGTTGCGCCTGAAATGCTGTCAACATGCCCGCGCAGGGTTGTGCCGGTTGAATCCACATAGATTTTTGCTTTTTGTCCAACTTGCATATGCCTGAGCTGTGTCTCTTTGAAATTAGCAGTGATCCAGATCTCGTCCAGCGGAACAACGGTCAATAACTGCTGGCCAGGCTGCACGTTCAACCCAACCACGACAGTCTTGTTCACCGCACCGCTGACTGGCGCGACAATTTTTGTGTACTGCAGATTAAGCTCCGCCTGTTCCAGCGAGGCACGCTTTTGCTGGACATCCGCCACAGCAGCAAGAGCGCGGGCGTTGGTTGAAGCCACTTGTTGGGGGCCGGTTTCTGCAGAGCGATGGTTTGCTTCAGCCTGTGTGAGCCTGTCTTTCGACTGTTGGACTGCTTGTTCTGCTGCCGCTTCATTGGCCTTGGCTGCAGCCACACCGGCGGTGCTGGCCTTCGCTGCGGCCAATGCCTGCTCATAGGTCTGCTCAGAAACGTTTTGCTTGTCTACCAGCCTTTTGTATCGTTTCAAGTCATCCTGCGTTTTGACGTCATTGGCCTCAGCCTGCTCCACCTGGGCATGCGCAGCGGCGAGCTGCTTCTGAGCAGTAATAATGCCTGCGGTGGTATTGCTCACATCGGACGCTGCCGATTTCAGTTGGCTGGAAGTATTTACAGATGCTATAGGCACACTGATATTCAGAGACTTTGCGGTAGCTTCCGCATTCGCCAAGTCGGCGCGTGCTTTAGCAACGGCAACCTCATAATCTTTAGGATCGATCTCGACAAGCACCGTTCCCTGCTGCACATACTGATTGTCAGCAACGTTTACCTTAGTTACATAGCCAGAGACGCGTGGGCTCACAGGATAAAGGTGTACATCCACTTGCCCATCGTCTGTAGATTCGTAACTTGCAAAATAAAGCCACAAGAAAACAGCCCCTACAATCAAGAGCAGTGCAAGCGGAATGAGGTAAATACGGCGGAACTTGAAACGCGACCGCCTGACAGTATCGCGCCTGGATACCCCACTTTTTTCGTCCGCAGAAGAAGGCGCGGCTTCGGGATTATCTACATCAGGATGAGGTTGTGTAGCCATCGCATTGCTCCTTTATTGCTTACTGCACCACCAGATATTGGTTGTAATTGGTTCGCGCAATGCCCAACGCTCGCGCAAGCTGTAGTTTTGACAAATTGTGGTTGTAGAGGCTCGAAATGTATTGATCATTCGCGCTCGCCAATGCCTGCTGTGCCTGCACTACCTCAACACTGTCTGTCACTCCAGCGGCAAAACGTTCCTGTGAACGAGAGAGATTCTCATTCGCCAGATCACATTCTCTTTCGCGACCGTTATCTGCTGTTGGGCTGCCTGCAGATTTAAAAATGCGGTGCGAACGTCATAGTCAATCTGCCCACGCAAGTTCTCTGCTTCCGCCTTGCGTTGGCGAAGCGCTGCTTCAGCTTCGGTGATGTCGCCCTTGATGCGTCCGCTGGTGAAAATGGGAACGCTCACTCCGGCTTGAAAAGCAAATGAGCTATGGAGGGTGCCAGGATTAGGCCCCTGCACGCCGTAGTCTCCATTGGCCGCCAGCACAGGGTAACGCTCTCCGCGAGTTGCAGAAAGTTGTTGCTGGGCGGACTTTATTACGCTAAGAGCGGCCCGGAAATCGCTGCGAGTCTTATAGGCATTGTTCAAAGCGTCTTCGACGGTCGGGGGATGAATGTCGCGTATGGGAATTGATCGGCAAGATCGAAAGCCTGACCGAGCGGCAAACCAATCGCACGCGAGAGGTTCAGCTTCGCGATGGCAAAGTTATTCTCTGCAATGCTCAGGTTGTACTGCTCTGTATGCAGTTGCACGCCGCTGCGGGTTTCATCAATTTTCGTGCTCGTGCCAGACTGAAGCTGGTCTGCGGCCTGGTCATAGAGGGCCTTCGCATTTTTTACCTGCGCAGCTTCCGCCTCAATACGTGATTTCGCCTGAATCACCTGAAGATAGGCATTGCCCACGATCAGCGTGATCGCATCGAGCGTGTCATTGTAGGTGAGCAGGGCAGCCTGTTCGTTGTTGCGCGCAGCACGGAAACGTTGTATCGATTCAAAGTTGAAGAGGCTCTGACTGGCGCTTGCCTGTGCAGTCGAGTAGCTGAATGGCCCTATTACGGCAGGAATTTGCGGAATCTTGATACCCAGTGTGGCTGAGCTGAATTGTGTCACGTTTTCCGCCGCCCCTGCGTTTACCTGCGGAAGGACCGCACTCATTGCGCGAAGCCGCTGTCCGCGCGCAATGCGAGCATTCTCGCTGCTTTCAATCTGGCCAAGATTGTATCGTATTGCCATGGTGATAGCATCGCGAAGCGTGAGACGCAAAACTTCTTTGCTTGCCGTTCCACCGGGGATACTGCCAAAATTTGCTGAGGGCTGACTTGTCTGTCCCGCAGCAGAAACCCAGACCATCAACCAAAGAAATGCAAATACCAGAATGGATCGCGGCAAGACCCTTGCAACCTCAAAGTGCCTGCGAGCAAGAATCTGCTTTGGCTTGGTGCCTATCATCTTTCTGCCTCCACTCATGGTACATACTCTCAAGTAGCCAGATCGACCATTTCCGTAGCGCGAGTCGCTTTACAATCTCATTGGCGTCAAAGAGATCATCATTAAAGATCGCCCCGTGGAGCATATCGGCCTTCAAATTGACTCACATTTTATACCTGCGCGAAGCCGCCATCGAATCGAAAAGCCAATGTGCACATTCATATTGCGTCGCGATCGCCACTCGATCACGGAAGGGAGCTAGCGTTTCGCCTACGAGTTCCTCATTCGTGAACGGTCCTCGGTGATCCGCATAATCCTTTATCTTCCAACTTAGATTTGGGACCATCTTGCCAAGCGACTTGAAATACTCCTGCGAGGGCATTGAGGCGAGGCAATCGGTCAAGGTCGAACACGAGCGATCATTTTCTAAACAATATGGCGGATATTATTCGTTTTGCTTTCGCCTGAAGGCCCAGGTTATACTGGCAGGATGTCCTAAATCGCCGAAGCAATAGCAGCGTTGCGTCGCTATTGGGGTTACGATTCCTTCCGCCCGCTGCAGGAAAGAATTGTTGCCAGCCTGCTTGGCGGCCATGACTCCTGCGTAATTATGCCCACCGGCGGCGGAAAATCACTCTGCTATCAGTTGCCCGCCGCATTGCAGCCGGGCAGAACAGTGATTGTGGTTTCACCTCTCATCGCCCTGATGCATGACCAGATGACGCAACTTGAACAGATGGGAATTTCAGCGGGCGGGCTGAACAGCTCTCTTACCGGCAGTGAGCAATTCAAGATCACGCGTCAGGCGGAGCAAGGTTTGTATCGGCTGCTGTATCTTTCACCTGAGCGTCTGTCGCGGCCGGATACAATTCCGTGGCTCAAGCGCGTGCCTGTTTCGCTGTTTGCGATTGATGAAGCGCATTGCATTTCAGAGTGGGGACACGAATTCCGGCCTGACTATCGCCAACTCAGCTCTTTGCGCACACATTTTCCTGATATTCCTATCGCCGCGTTTACCGCCAGCGCTACGCGCCAGGTCCGGCATGACATTATTGATCAGCTTCGCTTGCGCAATCCGCATAAGTACATTGCCAGCTTTCATCGCTCCAATCTGCGGTATGTAATACGAGAGTGCGATGCGCGTACTCAACCCGGACTGCTGGTCAACGCCCTGCGCCACTATGCCGGCGGCCATGTGATTGTTTATGCGCCTACCATTAATAAGGTGGAGCAGACGGTTGATTTTCTGGAAGAGCAGGGAATTGCCGCGGTGCCTTATCACGGACAAATGGAAAGCAGTCTGCGCACTCGCAACCAGGAGCGCTGGATGTCCGATGAGGTGCCGGTGCTGGTAGGCACGCTGGCCTTTGGGCTAGGCATCAACAAAGCTTCTGTGCGCGCAGTGATTCATCTATCGCTGCCGAAATCGGTGGAGCAGTATTATCAGGAGGCTGGACGCGCCGGACGCGATGGGCAGCCATCGGACTGCGTTTTGCTGTGGCAGAAACGCGATGTTGGCTTGTTAGCTTATTTCATTGATCAGATCACTGATCCGGAAGAGAAGCAGCGGGCCTGGCAGCGCTATCACGAAATATGCGGCTTCGCTCAGTCGGGAACTTGCCGCCATCGGCAAATTTGCCTGCATTTTGGTGAAACGCCTAAGTGGGCTTCTTGCGGAGCGTGTGATGTATGCGCGTCTGTGCCGGATTGGCTTGCACAAAGCAACACGATCTCGCGACAGTCAGAGCAGAAAAGTGCGTTGCCTGCACCCGGACGCCTGCGTGAGCCGCGGCCGGCAGCACAATCAAATAGACAAGAAGGCAACAGCGAGTTGCGCGAGTGTCTCCGCATGTGGCGGCGCGATGTGGCAAAGAAACAAGGCATTCCTGCTTTCACCGTGATGCACGATGCTTCCCTGGATGAACTCTGCCGTGTGATGCCGGCATCGCTGACGGCTATCCGCGGAATACACGGTTTCGGGGAGCGCAAGACCGAGTCCTATGGGCGCGAGATTTTAGAAGCGATCAGCCAGTTCCGGCAGGGCGCCCGCGCTGAAAAAGCAACAGAGAAAAAGCTGCCGGCCCGCCAGGAAACCTTCAGACTCATAATGGAGGGCAAGACGCTGGAAGAGATTGCTCAACTGCGCGGACGTCAACTCAGCAGCGTTGTTGAGTTAGTTGCCTCCATGGTGGAAGGTGGGGAACTGGCCTTCTACTCTGGCTGGGTCGCAACCGAGAAATACGCCGAGATTGAAAGAGCCTGCTCCCAGCACGGCATGGAGCGACTTAAGCCCATCAAAGATTCCTTGCCGCCAGAGGTAACGTTTGAACAGATCAGACTTGTGGTGGCGCATTTGCGCCATGAACAAACAAAGCAGGCAAACGCTGCTGCGCGTTAGCCGACTTAGGTTCAATACGCTTTAAGTGATCAACTTCTAGAATGACTCTCCCACAAGTTCTTCACTCTTCTTCCACAGTGCCTCGGCATTGTTTGCATCAAGCGCGTAACCGCGCACTCCCTCGCTGATCGCGCTGATGGTTGCGTTGTCCGGCACAATGCGCCCGACGTGGCAGTTCTCACAATATTGTCCGCCGATCTCATCAGAGGATGCCACGACGCCAGCCCATACCGAAGTCGCAGCTCCTTGAGGAATCGTCTTCCACTGGAACTGCCCTTTGCCCTCCGCTGCCAGTTGCTGATTCATCCGGTCAACCATCTTTTGGAGTTGGCCATGGTCCATGTGGCGACCGAGTTCAGTCTGTATGCCTCCGGGATGCACAGCCGCAGCGCGCACGCCTCGGTTGCGATGGCGCTTGTCAAAGGCAACGGCGAAGAGAATGTTCGCTGTCTTGGAGCGGCCATAAGAGACGAAGGGTTCATAAGTGGTGTGCTCAAAGTTCGGGTCTTCCAAATTCACATTGGAGAAGCGATGCCCCGAAGAAGACAGATTGATCAACCGTCCGCCGTCGCGAATCAGAGACGCAATACGATTAACCAACACGAAGTGCCCCAGATGGTTGGTGCCGAACTGCGTTTCAAAGCCGTCAGCGGTGTGGCCAAAAGGCGTGGCCATCACTCCGGCATTGGCGATTACAACATCCAATGGTTCACCTTTGGCCAACAGTTGATCGGCGCAGGCCCGCACGCTTTTGAGGCTGGCAAGATCAAGCTCGATAAGCTCTAAACCGCCGCCATTGGCTGCGGCATCTTTGCGGACTTGAGCAGTTGCGGTTTCTGCTTTCGCCAAATCTCGTGCTGCGCCCACAACGTGTGCGCCGTGTGCCGCGAGTGTGCGCGCAGTTTCAACTCCAAGTCCGGCTGAAACGCCGGTAACAAGAATGCGCTTACCCCGCAGATTGATGCCGGAAAGAACCTCATCTGTGGTTGAAGTTGCGCCAAATGCCTTGGTTGCAGTTGCTCCTGAATTATTTGCCATGTTCTTTTACTCCTTGCTGATTTTTCGCAGGCTTGTCGATGATTCGTATGAGGTTATTATTTTTTACGCAGGCGCTTATTTAAAGCACCCAGTTGCGGGGAAATCAATCAAGCCGCTGAATCTTCTTTCGCGACGTCAAAATAGCTTCCGCCCTCTAAGTCGGCGATGAGCGAAGAATGTATGGGCTTCCACCCCAGTTGTTTCTGTGTTTGCGCGCTTGAAGCAGGACTATCGACGGCGAGGAAATGCGCCATCCAGCCAAAATGCCCGGCTGCTTCCTCATTAGACTTAGCTGCTACCGACAAGCTCAAGCGCCGGCCAATTATCTCAGCGATCTCGCGAACCGGCACGCCTTCATCGGCGATGGCGTGATAGCAGGCCCCTGCAGAACCTTTTTCCAGAGCAAGCCTGTAGAGATGCGCGGCATCAAACCGGTGTACGGCAGGCCAATGATTCGTGCCCTCATCTATGTACGCCGAGACGCTTTTTTGGCGTGCGATGTTAATAAGTGCCGGAACAAAGCCATGATCTCCGTCGCCATGCACCAAGGGAGGCAGGCGCAGTACTATGCTGTGAACTCCTTTAGACACCATTGCAAGCGCACCTTCTGACTTGCGGGGAAAATCGGGCTTGACTGAATCTTCTTCCGTTACGAGCAGACCGCGTTTCTGAAGAAGCAGCGTTCCGGAAGTGACAATAAACGGCCGTTTAGATGCGGCGAGCTCCGCTCCAAGCGTCTCAATGGCGCGCCGGTCTGCTTCGGCGGCAGGACCGTAATTATTGAAGTCGTGAATGAAGGCTGTATGAATCACGCCGTCAGCGGCAGCCGATCCTTTGCGGAGACTATCGAGATCTTCCAGCGATCCGCGATGCACCTGCGCTCCAGCCGCGGTAAGAGATTTAGCTCCCGCATCTGAACGCGCAAGGCCGAGTACCTGATGCCCCGCGTCAATCAACTCACGGACAATAGCAGAACCAATGAAGCCTGTAGCGCCTGTAAGGAAAACGCGCATTTCTTACCTCCTATGATTGTGAATAATTATGATGGCGAGTACTTATGAGCAGATGGATGCCAGCGCCTGGCATGAGTAGTTGGTTGCGAATAAAGCGTTCACTCGAGCGGCAAGCCGCGCTGAAGCTTTGAGAGTGACTGCTCGCCATTCACGAGTTGAAGAAGGCAAAGTTTCCGTTGCCGTCAATTCATTGAGCCAGTCGTCAGCTGAGAGCTCCGCCTGTTGTGGCCCGAACAAATTCATCACTGCCCTGAAGAATGCAGTAAGTTCCTGCTCCGCCGTATTCGCTTCTTCGGCGCAGCCGGACGTGTGATTTTTTGGCGGTTGGTTGATTGGAAGTTGATTCATAATTCCTCCTACTTTTAAGGCCAGGAAAAATCAGAGCTGTTGACACTCAGCCCCCATTCCAGATAAAACGGAGAGTGTCTCCGTATAGATATGATAAGCGGAGGTAGTCTCCGGTTGCAAATATTTTTTTCGAATGGCCGTAAAAACTCCAACCCGAAAGCCGCGTGCTGACGCCCAGCAGAATCGTGAGCGCATTTTGGAGGTGGCAAAGAAGGAGTTCACCCGTTCTGGCCCAAACGCCAGCCTGGACGACATTGCCCGAGAGGCAGGTGTAGGAGCCGGAACTCTATATCGCCATTTCCCCACGCGCGATGCACTGATCGAAGCGGTCTATTGTACCGAGGTAGAGAAGCTCGCCGCGGCACAGAAGAAATTTTCTGAGACCATGCGCCCGATTGAAGCGTTGCGGGCGTGGATGCTGTTGTTTGTTGATTACATCGCGGCGAAGCAGATCATCGCTCCGGCGCTGAATTCGCTGGTTGGGGGCCCCACCAAACTCTATGAAGGTTCCCGCGGCCAGATTCAAGGAGCCATTGATGCTCTGGTGCATCGCGCCATCAAGAGCGGTGACCTGCGCAAGGACCTTGAGCCATTTGATTTGCTGCGGGCACTCATCGGCGTCTCCTACGTGGCGTCCAGCCCGGACTGGCAGCAAAGCGCCAAAAGGCTGGTGGATATTCTCATCACAGGTTCGCGGCCAATGAAATAGAAAGATCTGGCTCCGAAATTATCCGCAAACAATGAATCCGGCATTGCAGGAGTTTAGGCATTCTGGGCATTGTGCGATTTCATGGGAAAACAATAACTTGAGTGTTTTCAGCGCGAATGGATAGCGATCCCGACTAGCTCCACCAAGACTCCTTCGCTTTGAATCATGGAGTTAGCCAAGATGTCCTCCCGCATCGTACGGTAATCGTACGTTCGCGGCCTTCACCGATTTAAAACTCGCCGGGATCGGGCGGAGGAGCGTCCCATGCTTTCTGTCTATACCCGTCACTACCCTCCCTGCCCTCATCATGACCTTCACTACCGCCGCTGCCACTGTCCCAAGTGGCTCACCGGCACCCTTGAGAAGCGAGGTTTCGTCCGCTTCAGTGCGCGCACCCGCCGCTGGGCGCAGGCTGAGGCCAAGGCTCGAGAGCTGGAAAAGAACCTGGAGGGAAAAATCTCCCTCGCCACCGCTGTGGCTGATTATCTGGGGGACGAAGAGGCGCGCAAATTGAAGCCGTCCACCCTACATCAGAAGAGGGCCTTTCTCGAAGGCGAGCTTCTCGCCTGGTGTCGCCAGCATGACCTGGTTTGGTTGGAACAGCTCCGGCTCCCCCAGGTGCGGCAGTTTCGCCAAACCTGGGAACTGGCGCGCACGACACGACACGGCGCCACGAAAGATTGCGCTCATTTTTTGCCTTTTGTATAGCCAATGGCTGGCTGAGCCTTAATCCCACCTGTGTTTAGCATTGCTCTTATACAGTTTAAAGAGGCCCTGCTGCGATCTGGCTTCACAGGGAATTTCAGCGCCGACCAGTGTGCGACCTCGGACGCTGATTGAGGTCTGACGCAGCGGTCGGCTGAGGTGCTGTAAACGCATCCCAGGCTTTACTGGCGGCTGCGAGTGGGTTCATTGATTATCTCTCGATTGATGAAGCCCAGATGAAACGCCTTGGCACTTACCATCTGCTGCTAACCTAGGTGCGGTGGTCCTGATGTACGTGGGGCAAGAGAGCGGGTGCGATCAGACATTGCTTCTTGGCCAGTCCCATCACTGCCATGGCCCTCTCGAACGTGCTTGGAGAAGCACTTATGGAGATGAGGAAATCCGTCTCCATTTGATTCGATTGCAAAATCAATTGTACGGGTTTGGGATTCTCTTTTAAAAGTTCCCTGTGACGGCGATTAGATCTAGCGGCGATCCTCTTGCTGAGTTCCACTCAGACCCGGGCAGCTCAGCTCATTATGCTAGCCAAGCATCTGATGCAAACTCAGGTGCTTCCCAATGATTTAGTGCTTAGCTCTTCAATCTCAATTATTTGGTAATCCCGCAAGTGTCGCTGTAGTCGAAATCTGGAACTTTAACATATTTTGAAAATAGTACATTAGGGAAAAGAAGAGCCATTTCAACATCAGTCGAAATACATATAAACAGTGAATAGCCAGATGCTTGCTTCATTAAGAATTGCATCTTCCGGTTTGCAAATGACCGCGGAGGCGGGATCGAATAAGTCTGTACTTCTGGTATCAGCTCATTCCCGGGGAAAGCATAATGCGGCTATCGGCCTTGTTGTCCGAACTTGAGGTGCGGCAGGGAGCGTTGCGGCGATCATCTAGCGTCTCATCAATGGGGAAAGTATCTATCGCAAACCCTGCCGATTATATCGCGTATTCCTAAACGCACGCGCTTCGATTGACCCCGGGCTGGCAAAGCAAGATGATACTTTTAAAAACTAGTTTGGCTGTAAGCTCACAATAATGACCCTTGATTTCAAATCAGTAAAGTTTCAAACCGACTCACTGCACCGTAACTGAAAGCGTTTGCTTGAAGACTATTCCTTGTCCATCTGTAGCTTGGACTGTTAGCCGCCGAACACCACTTGCCATAGTCACTGACGTGTCGAGTTTTCCTCCAGTCTGGGTGAATTTTTCTGCTCCATCAACATATACTTGAATATACTTAATTGTGTTTGTGGTGTCGGTACTTCCAGCCACAATGTGCACTGGCGAGGCCACTGTCGAGTTATTCGCGGGCGTGCAGATTGTCACAGTGGGTGAGGCCATATTTATTGAGCATGACCCAACCGGTGCGGGTGCGACTGAGATCGAAATGGTTTGCTTAAATACTGTACCTGTACTGTCTTTGGCTTGGACGGTAAATCGATGTGTTCCCGGAGCAATTGCGACAGAATCGTTTAGCGTGCCGCCTGTCTTTGTGAGCTGAGGTAAACCATCCACATAGACCTGAACGAAAGACACTGAATTCGCATCTGTAGTGCCAGCGACCACGGGCACCGGCGAACTCACGGTCGCCCCGTCTGTGGGACCGCAAATAGTCACGGACGGTGAAACTGAATTCAGTGTACACGCGGTGAGATAGAAATTTAGATTCGTACCAAGGCTATCCACAACGCTCTCTTTTTGCGTGCTCGATATCCATCCGGGGCCACTAGCTGATACCGAGTAAGCAGCAGGTGGAACAGACAAGCTATAGGTGCCATCTGAGGCAGTTGTCGCGGACGCGCCTGACAAACTGACATTTATTCCAGGTATGGCGGCGCAGGTCGTTGAGTTTCTGATCTTGCCCCCGATGGTTCCCATTCCAGTTGAGGGATTCGGATTGTGATAGAGGAGAGTGAACTGATTGGCAGCATCGGTGCGAAACTGATTCAGAAATGGCGAATACGTTTGGGCGCTAATTGAGTTGGTGGATGGATGAAACGTAAGAATGCGCAACCACCCATCACCGCCATTAGGGAATGTCTGGTAGTTGATGAACATCTGATTTACTAGAGTGCCCGTATCAGCAATATCAGTGCGGTGCGCAGACTGACCATCAGTAAGATGGCCGCTCAGCACCATGATGACGTTGGGAAACTGCCGCAATGTGGCCCACATGTCATCTCCAGTTGCATTCCCAGATGGCATGTCCTGAGTATCACAGCGACTCTCCCTACTGCCATCAACAAACTCATAATTGTGCGTCACGATGATAGCTTCTTTGTCGGGATTTGCCTGCAAGATGCTTGTTGCCCAGTCCATAGCCTCAGACCGTGGATAATACTCAAGCGCCATGAGCAAAAAGTTCTTTTCGGCAATGGGAATGATTCCATAAAAGTTCTCATTGCTGCCTGTAGGAAAATTACCCATATAAAAAGGCTTCCCCGCATAACGTGTTGGCCCGAACCATTGGTTAAAGCCAACTACTGGGCGACCGGCTTTAGGATTAGCGCCGTCATAGTCATGGTTGCCGATTGCCAGCAAGTAGGGTATTCCGGCGGCGTCGAGCGTACGGATAGCTGCGTCAGCATTTTGTTGCTGTGCGATGGAAGCTCCATCGTTCACGATGTCTCCCTCCCCAAGAACCGCCTGAATGTTCAGAGCCGCACGATTAGCGACGATCCATTGCATTTCACTGTTCAGCACTTATGGAAAGAACTGGGCCTCATTTTGAGTATCAGGCAGCACAATAATACTGAAGTCAGGCACTTGCGATTGTGAAGGTATTGAAAATACCAGCAGCAAGGACAACAGAAGAAGAGCAGTGGCGCATTTCATATTTACTACCGTAAAAGCTAGACTTATCCGGTAGGAACGCAATTGTATTATCTAGGTTGCCATCATGCTGACTAATTAAAATTATTTGAACTTTCTTAGAAATCATCTGACCTTCCTACTTTCCTCGTGCGCTAAGCGCAAGCCATCGCATTTGCTATCGCTCAAAGCCATCGCAATTATTACCAAATGGTTCGCACCCCACGCTGTCATAGCGGAGGAAGGCAACGGTGTTTGAATTTGTTTTCGCCTGCAACCCGGCGAGTAATCTCGAAGCAAACCGGCTTCGATGTTTAATGGTCCTTCGGCAAACCGGCTGCTGCCAATCTATAACGCGGATCGTCCGGAGATTCAAGAGTTCGTTGCGGCTATGCGGACTGTCCTGGACGCATACCCGGAACGCGTTTTTATCGGTGAGATATATCTCTCTGTAAAACAACTGGTGAGTTTTTACGGAAAGGACTTGCGCGGCGCGAACCTGCCTTTCAATTTTCAACTGATCCTGTGCGCCTGGAACGCGGAAACAATTGCGCAGATCATTCGTGACTATGAAGCAGCTCTGCCGAAAGGTGCATGGCCGAATTGGGTTCTGGGAAATCATGATCAGGCACGCATTGCCAGCAGAATAGGCAAAGAGCAGGCACGTGTAGCCGCAATGCTCTTACTCACCTTGCGCGGCACACCGACAATCTATTACGGAAAAGAAATCGGAATGGTGAATGTGCCAGTTCCATCGGGAGAGGTGCAGGACCCGGCGGAAAAGAACGAACCTGGGCTGGGGTTGGGGCGCGATCCTGAGAGGTCGCCGATGCCATGGGACAATTCGCCCCACGCTGGATTTACTCAGGCCAAACCCTGGCTGCCCTTGGGTGTTGACCACACTCAACTTAATGTGGCGAGTCTTTCCCTTCAATCGGATTCCATCCTCAACCTCTATCGGAGATTGATTCGGCTTCGGCGCAAAAATGAAGTCATGATCTCAGGCGGCATCGAAAACATAAAGGCTGAGGGATCAGTTCTTAGCTATGACCGCAGAGACGATACACAGCATTTCGTGATCCTTCTAAATCTTGGCCATGAGCCGCAAGAAAGCGTTTTCGGGAAAGGACAGATTGTAACCTCAACATTCTTAGATCGGGCGAAGGAATTCATCAGTGGAAAGGTTTCTCTACGTCCGGCCGAAGGACTCATTGTTGCCGGAGAAATATAGGAGTTGAGAATCCGCTGCACACGGTAATCCTCTATCTATCGGGGATTGATGTGTGGTTTTTATGGTGAAGGCCGCGCTTGCCACACAGATCAGCCTTGAGAGTCAGGTGCGATCAGCAAGATTTTCCCAACGCCACCTTTTTCTCCCACCACCTGAGCTTTTGCTGCTTCTCGCAAGGGCAGCCGAAGGCCAATCGGCAAAATGAACTTACCATCGCGCACGTCATCCGCAAATTCACGAACCTTCGATGGGTCGGGCTGCGCAAGAACTCGTTTGATCTTTATTGTTGGATGTTTCTCGGCTGAGCCCTCCGGCACGAATGCCGTATAGCCAAAGGAACCGGCCCTGTTTTACTTTCGTAAGCAGCTTTGCCGCCACGTCGCCGCCGACGGTGTCGGAAATTGCATCGACTGACTGAAATTTCTTGATCGCTTCATCGTCATCAATAGCCAGCACATCGGACACACCGAGAGAGCAGGCTTCATCCATCTCTTTTCTACGAACACCTGCAATCACAGTAGCACCAATCTTCTTTGCGGTATGCACGGCGGCCCGTCCAACGCTCCCGAGCGCTCCGGTGATTAAGACAACCTGCCCCTTTTGGACATTTGTCGCGACCCGTACAACTTGATCACCTGTGAGGGAAATCAACGGAATGGCTGCGGCATCCGTAATTTCCAAGCCGTCAGGTAAATGCGTTACATCTGAATCTTTCACCGCTACCAGTTCGGCGTAAGTCGCATTGGAAAGGGCGAGCACGCGATCACCTGGCTTGAAGTGTTTTACTTCTGGACCTACAGCACGGACGACACCACTCACGTCCCGGCCCAAAATGGCGGGAAATGATAATGGGAAATCCTTCTTTCGTGAGCCGGAACGCATCTTCCAATCAATTGGATTAACGCTGGCAGCAGTTGCCGCGATTAGCACTGTATTTCCATTAACCTGTGGTTCTGCGACATTGTCTTCAAACTTCAGCTTCTCCGGACCACCATATTCTTTCAATACGACTGCTTTCATCACATAGCTCCCATATCATTCTGCGGATTTAACAGATGATTTCCGGCTTTTAATCAGATGCATTTCGCAACTACGCCGGAACGGAAGGCATATCAAAAAAGAGACAGGCATCCGCCTGAACGTTGTTTATCGGGCAGACTATAGCTCAGAATTTATTTCGTAAAGCACAATGGATTAACAAAGCATCTACTCTGGACTAGAATGTAACTGTGCCCACGAAGCGTAAAGCGACCGGCAAAAAGAAAATTAACAAAGGCGATTCTGTCGAAGGACTTTGGATTGCTCCACGTTATAGCCTGAAAGGGCCAACGGGTGAACGAGCCTGGGATAATCGTCCAGGCGGTCCTCCAAGCAGCAGCAAATATCTTGAAATGGCTGACATCGCGTTAGGCCTGAAGAAGCCTGAGCCAAAGACATGCAAAGCAGCGGTTGCAGGCGCGCATGTTGTCGGTAAAACCGAACCGTATTCTAGTGGATAGTCGCCAGCCGCGACTTATATGATTGGCCTCATTTTGTATAGCAGCTATTCTGCGATGTCACATAAGCCATGAGTTCTTCCTGCTAAAATCATTTCCTTCCTCAAATACTCAGGAGCAGTCCTCTTTGAATGCAGCGGCAATTATTGAAGAACTCGAAACCCGATTGAGCCAGGTCAACTCAGCGCTTTCAGCATTGAAGGGAATGAAGCGCAACAATGGTCGCCCCTCCCAATTCACGGACGGCAGAAAACATAAAGATCCACTATCAGCGGCAGCCCGTAAACAAAAATCAGCGACGGAATGAAGAAAAGGTAGGCAGCGAAGAAAAGAGCAGCGGCCTAACGTGTCTTCTATGCGGACTGGCGTTCAAGTTCAGGAAATGCGCTGAGAGCAGAAGAATAATGTTGAACGCACAGTGAAGCGCGACGTTCTAAACCCTGAGCAGATGTGACAACTATGACCCGGTAAGATGGCTTCAGGCAGTAGTAGCAGTTGCCCAGTTCATGAAGCATTCGATCTGAAAGACCATTTGATAATATAAAGCAGCCCGTGATCCGTTCCCCAAATCTCAAAGAGAAGTGCTGTGAAGATTCGTGCATGGCCCTGTCTTTCTGTCCCAAAATCCATTTAAGCTTTACAAATTTATCAAGCAATAGTGACTTGTTCAATCCGGTAATGAAAGAACGCTGAAACAGAAAAGGACCATAATGCAGGTTGTCTTCTTAGTGAGAGAACAGAGCGATGAGAATCACGATAGGAAGCGGAACTCCAAGAAGCAAAAGCAAAATTGAACGCATAAATATATCTCCCTAATTGAATTTGGAAAGAAATCTACAACAGCTTGACGTTGTCACGTTGCCGGCCGCGAATTGTAGCTGCGAGACTGGCGAAAAATGCGCCACTCAAGAGAGCCACAAAAAGCCAGAGTGAAAGATGAGCCGCCGTTTTGCGCGCCGTGTCAGCAGCTTGTTTTGCCAGCTCCGTCACCTCAGATACACGCTTATTAGCGTCCGCCGAGGAGAGGCCGGTGCCTACGTTTTTGGCGGCGTTGCCACTGCACTAAGTGGATTCGTGGGGTTGTTGTCATAACAATACTTATTCAATTCCTCGGACTGACTTTTGCAATGATGCTCCGGCAGCAGTCAGCAACATTGCGAGACCGGCGAGCAGAAACGTGGACTTCAGGTTCCACGCAATCAGGAACCCGGCAACGGCGAAAGAGACCGGCATGAGCGCGTAGGAGGCGAGCATGAGCACGCTTGACACTCGCCCACGCACGTCTGCATCGATCCGCTGCATTATCCAGGCACTTACGTGGACGTTCATCAAGGCTGCCAAAACGCCGATCGTGAATAGCACCCCGGCAAGCGGCCACACTCTGCTCATGAAGCCAATGGAGCCCAGGCAAGGAGCGAACGCGGCAGCGACTAAAGGAATCAGAATGCCCCGCCTGCGAATCTTCCATACGCCGGCCAGCAACGCACCCAACAGACTCCCAGCGGCAATAGCCGAAAGCAAGGTTCCCAAAATGGCAGGGGAACCGAAGCGGGTCTTGGCCAAATAGGTGAGACCAATCGAAACCGGTCCGGCGAAGCAGAAGTTCATGATCATGGTCAGCAGCATCAACGAACGCAGAGGTATATCTCTTCCTACATACACAAGACCCTCTGCAATTGCGGGTAAGACCGATTTTCGCGCAGCCGCAGATCCCGGCGGATCCGGCAGTTTCCAGAGCGCACCGATGATAAACAGGAAACTGATTGCGTCCACGAAGAAAGCCCACGCTATACCAAGCTTTTTGATCACAAATCCTGCCGGAACCGGGCCAATAATAGTCGTCAATTGAGCGGTGCTTTGGCCGATAGAGGAAGCCGCCACCAGTTGTTCAGGATGCAACAGAAAAGGCAAGTATGCTGTTTGTGCGGGAAGGGCAAATGCATCGGCCAAGCCAAAAAGAATTGCCAGGACGTAGAGTTCCCACATGTGGAGAACGTGGAACCAGACAAGAATTCCGACCGCAGCCACGCAGATCGTACGCGCGGTGGCGGTGGTCATCATGATCTTGCGCGGGGACATGCGATCACTGAGCACACCACCCAGGAGCATAAGAACAGCGCGCGGAATGGAGCCCGCCATCAAGACTGCGCCCATGGCCACGGCTGAACCGGTCTGCTGCAAGATTAGCCAAGGCAAGGCTACCATGTAGAATTGATCGCCGAAAAACGATATTGTGCCGCCGATCAGCCAAAGGCGATACTTAGGGTTCCGCAGCGGATGTTCAATCGCAAGCGGAGAAGCGGTTGGTGTGGAAGCACTTGTAGAAACCATAAAACCTTCCCGCTATTGTCAAGCATCACGGTGGAAGATAAACGCAAAAATGTGAACTAATTTTATCCCTGAGAGACTGTACTTTGCGTTATGGTGTATTGAGGTTCACTTCGGAGTTCGTCGGAGTGTCATATCTCACGGTACTGATCCCCGGCTCCTCTAACGCCCGAAAGCCGAGCTGTTTTCTCCGCTGTTGATTCCTGGCACTCAATAAATGCGCAGAAAGTCGAGGTAACCCTTGCGAAAAATCTTAGCGGCGGTCATGCAAAAGCCGTTTCTGCCCGTACAGGTGTGCGAGTTCGAAGAACCCGAACTGGAAATGAACTCGGCGATCCTGGATGTTCGCTTAAGCGAGGTGTGTGGCACAGATATCCACCTGCATGCAGGGCATTTGGCCGATGTGCCCTATCCGATAATTCCAGGGCACGTCTCAGTAGGATTTTTGAGCAAAATACGCGGCCATTTGGTTGACTCAGATGACCGCAGATTTCGCGAGGGAGATGAAGTCACGTTTCTCGATGTCCATGGAACGTGCGGTGCGTGCTGGTATTGCGCGGTGGCAAAAGCAAGTACACGCTGTCCGAAGAGGAGGGTCTATGGGGTTACCTATGGAGTGAAAGATGGCCTGGCAGGTGGGTGGGCGCAAGCAATTTATCTTAAGCCGAATACGCGCTGTTTAAGCCTGAATGGCGTGGATCCACAAAGATTCATGGCCGGCGGCTGTTCTTTGCCCACTGCCGTGCACGCAGTGGAGCGCGCGGATATCTCACTTGGGGATATGGTGCTGGTACTCGGGAGTGGCCCAGTCGGACTGTCTATCGTTATTTGCGCATTGCTGCGTGGCGCACATCGCGTTTTCTGCCTGGGATCACCGGAAGCTCGTCTGCAGGTTGCCAAGCAAGTAGGCGCACATGAGACCAAAGATTTCTCAACCTGTACAGAAGCCGAAAAGCTAGAGTGGATCCGCAATCTTACCGGTGGCAGAGGAGCGGACGTAACGATCGAAGCCACGGGCAATCCAAACGCTGTAGTTGATGCAATGCGGTACACGCGCGATGCGGGACGCGTAGTCATTGTCGGTCAATACACGAATGCAGGCGAAGTATCTTTCAATCCGCACCTGGATCTGAATCAAAAGCATCTCGATGTTCGTGGTTGTTGGGGCGCTGACTTTTCGCACTTTTATAAATCCGTGCGGATGATGACAGATCCCGAGCGCTCCGCTGCCTGGTCAGCGATTCCTTTGAAATGTTATGGCTTGAGCGAGGTGAATGCGGCCCTGGAGAATGTAGCTGCTGGTTCTGCGTTCAAAAGCTTAATTAATCCGCAGTTGAGTTAAAGAAGAGTTGCAAACGAAAATAGCATTAGAAATGGTGCATTCTAGCCCGAAACTCGAAAGAGAGTCGTCCTACCCCAGGAAAATCTACACAAGTCTTGTGAGCCAGATATTTTGTCACAGCTTCACCATATAATATTTGAAACTTCTGCTTCGTATTTTACAAACATGGCAACATTCCCATTATGGTCTCATAAGCTACTTAATCCCGATCCACCAGCATTACATAATGCAAGCATTTGAATGCCTCAGATGGGCAAGTAACATCCCCTATCAACTAATCTTTGCACTCGAGAGCTGGATTCTTGTAACAATCAGTTTAAAGAACCTTTAGAATTGAGTCCTAAAAAAAGGGTGGTGATTGTCCGGTAAGCAGGTCATAAGTCAGGAGCTCAGACTTTCACGTCGTCTCCACCAATGACCAAGGGTATTTCATCTCCAAAATCAGGGAACTCCTGAGTCTAAGCCATCAAAAAACCAGAGCTTATAACTAGAGCTTATGATGACGTCTCCCGAAAAAACCGTATTGAAAAACGATCAGGCGGAAGAAGAGCGGGGACTGCTGCGTCTCTTGCTGCAGAAAGAGGGCGTCGGCTCACAGGATCTGCAAATAGCCTCGGCAAAAACTCGCGAGCGGCTACCGCTTTCCTGGGCACAAAAGCGCCTCTGGTTTCTGGACCGTCTGCAACCGGGCAGCGACTTCTATAACGTTGTGTTGCCGTGTGTATTGCAAGGAGATTTGAACGTGCCGGCTCTGGAGCGGAGTTTGTCAGAGATCATTCGGCGGCACGGAGCTTTGCGGACGCGGTTTGTAGTAGAGGACGGCGAGCCGGTGCAGAAGGTTGAGGAGTCGATAGAGTTCCAGTTGCAAATGCTGAATTTGAGCAATCAGGAGGGCGCTGAAGCTAGAAGAAAACATGCCTATGAGATTGTGACAGAGGAGGCAGCAAAGCCGTTCGATCTGGGAAGCGCACCTTTGCTGCGTGGAGTGCTGATCCGGCTAGGAGACCTGGAACATATTCTGTTATTGAGCATGCACCACATCGTAGTGGATGAGTGGTCGATGGGCGTGTTGCAACGGGAAATGGCATTACTATACGCGGCCTTTATCCAAGGGCAGGAATCGCCGCTCAAGGAGATGCCGATTCAATATGCGGATTACACGCTGTGGCAGGCCCAATTATTGGAGGGGGAAGTTTTTGGCCGTCAGTTGGAGTATTGGAAGAGACAATTGGCTGGAATGCCGGAATTCTTGGAACTGCCCACGGATAAGCCGCGCTCAACCCTGTCCCGACATCGTGGCAATACGGAAGGGGTAAGAATTGACGGGGAGACCTGGGAAAAAGTGAAATCGTTCAGCCGGCAGGAGAACGCCACTATCTTTATGACAATGCTGGCGATCTATCAGGTGCTGCTGCTGAGGTATACGGGAGAGACGGACTTTGGAGTAGGAATACCCATAACGAACCGGAATGACGTGCGGATGGAAGGCATGATCGGATTTTGTGTGAACACTCTAATCATGCGGGCAGATCTGAGGGGCGAACTGACCTTCCTCCAAGTGCTTGAGCGGGTGAAAAAAACGACGCTGGACGCTTTCGATCATCAGGATTTCCCCTTGGAGAAGCTGGTCGAGGAACTCTCGCCGGAACGGCAAATCACTGGCTCGCCCCTGTTTCAAGTAATGTTTTCACTCATGAATGGCAAGGTTGCACCCCTTGAGCTTCCAGGTATGGAGATGCATCCGATGGGGGTGGAGGCCACCGCCTCCAAGTGCGATTTGACGCTGATGGCGATAGACGGTGAGATCTTTAAACTCGCGCTTAACTACGACACCGGCTTGTTTGAGGCAGACACAATTCATCGGATGCTCTATCACTTTGGGTTTTTACTGGATTCCGCCATTGCCACACCCGAACTTCGAATTTGGGACCTGGCGATGTTGAGTCCGGAAGAAACACGGCAGCTTTTAGTGGAGTGGAACCGCACGGAGACGGCATATTGCCATACGTGTATCCATGAGTTGTTTGAAGAACAGGCGAGAAAGGCGCCGAAAGCGCCCGCAATTGTGTTCCACGGTGCTTTTTTGTCATACGGAGAGTTGAACCGCAGAGCGAATCAGTTGGCGCATTATTTGCGAACACTTGGGGTGAAACCGAGTGCGCGGGTAGCGATTTGCGTTGAGCGCGGCCTGGACATGGTAGTAGGGCTGCTCGCCGTCTTGAAGGCGGGCGGGGCGTATGTGCTGCTGGATCTGTCGTATCCGCAGGAACGTTTACGGTTCATTTTGGAGGACAGTGCTCCGGTGGCGCTGTTGGTGCAAAGTGATCTGCAAGAGTTGCCGGCTGAAATCAATGAAGGTGTTTGCGTTATCGACTTGGCTAAAGATGTGTGTGGGGACCTGCCGGAGACAAATCTCGACAGAGCGGAGACCGGTATTGACCCTGAATGCCTGGCCTATGTCGTCTACACTTCGGGCTCGACCGGCGAGCCCAAGGGGAGCGAGATTCCCCATCGCAGTATTGCCGGATTCATTGTTGGAATTGACTATGTCCCCTTCGACGAGGAAACAGTGCTGTTGCAGCACTCTTCCGTGAATTGGGATGTACTCACACTGGAATTGTGGGCGCCGCTGTTGACCGGAGGACGGAGCGTACTGGCACACGGGCGTGTGTTGAGTGCCGATGAAATCAGGGGGTATGTGGAGGACGGAGGAGTCAATACGCTGTGGCTGACGGCGGCATTGTTCAACTCGATTGTTGAAAGCGATGTGAGTTGTCTGCGCGGAGTGAAGTATCTGTTGACCGGCGGAGAGGCGGCATCGGTAACGCACATCAAGCGCGCGATGGAGCAGTTGCCCGAAATGCGGGTGGTGAACGGGTATGGCCCTTCAGAATGCACCGTCTTCTGCAGTTGCTATGTAGTGCCGGCAGCTTTGCCTGAGAGGTTGATTTCCCTGCCCATCGGGAAGCCGATTGGAGACCGGCGCATGTATGTACTCGATACCTCGATGAACGTGGTTCCTATCGGAGTGGTGGGGGAAGCTTATATAGCAGGACCGAGTGTAGCCCGGGGATATTTGCGACGTCCGGATTTGACAGCCGAGCGGTTTGTACCCGATCCCTATAGCTCGCAAGCGGGAACGCGTTTGTACCGGACTGGAGATCTGGTTCGGTGGCGGGACAACGGGACGATCGAGTTTGTGGGACGAAATGATTTTCAGGTCAAGCTCCGCGGCTTTCGAATTGAGTTGGCTGAGATTGAAGCGCGGTTGTTGGAATGCGGAGGAGTGAGCGAAGCAGTCGTTGCAGTGCAAGAGGATGGGGCTGGGAGCAAGCGTCTTGTGGCTTATTACACGGAAGGCGTGCTTGCTACTGAACGGAGCGATGGCGGAAGCAAGTTTGGAGCAGAAGAACTGCGCAGCCATCTTGCAGAAAAACTTCCAGAGTACATGGTGCCGGCGGCGTTTGTGCGTCTGGAAGCTTTGCCACTGACGCTTAACGGTAAGGTCGACCGGAAGCGGTTGCCGGCGCCGGATGGAAATGCGTCCGCGGTGAGTGGGTATGAGGAGCCGCAAGGAGAAATTGAGACCACGCTGGCGGAGATCTGGCGGGAAGTGCTGAATGTCGAAAGAGTGGGGCGGCATGATGACTTTTTTGAACTAGGTGGACACTCGCTCCTGGCGGTGACGACGATTGGGCGAGTGAGAGAAGCCCTTGGCCTGGAAGTGGAACTCGGCTTTGTATTCGAGCATTCCCGTCTTCGTGATCTGGCCTACAGAATCTCAGCCTGCCAGCGGGTCCAATTGCCGCCGATCACGAAAGCTGATCGCAAACGGCGTCTTCCGCTTTCGTACTCGCAGCAGCGGTTGTGGTTTTTGGCGCAGATGGAAGGAGTAAGCGAAGCTTATCACATGCCCTTTGGCGTGCGACTCACGGGCACGCTGGATCGGCAGGCATTAGGCCTGACTCTGGACCGGCTCATACAGCGCCATGAAGCGTTGCGCACCACCTTCGTGATTTTGGATGGCGAAGCAGAGCAGCGGATTGTAAGCGCAGAAGACAGCCATTTTGCATTGCGGAACCATGATTTGCGCCAAGACCCTCACGCGGAGCTCAGATTTCTGCAATTGCTTGAAGAAGAGGCACATGCAAGTTTTGATTTGGAAGCCGGCCCGCTGATTCGCGGCAGGCTGATTCGCCACGCAGAGGATGAATGGACCCTGCTGATCGCCATGCACCACATCGTTTCCGATGGGTGGTCGCTAGGGATTTTGCTCAACGAACTGAGCGCTTTATATAGGGCGTTTGTACGTGGGGAGGCAGATCCATTACCGGAGTTAAGTATGCAATATCCGGATTACGCGGCGTGGCAACGGAATTGGATGCAGGGGGAAGTTCTGAAGCGGGAAGCCGAGTACTGGAAAACCACTCTGGCCGGGGCGCCGACCTTGCTTGAGCTGCCTGCCGACCACCTGCGGCCAACAGAGCAGAAGTATGCAGGCGCGTGGAAGGAAGTGATGCTGGATGCTGGGTTGACGGCAGGGCTAAGGGCGTTGAGTAAGCAGCATGGCGCTACCTTATATATGACGCTACTGGCTGGGTGGGCGGCGCTGCTGGGGCGGTTATCGGGCCAGCAGGACATATTGATTGGAACTCCTGTAGCCAACCGAGAGCGAGGAGAGATTCAGGGACTGATCGGATTTTTTGTGAACACGCTGGTGCTGCGGACGGATTTGTCTGGCAAACCTCGGGTAGGGGACCTGCTGGAACGAGTGAAGAGCGAATCGTTGGGCGCGCAACAACATCAAGACATTCCCTTTGAGCAGGTGGTGGAAATCGTCCAGCCGGAACGCAGTCTGGCCCACAACCCATTGTTTCAGGTGATGTTTGCCTGGCAGAACGCTCCAAGGGGGACATTGGATCTGGTTGGATTGAAGGCGATAGGAATAGAGCTAGCGACGCATCGCGCGGCAAGATTTGATCTAACGATTTCTTTATGGGAAATGGGCGAATGGATTACAGGTGGCGTGGAGTATGCCACTGCGCTGTATGAAGAAGCAACCATTGAGCGCTACATGGGGTATTGGCGCCGCATGCTGGAAGGGATGGTCGCCGGGACCGGTCAGATAGTCGATTGTCTGGATTTGTTATCGAAAGACGAGCGATCTCAGGTCTTATACGAGTGGAATCGTACCGAAGTGGCATACGACCATAAATGCGTCCACGAGTTGTTCGAGGACCAGGTGAGAAGAAGTCCCGAAGCGGTAGCGGTGGATTTTGAAGGGCAGGAGTTAACGTACAAGGAACTGAACCGGAGGGCGAATCAGTTAGGCCATTATTTAAAGAGAGTGGGAGTAGGGCCGGAGACGCGGGTGGGAATTTGTATGGAACGCGGTCTGGAGATGGTGGTCGGGCTACTGGGGATTTTAAAAGCAGGCGGAGCCTATGTGGCACTTGATCCTGACTTTCCGGCAGAGCGTCTCAAGTTCATAGTGGACGATTCCTCCCTTGCGGTCGTTGCAACTCAGAGTGGCTTACTGGATCGGTTGCCCGGCTCAGCCACGGTGATTTGTGTAGACGAGGAACTGGTTGAGATAGCACGTGAGAGGGGAGAGAATCCTGGGCTTCCCCTGAGCCCGAAGAATCTGGCGTACGTGATTTACACATCGGGGTCCACGGGCCGGCCCAAAGGGGTGGCTATCCAGCACGATAGCGCGAAGGTGCTGTTGCAGTGGGCACGTGAGGTCTTCTCGGCAAACGAATTGGAAGGAGTTTTGGCTTCCACGTCCATCTGTTTTGATCTCTCGGTATTTGAACTTTTTGCTCCTCTCAGTTGTGGTGGAAAGACCATCGTGGTACGAAATGCGTTGGCTCTGTCGCAGGTGGGGCAGAACTCGGGAGTGCGGCTACTCAACACAGTACCCTCTGCCATGGCGGAGTTGCTGCGAATCGGAGGTCTACCCGACTCGATTCGAACTGTGAACCTGGCTGGGGAAGTTCTGCCGCCGAACACGGTGGAGCAACTCTACGAAGAGCTGAGGGTAGAGAGAGTGTTCAATCTGTATGGGCCATCGGAGGATACTACTTACTCCACCTACAAATGTTTGCAAAGAGGGGAGACAAATGGAAGGGTGCCGATTGGAAAGCCGATCAGCAACACGCAAGCCTACGTGCTGGATAGAGAGGATCAGCCCGTACCTGTAGGGGTTATCGGCGAATTGTGCCTTGGTGGCCACGGGCTCGCGCGCGGATATCTAAACCGGCCAGAATTGACGGCGGAAAAGTTCGTTCCCAACCCCTTCGTCGAATGCGAAGGAGAGAGGATGTACCGAACCGGAGACCAGGTGAAATGGGGTCGGAATGGAAATCTTGAGTTCGTGGGCCGTCTGGATCAGCAAGTGAAGGTGCGAGGTTATCGTATTGAACTGGGTGAGATTGAAGCGGCTCTGGCATCGCATCAGGGAGTGAGAGCCTGTGCTGTAGTTGTTCGGGAAGATCAACCCGCAGAAAAACGGGTCGTAGCGTACGTGGTTAAAAACAGCGCGGTGGAGGCTGTGGCGTTCAGGGAATTCCTCAAAGAGCGGCTGCCCGAGTACATGATCCCATCCATCTTTGTGGAGATGGAACAATTGCCATCAACGCCCACCGGCAAAGTCGACCGCAAGAAATTGCCCGCGCCGGAGCGACAACAGAGTGAAAAGAAGGGCTACGCAGGTCCGCGCAATGGTGAGGAAGAAATATTGAGCGGTCTGTTTGCGGAAGTGTTGAACCTGGACCGTGTGGGTGTGCATGACGATTTCTTTGCCATAGGCGGACACTCATTGCTGGCCACCCGGCTGGTAAGCCGAATCCGCACAATTTTGGGGGTAGATGTAGCGTTACGCAGCGTTTTTGAATCGCCCACCATTGCGCAATTGGCGCTTCAACTTGAAGACAGCAGGAAAGCCCGGATTCCTTTACGACGCCACCCTGAGATTGATCGTGCTCCGTTGTCGTATTCCCAACGGCGGCTGTGGTTCATCAATGAACTGCAAGGCAGCAGCACGGAATATAACATGCCGGAAGCACTGCGGTTGCGCGGCAGATTGGATGTGGCCGCACTACGCCGCACTGTGCAAACGATTGTGGACCGGCATGAGAGCCTGCGCACCCATTTTGGAGAAGAGGGCGGAGAGCCAGTACAGATCGTCGCCCCCAGCCTGACTGTTGAAATTCCAATAGAAGACCTGAGCGCACTTTCGCAAACGGAGCAGCAGCGGCAGGTGATGGCGTTCCTAAACAATGAAGTATGCAAACCATTCGATCTTGCCCATGGTCCTATGCTGCGAGTGAAGCTGCTTAAGCTGGAGCCGGAAGATCACATTCTCCTGCGGACTTTCCACCACATCGTATCGGACGGATGGTCGCAGGGGGTGGTTATGCGGGAGTTCAGCGACTTGTATGAGGCGTATTCGCAGGGCCATAAAAACCCATTGCCAGACCTGCCCTTGCAATTCGCCGATTTTGCTTTGTGGCAGATGCAATGGTCGAGAGGTGGACTCCTGGATGACGAAGTCCGGTTTTGGAAAGATCAACTGGCGGGAATACCAGATGAGATCGAGATTCCCAAAGACAGGCAACGTCCGCCTGTGCAGACTTTCGCTGCCAATGTTTGCGGAACGACTTTGCCCGCGGAGAAGGTAGCGGCCTTGAAACACTGTGGACGCTCCACCCTATATATGACTTTGCTGGCGGCATTTGCCGTTCTGCTGCATCGCTATAGCGGACAGGATGACATTGTGATTGGTTCTCCCATTGCGAATCGCCAGGATGAGCGGCTGGATAGCCTGATCGGTTTTTTTGCAAACATGCTGGTGATGCGGGTCGCAGTGGACCCAAATGCAAGCTTTCGCCAACTGCTTGATCAGGTGCGTGAGTTGGCAGTGGAGGCGTACCGGCATCAGGACGTTCCATTCGAACGGGTGATCGAGGAACTCTCAGTGAACCGCAGCTTAAACCGCACACCCGCCTTTCAGGTGACCTTCTCTCTCCAGAATGCTTCCTCAGGAACTCAGGAGCTCAGAGGATTGGAAATCGAGCCACTGGGAGCAGAAAATGTGCGCGTACGTTTTGATTTAGAGGTTCACGTCCTGGAGCGCAACGCCCAACTGGAAATCCTGTGGGTTTACAACGTGGATTTGTTTGACCCCTGGCGGATCGAGCAAATGGCAATGCATTACGAGCGATTGCTGGCAGCGGCAGTGCAGGATCTGGATCAGCCAGTCTGCAATATGGGAACGCTAAGCACGAGCGAAATACAGCAGTTAAAGATTCGGGCAGTGCCCCAAGCTGTCAAGGTGGAGCGAAGGCCGTTACGGCAAGCACTGAGAGGAAATCTATACGTGGAGCCTCGGACCCCTCTCGAGCAAATGGTGGCAAGCGTTTGGCAAGAGGTGCTGGGGATGGATCAAGTCGACGTGGATGACAACTTTTTCGATCTTGGCGGACATTCTCTGCTGGTAGCGCGTGTACGCTTCAACCTGCGGCAGCAACTGCAGAAGGAGATAGCCCTCGTCGATTTCTTCTCCTATCCAACGGTGCGCCTGTTGGCCCAGAAGCTGGAGCATGGAGGAGAAGGCGTCGACGTCGCTAACATTGGTGAAGGCGTCTCCGGGCCGTACGAAAATATGCTGTCAAGGCAGCAGCACGATGAAGATCAAGCTAGTGAATGATGTCCCAGGAGAAGCTTTGCAATCTCGTTCTCCTGGCGTTTGACAATTGGAAGCTTCCACAAAGGGTTTGAGAAATGTCTTCCGAAAGAGTTGTGTCGAAGAAAGATAGATTGGACGAAGAGCGGGAACTCCTGCGCCGTCTGTTGGAGAAGGAAGGTTTCCCCGCCCAGAGTGCTGAGACGGCGCGTGTTGCCACGCAAGAGCAACCGTTCCCTTCTTCTGCACAAAATTCGAAGAAGATGCCCTTCTTGTTTCCACTCTCCTATCAACAGGAGCAGCTTTGGTTCCTGGATCGGTTCGAGCCCAGTAGTGACTTTTACAACGTGCCCTTGGCCTGGACGCTCAAAGGCGACCTGAATGTTCCCATCCTGGAACGGAGTCTACAGGAGGTGATTCGGCGTCATGAAATCCTGCGCACTTGCTTTGTGATGGGCGAAGACGAAGAGCCGAAGCAGAAAGTCGCAGCAGACAGGCTTGAGGTGCGACTGCCGGTAATGGATTTGCGGGAGTTAGCGCCAGGTGAACGGCAGGAGCGGGTTAAAGGAGTAATAGCGGAAGAAGCTGGCAAGGCATTTGATTTAAGCCAGGCTCCATTGCTACGCGTAGTGTTACTGCGGACGGGCGAAAGGGAGCATGTTTTGGGGCTGACCCTGCACCACATTATCTGGGATGAATGGTCGCTGGGAGTGTTCATCGAGGAGTGGGGGAAGTTGTATGAGGCGTATGGGAGGGGGGAGAAATCCCCGCTGGCGGAATTGGGAATGCAGTACAGAGAATATGCCTTGGAGCAGAGGGAATGGTTGCGTGGAGGAAGATTTCAGCAGCAGATGAAGTACTGGAAAGAACAGTTGAAAGGGATGCCGCAAGTGCTGGAATTGCCAACCGACCACCCGCGGCGCGTGCAACAGAGTTTCCGTGGAGGAATGCTGCATCTGGGTCTGAAGAGCGAGTTGCTGGAAGGGCTAAACACACTGGCGAGAGCAGAGGGCGCCAGCTTATTCATGACTCTGCTGACAGCGTTCCAGGTGTTGCTGATGAGGTACACCGGACAGGAGGTTTTTGGCGTCGGCACATCGATAACCACGCGTAGCCGGACGAATACACAGGGATTGATTGGCTTCTTCCTGAATACGTTGGTGATACGCGCGGATTTAGGCAGTGAACCGGCTTTCCGCGATGCACTGCGGCAGGTCCGGCAGACGGCTTTGGACGGTTACGAGCATCAAGACCTGCCATTTGAAAAGCTCGTAGAAGAATTAGCGCCAGACCGCGACGCCGCTCGTAACCCGCTAATTCAAGTGATGTTCACGTTGGCTAGACCCACGGAATCGGAACTCGGTCCATTCGAGTTGAGCGAGTTCGAGACAGATATTCAAACGTCCAAGTTTGATCTCAGCATGATTGTCTACGAGTCCAGGCAGGCAGAGATTGCCTTCAATTACAGTACTGATCTTTTTGAGGCAGAGACCATTCGGCGGATGCTAGGCCATTACGAGCAACTGCTGAAGGCGGTGGCAACGAATCCGGAGCAACGCGTGTGGGAAATGCCTCTGTTGACTGACCCGGAGAGGCATCAACTGGAACAATGGAACCAGACCGGGAAAGACTACGACCACGGTCAAAATGCTGGAGAGTTATTCGAACAGTGTGTGGCGAGGACGCCGAACACAGTAGCAGTGGAATACGAAGGACAGAAGTTTACATACGGAGAGCTGAACCGGAGAGCCAATCGGCTGGCACATTACCTGCGAGAGCTTGGCGTGCAAGCGGAGACACGGGTTGCCATCTGTTTAGAGCGTGGACTGGCGATGGTGGTGGGGTTAGTGGCCGTATTAAAAGCGGGCGGCGCATATGTGCCAATGGATCCGGAATATCCACAGGAACACTTGCGCTACATGTTACAGGACTGTGCGCCCGTGGTGTTGCTGACGCAAGAGCGTTCGCGAGCCGTCCTGGGAGGCATCGACGAAAAGATAGCGGTGGTGGATGTAAACGATGCCGATAAGTTCAGGCAGCAGCCGGAAAGTAATCTGCAGCGGGTTGGTACGGGCTTGCAAGCTGGCCATCTGGCCTACCTGATATATACCTCCGGTTCTACGGGCAAGCCCAAAGGTGTCATGGTAAGTCACCAGAATCTTGTGAGTGCAACCTTCGCCCGGAGGTTAGCTTATGGTGAATTGGGCCGGTTCCTGCTGCTTTCTTCATTCTCATTTGATAGCTCGGTGGCTGGTATCTTTGGAAGTCTCATGTACGGGGGAACGTTAATCATTGCCCCCCGCGATGTAGTTCGCGACCCATTATGTCTCAACCAGGAGGTCGAGCGCCTGGGGGTGCAGAGCCTGCTATGTGTTCCATCCTTATATAAGCACTTCCTGGAGTATCCCGTTCGCTGCGAACACAAGAATCTCTCCCGGGTGATCGTTGCCGGCGAGGTTTGCCCGCCAGACTTAGTCGCAAAATCCGCGGAGAAAGAGCCTCAAGTCGAGTTATTCAACGAATACGGTCCAACCGAAGGAACGGTGTGGGCGACTATGCATCGCTGTGTCCATCCTATGGGCAGAGAGTCAGTGCCGATCGGACGCCCCATTGCGAACACACAGATTCACATCCTCGACGCGAAGGGAGGCCGCAGTCCAATTGGAGTTGTGGGGGAGTTGCACGTCGGGGGCGCAGGAGTGGCGCGGGGATATTGGAATAGACCGGAACTGACAGCAGAGAAGTTTGTGCCGGATCCGTTAGCGGGTAATGTCGCAGCGCGGATGTACAAAACGGGAGACCTTGGGCGGTGGCGGCCGGACGGGATAATCGAGTTTATTGGACGGAATGATTCCCAGGTAAAGATACGCGGCTATCGCGTGGAGTTGGAAGAGATCGAGAGGGTGCTGCGGGAACAGGACGCGGTGAAGGAAGCGGTGGTCACCGCTCGCGAGGACCAGGCGGGTGGACAGCAGTTGGTGGCCTATGTGGTGGAGAAATGGCAGGAGCAGCGATTGCCGCAAGAGGGGGAAGATTTTTCCGCCGAGGCGAAGCGCGTGCAGGACTTTACCCGGCTGTACGACGATCTTTACGGCCGGAACGACGCGTATGCGTACGCGGATCAGGCCATTAACGCGCGGGTCTGGAGCAGCAGTTATATCAATCAACCGTTGAGGGAAGAGGAGATTGCAGAATCGGTTACGCAGACGGTGAAATCGATTCGGGAACTGGGAGGACGGCGGGTACTGGAAATCGGCTGCGGGATCGGGCTGCTGCTGTCACGGATCGCGCCGCATTGCGATGCGTATTGCGGGCTGGATGTTTCGGTGGAGGCATTACGGCGACTGCGTGCTCATCTGGAAGGAAAGCCGGAGTTTAGTCACGTAGTGCTGCGGGAAGGAGCAGCGCACCAGTTGGAGGATCTGGAGGCAGAGAGGTTTGACTGCGTAGTACTGAATGAAGTGGCGCAGCATTTTCCGGACCTGGATTATTTGTTGAAGGTGTTGAAGAAAGCGGCGGAGCTGGTCGGGCCACGAGGGACAATCTTTCTTGGCGGGATGAGAAACCTGCACCTGCTGGAGGCGTTTTATGCCAGCGTGCAGATGTTCCAGGCGCGGGACTCGATGAGCTTGGAGGATCTGCGGCGAAGAATTCGACACCAGGTGCGATGGGAAAAGGACCTGATTGTGGCCCCGGAATTTTTCGCCGGAGTAAACGGATTCCTGCCCCAGGTGACAGCGGCAAAAGTACAGCTGAAGCGGGGACAGTATCGCAATGAGATTACGTGCTTCAAGTACGACGTGACGTTATACGTGGGGTATGAGCGGATTGATCCGGTGGACCACAAGGAGATGGAATGGGACGCGGAGAAGTGGTCGATCAGAGGATTGGAGCGATGGCTGCAGGAGCAGTCTCCAGACGTAGTGCGAATCAAACGCATTGCGAATGCGCGTCTGGCGAAAGAGAAAAGACTGCTGGAGTTACTGAGCAGGAACGATGGTAAGGCCAGCGTAGCAGAAATTAGACAGGCTTTGGGCCAGTTCGCGGCGAAAGAGGACGGGATTGATCCGGAGGACTTCTTCTCTGTGGAGCACAGCCTACCGTATCAGGTGGAAGTAAGTTGGGCTGGGGGTGGCTACGATGGCGCCTACGACGTGATTCTGACGAAGCGAAGTCTGCTGTCCAGGGATTTCGTGGCTGTGGAACATGGCAGAGGAGAAGAAGGAAGAGGAGAACAGGTTTGGGCAGCGGAGGCAGAGTTTGCCAATCATCCGATGGCGGAAGCCCGGTTGAGGGGGCAGTTCAGCCGGGAATTAATAGAGGCACTGCGGCGCGGGCTGAAGGAAAGGCTGCCTGAGCACATGATTCCATCGGCGTTTGTGAGGCTGGAGAGTTTGCCACTGACGGCGAACGGGAAGGTAGACCGTCAGGCTCTGCCGGAAGTGGGAGAGTTGGAATTGAGCGAGGCGGGCGAGGGGTATGAGGCTCCGCGCGCTGGAATGGAAGAACAATTGGCGGAGGTTTGGACGACGGTCCTAAGAGTCACGCGGGTCGGGAGACGCGATCATTTCTTTCGCTCGGGCGGGCACTCATTGCTTGCTGCCTCAATGGTATCGAGGTTTCGGAACATCTTTGGAATAGATGTTCCAGTGCGGGCCATATTCGAGTCGCCAACGATTGCAGAATTGGCAGAGGTGATAGAGCATGGTTTGAAACTGCAAAGAGCCCAAACAGGTGACACAGCCATAGCATCAAAGCTGGCGCCTTCCACCTCAAGACCTTCTCTTTTCCCACTTTCCTACCAACAGGAGCAGCTTTGGTTCCTCGACCGGTTCGAGCCCAGTAGTGATTTTTACAACGTGCCCTTAGCTTGGACGCTCAAAGGAGACCTGGATGTTTCTACCCTGGAGCGGAGTCTGCAGGAGGTGGTGCGGCGACATGAAATCCTGCGGACTTGCTTTGTGATAGGCGAAGACGAAGAACCAAGGCAGAAAGTTGTAGAGAAACTGGATGTGATGTTGCCGGTAGTGGATTTGCGGAAGCTGGAGGCAGGCCAGCGGGATCAACTGGCGAGAAGAGTTCTAACACAGGAGGGTGGCAAGGCCTTTGATTTAAGCCGGGCGCCGTTGTTGCGGGCAATGATGGTGCGGATGGAAGACAGGCAGCATATTTTGGGGCTGACGCTGCACCACATTGTGTCTGACGACCGGTCGCTGGGAGTGTTAATGAAGGAGTTGGGAGAGTTGTATGGGGCGTATGGAAACGGAGAAGACTCGCCACTACCGGAATTGGGAATGCAATATGGGGATTACGCGCTCGAACAGCGGGAAGGGCTGCGTGAAGGTAAATTCCAGCAACAGATGGAGTACTGGAAAAAAGAGCTGAAAGGGATGCCGCAAGTACTGGAATTGCCGACAGACCACGTGCGGCCGGCGCGGCAGAGTTTTCGCGGAGGGACAGAACAGATAATTCTCCAAAGCGATCTGTTGGATGGTTTGAAAACGCTGGGAAGAGAAGAGAAGACCAGCTCATTCATGGCTCTGCTGGCGATCTTGCAAGTGCTACTGATGAGATATACCGGGCAGGAGAATTTTGGGGTAGGCACGCCAGTAGCAAACCGTAAGCGGATAGAAACGGAACAAACGATTGGCTTCTTCCTGAACACGCTGGTGATACGCGCCAATTTGGAAGGAGAGCCGACTTTCCGCGAAGTGTTGCGGCGGGTGCGGGAAGCAGTGCTCGGCGGGTATGAGCATCAGGACCTGGCATTTGAAAAGTTGGTGGAAGAACTGGCGCCGGACCGTGATGTTAGCCGTACCCCCATATTTCAGGTGATATTCACGTGGCTTGGCGAGTCCGACAAATTGGAATTTGGGGATTTAGAGTTGGGCGGCTTTGCAGTAGATCTTGACATGTCTAAGTTTGATCTCACCATGAGCGTAAGCGAGACCGCGCAGGGTGCAGCGGTTGCGATCAACTACGCCACCGACTTGTTTGAAGCGGAGACCATCCGGCGCATGCTGGGACATTACGAGCGGCTGGTAAAGGCGGTGGTGGAAAATGCGGCGCAGCACGTCTGGCGACTGCCTTTGTTGACCGGCCAGGAGATCGAGCAACTGGAGCAATGGAACCAGACTGCGAGAGACTATGCGCTCGACAAAACCATTGCAGGCTTGTTCGAAGAGCATGCGTCGAGGACACGGAACGCCGTCGCGGTGGAGTACGAACAGCAGGAATTGAAGTATGGTGATTTGAATCGGCAGGCCAACCGGTTGGCACATTATTTAATTGCGTTGGGAGTGAAGCCGGACGTGCTGGTGGCCATCTGTGTGGAGCGCAGCCTGGAGATGGTGGTGGGGCTGCTTGCCGTGATGAAGGCAGGAGGGGCATATGTGCCGCTTGATCCTGCGTATCCGGAGGAGCGATTGCGATTCATGCTCGAGGACTGCAGGCCGGCGGTGTTGCTCACACAAGGCCATCTTCGCGGGTTGTTCACGGGAATAAATGAAAGCCTGAGGGTGATTGATTTGGGCAGTATGGAGACGTGGAGTGATCAACCCGAGTCGAACCCGGAGCACGACGCCATCGGATTGACCGCCGCAAATTTGGTTTACGTCATTTATACGTCGGGTTCTACTGGTACGCCCAAAGCCGTTGCCATGCCGCTTCGCGCCGCTACGAATATGCTTGTCTGGCAGATGAATGAATCAATGCCGGCGGCTCCGCAACGCACTTTGCAGTTTGCTGCACTCGGTTTTGATGTCTCATTTCAAGAGATCTTCAGCACCCTGGGTGCGGGCGGAACTTTGGTCCTGATCGATGAAGAGAAAAGGCGCAATTCGACCGACCTGACGCGCTATGTGATGGAGAAAGGCATTCAGCGATTGTTTCTTCCCTATGTGGGGCTGCGAATGTTGGCCGAGGGCGTAGCTCAGATTGGGGCCGCTCTCAAACAGGGAGAGCGTTTCGACTGTGCGCTGCAGGAAATAAACGTAGCCGGAGAGCAACTGCGCATTGATCACAAGGTGAGAGGACTTTTCAAGCGCCTGAACCACTGCCGGCTGAACAACCACTATGGTCCGACAGAAACGCACGCTGCGAGTGCATTTCATTTGGATTCGGAAGAGGAAAATTGGCCCCTGTTACCGCCAATAGGGCAGCCGATTGCGAACGCGCACATTTACCTATTGGATAAGCACGAGCAATTGGTTCCATTAGGAGTGACCGGAGAGCTGTATATCGGGGGAGCAGGCGTAGCGAGAGGCTATTTAAATCGTCCAGAATTGATGGCCGGACGTTTCGTGAAGGACCCGTTTGCAAAAGAAGAGGAAGCGAGGATGTACCGGTCAGGGGATATTGGAAGATGGCGGCCAGATGGGACGATCGAGTTCATTGGGCGGAATGATTCCCAGGTCAAGATACGGGGTTACCGCGTGGAATTGGGAGAGATTGAGGCGAGGTTGCAGCAGCAAAGTGGGGTACGGAACTGCGCGGTGGTGGCAAAGACTGGGACAAACGGGAATCGGCGGCTGGTGGCGTACGTGGTTGGAGAGCGCGAGGGTGAAGACTTACGGCGAGATCTGAAAGGCAAGCTTCCGGGGTACATGATTCCAAGTGTCATTGTGACCCTGCCCGAGTTGCCGCTCTCAGGCAATGGGAAGGTAGACCGTGAGGTATTAGAAAAGCTAGAGGATTTGGGGCTGGGGTCCCAGGACTACGAGGCCCCGCGCACTGCGTTAGAAGAGCGACTGTCAGAGACCTGGGCTGAAACACTGGGAATCACGCGAGTCGGAAGACACGATAATTTCTTTGACCTGGGGGGACACTCGTTGCTGGCGACATTATTAGTGACGAGGATGGAGAACATATTTGAAATAGGTGTTCCAGTGCGAGCGCTATTCGAGTCGCCAACCATTGCAGAATTGGCAGAGCAGATAGAACATGGTTTGAAGCTACAGACAAGGAAATCAGCGGAAGGCGCCAAAGGTGGGACACGCGCGCTAATAACTTCCGCCCGGAGACCTTCTTTCTTCCCGCTTTCCTACCAACAAGAGCAGCTATGGTTCCTTGATCGGTTCAATCCCGGCAATGCGTTCTACAACGTGCCTATGACCTGGGGGCTGAAAGGAGACATAGATGTTTCCCGGCTGGAGCGGAGCCTGCAGGCGGTGGTGCGGCGACATGAAATCCTGCGGACTTGCTTTGTCATGGGCGAAGACGAAGAACCGAGGCAGAAAGTTGTAGAGAGCCTCGATATGCCGATGCCGGTAGTGGATTTGCGGAAGCTGGAGGCAGGTGAGCGGGAGGAACAGGCGAGAAGAGTTCTAACAGAGGAGGCAGGCAAGGCGTTCGATTTAAGCCGGCCGCCTTTGTTGCGGGCAATATTGGTGCGGACGGAAGACAGGGAGCATATTTTGGGGCTGACACTGCACCACATTGTGTCTGATGACTGGTCGTTGGGAGTGTTGATGGAGGAGTTGGGTAAATTGTACCAAGCCTATGGAAAGGGAGAAGACTCGCCACTGCCGGAATTGGGAATGCAATATGGGGAGTACGCGATCGAACAGCGGGAAGGGCTGCGTGAAGGTAAATTCCAGCAACAGATGGAGTACTGGAAAAAAGAGCTGAAAGGGATGCCGCAAGTGTTGGAATTGCCGACAGACCACGTGCGGCCGGCGCGGGAGAGCTTCCGCGGAGGAACGGAACAGCGAATTCTTCAAAGCGATCTGTTGGATGGGCTGCATGCGCTGAGAAGAGAAGAGAAGGCCAGCTTGCTGATGATAATGCTGGCTGCGTTCCAGGTGCTACTGATGAGATACAGCGGGCAGGATGATTTTGGCATTGGCACCGTCGTGGCGAACCGTAGGCGGCCCGAGACGAAAGGACTGATTGGCTTCTTCCTGAACACGCTGGTGATACGCGCGAACTTGGGTGGAGAGCCTACTTTCAGGAAGGTGTTGCGGCAAGTGCGGGAAAGGGTGCTGGACGGGTATGAGCATCAGGATCTGGCATTTGAAAAGTTGGTGGAAGAACTCGCACCGGACCGTGACGTTAGCCGCAGCCCTGTTTTTCAAGTAGCGTTTATCTTGCGTAGAGTGATCGCAGGCAAGTCTGAACCAGGAGGATTGGAGTTGGTCCCATTCGGGCTCGATCCTGGTACCTCTAAGTTCGATCTGATTCTGGGTGTAGAAGAAGCTGCGGAGAACGCAGTGATCAGCATGAACTACAGCGCAGACTTATTTGAGGCGGAGACCATCCGGCACATGCTGGAACACTATGAATGTCTTTTGGAAGGAATCGTTGCCGACGTCGACCAGCCAGTTTGGGCGTTGCCTATGATGAGCAAGTTGGACGAGAAGGTTCTATCCAACTGGAACTGCAGCAGCCTGGTCTCTCGCGCGGAGAAAAACATAGTCGAGATTTTTGATGCGCAAGCGCAGTGCACGCCGCAAGAACCGGTTGTAATCTCTGTCGAAACGCAATTGAGCTACGCGGAGCTGAACCGCCGGGCCAACCAGGTTGGAAATTATCTCGCTCGTCTGGGAGTAACGCCGGAAGCACGGGTTGGCATTTTCATGCCTCATTCGCAGGAGATGATGGTGGCCGTGCTGGGAGTGCTGAAAGCCGGTGGCGCTTATCTTCCTTTGGATGTCCTGAATCCCAAAGATCGTCTAAGGTCCATCATTGACAGTTCAGATACTGCTATGTTGCTGACTCTGGAGGGCCTGCGCAAGCGTCTTCCCCAGACCAATGCGCGTGTGCTGTGTTTGGATTTGGAATGGGAGGTAATTGAGCAGCAAAGCACAACCAACCCTGAGGTGCAGATCAATCCGCAGAACCTCGCTTGTGTAATCTATACCGCCGCATCGGAGGAACGCGCCAAAGGCTTGATGATTGAGCACAATGGGCTGATGGATCTTGCGTTGGCACACGAGGCCGCTGACCCCGCTAATCAAAATGGGCACGCCAGACAGAATGGTTGTCCCGAGATCTGGACGCATTTGACATCCAGTTCATTTCTGGTTGGCACCTCTGCCTTCTTCACACCGGTTGCAGAAGGACAACGAGCCAGGTTCAAGCCCAGCGGTAACACAGAGATCTACATCCTTGATCCGCACCTGCAACCTGTTGCCATTGGCGTTCCGGGGGAACTATGGATTGCCGGACCTGCTGCAGGCCGCGCTTATTTAGGGTGGCCATCGCTGACTGCAGAGAAGTTCCGTCCCAACCCTTTCAAATCGGAAATGGGTGCTCGTATGTGTGGGAGCGGAGAGCGCGCTCGATATCGAGAAGATGGAACGGTCGAGTTTCTGGGCAGATTTGACGATCGGGCGGAGGTCCAAGGCTTGCAGGTTGAGTTGGGAGAAATTGAAACCGCTCTGACGAACTACGAGAATGTGCGGGAAGCAGTTGTAGTTGTACGTCCCAATGGAGACTTGGTCGCTTATATTGTGGTCTGCGACGGAAAGAGATTGGGTCAAAATGAAGTGCGCAGCCACCTCGACAGCAGGCTGCCTGCTTATATGATTCCGGGTGCTTTTATTACATTGCAGGAACTGCCGCGAAATGCCAGAGGTGAGGTGGACCGAGCCGCATTGTCTGTTCTGGTCCAGGAACAATTGACCAAAGAGTTTGTGCTCCCGCGAACCGAACTGGAGCAAACCATTGCGTCCGCCTGGCAGGCTATTCTCGGGATCGATCAGGTGGGAGTGCATGACAATTTCTTTGATCTTGGCGGGCATTCGCTTCTGATGATCCGGCTTCACCAGAAATTACGGGCGGAGCTTCCGGGTGAGATTGAACTTCTTCATCTCTTTCAATTTCCCACAATTGGATCTCTCGTCCGATTTCTTCACACGGGCTACAACTTCGACGGGAAGTCCCGTGAAACGCGGGAGCGGGCGGGAAGGCAGAAAGGCGCCGTTCAAAAGCTAAAAAGGATGCACACAGCATGACCAGAGACGCACTCGACGGAATAGCAATCATTGGCATGACGGGGCGTTTTCCCCAGGCTCCTACTCTCCAGAGGTTCTGGGAGAACCTCCGCCAGGGAGTGGAATCGACATCGTTTTTCTCTGACCAGGAGTTGGAACAAGCCGGCATCAGCCCTGAGTTGCTTCGCCATCCGAACTATGTGAAAGCCAACAGTGTGCTCGAAGATGCTGATTTGTTCGACGCCAGTTTTTTTGGTTACTCGCCGCGCGAGGCGGAATTGACGGACCCGCAGATACGGTTGTTTCTGGAATGCGCCTGGGAGGTCCTGGAATCCGCAGGATGGGATCCGGAAAAATTTTCCGGGATGATCGGTGTCTATGCCGGAATGTCATTCAGCTCTTATATGTGGCAATTTGCGGGAGATGATTCGGAAGCAGATTCCGTGAGCGGTTTTCGCACTTTGGTGGGCGGTGCGGAGAAGGACCATCTGGCGACGACCATCTCGTATCGCCTTAACCTGCGCGGCCCGAGCTTCAACATCCAAACCGCATGTTCCACCTCTCTTGCCGCCGTGCATGCGGCTGCTCGAGCGGTGATGACCTATGAGTGCGATATGGCCCTGGCCGGTGGTTCAACCGTCAATGTGCCCCAGCGTTGCGGCTATATGTGTGAGCCGGGAGGTATTGCTTCGGTAGATGGCCACTGCCGCAGCTTCGATGCCGACGCCACGGGCTCAGTGAGCGGTGACGGGATTGGCGTTGTGCTTTTGAAACGTCTGGAGGACGCGATCGCTGCCGGGGATACCGTGTACGCGGTCATCAAGGGCTCGGCAGTTAATAATGATGGCCGGAGGAAAGTCGGCTTCACTGCACCCTCTGTTGAAGGGCAGGCGGAGGTCATTGCTATGGCGCTTGCAGCGGCGGAAGCGGAATGCGAGAGCATTGGGTATATCGAAGGTCACGGCAGCGCCACTGCGATCGGAGATCCGATTGAGGTTGCGGCGCTCAATCAGGTATATGGTCAGGCCGGTCTCAAGCCCGCAAGCATTGCCCTGGGCTCCGTCAAGAGCAACCTTGGCCATCTGAACGCGGCTGCCGGAGTGGCTGGGTTGATAAAGACTGTTTTGGCCGTCCACAATGGCTATATTCCAGCATCCTTGAACTTCCAGCGGCCGAACCCCAAGATTCCCTTTGAGAGCAGCCCTTTTCATGTAAATCAAACGCTCGTGCCGTGGCCGGAGAGCAACAAACCGAGGCGAGCAGGAGTAAGTTCATTCGGCATCGGCGGCACCAATGTTCACGTGGTGCTGGAGGAAGCGCCGGAGGCGAAGCCATCCGAAGCGGCAAAGCCCTGGCAACTCATAGGTGTCTCTGCCAGGAGCCGCCAGGCGCTGGAGCGAGCTACAGATCAATTAGCTGCGCATCTGCTCGAACATCAGGAACAGAACTTTGCCGATGTTGCATTCACTTTACAGGAAGGGAGAAAGGCGTTCGAGCACAGGCGCATGGCTATCTGTCGCGATGCGTCTGCCGCAGCAACCCTCTTACAGGCTCGGTCCCCTTCCCAGGTGTTCACTGCGGTCGCTCCGTCCAGCCGGCGTCCTGTTTCTTTCCTGTTACCGGGGTTGGGAGATCAATATCTGGATATGGGCCGGGGCTTGTATGAATCGGAGCCTGAGTTCGCGCGGCATGTGGACCATTGCTGTGAGTTTCTTCAGCCGCTTCTCGGAGTTGATCTGCGCAAGACTATCTATCCCAATCCCAGGGTGCGACAGCAGAGTGAAGTCAGGACGGAAGATCGTATGAACTTCCGCGGCCTGGTGCAGCGTGCGCGCGCGAACAATTCTCTAACTCTGCAGGAAATTCATCACACAGGATGGGCCCAACCTGCGCTGTTTGTAATTGAATTTGCGCTGGCTAAGCTTTGGATGAGCTGGGGTGTAGTTCCTGAAAGCATGATGGGCTACAGCATTGGGGAATATGTGGCTGCATGCCTGGCCGGAGTTATCTCGCTGGAAGACAGTCTGCGTATGCTGGCCATTCGGGCGCAGAGAATTGAAGCGCTGGCGCCTGGCGCAATGCTCGCGATTGCATCCTCTGAGGAAGAAGTCCGTCCTCTGCTCACCCCGGAAATCTCCATGGCGGGCATCAATGGCAAATCACTGTGCGTAGTTGCGGGTACGCTGGAAGCGGTTGATGCATTGCAACAGCGCCTGATTCGCGAAGGCGAACTGGTATGTCGGCGGCTTCTTGCAACTCATGCTTTCCATTCGCCGCTCATGGAGCCGGTGGCCGAGGAATTGACCAGGATAGCGCGGTCAATCCGTCTCAGTCCTCCGAGGATTCCTTATATCTCCAATGTGACTGGCAAACCGATTACGGATTCTGAGGCTACCGATCCCGCCTACTGGGCGCGGCACCTGACGCAGCCGGTTCAGTTTGCGGCAGGCTTGCAACACCTTTGCTCGCCCTCCGCACCTGTATTTCTGGAGATCGGCCCCGGTCAAATGCTAACGTCTCTTGCCGAACAGCATCTTGCCGGCAGGGGCTTCGCTGACCGGGTTGCGCTGGCTTCTCTGCCCCATGCGTCAGACGCCCATCCAGATCGTGCTTTTATTCTCAGCACTCTTGGAAATCTATGGCTGGCTGGTATTGATCCCGATTGGGCCGGCGTCCACCGCCATGAACGGAGACGCCGGATCTCGCTTCCGACTTATCCCTTCGAGCGGCAAAGCTATTGGCGTATGCCCAACAGGCGGTCGCAGGAAAGGCATGAAGCAGAGTACGCCAAGGCCACTACCATGGTTGCTCCGGTGGCCCGCGAAATACCTTCGTCAAAGCAAAGCTTCATGCAGGAAGACAACGGTGCGGAGAATTCTCGGGCGCACCTGGGCGCCGAGTATGTCGCACCGGGCAATTTCACCCAGCAAAAGATTGCGGAAATGTGGGAGGAGCTGTTGGGAATCCATCCCATTGGAATTCACGACGAGTTCCTCCGCTTAGGTGGAAACTCTCTTTTGGCCATACGGGTAGCCGCGCAATTACGCCAAGCCTTCCAAATCGAGTTTCCTCTTGAGGTGCTCTTGAATTCGCCTACCGTGTCCGATATTGCCCTTTTCGTTGAGGATGCCCTGCTGACTTTGGTCGAGAATATGGATGAGACTGAACTTTCCGGAATGGAGACAAACAATGCCCGCTCATCTGCCGCAGATTGAAAGTAAGCGATCTGGCGAGAACCCGGTTCTTCCCCGTCTTGAAACGATAGGTGTGATTGGGGCGGGAGTCATGGGTGTGGGGCTTGCCCATGCGCTGGCCCAGAGCGGGCTGCGCACGCTGTTGATTGATGTCTCCGATTCCATTCTGGAGTCCGCCCTTGGGCAGATCAGGAACAATGTTCGGTTCCAGCGCTTGTTTCACAAGGACTGGGGCGCTGCCCCGGAAGAAATCCTGGGACGCATCAAGGTTTCTTCCGGCTATGACATCCTGCGCGATGCCGATTTCGTGATTGAAAATGTGACGGAAAAATCGACGATCAAAGCCGAAGTTTACAGCCGTCTGGATGCGATTTGTCCTTCGCAATGCATCTTCGCCGCCAACACCTCTGCCATTCCCATTACCCGGATCGGGGCGATGACTCGCCGGCCCGAGCAGGTGCTTGGCATGCATTTCATGAATCCTGTGCCGCTGAAGACCGCGGTAGAGGTGATTCGTGGCTATCACACCAGCGACGATACCATTGCGACAGCAACCCGGCTGCTCAGTCTCATGGGCAAGAAGCCCATCATAGTGAATGATTCGCCTGGGTTTGTTTCCAACCGCGTGCTCATGCTGACCATCAACGAAGCCATTTTTCTGGTACAGGAGAGGGTCGCCGAGCCCCAGGTGGTGGACGATATCTTCAAGAATTGCTTCGAGCATAAGATGGGTCCGCTCGAAACCGCGGACCTCATTGGGCTGGATACCATCCTGCTTTCTATTGAGGTCCTGTATGACGAGTTTAAAGACAGCAAGTTCCGCGCCTGTCCACTTCTCCGGCAGATGGTAGATGCAGGTCTGTGCGGACGCAAGAGTGGCCGCGGATTTTATACCTACGAGGATTAATCCATCTGTAGGGAAGGAAGTTCATGGAGCAGTCCAAAGAAATGTTGAGGGTTTTCGTGGGCCAGCATATTCGAGGCCGTACGATTGCCGATGATGACCAGATTTTCGCATTAGGGTTTGTCAACTCCATGTTTGCCATGCAACTCGTATTGTTTCTGGAAAAAAACTTCAAGGTCACCATTGCCAATGAAGACCTGGAACTGGCAAATTTCCAGAGCATCAACGCCATGGCGGCATTAATAGAGAGAAAGACAACCAACACGCAGAATGGCTCGAATTGACCGATTGATTCTTTATGGAACTGACTTCTGAACAGCAACGGCTAAGAAATGCGTTTCGCGAATTTGCAGATGCGCACATCGTACCCTACGCGAATGCCTGGGACCGCACGGAGGTCATGCCGGCCGAGATAGTGCGGCAATTAGCTGATAAGGGCTATCTCGGCGCGGTGCTGCCGTCTGATCGTGGTGGTGCCGGCTTTAGCATGATTGAATTTGGGTTGCTGAATGAGGAGTTGGGGCGAGCTTGTTCATCGATCCGCAGCTTGCTGACTGTGCATAGCATGGTTGCGTTAACAATATGGCGTTGGGGAACAGAGGCGCAGAAGGCCCAATGGCTGGAGAAACTGGGGCGTGGACAGGCAATAGCCGCGTTTGCTCTCACCGAGCCCGAAGCTGGAAGCGACGCGCGGGAAATCAGGACGACGGCCGTAATCAGCGATGACGATTTCCTTCTTAGCGGTCACAAGAAATGGATTACGTTTGCGCAGATTGCAGATTTGTTTCTGGTCTTCGCCAGCAGCCAGCGAGGGCCGTGTGCCTTCCTGTTGGAACGAAATACCCCCGGCCTGGTGATCTCGCCTATTCATGGCATGCTGGGTACGCGCGCATCCATGATGGCTGAACTTCACCTGGAGCAATGCCGCATTCCCAGGCAGAACATGGTTGGCGCTCCCGGGTTCGGCCTTTCCCATATTGCCTCCTCAGCTCTGGATTGCGGCCGCTACAGCGTCGCCTGGGGCTGCGTGGGCATTGCCCAGGCATGTTTGGAGTCATGCCTTCAATACACGGGCCAGCGAAAACAGTTTGGAGCTTTGTTGCGGGACCACCAGTTGATTCAGCGCATGATTGCGCAGATGGTGGTAGGAGTGAAGGCCGCTCGTTTGTTGTGCTACCACGCTGGGCAACTCAAGGATGCCGGCGATCCAGCTTCAATGATTGAGACCTCGATGGCCAAATACTTCGCCGGCAAAACCACGGCGAAGATTGCCCAGGATGCGGTTCAGATGCACGGCGCAAACGGATGCAGCAGCGAATATCCGGCAGAACGATTCTATCGAGACGCAAAGATCATGGAAATCATTGAAGGCAGCAATGAGATCCAGGAGATCACGATTGCCCAGAATGTCTGCCAGGAAGTTGCGAATAGCGCAGCCGTTGCCAAGTGAGATGTTATTTGTGACTGAACTCGGAATCCAAAACGGAATGACAGGCCAGACAGCGGCGCCCAGGAAACGGTGCAGGATCAAGTGCGTTGTTTGGGACCTGGATAACACCCTGTGGAACGGGACTTTGCTTGAAGGCGATGAGGTACATCTGCGCGAAGGGGTTCGGGAAATCATCCACGCGCTCGATGTTCGCGGCATTTTGCACTCCATCGCCAGCCGCAATCATTCTGAATCGGCGCTGGCCCGGCTGCGTGAACTGGGTTTGGAGGAATACTTCCTGTACCCGCAGATTAATTGGGGATCTAAGGCGGCCTCCATACGGGTAATCGCGGAAAGTCTCAATATCGGCTTGGATAGTATTTGCTTTATTGATGATCAGCCTTTTGAGCTTGCGGAAGTTCAGTCTGCACTGTCGCAAGTCCTTTGTCTGGACCATACCCGATTGCCTCATCTGCTGGAGATGCCGGAACTGAAACCGGAGACCATCACTGCAGAGTCCCGCGTGAGGCGCCAGATGTATTTAGGCGAAATGCGGCGTAAGCAGACGGAGGAAGCATTCACCGGACCGCAGGAAGAATTCCTCGCCAGCCTCGGCATGGTATTGACGATTGCCCCTGCGCGCATCGGAGACTTGGCCCGCGCCGAAGAACTTACCAACCGCACCAATCAGTTCAATACAACGGGACGCACATTTTCCCTGAAAGAGCTGGAGGAATTGCGTTGCTCCAATCGCCATCTCCTGCTCATGTCTGAATTGACTGACAGATTCGGTAGTTACGGGAAAATTGGCCTTGCCCTGGTGGAGTGCGATTCAGAAGTCTGGACTATCAAGCTTTTGCTGATGTCTTGCAGAGTGATGAACCGAGGTGTGGGCACCATCATGTTGAACCACATCCTCAGGAAGGCGAAGGAAGCCGGTGTCCGGCTGCTCTCGGAGTTTGTGTCGACTGACCGCAACCGCATGATGTACGTCACATACAAGTTTGCTGGATTTACGGAAATCGAGAACAGCGGAGGGAGCCAGATTCTGGAGCATAGCCTGGCGCCGATTCCTCCAGTAGCAGATTACGTTTCAATAAGAATTGAGACATAAACAGCGGAAGTCTGGGACTGTCCGCTGACAAAAATGAGTGTCATGCGTACACAGCAGTTCCAAAACCGCCTTGCGTGAGTTGCGCGGCTCAGCTAAGCCGCAACTCGTGAGAATGGGAGTTGTTTAAAAACATGAGCAACGAAGTTGACCGCACAGAATCTGGCGCCCATCAGGAGAGGATTTCCCGGCTCACTCCCGCCCAGCGCGAAATGTTGCAGAAGCGGCTGCGGGGCGAAGGGCAGCGAAGCGAGTCCAAATCAGCCATCAAGCGTCGCCCCACGCTGGATTATCCCATCACTGCCGAACAGGAACATCTGTGGCTGTTGGACCAGATGGACTCGAATGTCTATTACCTCAACCATAGCCACGCCTACCGCTTGAAAGGCGAACTCAATGTTGCTGCGCTGGAACGTACTATCAATGAAATGGTGCGTCGCCATGAGAATTTCCGCACATCAATGCCGGAAATTGACGGCAAGCCCAGGGCCGTGGTTGCTCCCCAGCTTCAGATTCGTTTGGAACGGGTGGAAGTGCCGGAGTTTCCCGAAGAAGACCGATATGCGCGTTTGCAGGCCCTGGTCACCGCCCATACTCGCCGGCCCTTTGACATATTGAATGGTCCTTTGATTCGAGCTGTTCTTTTCCGCGTTACTCAACATGATCATGCAGTCATGGTGACACTCCATCACCTCATCACGGATTTTGTTTCCTATGATTTGGTGGATTCTGAATTTTTTACTCTCTACGATGCTTTTTCCCGGGGATTGGAGTCCCCACTTCCCGAACTGACGATTCAATTCGGTGACTTTGCCTTCTGGCTGGACCAATGGATGAAGTCTGAAGAAGCTAAGAGGCAGGCTGACTATTGGATCCGCAAGCTTGCGGACATGCCGCGGCTGGATCTGGTAACAGATATGCCGCGCCGGCATTCCCGGAATTTTAATGCCGGACGCATTCTCTGGAACGTACCGGATACGCTATGGCTGCAATTCAAGCAATTGGCTTTCACCGAAAACGTTACCCGGTTCACATTCTTTCTCGTCATTTTTGCCATGATTCTGCGGAAGTATAGCGGCAAAGATGATATTCCCGTCGCCACTCCAGTGAGCAGCCGCAAGCACCAGGAAACGCAGTCTTTGATTGGCTATTTTCTCAATACCATCGTGTATCGGCTGGATTTATCAGGCGACCCCACTCTGCGTGAGCTGTTGCAGCGCACGCGCCTGACGGCTCTGGAGGCGATGGCGAACTCTGATTTGCCTTTTGAGTTTCTATTGAATCAGCTTCAGGCCGAACGTGACCCAAGCCGCGCCCCGCTGGTGGACGCCTCGTATGCTTTTGGCAACGACCATAAACCGGCGCAACCCCCGGCCGGCATGGCAATGGAAGAGTTTGATCCGTATTACCAGTCAGGCTTTCTGGATATCAATTTCGGAGTGAACGATAACACCGATCACGCAGTGGTCCTTCTGGACTACCTTGTCGATCTCTTTCTCCCTTCCACCGGTGAGAGGATGATGCTCCATCTCCAGCGGTTGTTTGAGCAGGCTGCCGCTCATCCGGAAAGGAGACTGAACGATTTCCTGTTGCTCAATGATCGTGAGCGGCAGCAGATTCTTGTGGATTGGAATGACACCGCCGTACCCTATCCTTCTATCCAGACTATTCCAGGCTGCTTTGCTGTCTCTGTTGGCCAGGGCGGAGGGTCCATCGCTCTTCGCTCGCCGCACGCGGAACTGACCTACCGCGATCTGAATGAGCAGGCCAATCATCTTGCTCACAGGCTTATAAGAGCGGGTGTGAAAGCAGAAACAGCGGTGGGCATCTTGATGGAACGGTCGGTGGAGATCGTCGTCGCTACGCTTGCAGTGTTGAAGGCCGGCGGCGCTTATCTGCCGTTGCATCCCGCTTATCCACCGGAGCGTATACGGCTGATCATGGAGGAGGCCGGCGCTTCCGTCCTGCTCCTGGATCGGGCCACCAGCGATCGCGGGATCACCGCATCCGAAGTCATTGTTGTGGATGATGACCCTTACTTGATAGCGGAAGATGATAGCGACCCCGATGTTCTGGTCCATCCCGACCAGCTTGCGTACATTATGTACACTTCGGGTTCCACTGGAATACCCAAAGGCGTTGCCGTCACGCATCGCAATGTCATCAGCCTGGCTTTTGACCGCAGTTGGCGAGAAGAAAGCCTGGAAAGGGTGTTGTTCCAATCTTCCCACGCTTTTGATGCTTCAACATTTGAGATGTGGACCCCTTTGCTGCGCGGAAAACAAGTCATTATTGCGCCGCCGGGTGAATTGGACATTGCAGCCTATAGGCGCCTGTTCCAAAAAGAGAAGGCAACTTCCACGTTCCTCACAGCCACCCTCTTCAATCTCCTGGTTCAGGAGGCCCCGGACTGTTTTTCCGGTGTTCCGGAGATATGGGCGGGAGGCGATGTTGTTTCCGCTGTCGCCGTCCAACGTTTGCATGAGCATTGCCCCGGCACTCTGGTATGCAATGGTTACGGGCCGACAGAAACCACCACATTTGCCACGCATTACGCGGCGTCCAATCCCACTACATTGCGGGGCAATGTGCCCATCGGCAGTCCCATGGATAACCACCAGGTTTACATTCTGGATCCTCTTTTCAAGCCGGTTCCAGTAGGTGTTCCCGGTGAATTATTTATTGCTGGCGCAGGTGTGGCGCGCGGATATATCAATCGCCCTGATCTTACGGCGGAGCGATTTGTCCCCAACCCCTTCGGTGATTCTGGTGCGCGCATGTACCGCACAGGCGACCGTGTGCGTTGGCGTGAAGACGGACAAGTAGAGTTTCTGGGAAGGACAGACCAGCAAGTCAAGCTTCGCGGTTATCGCATCGAGTTAGGGGAAATCGAGGCAGCCCTGCTGGCGTGCAACAGCGTTGGCCAGGCAGCGGTCATTGTGCGCGAGGATCGCGTGGGCGAGAAGCGCCTGGCTGCGTATGTGGTTCCCGCTGTGGGGCAAAGTGTGAACACTGATCAGCTGCGCAAGTCCCTGGAAGATACTCTGCCGCATTATATGGAGCCTGCCTGGATTACCGTGCTCCCTTCACTGCCCTTAAATTCCAATGGGAAGCTGGACCGCAAAGCCTTGCCCATGCCTGAATTTGCGGGAAGTGCCTTGCGGCACGCGCCCGCCACCCATGCGGAAGAAATTCTTTGCTCGCTTATGAAAGAGGTGCTGGCTGCTCCTAACGCTGCTCCGGACGATAACTTCTTTTCTCTGGGTGGGGACAGTATTTTGGCGATTCAATTGGTGAGCCGGACCCGCCAAATGGGGCTGATCGTCAGCTTGCGCGATATTTTTGAGCAGCCGACGATCGCAGCTCTCGCAGCCGTTTCCCGCTTTGCACGAGATGAGGCGGCAACAGCGCCGGACCTGGGAGTGGGCGCAATGCTGCCCATGCCGATTATGTGCTGGTTTCTTGAGTCAGGTGGATCACTGCATCGCTTCACCCAGTCTATGGCGGTGCAAGTCCCGGCGGACCTGAAGCAGCCCGATCTTGTGCGCGCTTTGCAGACGATACTCGACCACCACGATGCTTTGCGCTTGCGCTTCTCCGGTGCAGGAAGTTCCAAAGAAGAATGGAAGCTGGAGATTCAAGCGCAAGGCGCAGTGAGCGCCGCATCGTGCCTGCAGCGAATAGACATTGCAGGGCTTCAACCTGATGAATCCCGCCGCCGAATGGAGGAGGAAGCACAGGCAGCCGCAGATCGCCTCTCTGCTGAGAACGGACTTATGCTGCAGGCCGTCTGGTTCGATTCAGGCCGCAACTCGCCCGGCCATTTACTGCTGATCGTTCATCATTTGTCAGTGGATGGAGTTTCATGGCGAATCCTGCTGCCGGATTTGGCTGCCGCCTGGACAGCAATCGCCGCCGGCGTTTCTCCCATCCTTGAACCATGTCCTGTGTCGTTCCGGGGCTGGGCTGAACGATTGAATCGCGAGGCGCTCAATCCAGATCGAGTCAAAGAGCTGTCTTTCTGGACTAATGTTTTGCAGGATGCTCAGGAGCTTGTGCCCGGCGGACAGCTTGTTCCCGGGCGGGATACGGTAGGCAGAGCTCGCCAGCTCGTTGTCTCCTTGCCGGCCAAGATTACCGCTCCTTTATTAAACCGCGTTGCCGGCGCATTTCATGCGCGAATTAACGATGTGCTGCTCACCGCGTTCGCCCTCACCGTTCTCAAGTGGCAGCGCCGTTCTGGTGAAGCCACATCGGTCTTGATTGACCTGGAAGGTCATGGGCGAGAAGAGATTTTTGGCAACATTGATCTCACTCGCACTGTGGGACTTTTCACCACCATGTTTCCAGTATGTCTTGATCTTGGCCAACTTGATCTTGAAGAAGCCTGGGCCGGAGGCAAAGCACTGGGAGCAGCTCTCAAGTCAATCAAGGAACAACTTCACTCTATTCCCGACAACGGCATCGGATATGGGCTGCTGCGTTATTTGAATCCTGAAACAGCGCCGGTTTTGTCCGGCCCGCCTAAGTCACAAATAGACTTTAACTACCTCGGACGCTTTCCCATGGGGGAAAGCGCTGATTGGGCACCCGCGGATCTTCTCACTGGCGGACTGGATCCTGAAATGGCCTTTCACCATCTTCTGGAAATCGACTCGATGGTGTCGGATAGCTCTGCCGGTCCGGAGTTGACAGCCTTCTGGACTTGGCTCCCGGATATATTTTCAGAACAGGACATTCGTCAGCTGGCTGACGGGTGGTTTCACATGCTTGAAGGCCTTGTCGAACACAGTGAGCAGCCCGGCATGGGAGGCCTCACACCTTCGGACATACCGCTGGTCGCTCTTTCTCAATCTGAAATTGATCGGCTGGAAATTGAATACGGAGAGATTGAAGAAATATTGCCGCTTTCACCGGTGCAGGAGGGCATGCTCTTCAATTGGTTCTACGATCTTGCCGGACCAGATGTTTACAACATCCAGATCGTCCTTAGCTTCGAGAGCGCGCCAAATGAAAAATCATTGCGGCAGGCATTTGCCACCCTGTTGAACCGTCACAGGAATCTGCGCGTCGCTTTCCAGCATGAAGGTCTGGAGCGGCCGGTGCAGATTGTACCCAGTAAAGAATTCTTGCCCTGGGACAACCTGGACTTTTCCATGCTGGAGGCAACCGAACAAGAGCAGAAATGGCATGAGCTTGTTCAAAGAGACCGTGACGTCCGCTTCGATCCCCGCGTTGCTCCCCTGTTTCGGTTCCTTTTGGTCCGTTTTGGAGAGAACAAATTCCGCCTCCTGATTACTACCCATCACATCCTGATAGATGGATGGTCCGTGCCGTTGATGATTTCCGAATTGCGGCTGCTGTATGAGCAGCAGGTCAACGCTGCTGCTCTGCCTCGGGTCGTCCCATTCCGCAATTATCTGGAGTGGCTGGCCGGCCAGGACCGCGGCGCCGCCGAAGCTGCCTGGAGGGAAGCCCTGGGCGGCTTGGAAGAAGCCACCCGGATCAGCCCGCTTGCCTTGGGTGCCCCCAAAATACCTGGGCGAAAAAACGTGATTTTGGATGAGGAGATCACGCAACGGTTAACAGAGCAGGCCCGCAGCCAGGGCTTGACCCTGAACACTGTAGTCCAGGGCGCGTGGGCGGTTTTGCTGTCGCGCCACACGGGCCGGCAAGATGTGGTCTTTGGCAGCACCGTTTCCGGACGTGCGCCGGAGATTGGCGGCGTGGAAACAATGATTGGGCTCTTGATAAATACTGTGCCCACGCGGGTAATTCTCCGCTCCGGTGACTCATTCAAGAGTCTGGTTAGCCGGATCAGCCAGGAACAGTCCCGGCTGTTAGCGCATCACTATCTCGGATTGATGGAAATCCAGCGTCTGGCCGGAATGAGTGAGCTCTTTGACACTCTGGTGGTCTTCGAGAATTTTCCCAACAACATGGAATCGGAAAAGGATTTGCCTGGCTCTTTGCAGTTCACGCTCATGGAACTCAACGATGCGGCGCACTATCCTTTGGTCCTGGTCATTGGTCCCGGCCAGAACCTCCAGTTCTACCTTGACTACCACCCGGACCATTTCACCGCCGATTTCGTGGACACTCTTGCCTGCCGTTTTGTGCGCCTGCTTACAGCCTATGCCACCGCTCCCGATCAACCCGTCAACTGCATCGATTTGCTGGACGCGCAGGAACGCCGGCAGATTGTGGTGGAATTCAATCAGACCTACACAGCGTATCCCCGCGATAAAACCATGATGGAGCTGTTTGCAGATCAGGTCCAGCGCCGCGGAGAAGAATTGGCGGTGATCTGCGACCAGCAGCAACTCAGCTATAACGAATTGAACCGGCGATCGAACCAATTGGGACACTATTTAAAGAGTCTTGGCGTCGGTCCGGAAAAGCTGGTGGGCATCAGCGTTGAACGCTCTATTGACATGGTGCTCGCAATGGTTGGAATTCTCAAAGCCGGGGGAGCGTATGTCCCCATCGATCCCGCAAATCCGCCAGACCGCCTGCGCTTCATGGCGGAGGATTCCGGTATTGGAGTTTTGCTGACCCAGGGACGGCTGGCCCATCAAATCCCACAATTGAAAGCGCATGTGGTTTGCCTCGATCGCGACTGGGACGACATCGCGCAGCAAAGCGACCACACTTTGGAAGCATCGGTGCATCCGGAAAATCTTGCCTATGTGATTTATACCTCCGGCTCAACTGGACAACCCAAAGCCATAGCCGTGAGCCATCACAGTCTGATTCGGCTGCTGCGCCAGACCAATTACATTCAACTTAGCGGCGACGAGGTAGTGGCCCAGACTGTCAACATGTCCTTCGATCCAGCCACATTTGAGATATGGGGAGCGCTGTTGAATGGTTGCCGGCTGGTGATCATCGGCAATGAAATACTGCTGGATGTCGAAAGATTTGCGGCAGAGATTCAGGACAAAGGTGTGCAAGTTCTGTTTACGGCAACCGCGTTGTTTAACGAAATGGGACGCCTGAAACCCGATATGTTCAATTCCGTGAAGTACCTGCTATTTGGAGGGGAAGCTGTGAATCCCTTGACGGCGGCTGCGGTTCTTGAGCATGGAGGACCGGAGCAACTCATCAACGCCTACGGGCCTGCCGAGTGCACCACATTCAGCAGTTGGTACCTTGTAAAACAAGTGGCCAGGGACGCTCTAAGTGTGCCTATCGGCAAGCCAGTCGCAAATACCCAGCTATATGTGCTGGATCGCAACATGAACCTTGAGCCCGTCGGAATCATGGGCCAGTTGTACGTCGGGGGCGAAGGCCTGGCGCGGGGCTATTGGAGAAAGCCCGATTTAACAGCGGAGAGATTTGTTCCTGATCCTTATGGCCAGCCTGGAGGACGTCTTTATGTGAGCGGGGATCTTGCCCGTTGGATGGAAGATGGCAATCTGGAATTTTTTGGCCGCGCAGACAATCAGGTTAAGACCCGCGGCTTTCGTGTGGAACTCGGCGAGATTGAGATAGCTTTGCTGCAGCATGGTGGCGTGCGCAACTGTGCTGTGCTGATGGAGACCGGCGCCAGTGGCAAGCACTTGGTGGCTTATATATCCGGCGAAGCGAATGCTGACCAATTGAAGGAATATCTGAAAGCTAAGCTGCCCGAGTACATGGTGCCGGGTGTTTACGTGAAATTGACAGAGCTGCCACTTAATACCAATGGCAAGGTGGACCGCAGAGCGCTCGTGAACTTGCAAGGCAAAAACTTACAAGACAAAGAAGCAGATCCGCCGGCGATGACCCCTGTCGAGGAACTCCTTGTCGATATTTGTGCGGATGTGCTGGGGGTTTCCGGCGTCTCCATGCGCGACAGCTTCTACGATCTGGGCGGAGATTCACTGCTTGCCCTCCGCCTGGTATCCCGAATCAATGACTATTTTCAGATGGAGCTCTCTGTGCGCGTACTACTTGAGTATCCGGTGCTGGTGGCATTTGCGCAGAGGTTGCGTTCCATTTCGGCACGTCCCGCACAGGAACTGGAAAAAATAGCCAGGATTGGGCTTATGGTTCGCAGGATGACGCCTGAAGAACGCAAAGCCGCTCTTTCCCTGCAATGAAAGCTCCTTCACCTCGGTGACTTCATGCGAGAAACCATAAATAAATCCGGTCGGATGCTGTCGGAAGCAGGGCAGCAGATTCTACCCCAGCAGAATGAGGCTGGGATTGAATTTCCGGGCGAAAAGTGCATCCACGAGTTGTTCGAAGAACAGGCAGAGAGGACGCCGAACGTCGTAGCGGTGGAATACGAAGGCCAACAGTTGACCTATGTTGACTTGAACCGGAAGGCAAACCAGTTAGCACATTATCTGCGGGCTTTGGGAGTGAAGCCGGAATCGCGGGTGGCGATCTGCGTGGAGCGCAGCCTGGAAATGATCATTGGGCTGCTGGGGATACTGAAGGCAGGCGGCGCTTACGTGCCACTAGATCCGGCTTATCCCCAGGAACGTTTGCACTACATGCTAGAAGAAAGTAAACCGGTTGCCCTGCTGACGCAAGCTCAACTTCGGGAGCGGATGGAACCCTTGCCTGCGAGTCTGCCGACATTCGACTTGACGGATGCTTTTGCCTGGAGCAATCAACCGCAGAACAACCCGGAAGCTGCCAATATGGGGCTGACTACGAAGCATCTGGCCTATGTGATTTACACCTCCGGTTCCACCGGACAACCTAAGGGTGTGTTAGTGGAGCACGCGAATGTGGTACGGCTGTTCGCGGCCACTGATGCCTGGTTTCACTTTAACCAGAATGATGTTTGGACTCTTTTTCACTCTTACGCCTTTGACTTTTCGGTATGGGAGATATGGGGAGCTCTGTTGCATGGAGGGCTTCTGATTGTAGTGGGCCAGGATACGGCTCGTTCCGCGGAAGATTTCTACTGTTTGGTATGCCGAAAACGCGTGACGGTTCTGAATCAAACGCCGAGCGCGTTCCGGCAATTGGTAGCAGCGCAGGGCAGAAGCGAGGAGGAGCATGGATTGCGGTGGGTGATTTTTGGTGGGGAAGCGCTGGACATGGCTATGCTGCGGCCCTGGTGGGAACGCAATCCAAATGGACAAGCCCAGTTGGTGAATATGTATGGGATTACTGAGACCACCGTGCATGTCACCTATAGAGCGCTGAAGCGGGCGGATAGTGACAGTGCTGGGAGTCCAATTGGCTGCTCCATTCCTGATCTGAGGATATACATCTTGAATGGGGAAGAAGAACTGGCGCCGCTGGGAGTGGCGGGAGAGCTATACATCGGAGGAGCGGGGGTAGCTCGCGGATATTTGCAACGGCCGGAGTTGACGGCGGAGCGGTTTGTGCCCGATCCCTATGTGGAGCAAGCAGGTGCCCGGATGTACAAGACGGGGGACATAGGGAGATGGCAGGCAGATGGGGAGATAGAGTTTGTCGGCCGGAATGACGATCAGGTAAAGATTCGCGGATTCCGGATTGAACTTGGGGAGATTACGGCGCGACTACGGGAGCATCCGTCTGTGGAGGAAGCGGTGGTGGTTGCACGCGAAGACGCGCCCGGAGAGAAGCAGTTGGTGGGATATGTTATTTTGCGGCGAAAGGAAGGGCTTGCGGACGGTGTGGAGGCGGCGCAGGAAGGCAAGCAACTGAAAGAGTGGCAGGGCATACATGAGGATATTTACTGGGAAATGAAAGGGCGAGAGGGGGAAAGCTCCCATAGTGAAACTCTTCTTCGCTTCCCGAGCAATCATCCCGGGACAAGGGACGAAGTGGGCCGAGTGATGAAAGAGCTACGGGAGTATGTACGGGAGCGGCTGCCGGAGTACATGGTGCCAGCGGCGATCGTGGAGATGGAGAGCTTGCCATTGACCAGCAGCGGAAAGCTGAACCTCAAGGCTTTGCCGGCGCCAGAAGCAAGCGCGTATGGCATACAAAGTTACCAGGCGCCAGAAGGAGAGATTGAGACCGTGCTGGCGGACATTTGGGCCGAGCTGCTTCAAATCCGACGAGTAGGCCGGCTCGATGACTTTTTTGTGCTAGGCGGACACTCGCTCCTGGCGGCGCGAGCTGTTACGCGCATCCGGCAAGGATTGAGTGTGGTCGTGAGGGTAGATGATCTGTTCCGCAACCCAGTGCTGGCCGATCTGGCCCGTAGACTGAAGGGCGCTGCGCGAGTCGAGCTGCCGCCGATTGTGCGGTCGAAGCAAAGGGATCGCTTCCCGTTGTCCCTTGCCCAGCAGCGCTTATGGTTTTTGTCGCAGATGGATGAGGTGAGCAGGGCGTATCACGTACCTATGGGCCTGCATTTGAAAGGCGAGTTGGATGCTGAAGTTTTGCGGCGAGCGCTGGACAGGATGGTGGCGCGACATGAGACCTTGCGGACCACTTTTGTTTTGATTGACGGAGAGCCTATGCAGCAAATTGTCGCGGCTGCAGACAGCCGGTTTCATCTGTTGGAAAGCGATCTCCGCCGGCATGGCGATGCGAAGGCGGAAGTCAACCGTCTTTTGATGGTGGAGGTTAACACTTCTTTCAATTTGGAGACGGGTCCATTGATCCGTGGACTATTGATCCGTGAGTCGGAAGATGAACATACATTGCTGATCACGATGCACCATATCGTTTCTGACGGATGGTCATTGGGGGTTTTTCGTAATGAAGTGAGCAAATTGTACAGTACCTTCCAGCGCGGGCAAGAGGATCCTCTGCCGGAATTAGCAGTCCAGTATGCAGACTTTGCCATGTGGGAGCGACAGTGGCTGGAAGGAGAGGTACTGGGGCAACAGTGCGAGTATTGGAAGCGAACTTTGCAGGGTGTGCCAGCGCTCCTTGAGTTGCCTGCCGACCAACCCCGACCGGCGCAGCAGGATTATAGGGGAAGAATTGAGAAGTTGGTGCTGGAGCAGAAACTGACGTCAGGTTTGAAAGAGTTGAGCCGGCGACAGGGAACAACCTTATATATGACGCTGCTGGCGGGCTGGGCCGCGTTACTGTCACGATTATCGGGGCAAGCAGAGATTGTGATTGGTACGCCCGTGGCGAATCGGGAGCGAGCGGACATCGAAGGACTCATCGGATTTTTTGTAAATACTTTGGCCCTGCGAGTGGATCTCAGTGGCCAAGTGACAGTGAAAGAGTTGCTGAAGCGGGTGAAAGAAGTGGCGTTGGGAGCGCAACAGAATCACAACCTCCCGTTTGAGCGGGTAGTGGATATAGTTGGGCCAGAGCGCAACCTCGCACACAACCCTCTGTTTCAGGTGACGTTTTCCTGGCAGAACTTGCCAGAGGGAACCATCATGCTTCCCGAGGTGGAAGTGAAGCCGCTGGAGTCTATACCCTATCATGCGGCAAAATTCGACTTGGCGCTCGTCTTGCAGGAGGCAAATGGGATGATCGTGGGCGAATTGGAGTATGCCAATTCGCTGTTTGATCCCGCCACCATCACCCGGTATCTGGGGTATTTCCGCAGGTTGCTGGACGGGATGATAACGGACGAGTCGGGAGTTGTGTGCCGGCTGACCATGCTCAGCCAGGGAGAGCGAGAGCAAGTTCTACACCAGTGGAACGACACTGGGATTAAATTTCTGGGCGAGAAGTGCATCCACGAGTTGTTCGCAGAGCAGGCAGAGAGGACGCCGAACGCCGTGGCAGTGGAATATGAAGGCCAACAGTTGACCTATGTTGACCTGAACCGGAAGGCAAACCAGTTAGCACATTATCTGCGGGCTTTGGGCGTGAAGCCGGAATCGCGGGTGGCGATCTGCGTGGAGCGCAGCCTGGAAATGATCATTGGGCTGCTGGGGATACTGAAGGCAGGCGGCGCTTACATGCCGCTGGATCCGGACTATCCACGTGAGCGATTGAGCTACATGCTGGAAAGCGCGCAGGTCAAGGTGTTGTTGGTGCAGGAGCGGCTGCTGAGACAGATGCCAGAGTTTGCTGGTGCGGTGGTGGTGTTGGATGGAGTGGAAGAACGGCAGCGATTGGGCGAGCAGAGAGCAGAGAATCCAGAGGTAAAGCTGGAAGGAGAAAATCTGGCTTACATCATCTATACGTCGGGCTCAACGGGGAGGCCCAAGGGCGTGGTCATCACCCATGATGCGCTGGCGAACCACATGGCATGGATGCAAAAGGAGTTTTCTCTTAGCGCAGGAGAGCGGGTTTTGCAGAAGACAGCGTTCGGCTTTGATGCTTCAGTATGGGAGTTTTATGCGCCTTTACTGAGTGGCGGTTGCCTGATAATAGCAAGGCCAGGCGGTCAGCGAGACCCCGAGTACATGGTGAGCTGTATCCGTGAGCAGAGAGTTTCAGTTCTGCAGTTGGTTCCCACGCAGTTGCAAATGCTGTTGCAACATGGAGGGTTGAGAGAATGCGGCGGGCTGCAAAGGGTTTACTGCGGAGGTGAAGCGCTGAGTACAGAAGCTGTGCGTGAGCTTTATGCACAGTTGCCAACAGCCAGGCTTTACAACTTGTATGGCCCCACGGAAACAACCATCGATTCTACTTTTGCTGAGTGTGATCATGAACTGCGATCAATCACCGCTCCGATTGGGAAGGCAATCGCCAACATGCGGGTGTATGTAGTGGATGAGGAGATGGTCCCAGTGCCAGTGGGTGTACCGGGAGAATTGTGTTTGGGAGGAGTTGGGCTGGCCAGAGGGTATTGGGGGGGAGGCGATCTGACGGCCGAGCGGTTCGTTCCCGACGGGTTGAGCGGCAGGAGAGGAGAGCGGCTGTATCGGACAGGGGACCTTGTGCGCTGGCTAAAGGACGGGAACCTGGAGTACTTAGGTCGGCTGGATCATCAAGTCAAAATTCGCGGATTCCGTATTGAACTTGGGGAGATAACGGCACGACTACTGGAACATCCCGCAGTGAAAGAATCCGTGGTGGTAGCGCGCGAAGACGTGCCGGGAGAGAAGAGATTGATAGTTTACTATTCTCTTTCAGCTCTGCATGCTTCCCATGATCAAGAACCCCCTCTCCCCGACCTTCGCTCTTTCCTCTGCGAGCGTCTGCCGGAGTACATGGTACCGGCAGTATATGTGCTGATGCAGTCTTTGCCGTTGACGCCGAATGGCAAGTTGGACCATAAAGCGTTGCCGGCGCCCCAGGGGGATGCGTATGGAGTTCATGGTTATGTTCCGCCCCAGGGCGATCTTGAGACCGCGCTAGCGGCAATCTGGGCAGAGGTGCTTAGACTGGAGAAGGTGGGTCGTTACGACAACTTCTTCGGATTGGGTGGACAATCATTGCTTGCGCTTCGTGTCTTGTTCCGCGTGAACGATTGCTTCCAGACGAAGCTATCTGTGCGGGCCATTCTCGAACATCCAGTGCTGATGGAATTTGTGCAAAAACTGGATTCCGCCTCCGGACGCCCACTGGAGCAACTGGAAAAAATAGCAGGGATTTGGCTTAGGGTCCGCAGAATGACTTCTGAAGAACTCAAAGCCGCTCTTACTATACATTGAGGGCTATGATGTCATGAACTGCAGCCCTTTCCGGCGAAATCGGCGCTGAATGTTTGCTGCTTGATTTCGTTTGAAACCGCTTTGAATTCGCGTGGTCCACAATCCAGAGGATAGTAAATGTTTACGCTCGCACAGAATTTAAAATTTGCACTTCGCAGATTAAAAAACAATCCCGGATTCACTATCGTAGCTGTGCTTACGCTGGCTTTAGGAATCGGGGCGAACAGCGCAATGTTCAGCATTGTGAACGCCGTGCTGCTTCGTCCTCTTCCATATCGTGATCCGCAAAGACTCGTGTTGCTTGCTGAGCATTGGCCGCAGTTTCCCAGACTGTCTTTGTCCTACCTCAATTTCAAGGACTGGCGCGATCAGAGCCACTCGTTTGAGGCCGTGGGAGCCGTGCGGAACAACGTCATAACCATGACGGGGATCCCCGAAGCTGAACGGCTGCCCACCCAAAATGTTACGGCCAATCTGTTTGACCTGTTGGGAGTCAAACCGGAATTGGGCCGGGCCTTTGCTGACTCGGAAGATAAGCCAGAAGGGCCGCCTGTGGCGCTCATCAGCCATAGTCTCTGGGAACGGCATTTTTCTTCTTTGCGCGACGTGCTTGGCAAGACCATCACTCTTGACAATCAGAACTATTCGATTATCGGTGTGATGCCGTCTGGTTTTGAGATTCTTCAGCAAACGCCGGATGTCATCCTGCCATTTGAGCCCTGGGCCAGAACACTGCCGGATGATCGCAGTTGGCATCCCGGAATTTTGCCCATCGCTCGATTAAAGCAAGGTGTTTCTCTTGAGCAGGCCCGCTCAGAGATGACTGTGATTGCTAAACAACTGGAGCAGCAATATCCGGAAACTGACACGAATGTTTCAGCGCTGGTTGATCCCATGCTGGAACAGGTTGTGCAGAACGTTCACACTGCGCTTTGGGTCTTGATCGGCGCGGTGGGACTTGTGCTCCTGATTGCCTGCGCTAATGTTGCTAATCTTCTGCTCGTCCGCGCCACAGGCCGTCGGCGTGAAATGGCGGTCTGCATCGCTTTGGGCGCCCAGCGCTTTGACATTATTCGCCAGCTATTGGCGGAGAGCATCCTGGTGGCTGTTGCCGGCGGGGTCTTGGGGCTTGCCTTGGCCTGGGGCGCAGTGCCTCTTTTAACGCGCCTGGCGGGAAGCAGCCTCCCCCGCAGTAATAACGTTTCTATTGATCTTTCGGTTCTGGGCTTTACTGCTCTCATTGCGCTTGTTCCCGGTATTCTGTTCGGGCTGGCCCCTGCACGTCATTCCTGGAGCATCGACCTGCGTGAAACCTTGAATGAAAGCAATCGTGGTGGGTCTGTGCGCGCTGTTTTGCGTACACGAGCGGCATTGGTTGTTTCTGAAATCGCTTTCGCCATGTTGCTGCTGGTTGGTGCCGGTCTTCTGTTCAAGAGCTTTGAGCGGTTGTCCAATGTTTCTCCGGGCTTCTCCACTGACCACATCTTGGTTGCGAATATAGTCCGCTCGCCTACTGCGTACACTGATAAGAATGTGCGTTTGGGCTTCTTTGATCGTTTGTTTGAACAGGTTGGAGCGCTGCCCGGTGTGCGCTCGGTTGGGGCTGTATCCTTTCTGCCTGTAACGGGTACTGGGTCCGCCCTGCACTTCAATATTGAGGGTCGTCCGCCCCATTCTCCGCAGGAATACACCATCGCCAGCTATCGTGTGGCGAGCGCAGGCTACTTGAAAACGCTGCAAATACCGCTCATCACCGGCAGATGGATTGAAGATCGCGACCGTGAAGGAGCTCCCGCAGTAGTGGTAATCAATTCCGGCTTCGCGCACACATATTTTCCTAACCAGTCGCCAATCGGGCAGCACATACAGTTGGGAGCCATGCCTGATCCTAACGTGCCGTGGATGGAGATTGTTGGGGTCGTTTCTGATGTGAGGCAATCTTTGGTCAGTGAATCTTCTTCCGAGATGTACGTTCCTTATCGCCAGGCGGACCTGGTGCTTCCAGTCTTGACGCTGTCCCTGGTCGTCCGCACCGCTGGAGATCCTTTGGCACAGACCAATGCCATACGCTCGGCAGTACGCAATATCGATCCTAATCAGCCGGTTACTGCAATCCGCAGCATGCAACAGAACGTAGCGCAGTCTGTCTCTGAGCCAAGATTTCGCACCATTCTATTTTCTGTCTTTGCCGGCATCGCCCTGGTGCTTGCGGCCGTCGGCATTTTTGGCGTCATGGCGTACTCGGTTGCTCAGCGCACTCGGGAACTCGGACTACGAATTGCTCTGGGAGCATCACGGGGCCGGGTCTTGCAACTGGTGCTGATCAATGGCGTACAGTTGACATTGATTGGCGTAGGGATAGGACTCGTGGCCACGTTCTTCCTGACTCGCTATGTTTCTAGCTTGTTATTTAACGTTCCTCCCTACGACCCCATAACATTGGTGGGCGTAGTTGTGGCATTGATTATTATTTCAATCTGCGCGTGTTACATTCCCGCCAGGCGCGCTACGTTGGTCGATCCGATTGTGGCCTTGCGGCAAGAATGACAAAAGGCGGGACGGAATAGAATTCATGGATGCAACCATCTTGATTGTCGGCAGTGGCTCTTTGGCGCGGGCCATCTCCTATTCTTTGGCTCTCCTGCTTTCCCGGCCTCATCGAGTGGTTGTTTGCGCCCGATCCAGGGACCAATTGAATGACATTCTGTATGTCTCACGCGCACAAGCTGCGAGCATACAATCACCGGTCACTTTCGATGCCATCCAATTTGAAGTTGAATCAGGTAATGCCGGCAAGCTGCTTTCATCGATTCAACCTGATGTGGTAGTGAACTGCGCTTCCTATTACTCTCCATGGGAAGATATCCACCAGCCTTCATTATGGACTCAGCTGCTCCGCAATGCAGGATTTGGTTTCACGTTGCCATTGCAGTCAGCTTTCGCGATCAGGTTTGCCAAGGCACTGGCCGGGCATTCGCGGCCAGCGCTTTTTATAAATGCCTGCTACCCGGACGCAGTGAATCCATTACTGCGTGCCCTAAGCCTTCCTGTCTTTTGCGGCGTCGGCAATATTGCCCTGTTGGCGGCTACATTGCGATCTTCGCTTGGCCTTATGCCCCAGCAGTGTTTGCAAGTCATGGCCCATCACATGCATTTGTACACGCCAAAACCTGGAGTGGATGAAGCCCAGGTTTGGGTTGATGGGAAATGCTGCAGTAACGTGAGCACTTTGCTCGTAAGCCAACGGACAAGCAATGGTTTGGAGGTCAATAAGGTGATTGGGTGCACAGCTGCTGTATTTCTGCGCGACATGATTGAAGGGCGTGATGTGAAAACCCACGTGCCTGGCCCATTTGGGCTTCCCGGAGGATATCCGGTGCGAGTAGTGGGCACACACATGGAACTGAATTTACCGCCCGATCTTTCAGAATGCGAGGCAATTGAATGGAATGAAAGAATTGCAGTCGCGGATGGCGTGAAAATACTTTCCTGTGGAGACGTAGAACTCGGGGAAAACACGAAGCGCGCTTTAAGACAATATCTACCGCAAATCGCTGACGGATTTCGAGCCAGCGAGATAGATAAAATTACGCAATCAATGCTGCAACTCCGGGCCACGCTGACCAGGGAGAAGACTCAACCACTCAAGGAAAATCTTCGCTAAAATGTTTTTGTATAGGAAATTACGGAGTACGGTGATCCCATCTAGTAGGAGCAGTGTTCATGTCGCCTAACCAGCCATTGTATCTCAGGCCGAATGTGCAGGTTGAACCTCTGATTGACCATTGGTACGCATGGTCTCACCTCATTCCTCCGGCGACTGCAGCCAGAAATATTACTGAGCGTCATTTGAAGATTATGGATTCCTACATTAACGCTCCGATGATTCACGCGAATGCGGTCAAAAATCCTAAGATGTTGGGTGGCCCATTCATTGATTACCAGGGAGGAAGAGCGGATGAGATTCGCGCTCTGCGCGACCGCATCAGGAAGGACCGGGCGCACCTCATCGAACTGTCGGCGGCTTTGCAGTCGCTCGATGTTATGCTGAGAGAAACTGCTAAGGGTTACAGCCTTCAACCTCTGTACCAGAATGTTCCCGGGATCCTCCGCGGCTATGTAGAGCTGGTCTATGATCTGAACAACCATCCCTCGTTTCGGCTCATTGAGCCATTGCTGTACAAAAGCCATTTTTATGACCGCTCGCAACAGAGCCTGATGTTGTCCGCGATTTCCAAAGATGATCGTCCCTTCGTGCTGAGTACGCCGAGGCTCGAATCTCAAGATACTCTCCATCTGCGTCTTCCGTTTGATTCTCCCGCCGTTGATGATCTGTTCAGGCTGAAATCAACCCCAAAGCCCTTGCAGGAAATCAAGGAGATGCTTCAAATCCGCGATGCTCAAGATGATCTGCTGCATTCATTGCTTACGACCGAGACGCAGCGTCCGTATATGCCGTATCAAGGCCCTGGAGTGCGATGGAGATATTTCGGGCATGCCTGCATTCTCATTGAGTCGCGCGGAGTGAGCATGCTCTTGGATCCCGTACTCAGTTATACGTATGAGAGCGGAATATCGCGCTATACCTATAGCGACCTGCCTGATTCGATTGATTACGTGTTGATAACACATGATCATCAGGACCACATTCTTTTCGAGACTTTGCTCCAGATCCGGCACAAGGTGAAGAACATTGTGGTGCCACGAAACAACCGCGGCCATTTGCAAGACCCGTCTCTCAAGCTTCTGTTTGAGAACTGTGGCTTCAAGAATGTGATCGAGTTGAATGAGTTAGAGGAGATCCGCGCCGGTGACGTGCGCATTACCGGACTGCCCTTTTTGGGAGAGCACGCTGATCTTGATATTCACACCAAGATGGCATGGCTCGTACGCATCGGGCTGCACTCGATGTTATTTGCTGCGGATTCGCGCAATATCGAGCCGAAGCTCTATGAGCACTTGCACCGGGAGGTGGGGGATATCGACGCGCTCTTCCTCGGAATGGAATGCGATGGCGCGCCGTTGAGTTGGCTGTATGGCCCTCTCCTTACCCAGAAACTGGAGCGCGCTATGGATGAATCCAGGCGGCTTGCCGGCTCCAACTACGAACAGGGAATGCAAATCGTGGATTGCTTCCACTGCCGCGAAGCATACGTCTATGCCATGGGGCAGGAGCCATGGCTGAATTACATCATGAGCATCAAGTACACTGATCAATCACGCCCCATTATGGAATCCAACGCACTCCTGCGTGCGTGTCAGGAGCGCGGTATTACGGCAGAAAGATTGTATGGAGAAAAGGAGATCTTGATCGAGCCCGAACCGGCATTCATGGCTCAAGTGCCACTGGCCGAAATCACGTAACTGTTGCAGAATGCAAGGAAACGTTGGAAGCCATTTGCACCTTGTTTCAAGCAGCTGGTGTTTTAATCAGTGCTCGGAGAATCCGTGTTGTGAAGTTTGCATGCTCTATGCTGGAACATGATTTCAGAAGGGATCGCAAATCGATTAGGTGAATAGGATGGACTTCCAGATCACGAGTAGGCCGGGTAAACGATCGGACGAATCGGAACAATCGTCCAGCGCACGCTGGTTCGAGAGGCTCACGACCGCCGGTACTCCGCTGCTTCGGCTATTTTGCTTTCCCTACGCCGGTGGCAATGCACAGGTATTCCGAAAATGGCAGCGTGATCTTCCGGCACAGGTGGAAGTCTGCCTTGTTCATTTGCCCGGTCGTGATCGACGAATGAGCGAAAGGCCTTTCACGCGCCTGCAGCCACTGGTACAAGCTGTGGCAGATGCGCTGGTCCCTGAAATAGACAGCCAGTATGTTTTTTATGGGCATAGCATGGGCGCGCTCATCAGTTTTGAGCTCGCCCGTGAGCTTCGTCGTAGGAACCTTAAGTTGCCCGTGCATCTGTTTGTTTCAGGCCGACGGGCCCCCTCTGTACCCGAGACGGAGCCACCCATCTTCCACCTTCCACCGCGGGAGTTCATAGCTGAGATCAAGCGCCTTAACGGTACACCCAGCGAGTTTTTTGAGCATGCTGAACTTCAGGAACTGATCCTGCCGTTACTGAGAGCAGACTTCGAGATCGTCGACACTTACGAATACGCTTCGGAAGCGCCTCTTGCGTGTCCCATCACCGTGTACGGTGGAGAGCAGGATGGGCGCGTTCCAATCGAGAGCTTGACCGCATGGAAGAAACAAACATCTACAAAATACAACCTTCGAATGCTTTCAGGAGGGCACTTTTTTATTGAGAGTCACAAAATAGAGTTCATCAAGACGTTTGTCGATGACTTGAAAGCGATCCTGCCTGGATCCTGTTAGATGTCCACATTCATTTGGTTGACTGTGAAGGGAATCATCGTCGTATGGTCAAAAAACTCATCTGCGTCTGCGGAAGTCGATGACTGATAGTGATTTAAGGACAGCAACTCCTGACCAATGGGATTCTCATTTCGCTCTCCAATACAAATACGGATCGAAAGACGGCCAATACCCTGCAATTGGCGCATCCACGGAGGAAACAGTGAAATCCGGTAGACACGCAGGCGCTGCTCAACGCATTTAAGCGATTGCAGGATTCAGGTAACTCATTGTTCATTGTTGAGCATGACCTGGATGTGATCCGGCATGCTGACTGGATCATTGATGTCGGCCCAGGAGCTGGAGAGCAGGGCGGCCATGTGCTTTATAGCGGTCCGCTCGCTGGGTTGAATGAAATCAAGGAATCGCGCACGCGCTATTTTCTATTTGATCGCAACTCAATTCCGAACCGTGAACCGCGCTCTCCCATCGGCTGGTTGAAACTTCGCGATGTTACACGAAACAATCTCAACCATCTTCAAGTTGAGTTTCCTCTGGGAGTATTTACAACCGTAACAGGCATCTCTGGATCAGGAAAATCAAGCCTGGTCCGTCAGGTCCTCGTTGAACTGGTCGCAAAAGCGCTTGGCCAGAAGATCGAATCGGAGACTCCGGATGGCAGCGACGGGCTGGAAGAGGCTGCACGCTGAATAATGCATTGCATTCTAGAGTTCTTTGGTTGTGCATGTTTCAAATTCCGCCAAAATTTGTACAAATTTTGTACAACCGAATCGGGCGGAGGAGCGTCCCATGCTTTCTGTCTATACCCGTCACTACCCTCCCTGTCCTCATCATGACCTTCACTACCGCCGCTGCCACTGTCCCAAGTGGGTAAAAGCCCGGCAGAGGCAGCTCACAGCGAGTGTCCGGCGTGCTTGGTTTCCGGAAGTCACGATGGCGTCCAGTTCTCAGGGAAGGGGAGCAGCGATCCGGCCAGTCTGCCCACGTCCTACCAGAAGCCATTGGCTCCAATTTCACGTGGATCGGAACGTGCCAACGGTACACGCGTTCTTTCTATACGTGTGATCATGCAGAGATGAGGAAAGGAATAAAGGAGAAACAAAAGAACCTGCCGAATGAACAACCTTCGACCAGTAGCAGGGCAGCTTGCTTCATGAAATGTACAAATTCAACGATTCCAGCGAGAGGTGTCTGGATTTGTGTGCATAAAAAGCGACGGGTCACCGTGAGCTGAAAACGAGATTGATTTCACAAAAAATCACCGTACAATAAACGTACAATGAATTTGGGGGTTCAGGAATTTGTGGCATTCCTGGCATTCTCGGCATTGTTCGCTTCTGCAGAAAATCAATAACTTCCGTTGTTTCAAGCGATGACGCGGGTTCGATCCCGACTAGCTCCACCATATTTCCTACTCAAAACACACGACTTCATGGGGCATTTTGCGGGACGTACCTCGAGCGTACCTTGCCGATGGCAGGATTCCTTGCTTGCCGGAAGAGGTATCATGCTTTCTGTTTACACCCGTCATTATCCGCCCTGTCGACACACCCATGCTGATTACAGTAGTTGCGCTTGTCCTAAATGGATTCGCGGCCGCATCGAAAACGCTGGTCTGATTCGTCAGAGCGCGGGAACGAATTGTTGGGCCGAGGCGGAGAGGAAGGCGCGGGAGATGGAGAAATCGATTGCTGTCAAAACAGCCGCTTCGGCCTACCTCAACGATGAACGGGCACGAAAGTTAAGACCTGTGACTCTCACGCAGAAGAAAGCATTTATCACGAGTAAGCTGCTCCCGTGGTGCGAACAGGGCAGGCTGGCCCGACTCGATCAGATCCAACTGGCTCAGCTGCGGGAGTTCCGCCAAACCTGGGACGTGTCTTCCAGTACCGCCGGACGTTGGTACGAGCGACTGCGCTCCTTTTTCGCCTTTTGCGTAACCAATGGCTGGCTTAAGACAAACCCCACAGATGCGCTCAAAAGACCGGTCAGGGCGCGCATCGTGCCTACGAATTACTTCAGCCGGAATGAATTTCAGCAAATCGCCGCTTCCACCGAAGACTATGAATATGGAGGAGGATTCGACTGCTGGCACCGAGGCCGCAGGATGCTGGCCTTGGTGTTATTGATGCGCTGGAGCGGACTGGCCATCAAAGACGCAGTGGCTTTGGAACGTAATCATCTGGATGACAGTGGGACATTATATCTGCGGCGTGCCAAAACTGGCGCGCCGGTTTTTGTGCCGCTGCCGCCGGCTGTTGTTTTCCAGCTGCGAGCTTTGCCGTCCGCAAGTCCCAATTATTTTTTCTGGAGCGGCAACGGCGATGTGTCAAGCGCTGTCAAGGGCTACCAACGCAGCTTTCGTAAGCTCTTTCGTTTGGCCGATATCAGAAATCCCGATGGCACACCCAAACGCTGCCATTCTCATATGTTCCGCGACACCTTCGCGGTTGAGCTCTTGCTGGGCGGAGTACCTATTGATCAGGTATCGGTGTTGCTCGGGCACCGCAGCGTCAAAATGACTGAGAAACATTACCTGCCTTGGGTAAAAGCCCGGCAGAGGCAGCTCACAGCGAGTGTACAGCGTGCTTGGTTTCCGGAAGTCAGGGAGGCGCCGGCCCTCAGGAAAGGGGAACAGCGATCCGGTCAATCTACTCACGTCCTACCAGGAGCCATTGGCTCCAATTTCACGTGGATCGGAACGTGCCAATGGTGCACGCGTTCTTTCTATACGTGTGATCATGCAGAGCTGCGGAGAAGAACAAAGGAGAAACAAAGGAACCTGCGGAATGAGCAACCAGCGGGCCGCGTTTTGGCCTAAGGACTGCTGAGTAGGCATTGAAAAAAGCGAAAGCTCGTCTCACTTGTACTTGGAGTTGCTCATAAAAGTGAAAGAGCCGAACCGTCACCAAGCGCTCGACTCTTTCGTTTGGAGAGAAAAGAACTAACCGGCCATACGCTGAAAATGAGACACAGCGCATTCTGTTGAAGTTGTATAGCCATCTTCAAGCTCGTCAGAATGTGAATTTAACCGCCAGCTGCATCAGCCGCGGCGGTGCTGCTTGCACGACGTGCCCAAATAGATCACTGTCAATGTCTCCATTGACAGCTGCTGGTCCAAAAAATTGCGTATGATTGAACGTGTTAAAGGTTTCCAGACGGAATTGCAGAACTTTTGCTTCCGATAGTTGGAAAGACCTGAGAAGAGCTAGATCAGAATTGAACATTCCCGGCCCATAGAATGAACGACGTGATGCATTGCCGGGAGTACCCAAGGCCTGCGGTTGAAAAAGAGAAGTATTGAAGTACGGCTGTCCATTGCGTGGGTTCAGATTCAAGTTCAAAGGACCCGGAGTAAAGTCCGGCAAGTCCAGGCTTAGATTGTTTACCCCATTCGGCAGACTTCCGAGCAACGATCGATCCCCATCGCTCGAGATGGTCACAGGAAATCCAGAACTGATGCGAGTTATTCCTGAAATCGTCCACCCCTGGAGGAGGGCTTTTCCATGCGAGAAAAAATGCGCGAAGGGCAATTGATATTCATAGCTGGCAACAACATTGTGCTTCAGATCAAAGGCGGAGAGCGACCGCGTCAGATTATGGTTAAAGGGGTTGACTGGATCGGCAAGGCTCGATGATTGGTCGAGCGACTTGCTATAGGTGTATCCCACCAAAAGAGTGAGACCGTTGCCGGTATGGCGGACGCTGGCCTGCAGCGAATTATAGCTGGAGTTGCCAACAGAGCCTTCAAAGTCATCATTGGCAAATGCGGGCCCCAGGGGGCCTCTTGTGCCATTGATCACTTGGCCGGCTGCAGTGGTGTAAGTGGTGCTTTCTCCGAATGGGCCACAAGTAGGCGACCCTGGAGCAACAGCATTGGGCTGACTTAGAGCCAGGCAGAGAGCGGGATTCCCGGGGTTGGCAGAAAACACCACGAGAAGGTGATGCGCCTGTGATCCGGCGTAACTCAGGCGTAACAGGGTGCCTGTTCCCACTTCGCGCTCTATGGCGAAGAAATAATTTTCGTTATAAGGAAATGTGTTGTTGTGGTCAGGGGTAGTGAGTCCTGCGATAGGCAGGAATGAAGAGAAGTCAATGCTGCCGTCAGGATGATTTTGAGAGGCGCCATTCAGCGTTGGAAATGTCAGCGGAAAAGGTTGGGGATGTACTTGTCCATCCGCAGCGTTAATAAACGGCGTCGCAAAGAGCGGCGGTGCCGGACTGGTATAGCTCAAGCCAAAAGGAGGCTGGGGCTCATCAATCGCTATAGTGTTGCCTTGGATAGCGGAATAAAAGATTCCGTAGCCTGCTCGAATGCTTGTCTTCCCGGGGCCACCGAAGAGCTTGCCTAAAGTACCAGTTGTAACCGAAGGGGAATATGCAATTCCAAGCCGGGGCGAAAAACGGTGGCGGGCAGGTACTAGTGTGTCGGGGATTCCCGGGTCGCCGGGATAGACGATACTGGTGGGGGCCGTAGGATAGATTACAGATTGCTGACCTAAGATAAGAGTTGGAATCTGATTGTACTTTTCAGACCAGTATTCCATGCGCTCCCAGCGCATCCCATAATTGAATACAAGATTGGGCTTTAGGTGCCAGCTGTCCTGAGCGAATGCTCCATAATACTTATGGCGTCCATAATATGGCCGTGAGTCCGCCTGATTGTAGTTGCTGGGAGTACCAATCAGGAAATCTGCAAAATCAGAGCCTGTCTCCGAACCAAAGAAGGCGAAAGAGCCATTGAATGTAGGATTGGGATTCACATTCACATACTCCATGCTGCCTTCTATGCCGAGCTTAGGATTGTGGTGTCCGATAACCTTGGCAAAGTTATCGGAGATTGAAAATACGTTGTTCACTTGCTTCAGGCCCGTAATAGTGGTGCCCATGACAAAAGAATTGAAAATAACGTTTTCAACCCCTTCAATTTGTGGCGCCAGGGGAACGATACCGGAAGTGCCTGGCCCGGTGACGAAGCCTTGCGACGCCAGACTAACGCCAACGCCACCCAGCGGATGTCCAACATCATTGGCATTCCGCGTATAATTAACCCGGAATTCGTTCACAGCATTCGACCCGATTGTCTTGGTCTGACTAAGCGTAATAAGCTGTGCACGCCCAAGGGTCAGGGCGTTAAAGCCCGGGACGCTGGCTCCTCCTTGTCCAGTTGGATAGGGGTTATCCAGCGAGTAATCGTCAAAAAAGTAATAAGCAGAAAGCACGCCCCAATGGTCTGTATTCGCATCAATGCGGAGCCCGGCTTTGTTATCTCGGAGCAACTTGCCCTGTGATGCCGTTGAAAAATTTGAATTGCCAATATTGGGAGTAGGAATATATTGCAAAAGGTTTTTGGAAGGATCCGACCATGCCTGTTGCGGAATGAGGGCATTGGGAAATACGCACTGTGAACTGCTAATGCAGCCGGAAGTATAATACGGCTCATTTGCTGCAACGGCGTATCCCAATCTCTGAGAAAGAATATTTGCAAGGAAGGGACCGCTGACGTCTCCAGAGAGTGAGTCAGGGCGCTCAGAGAAATCACCCATTCTATTGGCCGCGGAAGGCACGGGAATCAAACCAGTATCAACACTCTCGCTGTTTTTGGTCCCTTGATAATCGGCGAAGAAGAAGATTTTTTTCTTGGTAATTGGCCCACCTATGGTGCCTCCATATTGGTTCTGGCGAAAAAAACCGGATTCAGGAGAAAAGAAGTTGCGGGCATCAAAGGCAGTGTTCCGCAAAAATTCAAATCCGCTGCCATGAATCTGGCTGGTGCCTGATTTTGTGACTACGTTGACCACACCGCCGGTATAGTTGCCATACTCCGCATCATAATTGTTAGTCAGCACCCGGAATTCTGCTACTGCATCCAGATTAGGAATGATTGCGGTACCGCCATTCATCATTTCCTTAACATCGCCGCCATTAACGATATATCCATTAGAGTCTTCACGTTGCCCGCTAATTGATTGATTGCCAGGATTCAATTCACCCGAAGGAGCAATCGCAACCGAAGCACCGGCCATAACAACAGAATTAGGCTGTTGCGTGCTCATGGGTACTATTCCTGGCTGCAAGGCCAGCAAATCTGTGAAGCTCCGTCCATTCAAGGCAACATTGGTCATGGTTGTCGCAGTGATCACCTCACCCATCTGGGTGGTTTCGGTATCCACGTGAATTCCGGTTGCCGTCACTTCAACTTCTTCCATTTTTTCAGCTAGCTGGAGGGTTGCATCTATCTTGAGCACAGTGTCGGCATCAATGACCAAGCCGATACGCTTTTCGACCCTGAACCCTGACGCTTCAATCTGCAATTCATAACGTCCCACAGGCAAACTGGGAAAAGTGAACGACCCGCTGTCATCGCTTTCGATTCTGTTATGGACGCCCTGGGCAATATTGATTGCTTGCACAGTAGCGCGTGGAATCACAGCACCCGTGGGATCCTTGAGCGTTCCGGAAATACTGCCGGTCGTCCCAGCCCACAACATTCCTTCAGAGATAACAAGCAGGCAGATGAAAACCATCAGCAGGGACTTGAATCCTGACACCCTAACATCGACCTTATATGGAAAAGTTGTCTCAATCGGCGAGACGGCTGTAACACTATGAGCCAGTGTTTGTGTTGTTGTTGCAGTGGTACTCAAATGCTTTGAGGATGTTTGCTGCGAAGGCATGGGGGACTCCTGGCGGAAATATCCAATCAAATGCGAGAGCAAAATTTAAAACAGATTGTTTAATAACTGCAGTACTTGCTTGTGATAGAACTCAAATAAGGTGCGAGCGGATATGTTTGCACGGTCAGCGGTCGCACGATTTGAAGAGCTAGGTGCTTGTTACGCCCGACGATAGCTGAAAATAAGCCGTTCACGCCGATCTAGATGCCCGCCGGTAGGCGTCATGCAGAGAGCATTTCTACTAAATATTGATGCTGGCTTGGGAAAGAAAAAGACGGACCTTATCATACATTCCTATGATTGGTGCCACATTACATGCAGCTTGTAATGCCAATAGAAGCTCCTGGGCCAACCTTAGTATAGCCCAGGGCACCCGAAGTAGATTAGCTCGCCTGATAAACATAGGATGAAAGAGAGAACTGCAATCAAATAACAGCATTTAAAAACTTAAAAACTGACGCACACTACTTGCCTGGCGCTTGCTGACTATGAATTCAAGATTGTTTCCCAGGGTGATCAACCAGCGTTGACTGCTCATGGAACTCATCTTGCGTATGTGATCAGTGTTTACAAGAGCATTTCGATGAATTCTGCGGAAGCTGGTGTTTTGCATGCGCTCCTGAAGGGCACTCAGGGTATGGGTTGCCATATATTTTCGATTCGCTGTGATTATCCATACAATTTCAGCTTCAGCCTTGAATGCAAATACTTCTGATGCATCCAGCAGAACATACTCATTGGCCGTTTTACCAACAATCTTGCGCGACCAGCCGGGCGTGGCGGGCTCCATTGCTTCCTCAATCTTGTGCAGTTGTGCGGCAAGTTCGGGAGGATTTTGACGTAGCCGTCGAGCGCGCTCCACGGCCTGGGCCAGGCGGGCTTCGCCCACAGGTTTCAGGACGTAGTCAATAGCCCCCGCCTCCAAGGCTCGAATCGGATACTCGTCGAATGCAGTAACAACAACGATAACGGGCGGGATCGGGCTTCGGTTTAAGATATGAATTATTTCGAAGCCGCCTAGATCCGGCAATTGCAAATCAAGAAATACAAGGTCAGGCGAATTTTTTTCGATAATGTGAAGAGCCGATGTGCCATTATCAGCTTCTCCGATTACAACCAGGCCTTGAATCTGCTCCAGTTCTTCACGCAAAACATTCCGGGCAATTTGTTCATCATCTACTATGATTGTTTTTATAGGCAGCATTGTTACCTCGCTGATTTATCTTTTCCTTTATCGCAGAACTGGGAATATACAGGTCAAAGAAATCCGCGAAAGGACTGTTACAGTCCATAAACGGCTAGATTAATGCTCAAGCGGTATTGCGCATCACAACTTCGTGCTCGTCACTGGTTACTGATCTGCTTATAGAACGGTGGACAAGCGGTATGGAGAACTGTACGACTGTGCGGCCACTGTGTGACGAGATATACATTTCAGCGTCAAGGCCAAAACAAAGCAGTAGCCGGCGTCGTACATTGGCCAGGCCGACTCCATCTGTACTGCCGTTTCGGGACACTGTATTAAACTCTTTTCCCGTATTGACTACCCGAATTTTTACGTGATTTCCTTCAGCCCATATATTCAGACCGACAAAGCCTTTTACGGAGCGCGGGGCGACTCCGTGCTTGACTGCATTTTCGACCAGCGGCTGAATGGACAATACGGGAATCTCCACTTCCAGCAGATCATCAGGAACATGGATTCTGGTTGTCAGTTTTGGTCCAAGGCGCAAACTTTCAATTTCCAGATAGGCCTTAACAATCCTCAGTTCTTCCTCCAGGGTGATGAAAGTACGGTCAGAACGGAGGAAATAACGAAAAACATCTGCAAGGTTTAGAACAAGGCGTCTTGCTTCGGAATTATCGCGGGAAATTGTGCCGTAAAGAGTGTTGAAGGAATTAAAGAGAAAGTGCGGGTTAATCTGGGCCTGCAGTGCACGCAATTCAGCTTTCGATGCAAGGGCCTGCATTTCAAGATGACGCCTGCGCTCAACCTGTACTTCTATGATTTTTCCAAAGTGTGACAATACAGCGATATCGTCACTGAGATAGCGGCGTCCGCCACGGCGGGATCCTAGCAAGAGCAGCCGTGCGTCACCTCTGGAGAAGCGCAATGGAAGAACTGCTTCAGCCCATGAATACGAAGTAAGTGCTTGCGTATGGTCTTTCTCTAGAAGGGCGACAGGCGCCGGAAGATTTTCAAGATCGCAAGCCCGCAGGTGGTCTTCAACGCGCCCGAACTGACATTCGAAATAGTTCTCAATCGTCAGATGGGCATGGTTGAGGTATTTCTCTTCCGTAAGCTCGTCTGTCATTTGATAACGCAGAGCTTCCAAAACCGGTTCAATCCTGGGGCGGCGGAATAGGAGCCGGGTACATGTCTGTTCAATGAGACTGGAGAGTTTTGTAAAAGCAATCAAGATAGCAGAAACACCAATGAACGCCAGTGCGGCGGCAAACTGATTTCGAGCAACTCGTTCAATGGAGTGAAAGCCCGATTCCAGAACAAAGCCGAGGAGTACTACGACGGAAGCAACAGTAATTCTGATCGCAAACCTGAGAAATGCATCAAGCAGCAAAAAACGATAATCGATCAGAAGCAGGAAAAGTGCAAAGGGAATCCCCGCATGATGAAAATGGCCGGCCCGGCTATCAAAATAAACAAAATTAACCGAAAGAAGTAAAACGGTCATAGCTGTGCCAAAACGCGTCAGGTTCCAGCTTTGATTGGATCGCCACAATTCCAATAAGATTGTAATAATGGCAAGAGTACCAAAGCTAATCATAACCAGATCTATGGGGGCACGGTGCGAACTGAAATCATGGAAATGGTCCCATAGGTGTACTCCTGCCGCTACTGCCGCTGCCGCATATCCAATGCGCCACAGGTATGTATAACGATGTTCCAGCCAGATATGAAGTAAAACTGCTGCAAGAAATGTAAGAGCAGAAAAGCTGATTACATGAAGAATGTGAACTGCAATATTTTCCTGGAGTCCTGGCGCAAGCACTACCAGATCCCCTATGTTCCAAAGCAATGCCAATGCTGCAGCACAGGCTGCCATGCGGCTGCGCTTTCGTTTTGAACGCCGCCAATCCAGCGAGAAAAGGTATAAGAGGATGCTGAAGCCTGCAACGCCAGTGCAATGTCCAAGGGTATTGCCGAGAATGGGGCTCCACATCTTCATACAAGTTAGCAAAATACTAATCTTGTTATTAACATTTACGGGTAATTATGTGCAATCATTTACGATTGCGGAAACGGAACTAGAAGTGCTGAAATGGAACGGTAATTCCCACAATAAGCAAGAGTAGATGGGTGTCCGTTAAGCAGCTCTCGTATCGCCAAGATACTTACCAACTTATGCTGACAGGCCACTGTCCATTCGGCAGCGATAGTAATTCATTTATCTATTCTGAGGGTGGCAAGAGGTACATTGTGCCGAGGGCTAGGATATAGACCTAAGTTTCTAAGTGATTCGATGCGCTATCTAGCTCTCAGGATCTGCCTGGTCAACCATGCATGGTTCTGCGTCATGGTACTGACAAACTCAATTTGTCAGAGAAGACATGAATTTAGGAGCGCGTCTATTTTCAAGAAGCTCACTCGGGTGGCCGCTAGCCTGCAGAAATGGTTCATTCACCGCACAGCGCAGTGCGCTGGTGACAAAGTCCTGTAAGAGATCTTGGGCATGATTTATTACCTTGTGTGCCAGGACATGTGGCCGTGGGCACTCTGAGGGAACCCCGTACCAAGTGACAGTGGCGAAGCCTTGTTTAGTTCCAGAAAAACAAGAGTGGCAAGGTAACGTAGATCCAGAAACGGATGCGCAAAATGAATGACAAATGTATTGGAGAAAGTTATTGATAAGGAGCTGAGGAGAAGCCATGGGAGAAATGGACGATAACCGAACATATAAAGTGGTGGTTAATCATGAGGAGCAATATTCGATCTGGCCAACAGACAAATTCAATCCCTTGGGCTGGACGGATGCAGGCAAGAATGGCACGAAGGCCGAATGCCTGGCTCATATCAAAGAAGTATGGACTGACATGAGGCCTTTGAGCTTAAGAAAAAAGATGGAAGAGGCTGCCCGGCAACCAGCGCCGAATTAGACCAGGCACGCAGCCGAAGGCGGCTGTGGTTCCGACTTCATTGTCATTGTGTAGATTGCGGCAACGCTGATGCGATGCCGCAATCTTGCCAACCGGTTTCTTGACTGAGGCTAATTTCGTGATTCTTGATTGTCATTGCCACATTGCCAGCCATCGTATCATGCCAGAGAAGTTCTTCAAGGGCTGGGCACGGACAGTAAAATCCAATTTACCTTTCTCCCTTGATCCAGCTCAGGAGCAACGCATTGATGAACTGCTCTTTGAACTCAATGAAGACCCAGATTGTGCCGGCCTGCTGAAAGAAATAGACGACGCGGGCATTGATCAGGCAGTCCTGTTGGTGATTGATTTTGGCATTGCCTATAAGGATGTTGGATTGACGATTGAGGAAATTCACCTGGCCCATAAAAAGATTTTGGACGAGTCGGACCGGCTGTTGGCTTTTTCAAACGTTGATCCGCGCCGCGGCCGCGAAGGGTTGGATTTATTCGAGAAAGCGGTGCGGGAGTGGGGATTCTGCGGAATGAAGCTGTATCCTCCGTGCGGGTACTCGCCGGATGACCGGAGCCTGTTTCCTTATTACGAGATTTGCCGTGAGCTGCATTTGCCTGTTCTGACGCATGTTGGTCCAACCACGGCGACACTGCCATTTCGCTATACGCAACCGCAATACGTGGACGACGCTGCCTTTCATTTTCCAGAAGTTAATTTCATCCTTGGGCACGCAGCTGTCACACATTACCAGGATGCAGCTTTGCTGGCGCAGTACCGGCCAAACATTTTTCTCGATCTTTCGGGCTTCCAGACGGCCATACATCGCAATGAGTTCAGGGACATCATCAACTGGCATCTCAGCCGTGGTCTGGGCAGAAAGCTGTTGTTTGGAACTGATTGGCCTATCCATAGGTTTTGGGGAAATCAGCGCGACTGGGTGGAAACATTCACCGCGCTTGAATCTGAATCGCTGCTGCCAGCGGAGGAATTGAACAACATCCTAGGCAACAATCTTTTGCGCATTCTGCCCCAGATGGAAAGGAAGCATGCAAAATATGGAACCTAAACAGGATCTGGAATTTGCCCGACAGGCGGTTGCGAAGATCAGCAACAAAGGCCTGAGCCCGGAAGAGATTCGAGACGAGATGGATTTGAAGCGGGACCTGGGAATCGATTCCCTGCAGTTTATCCGCTTAATCCTTGAACTGGAGAGAAAGTCGTCAAGACGAATCTTCAATGTTCGGATCATCGCGCAAATCAAAACATTCAGCGACTTGTGTGCTGCCGTCATCGCTACGTGAACAAGCGATTTGAAAAATGTCCATCAAGAACATCCTGATTACTGAGCCTGCAAACCCTGTATTGCGCCAACTGGCAATGCAATTCCTGCACCGGCCAGATTTGCGCCTGGTGTGCTTTGGCAAAGGAGAAGATGGCGAAGAGCAATTGTTGCAGATGCTCTTCGCCGCAGGAGAAGACCATCTCTGGTTCAAAGAGTGCAGGGGAGTTTCCGTGGATGAAATCTGGCACGCGACTAACTTAGCCGATTCGATGGAGAAGTGCAGGAAGAAAACGGAAATGGTATTGTTGTTTGCTAACCGGCAAACAAAAGCTGCTCTCCATTATTTAAGCGACTCCACGGTTGCAGCGCTGCGAGCTAAGCTACTCCCAGGCGGTACACCACTGTGCAACAACAATGAGCAAAAGCACCTACTGAACGAAATAGCAATAGAGCAATCCGGCCATGAATGGCGGATCTACCGGCTTCCTTTGAATCCTGAAGCATTGTTTCATCCTGCTTCAGTATGGGCAAAATTTATTCGGGGCGTGGCTCGCTTCAAACTTGAAATAGAAGATCGCATCCCCGGATACTTTACCGCTCGGCCTCTTTGCCTTTATTTGCCTGAGGCAGGAACCATCGACGTAGCCTGTACTGACGATATAGTGCAGGCGATTGAGCAGGTTCTTCAGAGCAGTGTGGATGAGCCTTGTTTTCAACTTCGCACGCCACAGCCTTTACCAGTAAAAGAATGCATTTGCCTGCTGGCTGAGTCCGCCGGGATGCGTTTGCAGATTGTGCCTCGTCAAGAACAGCAAAATTATGTTGATCAGCTTTTTGGCTCAAGAATGAAAAAAGTTCTGAGACAGCTCGAACGTTCAGCGCCGGCCACAACTGAGGAGGTTTCTGACACTTCATTCGCAGGCCAGACATGGTTTAGCGTTCCGGCAATTTCACCGCAAGAGCTTATTGCTGCGGTTCACTCCAACTCGGACATTGTGCCAGGAGAGCCACGCGATTGGAAATCTGGCTTTGAACAAAAACAAGTTTTTCTGTCTAACGGAAATCTCCTTAACTATTACATCGGCGGCGAAGGGCCAGAAACGCTGGTGTTGCTCAACGCTTATGGCCAGAGCTTTAGATATTGGGAGAGATTTATTCAGGCAGCTTTTCCAAAACTTCGCATTGTTTTGTGGATAGCCCGCGGCAATGATGGCGACACGATTGGCTTAAAAGCTGCCAATTCTCTGGCGGTACACGCGGATGATCTGGAAAGGGTGCTTCAACTGGAAAAAATCGAGAGCTGTACGTTGCTGGCATGGTGTTCCGGGCCGAAACTCGCACTGGAATACTATCGACATTATCCAGATCGTATCTCTTCAATGGTGTTTGTTGCTGCGTCGTTCAAAGGTCTTCAGCAGCATAAGACGCTGGAAACAGAATATGAGAAGAACCTGGAACCGCTGCTGGAAGCCATTGAGAAGTACCCCGAAACGGCTGACGTAGTTCTCGAATATCTCAAAGGAATATTGCTTGCCCAGGACAGGGGGGGCGGAAGCATGGATGAACTAGCGGCTATGTCCGATCCAGATATTCAGCAAGCATTATCAGCGGTTAACGTGAGCCTGCAGGAGTTGGTGCTGTACCCATTTCATGCGACAAATGTTGTGGCATATGCCGCGCAGATGTGCGATTTCTGGAAACACGATTTTGTTACTGGACTCGAAAAAATAAATGTTCCAGTGCTCTTTGTCGGCGGCGATTGTGACAGGATTGCTTCACAAGCCATTGCCAAAGAAATAGCCGACATGATGCCGCAGGCAAAGTATTTGGAAATCAAAGGTGGGACGCATTATATCCACTATGACCAGTGGGAGTTGCTGGCTGAGATTGCAGGGCAGATCCTAAAATCAGGTGGCAGGCTTGAATTCAATACATCGTGGGTGACCATGGATAAGTTGAGTCATGAACCTGCCGTTGCGAGGGAAAGCTAAATATGATCAAAAAAATGTTGTCTGATGATGATATCCGACTTACCTATCCGGTAATGAGCCAGCTTCGCCCTCATGTGGCGGAGCATGAATACGTTGATCGCGTAAAAATGCAATCGCAAACCGGCCGGTATCAAATCGCGGCTGTGTTCGATGATGGGGAGGTAGGCTGCGTTGCAGGATATCGGATATCCGAAAACCTGGCCTGGGGAAAATTCATGTACGTGGATGATCTGGTTAGTGATCAGAATGGCCGGTCAAAAAGTTACGGAAAGCGGATGCTCGCGTGGCTCGTAGACGAGGCCCGGGCAAATGGCTGCCAGGAATTTCATCTTGACTCTGGCGTACAACGCCATGCGGCACACCGATTTTATTTGCGCGAAAGAATGGATATTACCTGTTTCCATTTTGGTAAGAAGGTTTAAAGCATTTCATTTGTTGTTGTTTCTGGCCGCAAATTACATTTCTACACGAGACATTCAGCCGCTGGCATTTTTCCTGAAGATATAAACATTGTTGGCACGGTCAAAAAGTGAGAGCCATCCCTTTTCTTGACTCTGCTTACAGCCTGAAGCAGCTGCCTGCAAAAAATTCACAAAATGATTTCCTTTTCTGAAGGTGATGCCGTAGCGCCCGAGCTTGCATTTCAAGTGAACCCAAAGTGAAAGATTCTTCTATGAATATCAATAGCATCCTGAGTCATCTGCGGCAGAGAGATATTGTGGTTCGTTTGAAAGGGAACGATCTTTCAGTCATAGCGGGTAAAGGAGTATTGTCGGCAGAAACCAAAGCCATGCTGGCCGAGCATAAGCCAGCGATTGTGTGCTATCTGCGGGAGTTGCAACCAAGCGAGAGCGGAGAGATTCAACGGGTGGACCGCAGTTTGCCCCTGCCACTTTCTTCCGGACAGCAGCGGCTGTGGTTTTTAGCGCAGCTAGAGCCAGAATCATCTGCCTATGTGATTCCGGCGGCAGTGCGCATCCATGGTCCGTTACAGCTTGCATTGCTGCAACATGCGCTGGGCAAGATCGTTGAGCGGCATGAAGTTTTGCGTACAGTCTTCCAGGGTAAAGAGGGTGAGCCGCGGCAGGTGATTTTAAAAGAAATGGTTGTGCCCTTTTCGATTGAGGACTTGCGCAGCAGTGCAGCGGGTGAGCAGGAAAAAAAGCTGGAGGAGTGTATACGCTGTGAGATGAACAAGCCCTTCCATTTATCTGAGGGGCCGCTGTTGCGGGCTGTGGTGGTGCAGCTGAGGGAGCAGGAACACGTGTTATTCCTTGCTGCACATCACATCGTGGCGGATGGATGGTCGATTCCGATTCTGGTACACGAGCTTTCCGCTTTTTATGCTGTGTGCGAGAAAGGTATGCCGGCAAATCCACCGACGTTGCCGGTGCAGTATGGTGACTATGCTGTGTGGCAACGAGGCTGGAATGAGAGCGAGGGCCGAGCTCGCCAGTTGGCTTACTGGGATAGGCAGTTGGCCGATCTGGTGCCTCTGGGATTGCCGACAGACCATCCGCGCAACGACCAAAGCGTGGCCCGGGGCGCGACTGCGACATTTACAATTTCCAGCCTCTTGGTCAGCCACTTGAAGCTTCTGGGTGTGGAAGAAGAAGCGACTTTGTTCATGGTTTTTCTTGCTGCCTTCAAGGTTCTACTGAGCCGATATTGCAATCAGAATCATATTGCCGTGGGTACGCCGGTGGCCAATCGTGAGCGAAGAGAGATCCAGGGACTGATCGGTTTTTTTGTAAACACCCTGGTGTTGCACACTGAGGTAAATCCAGGTGTCAGCTTTCGTGAGTTGCTGCAGCGGGTGAAAAAAACTGTGCTGGATGCAATGGACAATCAAGAACTGCCGTTCGAACAATTGGTAGACCATCTGCAACCGGAGCGCACGCTTAACCAGAATCCATTGTTCCAGGTGATGTTCATTCTGGATACCATGCTACCTTCAGAAATGCAGTTAGGGGATATCACGCTGCAGCCGCTGGAGGTAAAAAGCCAGACGGCCAAATTTGATCTTACTCTGAATCTTGGGCCCGAAGAAAATGGACTACAGGGCAGACTGAATTACAACTGCGAGCTATTTGAGTCGGCGGCTATTGACCGGATGATTGCCCACTACCAGCAGCTGCTGGAAAGCATTGGCGCGCAGCCCGATCACGCACTCGCCGAGCTGCCTATGTTGACTCTAGCCGAACGAGAGCAAGTACTGGTGGAGTGGAACGGAAGAGCGGAGGAATTTCCGCAAGCAACGATTGTGGAATTATTTGAGCAACAAGTGGCGAAGACGCCTGAGACTATTGCGCTGGAGTACGAAAACCAGCAGCTGACATATGCGGAGTTGAACAGTAAGGCGAACCAACTGGCGCACTATCTGCAAAAGTTTGGAGTAGGGCCAGAGGTGCAAGTGGGGATCTGCGTAGAGAGAAGTTTAGATCTGGTGGTGTCTGTGCTGGGCGTGTTGAAAACAGGCGCAGCCTATTTGCCACTTGACTTTCGGTATCCCAAAGAACGCCTGGAATTTATCACGGAAGATGCGCAGGTAACTGTGCTTATCAGCCAAAGTGCATTGGCGAGCGTGTTTGCGCAAAATCTCGCGAGACTGATTGTTTTGGAAGATGTTCATGAAGAAATTGAGCAATGTAGCCGCGAAAGAGTCGAAAGCAAAGTGCGAGCTGAGAATCTTGCTTATCTGATTTACACATCGGGATCCACCGGGAAGCCCAAAGGGGTAATGGTGGCGCATGGCAACGTAGCCCGACTTATGCGGGCCACCGAGGACTGGTTCAGATTCAACGAGCAGGACGTGTGGACTATGTTCCATTCGTATGCTTTTGATTTTTCGGTGTGGGAGTTGTGGGGAGCGCTGTTGTATGGCGGCCGTTTGGTAGTGGTTCCGTACTGGGTAAGTCGATCTCCTGAGGCTTTTTATCGGCTGGTAAAAGAGCGCGGTGTGACGGTCTTGAATCAGACACCCTCGGCATTCCAGCAGTTCAGTCAGGAAGATGCGTCGAAGCAAAGCGCGAGGGAAGAACTGAAACTGAGGCTGGTGATTTTTGGCGGAGAGGCCCTGGAAATGAGCAGTCTGCAGCCATGGTTCAATCGCCATGGAGATGCAAAGCCGCGGCTTGTGAATATGTATGGCATTACAGAGACAACCGTACACGTGACCTACCAGGAGCTGAAAAAACAGACAGCACTGGGAACCGCCAGCCTGATCGGAGCACGAATACCGGATTTGCAGTTGTACATTTTGCGCGACACGCAGCCAGTGCCCGTGGGCGTGGTAGGAGAGATGTACGTAGGCGGAGCTGGAGTGGCGCGAGGATATTGGAATCGCGCGGAATTAACGGCAGAACGATTTGTGCCGCATCCGTTCAGCGAAGTTGGAGGAGAAAGACTGTATCGCACGGGAGATCTGGGTCGATATCTAACTGATGGCGGCATTGAATATCTGGGACGAATGGATCATCAGGTCAAGATTCGTGGGCACCGGATTGAACTAGGTGAAATAGAAGCCGTGCTTGAGCAGCATGAAGCAATCAAGCAGGCGGTCGTAATGGCGAGGGAAGATCAGGCGGGTGATAAGCGTTTGGTGGCCTACATGATTGGAGAGCGAAATGGAGAGCAACTGGATGTAAGCCGAATGCGGAGCTATCTGCAGACCCGCGTGCCCGAGTACATGGTACCGGCAGCTCTAATAATATTGGAAAGTATGCCACTGACCGAGCATGGAAAATTGGATCGCAAGGCACTGCCTCGACCTGAATGGAAAGCGGATGAAAAGAAATATTTAGCACCTCGGAATGCAGTTGAAAAGGCGCTGAGCCAGGTTTGGAGCGAGGTATTAGGGGTGGAGCGCGTAGGGGTGCGGGACAATTTTTTTGAGCTGGGTGGAGATTCGATTATCAGTATCCGGATTTTGGCGCGTTGCCGGGAAGCTGGGTTGAAGCTTGAATTGCGGCAGCTATTTGAGCGGCAGACAATCGAGCGATTGGCTGAGGTGGCGCAAGAAGTGGGAACGGCGGAGAAAGAGGCACGAAGCGAGCCATTCGGTTTGATCAGCGCCGAAGACAGGAGCAGGTTGCCCTGGAATGTGGAAGATGCATATCCTCTAAGCCGGTTGCAGATGGGGATGCTGTTCCACAGTGAATATAACTCTGAGACCCCGCTCTATCACGACATCAACAGCTTCCATTTGCGTGCGCCGTTGCAAGCTGAATTATTGCGACGGGCTGTGGAGGAGGTTGTGGAGCGGCATGAGATATTGCGCGCGTCGTTTCACATTAGCCGGTATAGCCAGCCTCTGCAATGCGTACACCCCAGAGCAGAAATAGAAGTGGAAGTAGACGACCTGAGGTATCTAGGAGCGATGCAGCAGGAGGAAGCGCTGGCGGAGTATCTGGAAGCGGAGAAGCACCGGGCATTTGATGTTGGGCAGCCTGGATTACTGCGGATTCATGTTCATCTGCGGACGGAAGATACTTTCCAGTTTTGGTTTATCCATCATCACGTGATTCTGGATGGGTGGAGCGTGGCCAGTTTGCTAACGGAGTTGTTTAGTTGTTATATCGGCCTGCAGAAAGGAGGATGGGAGAAAAGAAAGAAGCTGAGCAGGCAGTTTCGAGATTTCATTGGAGTGGAAATTGATGTGATGAAGTCGGAAGAAGCGCGGCGATTCTGGACGGACCAGTTGCAGGGAATGGAAACCGCGACCTTGCCGTGGAAGAAGCAGAGCGCCGTCGAAGCGAAGATGAGAGCGCTAACGGTGGAGATCGGGGAAGAGACGTCAGAGGCGCTGAGCGCGTGGGCGCGAGAGATGGAAGTATCTGTCAAAAGTGTTCTGTTGGCAGCGCATATGCGGGTCTTAAATTTGATCAGCGGGCAGAGAGATGTGATTACCGGGGTTACTTCCAATGGCAGGCCAGAGAGCCGGGAAGGTGAGCAGGTTCTGGGGCTGTTCCTGAACAGTCCTCCATTTCGCATGAAATTAAGTGGTGGAAGCTGGAAAGAATTGGTGCAGGAGACAGCAAGACAGGAGGTTGCAATATTGCCATACCGGCGCTATCCACTGGCGGATATTCAGATGCTGGCAGGCGGAATGAATCTGTTTGACATCACTTTCAATTTCGTTCATTACCACGTTTATGGTGACATCGTTAAGGTTGACGGCGTCGAAGTTCTCGGCGGAGAGCCATTTGCTTTTACTAATTTCACTCTTTGTGCCGGTTTCATGATGGATCCCGTGCAGTCAACTCTGCGACTCAGGCTGGAATACAACTCCTCTCTGGCCTCGAATAAACAAATCGAATTCATTGAGGGCTACTACCAGAAAGTGCTGCGGCATATGGTCGGATATCCCAATGCTCGTTATGAGACCGCAGACCTCTTGAGTGAGGCAGAGCGGCAACAGTTGCTGGAGTGGAGCGGGACGGCAGTGGAATACTCGAACAAAACTGTTGTGGAATTATTTGAGGCACAAGTGGCGTCCACACCGAATCTGGGGGCCGTCATCTTCGGTCATGAGCAATTGAGCTATGCAGAGCTGAACGAGCGCGCTAATCAACTGGCACACTCCCTGATCCGTTTGAATGTAGGGCCAGAATCTCTGGTGGGCATTGCGCTGGAGCCCTCAATAGAGACGGTGGTTTCAGTCCTGGCAGTAATGAAGACTGGAGCTGCATATTTGCCGCTTGATCTGCAATATCCCCTGGCACGATTGGAACACATGGTGAGCGACGCAACTCCGGAGGTCGTAATTGTGCGGGGGCATACGCCACACATTGTGACCGGTAAAATCATCGACCTCGACGCTGCAACTTTTCAGGCCCAGCTCAGCTCAATTCCAATTCACAATCCAACGGACGCAGAACGAATCGCGCCTTTGCTCCCACAGCACGCGGCTTATGTGATTTATACCTCGGGCTCTACAGGATTGCCGAAAGGCGTGGTGGTCACGCATGCCGGAATTCCTGCGCTCACCCAGGCGCAGAAGGATTTCACCATCACCCGGCAGTCACGCGTCTTGCAATTTGCTTCGCTCAATTTCGACGCATCTCTGTGGGAAATCGTAATGACTCTTACCTGCGGCGCTGCGCTAGTGTTGATCGAAGGAGAACGAAGTGGCGCACCGTTGCGCGACACGCTCATTAAGCACGGTGTGACTCATGCGTTGCTGCCGCTGGGCGTGCTCGCAAGTCTGGAAGAATACCAAGACCTGCCGCTGGAATGTCTGATCAATGGAGGCGAAGCGCTTCCAGAGTCGGTAGTAAGGCAGTGGTCACAAGGCAGGCGCATATTCAATGCATATGGTCCAACGGAAGCCACTGTGTACGCCACCGTAAGCACCGCGCTCCATGGAGCTGAAGCTCCGCCGATCGGCGCACCTATCTGTAACACGCGTGTTTATGTTCTCGACGGCAATCTCGAACTGGCCCCAATCGGTGCTATTGGGGAATTGTATGTAGCAGGCCCGCGTCTGGCGCGAGGTTACCTGAACCGTCCGGAACTCACGGCGGAGCGCTTTATTGCTGATCCGTTCGGGCCATCGGGAACGCGCATGTATCGTACGGGCGATCTGGCCCGCTGGCGCCGCGATGGAAGTCTGGAATTTGCCGGACGCGCAGATGAGCAGGTAAAAATGCGCGGGTTCCGTATTGAGTTAGGAGAGATTGAGGCGGTGTTGCAGCAACATCCAGCGGTGGCGCAAGCTGCTGTGATTCTGCGAGGCGAGCGGCAGGCGGAGCGGCAGCTCGCAGGCTTTGTGGTTCGCAAGGAAAACAACCTTGAAGGTGGCAGCAGCACATTACGCGAATATCTGCGGTCCAGATTGCCCGAATACATGGTGCCCAAGGTGATCATGGAGATGGAGAGTCTGCCCCTTACGCCCAATGGGAAGCTCGACCGCCGTGCCCTGGCGCGAATCATTCCCAGGGAACAGAGAGACGAAAAAACTTACGTTGCCCCGCGAACGCCCGAGGAAGAAGCGCTCGCCAAAATCTGGGCGGAGCTTTTGCAGACGGAACAGGTGGGAATTTACGACAACTTCTTCGAGTTGGGTGGGCATTCGTTGCTGACCTTGCAGTTGGTTTCGCGGATCAGATCGGTATTCGCCGTAGATGTGCCCGTTAGCGCTTTATTTAAAGCGTCAACGGTGGCCAGAATGGCCGAACACATAGAGCAGGTGAAAGGGAATCTAATGAACATCAAGAGCGCGCTTACGCAGCTACGGCAGAAAGATATTACGGTGCGGTTGAGAGGGAACGATTTGTCAGTAGTGGCCGGCAACGGAGTTCTGTCGCCGGAAACCAAAGCGATGCTCGCAGAGAATAAGCAGGCCATCGTGAGTTACCTGCGGGAGTTACAAGAGAGCGATAGCAGGGATATTCAAACAGCTGACCGCAGCTTGTTCTTACCTCTTTCTTCCGGCCAGCAACGGCTGTGGTTTTTAGCGCAACTGGATCCTGAGTCGTCTGCGTATGTGATTCCGGCAGCGGTTCGCATTGAGGGCGTCCTGCAGCTCAAGTTGCTGCAACAGGCTCTGAATAAGATCGTTAAGAGGCATGAGGTTTTGCGTACCGTATTCAAGACGGAAGAGAGTGAGCCACGGCAGGTAATCAGGAACGAAATGGCTGTGCCGTTTCAGATTGTGGATTTGCGAAGCAGTTCATCGGAAAATCAGAAAACGAAAATGGAGGAATGCATACGCATTGAGATTGGCAAGCCTTTCGATTTATCTGAAGGGCCGCTGCTGCGGGCCGTAGTGGTGCAACTGGGCGAGCAGGAACACGTTTTGTTTCTGGCCTTTCACCATATCGTGGCAGATGGGTGGTCCATCCCCATTCTGGTGCGGGAACTTTCAGCTTTGTATATGGCATGTCAGAAGAGTGAGTTTGACGACCTTCCGGAATTACCCGTGCAGTATGCCGATTATGCAATCTGGCAACGAGGCTGGAATGAGAGTGAAGGCCGGGCACGGCAACTGAGATATTGGGAAAAACAGTTGGCGGGGCTTGTGCCCATGGGATTGCCCGCCGACCACGCGCGCAACGAGCAAAAAGCGGCGCGAGGAGCAACTGCCGGTTTTGCTATTTCCAATTCATTAGTCAGCAGTCTGAAGTCTCTTGGTGTGGAAGAAGAAGCAACGCTGTTCATGGTTTATCTGGCTGCTTTCAAAGTGCTGCTGAGCCGCTATTGCAATCAAAGCCAGATAGCGGTGGGTACGCCGGTTGCTAATCGTGAGCGGAGGGAGATCCAGGGCCTGATCGGTTTTTTTGTGAACACTCTAGTCATGCACACAGACGTCAATGTGGGTGGTAGCTTTCGGGACTTGTTGCGGCAGGTGAAAAAAACAGTTCTGGATGCCATGGACAATCAAGACCTGCCGTTCGAACAACTGGTGGATCATCTCCGTCCGGAGCGGATGGCCAACCAGAACCCATTGTTTCAGGTGATGTTTATTCTGGAAAACCAGCCCCAAGCGGATATGCAGTTAGGAGATATCACGCTGCGGCCGCTAGAGTTAAAAGGACACACCGCCAAGTTTGATCTAACTCTGAATCTGGTGCCGGAAAAAGGCGGCTTGCAGGGCAGACTGAATTATAACTGCGAAATGTTTGAGCCGGCTTCCATGGAGCGCATGATTGCCCACTACCAGCAACTTCTGGAAAGCATTGCCGGACAGCCCGATCAATCCATCGACGACCTCACAATGTTGACAGCGGTAGAGCGAGCGCAGTTGCTGGTGGAGTGGAACCAGACAGGAATGGAATATCCGCAAGAAACAGTTGTGGATTTGTTTGAGCAGCAGGCGGAGAGGACACCGGAAGCCATAGCGGTGGAATATGTGGATGATGAGTTGACCTATGCAGAGTTGAATAGGCAGGCGAACCAATTGGCGCATTATCTGCAAGAGCTGGGAGTGGGGCCAGAGGTGCAAGTAGGCATCTGCGTGGAACGGAGCCTGGAACTGATTGTGTCCCTGCTGGGTGTATTGAAAGCAGGAGCAGCGTATTTGCCGCTGGATTTCCGCTATCCCAAAGAACGACTGCAGTGGATGTTTGAGGACATGCAGCCGACAGTACTGGTCACTCAATCCAAGTTGGAAAACTTGTTGCCTCCGGTTACCGGAAAAATCATCAGGCTGGACACCGAGTGGGAGAAAATCAGTAGTAGAAGCGAACAGAACCCAGGATGTGAAGTGAGTGGGGACAACCTAGCCTACACACTCTACACCTCAGGTTCTACGGGGAGACCGAAAGCCTCAGGAATCCGGCATTCCAGCGTTACGGCTCTCGTGCAGTGGGCGCGGGAGGCATTCACCACCGAGGAGTTGAATGGCATGCTGGCTTCTACCTCGATTTGTTTTGATCTGTCGGTATATGAGATTTTTGCACCTTTGAGTTGGGGTGGAAAAGTAATATTGCCGCCCACTGTACTGGAAATCGCGACAATGTCTACGCGAGACAAGGTGAAAGTAGTCAATACCTGTCCATCAATCATGCAGGAAATATTACGAATCCAGGGACTGCCGCAATCGGTGTCAACCGTCAACCTCGCTGGTGAAGCATTGACGATGCCACTGGTCCAGCAACTTTATGGAATACCTACCATAAAGCGGGTATTGAATCTCTATGGACCAACGGAAGATACGACCTATTCGACTTATATTTGGATAAAAAAAGAAGACGCCAGCGAGAGAGCGACTGTGAGCATTGGCCGGCCGATTACCAACACTCAGATGTATGTGCTGGATGCAAGGATGGAGCCGGTGCCGATAGGGGTAGCAGGAGAGCTATATATTGGCGGAGCTGGATTGGCACGGGGCTATATAAACCGGCCGGAATTAACGGCCGAGCGTTTTGTGGCAAATCCATTTGTACGCACGGAAATTACGAATGGAGAACGGTTATATCGAACTGGTGATTTCGTGCGATGGATGCCGAATGGCAATCTGGAATTTATGGGGCGACTGGATGATCAGGTAAAAATTCGCGGCCAGCGCATTGAGTTGGGAGAAATTGAAGCGGTTTTACAGCAACATCCAGCAGTGGCGCAGGCTGCTGTGATTGCGCGGGGTGAGCAGCAGACAGAACGGCGGCTCATTGGTTATGTAGTTTGGAGCGAAAACAGCCTCGAAGGCGGCAGCAGCGCACTGCGTGAATATTTGCGGTCCAGATTGCCTGAATATATGGTGCCCAAGGTGATCATGGCAATGGAGAACCTGCCTCTCACCCCCAACGGAAAGCTCGACCGTCGCGCTCTGGCCGGGATTGTTCCCAAGGAGCAACGAGAGGATAAGCCGTATGTAGCGCCACGAACACCCGAGGAAGAAGCAGTCGCCAAAATCTGGGCGGAACTGTTGCAATTGGAACAGGTGGGAGTTCACGACAATTTCTTTGAGTTAGGCGGGCATTCTCTATTAGCCATGCAACAGATTTCTCGTGTGAAGAAGATATTCGCCGTGGAATTGGCCGTGCGGGAGTTGTTTGAAACACGCACGCTCGAAGGACTGGCGGGACGGATCGAGCAGAAAAGGGTTGAGGCTTTAGCGAATGCTCAGGACCGACCGCACGCATCGTCTGTCGTAGTAGGGATTCAACCGCTTGGTTCAGCAACGCCCTTTTTCTGCGTGCATCCAGTGGGCGGGCAGGTGACCTGCTACATGGAATTGTCCAGGCAGTTAGGAACTGAGCAGCCATTCTATGGTTTGCAGTCACCACCCGAAGACGAAATTGCCGGAAACACAATCACAATTGAAGAAATGGCCGGGTTATATTGTCGGGAAATTCTTCAGGTGCAAAATGAAGGGCCCTATTTGCTTGGCGGCTGGTCAATGGGCGGATTAGTTGCTTTCGAAATGACGCGGCAACTCAAACTCTCTGGCCGTGAGGTTGCTCTACTGGCGTTGTTCGATACGTATCCACTGCGAAAAGCAGACGGGAGTGCCAATGGCAATCCGGAACAACAAATCCCGGTCCTCGCCAATTTTGCGCTGGATCTTGCACGTTCTCTGGGCAAGGACTGGGCTGTGAAGGCGAAAGAGTTTCTACTTTTGGAGCCGCAACAACAATGGGCATCATTGTTGGAGATGCTGGCTCATGATGGCTTCCTGCCCCGGGAGGGGGCAGAGACTGTGCTGGAAGGATTATTGAACATGTTTACCAGAAATTTTACTGCTCGTAACAGTTATGTAGCCGCGCCGCAGGAGCAACCCACACTGCTGTTCCATGTGGCCGAAAGTCATGGAGAGCCTGGTCAGTTGGTGGAGGAATGGAGAGGCTTGACCCAAGAATCATTGGAGGCGCATGAGATTCCCGGAAATCATTACACTCTCTTGAGAGCCCCCCATGTTTCGCTGGTTGCTGACATCTTAAAGCGGCGGATTGCCCAGGCATCAGAAAGTTTGATAACCAGCAACGGTTCACACCGGAAATATACGATCAGCTCTAGCCAGCAGCCCCAAGAGCAATTGGCTACGAGTGTGGATACGAAACTTTGATTCGCTACACAATGTATCGTTAAGTTCAAGCCGAATTTACTTCTTGAAAGTGTCATTATTCCCTTGAACATAAGCGAAGCACCGTTGGTTACCTCTTTGCCGGTATCACAATTCCAGAAAGCCTTAACATCCTGTGAACTTAAACCAATAATATGGATATCCCCTTGATACCAGATAGAAATTGCTTTTTTGACGCTGTAGGCGTGGGTTTAGGCCCGTTCAATTTGAGTGCGGCAGCTTTACTTGAGCCGGTCACAAAACTGAACACATGCTTCTTAGAACGGGAGAAGGAATTCCAGTGGCATCCCGGACTTTTATTTCCAGATGCCACGATCCAGGTCTCGTTTCTCAAAGACCTCGTGACTCTGGCCGATCCGCAGAGCCGGTATTCCTTCCTGTCGTTCCTATTTGCCAATCGCCGCCTGTACAGGTTTATTAATGCCAATTTCACACGTGTATCGCGGGTGGAATTCAACCAGTATTTTCGCTGGGTTGCCAACCGGCTGCCGAATCTGGAATTTGGGCAAGATGTTCATTCAATCTCCTTTGAGGATGAGGCATTCATTGTTTGTACTTCGCACGGCCAGGTGCGGGCCCGAAATATTATTTTGGGCACCGGTTTACAGCCTACGGTCCCGGAATGTGTGGCGTGCTTCATGAATGCAAAAACCCAAAGCACTTTGCTGCATGCTTCCAGATATTTCCACCGGGAACCACGAACCAGCGGGATGCGAGTAGCGGTTGTAGGCGGAGGCCAAACAGGAGCGGAGATCGTGCAGCATCTGCTCTCCACTCCGGAAAAATCGCCAAAGGCATTGTTCTGGGTTTCAAAGCGTTCCAATTTTTTGCCGCTCGATGAGTCACCATTTACCAATGAACTATTCACGCCGAATTACAGCGATTACTTTTATGGATTATCGGCACAGGACCGGCTCTCACTGCTTGCCGAGCAAAAATTTGCGAGTGATGGAATTAGTAACAACTTGCTCGAGCGGATTTACCAGTTACTCTACCAGGCGGAATTTCTGAATGGTTCCGGACGTTGTTGTTCTCTGCATCCTCGCAGCGAACTAGCGGATATTACTCCATCTGGCCAGGGCGGGTGGATCCTTACGTTGCGTGATGGATTCAATCGCATCATGACAACGGTCGAGGCTGATGTAGTAATCCTTGCGACTGGCACAATGTACAAACCATTGCCTGCGCTTAACCCTATCGTGAATCGTCTGGCGCGTGGGGAGCACGGTTTCGTCGTGCGGGAAGATTACTCCATTCAATGGGATGGTCCAGCGTCTAACAGGATTTATATACAGAACGGCGCGAAGCATCATCGCGGCGTGGCTGATCCTAATTTAAGTCTTATTGCGTGGCGCAGCGCCAAAATCATTAATAGCCTGGCTGAAGAATGTATCTATGACATTGCAGAGAGTAATTCCGTCTTTGACTTCACACGGACTACAGATCCACAAAGGAGCCACGAAAATGACGATGAATCCAATGGCTATGCTTCCCAAACTGAGCTTTCTGCCGGCAGAGGACTCCGGTGCAGGCATGTTAGTGCACGAAGTCCGGCTTGATTCTGTCAGCCCTATAGCCATTCCATTTAAGGCTTCATATTTCATTATTCAACCCGGCTGCCTTTCGCCAGTGGATACTCACGCTGTGCATGAGATGTGGATGGTCGCGCAGGGAGAGGGTGAATTGACATATGACGGTGTATCTTCTTCGTTGCGTTCGCTGGATTTCATTAATCTTGAACCGCCTAAAGAGCATCAGGTCAGGAATACTGGTGTAGTGCCGCTCATTATTTTTTCGGTCTGGTGGAAATAATGAAAGTGAAAGACTTTGATCTCGCCATTATCGGCGCTGGAATTATAGGTGCAACAACGGCCTACCTTGCCCACGTCAGCAGACCGGAGTGGTACATCGCTCTTTTGGACCGGTCATTTGTGGGAGGCGGAGCGACTCACTACTCGGCTGCCCTGGATCTGCCTTTTGGCAGGACCATACGGCAGCGGAACATGGTGAGCCGAAGCGTGAGTTTTTATCGTGACTTGAAGGCCCGATATCCAGAGCTCCCTATTCAAGATATTTCTTTTGCTCTTGTGGCTCCTGCGGCGGATGTTGCAGAGGCTGCGGCAGGTTTTATTGATGCCGCTTTGCATCCGGCAGGCGTGCACGAATGGCAACAGGTTCGTCTGAAGTATCCGGACCTTACCATACCGCAAGGGCATGCCGTCATGATGGGAGGGAATGCTCGCTATAGCGCTTCCACACAACTAGCCATAGCTTTGATCGATAAAGCGCGCGAAGATCGCAACGTTGAATGTTGGGAAGGCACCGAAGTTAAGCATATTGAGGATAATCCGTGTGGTCACACGCTAATTCTTGGAGACGGACGGCGAATTACGGCGAAACGCGCTGTGATTGCAACCGGCCCCTGGCTGACAAGTGGACCAGGAGGAGCCTTCAGCCAGGCAGCGGGCATCAGGACCAAGAAAGTTGCTGCGATGCATATTGACTGGTGTCCCCCGCCAGACGCACCTGTCGTTTATTTTCCAGCCGAAGATGCTTTTCTATTGCCTTTGTATGAGCAGAAAAAGCTGCTCCTGAGCTTCACCGCTCAAGAGTGGGATTGTTCGGCGGAAATTTCAAGGTTAAGAATTAAAGCGGACGATCGCACACTCGCTTTATCCATTCTCAACCGCTACTGTCCCGCCCTTACCAAACACTGCTCAGGTGGACGGGTGTTCTGCGACGCATACAGCCTCGATCGCGCGCCCTTCGTAGCCCGGATTTCAAATTTGCACAGCCCAGTCGTTGCCGGCGGTTCTTCTGGATCAGGCGTACGTTTAGCCCCGGCCATCGCGTTGGAAGCGCTCGAACTTTTTGATATCTCTGCATCACCAGAGAAAACTCTTTATGAAAAAAGTATTGGTACTGGCGCCTCCACCCACTCCTAACGGTGATCTGCACGTGGGGCATCTTTCCGGCCCCTATCTTCGGGCGGACATCTACGCGCGTTATTGCCGGATGCTTGGCCATGAGACCTACTATCTTTGTGGGATTGATGAACACCAGAGTTATGTGGCTTTGAAAGGCCGGCAGATTGGATTACATCCCCAGGAAACAGCAGACAGATTCGCTACAGAAATTGAACAAACGCTTTCAGCCGCCGAGATTCAGATCGATTGCATGGCTCGCCCCAGCCGAATTGCTCATCATCGGCCGCTGGTGGAAAAACTTTTTCAACAGCTGCAGCGTCAAGGTCGAATCGTGGAGAAAGAAGGCCCCTGTCTTTTCTGCCAGGCATGCCAGATGTATCTCTTTGAGGCATACGTCCGCGGATTTTGCCCTCATTGTAATGCACCTTCCGGAGGCAATTCCTGTGAGGCATGCGGACGGCCCAATGACTGTGGTGATTTGCGGGATCCTGTTTGCAACATCTGCGGCGCAAGGGCCAGTATTCAGAATGTCGCGCGTTTTTTCTTTCCGCTCTCTCCTTACAAGGAGCAACTGCAGCAATACTTTGATACGGCAACCATGAGTTCAAATGTGCGGGTTCTGGGTGAACAGATGATCAAAAGTGGCCTTCCTGACATTGCCATCACTCACCCGGCAAGCTGGGGTATTCCTGCTCCGGGAGTAAGCGGCCAGAGAATTTATGTCTGGTTTGAAATGGCTGCTGGCCTTCTTGCCGCAACCCAGGCCCTGTCTGAGAGCAAGAATGAGCCCGGTGGTTGGGAGCGATTCTGGAAGAGCGCAGATGTAGAGATCGTAAAATTTCTTGGTTTTGATAATACGTTCTTTTACTCGTTGTTGTTTTCGGCCATTTTTCTGGCATGGGATCGGGAGATTTATCTCCCTCAGGCTCTTCTCGCCAATGAGTTTTATCGCCTTGACGGGCTGAAGTTTTCCACCAGCCGCAATCATGCAATATGGGGAAAAGAATTGTTGCGTGATCAGAATGTTGATCTAGTGCGTTTCTATTTGGCGTATAGCGGACCAGAAACAGAGCAGACCAGCTTCACGCTTTCAGAATATGAGCAAACCGTGAGAAGAGAACTACTGGATGGCGCGCAAGTGTGGCTACGGCAGTTAGGGAATGCAGTTTTACATGAGTACAGCGGCATTGCTCCGTCTCCGGGAGAGTGGACCGGGACAATGCATAGTTTCTATGCTCGCTTGAATGATATTGTCCGGAAAGCCGGAGTGAGTTACAGCGCGAAGGAATTTTCCACACAGCGGGTCGCGCGACTGGTGCTTGACCTGGTGCGGGAGGCGCGCTCTTTTAGTCACGGCGAAAGTCATTGGAAACATGTTTCCGGTCGTCATATGACGAGTAATACTGCCATATCGCTTGAGTTGCTGGCGGCAAAAACTCTTGCGTTGTTGTCGGCGCCCATTATGCCCGGCTTCGCTGTACGCCTGTGGCAAGATCTTGGCCAGACCAGATCTTTGCAGGTCCAGAGTTGGTTCCAGGATCTGGAATGGATCCGCTCCGGAACCCTCATTACTAGCCTCAATAGAAACTACTTTGAACAATATGAAGACATTAAGTCATTATCTCGGCCAGTCACTGCGCACACATAAAGACAAGGTGTTTCTGGTGGAGCCTTCTACCGGTGAAACCCTCACCTTTGATGAGTTCGGTTCAGCTTTAGGCGGGGTCCAACGGCTTCTGCGGGAACAAGGCGTTTCTGCCGGAGATGTAGTTACATTGATTGCCGGCAACTCGATTGATCTTGTCGTCATGCTGTATGGAGTAATGACGTATGGTGCAATTGCAAAGCCTCTGAATCCTCAGGTGACACCGGTTGAACTACAGAACCTCTTGTTCCATTCGGGGTCGTCCTTGGTCTGCGTGGATCACCGCATGAGTATTCCCGGGTTTACGGGGAAATATCTTGATATTGATTCGTATCGCCAAAATCGTGGCCAGCAGTTTCTGCCCTCGCTTGACCAGCAGGACAAGCCTGCCCTGCTTATTTACACGTCTGGCACCGCGAGCCAGCCTAAGGGCGTTTTGTTGAGCCATCGCAACATTGTTCACAATACAGTTACGGCAATTGAGTATTTTTCGTTGGATCATACACATGCAAAAATCTGTATTTTGCCGCTGTTCCACATGTTTGGCTTGATCAGTGATCTCTCAACCATGGCTTTCTGCGGAGGAATGACCGTAGTTCTGGACACTTTTGATATTACGAAGCTCTCTTTCATCGAAGAAGCTATTCATCAATATTCCATAAATTCTTTCAGTGCTGTTCCGCTCATGTTCGATATGTTTGTCCGGATGAATTGTGACCTCGCAGGAAAAAGCATGAAATTCTGCATTTCCGGAGCCGCTCCCCTGCGCGAGGGCACCGCCGCGGAGTTTTTTGAAAAATATCATTTCCCCATCATTCCGGCTTACGGACTCACAGAGACTACCTGTTTTGCCACCATCTCACCTCCAGCAAGAATCAAAGCCAAGTCTGCTGGAGTTCCCGCTGCGGTGCGCGTGAAAGTGGCTCGTGCAGATGGCCAGGAAGCCGCGCCACACGAAATTGGAGAGCTACTTCTGGCTGGAGAAAGTGTTATGCGGCAAGGCTACTTCAAAGGTTCTGCGGGCTGCTTTGCTGACCGAGGAAATCAATGGTTTAAGAGTGGCGATCTCGGATACCGCGATAATGATGGCTACATCTATATAACGGGTAGAAAGAAGAACATGATTATCCGGGGCGGCGAGAAGATTTATCTCGAAGATGTAGATACCTGCCTGACGGGAATGAGTGCGATTGCTGAAAGCGCCACAATCCGCTTTGAAGAAGAGGGAACCGAAAAGATTGCGGTATTTGCGGTGCCGCGCGAAGGCATACATCTGGCACCCAACGAAGTCATGGCTTACATAGGCCAGAAGCTTGGTATCTTGAGGGTTCCTGATGTGGTGATTTTCAGTGCTCGTATTCCCCGGACTTCCACCAATAAAGTAAAAATTCGGGAACTGCAGGAATTGGTGCACCGCGCCGCTGCAGCCGAAGTTTAATTCTCATTCTCCCGTAAATCTCTTGAACCGTTGATCTCCAGAAGTCGCCCGTTCACAACGGTCTCCGGGTTTCTGAAGTGAAATCAATGCATTGGTTGCAAAACGTTTCTTAGACTTACCCATGTCTTATTCAGGCATGAACGCTATTACGACTAAAGAATCCAAGACAACTCCCATGAGCGTCTCAGCAATTTACTCGTCAGCACAACATCCATTTACCGTATCCACTCTGGCGGACTGTCTGCGGCTGCACGCGGAATGGCAGCCCCAGAGGATCGCCTACCGGTTCTTGAAGGATGGTGAAAGCGAAGATCGAACCATCAGCTATGGCGAACTTGATTTGGCGGCGCGTGGAGTAGCTGCGCTGTTGGAAAAACATTCTGTCCTTGGCGACCGGGTTTTGCTGCTCTATCCTCCAGGGCTCGATTTTATTGTTGCACTGTGCGCTTGTTTTTATAGTGGCCGCGTTGCTGTTCCGGCATATCCACCACGTCCGAATCGTGGGGTGGACCGGCTGATTGGCATCATTCAGGATGCAACTCCAACAGTGGCGCTTACCAGTTCGGCGGTCAGGACAAGCGCACTGCACCGCTTTGTGGAAGATAAGGCATTCCAGAAGCTTGCCATCCTGACGACGGACGCTGCTTCGCTGGATGTATCTCAGGCATGGCAACCACGTACTGTTGATCCCGGCACGCTGGCGGTGCTGCAGTACACATCTGGCTCAACCTCAATTCCCAAGGGGGTACAGGTCACTCACGCAAATCTCATGCACAATGAGGAGTTGATTCAGAGAGCTTTTGGTCAGACGCAGCATGACTGCGTTGTGGGATGGCTGCCGGTTTATCACGATATGGGATTGATGGGGAATGTGCTGCAGCCGCTTTACTGCGGAGCGGAATCCATCCTGATGCCGCCCACTTCGTTTCTGCAGAGTCCCATACGCTGGCTTGCCGCGATTTCCAGGTATCGCGCAACCACCAGCGGAGGCCCGAACTTTGCCTACGATTTTTGCTGTAACCGGATCACCGCGGATCAGAAAGCAAATCTGGATCTCTCAAGTTGGCGGGTTGCATTCAGCGGAGCTGAACCAGTCCGGGCGCAGAGCCTGAAACGTTTTGCCGCTGAGTTTCTTGATTCTGGATTTCGCTCTAGCGCTTTCGTGCCCTGTTATGGGCTCGCAGAATCAACGCTCTTTGTGAGTGGCGGAACGAATGTTACCGGGCCGGTAATTCAGCCTGTACAAACTGATGCCCTGGAGCGGAACCAAGTTATAACAGCTCCCTGGGAAGCACCAGACTGCCGGCTCCTTGTTGGCTGTGGAGAAGCAGGCGCAGGTCACGAGGTTTGCATCGTTGATCCGGAACGCCTGACGCGTTGCGAAGCCGGCACAGTGGGAGAAATATGGGTTGCGGGGCCGAGTGTTGCCAATGGTTATTGGAATCGCGGGCAAGAGACGGCAGTAACATTCGAAGCACGCCTTGCTGACAGCGGTAAAGGACCATACCTGCGCACCGGAGACCTGGGATTTCTGCTGGATAAAGAGCTCTTTATCACTGGCCGGCGCAAAGATCTCATCATCCTTCGCGGCCGCAACCACTATCCACATGATTTAGAAGAGACTGCGGAAAAAGCGCATCCTGCATTGCGGGCCTGCTTAGGAGCGGCATTTTCTGTTGACGCCGAAGGCGAAGAGCGGCTGGTGCTGGTTCATGAGATGAATCCCCGTGCACAAGCTGATCCTGGCGAAGCCATGGCGGCAGTTCGTCAGGCCATTGCAGAGGAGCATGAGATTCAGGTCTATGCTGTTTTGCTCACGCGCTCCGGAGAGATTCCCCGGACAACGAGCGGAAAGATTCAACGCTTTCTCTGCCGGAAGGCATTCCTCGCAGGTAATCTGGAACTTTTCGGTGAATGGCGGGCGACTTTCACTCCATCAATGGCAGAAATACCCGAAGGCAGTAAATCCCAACTCGACGATTTGCAGGCATGGTTGATTCATCAATTCGCGCGCCGCCTGCGAATTTTACCCGAGATGATTGAAGCAGACCACTCGCCGGCTCGCTATGGACTGGATTCGCTGGCCGCAGTGGAAATAGCGCATGAACTTGAGAAAAAAGTGGGAATTGCTTTGCCTTTTGCTGACCTGATTTCCGGGCTCAGTATTGCGGAGCTGGCAGCGGCGTTGCAGTGGCGAAAAGAGCTGGCAGACTTCCATGCTACTTCGATGACTACGCCGCGGCCGCATCACGCAGAAAAATTTCCGCTCTCACATGGGCAGAGTGCGTTGTTCTTCCTTGATCAACTGGACCGTCAGAACTCGGCATATCACATTCATCAAGCGCTGCGAATTACGTCGCCCGTGGATCAGAAAGCCCTGGCGCGTGCATTTCGTCTTTTGGTCCGGCGGCATCCCGCATTACGAACCGTGTTCAAAATGGAAAATGCTCAACCTATGCAGGAGGTCTTGCCAGCCACTGATGGTCCTATCCTGCAAGTGCGCCCGTGCAGCGATACTCCGAATGAGCTTCTACGTGAGATGGTCCGCGAGGCTCGGACTCCATTTAATCTGGAAGCCGCACCGCCTGTCCGGTGCATCCTCTTTCGCAAATCGCAATCAGAAAACTATCTGCTGTTTGCTGTACACCATATTGTTTCCGACTTCTGGTCTCTTTCTCTACTCATTCAGGAGTTGGCGGCACTGTATGAATCGGAGGCAAGTGGCAGCATCGCATCACTGCCCTGGCCCGAACTTGAGTATGGAGACTATGTCCACTGGCAGGGTGATGTGCTGGCCGGTGTTGAAGGCGAGCGGCATTGGGCTTATTGGCGCAAAGAACTGGCTGGAGAGTTGCCGGTGCTCAATTTGCCGACTGACTTTCCTCGCCCGAAATCGCAAACATTTCGAGGGGCTGCCCACCAGTTCCGTCTCGGTGCCACCTTAAGGCTCCGGTTGCGAAGCCTCGCTGCTAAAAACGGTGCAACGTTATATAGCGTGTTGTTATCGGCGTGGGCGGCGTTGTTGCATCGCTATTCCGGGCAACCGGAGGTGCTCATCGGGGCGCCGACCGCGGGGCGCACTCATGCTGCGTTTCGCACCGTAGCAGGCTATTTCGTCAACCCCGTGGTGATTCGTACTGACTTTGCCGGCAACCCGACATTTGAAACCCTTCTAGCCCAAGTAAAAGGAAGGGCTCTGGGTGCGCTGGTGCATCAGGATTTCCCATTTCCGTTATTGGTGGAAAAGCTTCAACCGCAACGTGATCCCAGCCGGTCTCCATTGTTTCAGGCGTTGTTCACGTTACAGGGGGGGATAGCAGAAAACTCCCTGGGATTGTTTGCGCTTGGTGAATCCGGGGCAATATTCGAAACAAAGGGATTGACGCTTGAGTCAATTTCGCTCGGGGAAGAGTCCTCGCAACTTGATATCGACTTGCAAGCGTGTGAGACACAGAGCGAACTCGTTTTTGTACTCCAATACAACGCCGATCTGTTTTACCCGCAGACGGTCGCACGCATGGCTGCCAACCTGCAGACTTTGTTGGAAGGTCTTGATGGCTCGCTTCGCGTCGCTGAGCTTCCTCTGCTCTCCTTCGCAGAGAGGCTTACGCTCGAAAGCTGGAACCGCACAGAAACGATCTTTCCAGAGTTCTCAAGTATCCACGAATTGATTGAAGCGCAGGTGGAACAAACTCCAGAGGCCCCGGCGATTTGGTATGAAGGAAAGTTTCTCAGTTATGCCGATCTGAATCGCCGGGCAAACCAGCTTGCGCATCGCCTTCAAGCACTGGGAGTGGGGCCTGAATCTCTGGTGGGCCTTTGCATGGAACGCTCTTTCGCTCTGGTAATTGCTCTTTTGGGCATCTTGAAGGCAGGCGCAGCCTACGTTCCTTTCGATCCTTCTTATCCGAGTGACCGGCTTAATTATCTGGTGCAGGATGCCGACGTTTCTGTGCTTGTGGTGCAAGAGGCATTCTGCGCAAGGTTCGATTCGCAGCGCCTGATCGTAACTCTCGACGACGACTGTAGTAACTTGCACTATGAGAGCACAGCTAATCCAGAAACATTCGTCTCACCCGACAATCTGGCCTACGTAATTTACACTTCGGGATCCACTGGAAATCCGAAAGGTGCGATGAATTCGCATCGCGGCGTTTGTAACCTTCTGCTGTGGGCACATGCAAAGTATCAGTTGAATGCGAACGACCGTGTGCTGCAGAACACCACATTCAGCTTTGATGCGTCAGTATGGGAACTTTTCTGGCCTTTGATGGCTGGTGCCTCAATGGTGCTCGCGCGGCCTGGTGGCCATCGCGACCACACTTATCTTCGCGAGCTGATCAACGAATATCAAATCACCACGGTGCAACTTGTTCCTTCCATGCTATCGGCATTCCTGGATGAAGCGAGCGTTGAATCGTGCGTTTCTCTCCGGCTTGTATTTGCCATTGGAGAGCTTTTACCAACGGATGTGGTCCGCCGTTTCTATTCCAGACTGAATGCGAAACTTTACAACACATATGGGCCCACCGAAGCCTCGGTGGATGCGACCTCCTTTGCGTGCTCCCCTGAGGATTCGCGGCACTCGATTCCGATTGGCACTCCCAACGCTAACATTCAGACTTACGTTTTGGATTCTGAGTTTGAATTGTGCCCAATCGGTGTACCTGGCGAGCTGTACATTGGCGGCGTGAGCGTTGGGCGCGGCTATCATCGCCGCCCTGATCTGACAGCGGAACGGTTTCTTCCGAATCCATTTAGCAGCCGGACAGGAGACAGAATCTACAAGACTGGCGACCTAGTTCTCTATTTGCCAGATAAAAATATCGAGTTTCTAGGGCGCAATGATTATCAAGTGAAGATCCGTGGATTCCGGATTGAGCTGGGAGAAATCGAAGCAGTACTGGTGCGGCATCCAGCCGTATCTGAGGCGGTTGTGCTCCCCCGGCAGCCTGTAGCTGCAGAACGGAGCCCGGTCAACTACCAAGTGCTACAGGAAAAAAATCCAGAGGCAGCATCAGCCTTTAGTAATTTGCTCCGGCCAAAAACTAAACAAGATAGTGCGCAGCACAGTCTGTCGGCCGTTCGCCTTGCGGCATATCTCGTCTGTGCAAATCCGCGGCCCGCTATTCACGAGTTGCGCGCTTTCCTACGGGACAATTTACCGGAATACATGGTCCCAGCAGATTTCGTATTCCTTAATGTCTTACCTCTTTTTCCCAACGGCAAATTAAACCGCCAGGCGCTTCCTGAGCCAGATGTAACTGTGCGTCTTTCCGAAGTGGAGTATGTAGCCCCAAATACCCCGGCAGAAGGGCTGCTGGCTGAAATCTGGTCGGAGGTTTTGAGCATTCCCGAGATAGGAGTGGATGACAATTTCTTTGAACTAGGCGGCGATTCCATTCGCAGTCTGAAGGTACGAGCGCGGGCGCAACAGCGCGGGCTTGAGTTCACGGTGCAGGACATGATGCGTTTTCAAACCATCCGTGAACTGGCACAACACGCGGAAGCAGCTAGTCAGCCGGAGCAGCACCTTACGCTTGAGCCATTTGCCTTGTTAGCGGAGTCCGATCGCAAGCGCATGCCTGCGGATGCCGAAGATGCTTATCCACTGTCCAAAGTGCAAACAGGGCTGCTCTATCACGTGCTCTATGATCCTAATTCAGCCATTTATCACGAAATTTTTGTCTATCAGGTTCGGTCGGCATTGAACTTTGATCTGTTCCGGCAGGCCGTTCAGGAGAGCGTGGACCGCCATCCAATTCTTCGGACATCGTTTCACTTAGGCGAGTTCAGCGAGTCTTTGCAAATCGTGCATCAACATGGCGCACCCCACCTGGAAAGATTTGACTGGAGACATTTATCTGCTGCGGAACAACACAAACTTATCCAGGAATGGATGGAATCAGAGAAGCATTGTACTCTTCATTTGCAGGGCACGAGCTTGCTGCGATTGTTCGTGCATCAACTTGAAGATGATGTCTTTCAAATTGTTTCCAGTTATAACAACATCCTGCTCGATGGCTGGAGCGAAGTTTCCCTGGTCACTGAACTGCTGAACCGGTATTCGGCTCTGCAAAAGAACTCTTTGAGCGCGCCTCCGCCCCGTCCTTCTATCCAATATCGCGACTTTATTGCGCTCGAACGTGCAGCCATGCAGTCCCAGGAAGCCGGCGCCTACTGGCAAAAAACTCTGGACGAGTGTGTGGTTCGCACCGTAGCACCATCCGCAAGTCAGTTGAACACGAATGGAGACGAGATTCGCATGCTGGATGTGAATCTTCCGTCTGAATTGTTGCGCCGTCTAGACTCCCTTGCCGTGGCGGCAAGCGTCTCTCCTAAACATGTTTTCATGGCTGGACACATCAAGGTGCTGAGTCTCATTCTTGAGCAACAAGACTTGGTGCTGGGCTTTCAGACGAATGGAAGACTGGAAAGACTGGATGGAGAGCAGGTTCTGGGAATGCACAATATGATTCTTCCCCTGCGCGTAAACTTGTCACGCGGCACGTGGATGGATCTGGTGCGCCAGGCTCTTGAAGTGGAACGCGACCTCCTGCCGCATCGGCGTTATCCTCTTGTCGAGTTACAGCGAACTCTCGGGCTCCGTGAATTGTTTGACACAGTGTTCAACTATACGCACTTTCATGTTGCCCAGAGTCTTACAGCCTTATCAGGTATAGAAATGCTGGGAGCCTGGGGCATGCCAAGGTCGCATTACACATTGCGCGCGGAATTCAGCCGCAATCCTTTCACCGGAGAGATGCATTTCGATCTCAATTTCAACGGCGCCCTGATCCCAATTGAGCAGGTACAGCACATTGCCGAATGCTACACGCGCGTTTTTCAGAAGATGGTGGAAGATCCCAATGTCAGCCATCACGTTGAGAATCTCTTTTCCGGTTCCAGGCCTGCAGCCATTTTGCTTCCAGTTGGCCATGCGGCTGAGCCGATAGCAGCTGAACCGAGCCTCGTTGAGCAGGAACAGGAAACACAATCTGCTGTGGACTCCAGAACAGCCGCCCCTGCACATCTGAAGTATGCGGCTCTTACTCCTATGGAAGAGTTGCTGGGGAGTATGTGGAGCCAAGTGCTGAGAAAAGAATGGATCCAGCCAGATGACAGTTTCTTCTCTTGCGGCGGTGACTCGCTCCTAGCCACGCAATTGATGTTATACGTGCGTGCCAGATTGAAAGTTGATCTTCCGATTCGACTTCTGATTGAGGGCAATCCCACGCTGAGAACGTTTGCAGAGAGAGTAGAACAGGCATTGCGCAGTGGAGCGAATCTTTCCCGGCCTCCAATTGAACCCGCGCCGCGTATTCAGGCGCCTCCGCTGTCATTTGCGCAACGGCGGCTTTGGTTTATCGAGTATCTCGAACCTGCCGTTTATCACATGCCTGCCGCTATCAAGGTAACAGGACCGATAGATCATCGGGCTTTGGAGAGGAGCCTCAACGAAATTGTTCGCCGGCATGAAAGTCTCCGCACAACTTTTCATCTTGCGGATGGAGAACCAGTTCAGCGAATTGCTGAATCGCTGGCGATTGAAGTTCCGAAGGTTGATCTTTTCTCTGTTGCTGCGCAGAAGGGCGACGCGGAATTGAAGCAATTCATTCAGGATGAGATGCGCCAGCCCTTTAATCTTGAAACTGGCCCGCTCATGCGTATTTCCCTCATTCGCACAGGCGATCAGGAACACGTATTGCTCGCCGTTCTGCACCACATTATTGCTGATGGCTGGTCAGCGGGAATTTTCATAAGGGAAATGGTTCCTCTATATGAGGCATTCGTGTCTGGCCAACCGTCTCCTTTGCCGGAGCAAGAGTTGCAGTATGCCGATTTCGCTGTCTGGCAGCACGGCTGGCTTCAGGGACCATTGTTGGACCGGCAAATCTCATATTGGGTGAATCAGCTCAAAGGGCCGTTACCGGTGCTGGATTTGTCGGGAGATTTTCCCCGTCCACAGTCTCCGCGTGGTCACGGGGGCGTCGCAGGGATCTCCGTGCCGCCGGAACTTGTGCAGAAACTCCGGCTGCTTGGGAATCGTGAAGGCTGCACCATGTTCATGACCATGCTGAGCGCGTTCTATGTCCTGCTCCATGCCAAGGTCGGGCAGGAAGACCTGATTGTCGGAACAGATTTGGCCAATCGCAGTTCCGTTGAAACTGAAACGATGATTGGCTTTTTCGTCAATCAGGTTGCACTGCGTCTGGATCTGTCCGGTGATCCCCCATTCACCCGGTTGCTTGGCAGAGTACGCACCGTTGCAATGGAAGCTTACCTTCATCAGGATGTTCCGTTTGACCGGGTGGTAGAAGCGGTCAATCCGCCGCGTGAGAGAAATCGCACGCCGCTTTTCCAGGTGAAATTTGTTCTCCAGAATGCGCCTCGCCCCAAACTGGAAATGGGCAATCTTCATCTCACAGAGCTCGAACTGGATACTGGCGCAGCCAAGTTCGACTTACTGGTTAATGTGCTTCAGCAGGATGCGGATTTGCGCATGCTCTGGGAATACAGTTCTGAAATCTTTCGTGAATCCACAATGCAGCGGATGGCCGATTGTTACCTCGCGCTATTGGAGAGCATTGTTGCCAACCCGGAACTGAAGCTTCATGAAGCGGCAGCGATTGTGCTGCAAATAGACCAGAGTATTCGGCAAAAAGACGAGCAAAAGCGCAGCCACACATTGCGAAAAAAGCTCATTCAAAAATCCAGGAAAAATCTTGTATGAACCGTAAGTAAAAGGAGACAGCCATGCCAACGCCAACCAGCAAACCCTCTCTCAGAAAATTAGGCGCTATTCAACCGCGCAAAGTGATGGCAGGGCAGTCGCTTGTGCGCGAGTCTTGGTTGTCGCCGGGGCAAAAGTTCCCGATGGTACTTGAGCCCAGCGCGCCGGCGGTTGATCTGCTGGTCTGGGCCCGCGAGAGCCGGGGATTCATCGAACGTAACCTGGTGGGTCGTGGCGGCATTCTTTTTCGCGGATTTGGACCCCAGTCTCCTGCCACTTTCGAAGAGTTCATCAACGTTGTTTCCGGCGAGGCGCTGGAATACCGGGAACGGTCTTCCCCACGCAGCGCCGTTGCCGGAAACATTTACACGTCCACCGAACATCCACCTGACCAGCACATTTTTTTACATAACGAGAATTCCTATGCCGGTACCTGGCCTCTAAGAATCTTTTTCTGCTGTGTCACAGCGGCCCAGCAGGGAGGTGAAACGCCCATCTGCGACGTGCGGCGTGTTTATCAGCGTATTCCCATCAGCGTAAGAGAGCGTTTTGAACAAAAGGGCGTCATGTACGTCCGCAATTTCTCAAATAGCATAGGGCTTTCATGGAAAACGGTTTTCCAGACAGAGGACCGCGCCAAAGTAGAACAGTACTGCCAGAATGCCGGCTATCAATTCGAATGGCGCGACTCTGACGGGCTGCGCACACGGCGGGTTGCTCCTGCTGTGGCCACGCATCCGCAAACCGGCGACCGGATATGGTTTAATCACGCAGCTTTCTTCCACGTTTCTACATTGGAACCGGCTGTCCGCGACGCCTTGCGCGCTCAGTTCTCAGATGAAGACCTGCCCAATCAAACTTATTATGGTGACGGATCTCCGATCGAAGATGCAGCCCTGGATGCGATTCGTGAAGCCTATCACGCAGAGACCATAAAGTTCCCATGGCAGCCAGGAGACGTGCTGGCCTTGGATAACATGCTTGCTGCTCATGCCCGGACGCCCTATGTGGGCCCTCGCAAGATTCTCGTCGGCATGGCGACTCCTCACAATAAACATAACTAATCAGGCCGCAGGGAAAAATCCTATGTCAAATATTGCCGTACCAGCACTGGAAGGTGTAGCGCTCTCTCTTCAGCAGAATCGCATCTGGCGCCTGCAGCAGGAAACACACCGGAACATGCGCACGCGCTTTGCTATCACCATACGTGGGCCAATTGATCGCGCCCGGCTGGAGACTGCGTGGAATCAGGTTCAGGATCGTCACCAGATTCTGCGCACTTCCTTTGAATTCCTTCCCGGCATCAAGGACCCCTTGCAAGTCGCGCAAACATCCGGCAGCAGCTTGCGGTTTGCTGCGAAGCTGCAGGGCGATGATCCATGCAAGCCTGAGCTGTTTGCAGAGATGGAGTCTGGTAAGAGTTCTGCTGGCGGCAACCAGGTGTTCGTCACCTTGTATAAGGTCAATGAAAAGCGTCATATTCTCGCCTTCAGTCTGCCGGTTCTGCTCGCAGATGCTGAGTCCGCTCGGATTATCTTTCAGGAACTGTGCCGGTATTATCAGTCTGGTGGTGCAGAGCAGGCGGAAACCATTCAGTATGCACAGTTCTCCGAATGGTACAGCGAACTTCTGGCAAGTGACGACATCGCGGAGAGCTGCTCCTACTGGGAGCGCCGTGGAGAATTGGCCGTTACAGAGCTTCCCCTCAGACATAAAAAGGACTCCGCGTCTAGCCCTGCTGCAATATTCGTGATTCCGTTGTCGCGTGAGCTTCATAGTCTATTGGATCGAGCCACCCGGAACCTTGAAACAATAATTTCTGACTTTCTATTTGCTGCATGGCAAGTTCTCCTGTACCGGTTCACCGGCCAATCGCCAGTAGTTCTCGGCTGCCTGATCGGTGGACGAAAATATGAAGAGCTTGATGGCATGCCCGGACTAACATCCAGATATTTGCCGGTGGCCTGCCGAATGGCCGACGATTTGAGTTTCAGTGACGTTTTAAAGCAAAGCACAATTGAGCGAAAAGACGTTTATCAATATCAGGAAGGGTTTCCATCGACAGATGCTGCTTCAGAAAACCGTGTAGATGCAGCCCTGCCGGTTGCGTTTGAAAGTCATATGCTTCCACCTGCCCACTCCATTGGCAAACTCTCCTTCAGACTTGCTGGCGTGGTCTCTGAAGTGGGCTTTCCCGACTTGGTTCTTGCCTGCACCCAGGATGAAAAAAGTGTAGAGCTGGTCATTCGTTATGATTCTGCCGTATACGACTCTTCCTATGTCGAAAGAATCAGTGAGAGCTATCGGATTCTCCTTGAAGTAACTTCACAATATCCGGACGTGGTGCTGGCCGATCTGCCGGTGCTCAATGAACTAAAGTTCATGAAATGGTTGGAGCAAATCAACGGCCCACAAAAATCTTTAGCCAATACCAGTTTTGTCCATGACATTATTGCCCAAGTCGCACAGAAGCAGCCGAATGAGATAGCAATTGAGGGCGAAGGAATTGCTGTAAGTTACGGCAAAATGCTCACAGAAGCTGATAGGCTGGCACGGCAACTGCGCGATCGGGGTATCGGACCTGAATCCATAGTGGCTATTTTGATGGAGCATTCCCCGGAATTGATTGTTGCCATACTCGGAGTGCTGCGGGCGGGAGCCGCTTATTTACCAATTGATCCAACTCTGCCACAGGAACGCATCGCGTATATGCTGGAAGACAGCCATGCGCGTCTTCTGCTTACGAAAGAGTCTTTTGTTTCATCGTTGTCTTCGCGTCACCCTGAACTGCTGCTGGTCAACCCTGATTGGCAATCGCAGCCCAGGAAGAACCGCCCTGCCGGCGAGAACCGTCCAAATCTTGTTCCAGAGAATCTGGCTTACCTGATCTACACATCCGGATCAACCGGCAAACCCAAAGCAAGTATGATCACCCATCGCGGTCTCTCGAATTACATTCAATGGGCAATCGATGCTTACAAAGTGAAGGAGGGAGCAGGAGCACCACTGCATTCATCTATTGGATTTGATCTTACTGTCACTAGCATGTTTGGGCCACTTATGGCAGGGAAGATTATTGTACTAACCAGCATGGAGGGATTATCTGACTGCGTGCGATCTCAGGAAAACTTCAGCTTGCTGAAAGTCACCCCTGCGCATGCGCGCATCCTGGGTACACAACTGCCTTGTTCGGAAGCACCTGGCAAAGCTCGATATCTGATTCTTGGTGGCGAAGCGCTTCGGCCCGCTGACATCGCATTCTGGCGCCAACATGCGCCGGAGACTGTATTGATCAACGAGTACGGCCCGACAGAAACTGTCGTCGGTTGCTGCGTATACCAGATGACCGGCGCGTTACCGGATGGCGAGGCGGTTCCAATCGGTAAGCCTATTGCGAATACCCAAATGTATGTATTTGACCGGCATCTCCATCCTGTTCCTGTTGGCGTTACGGGAGAGATATACATAGCAGGTGAGGGGCTGGCTCGTGGCTATCTAAACAGACCTGACCTTACGGCAGAGCGTTTTTTACCCCATATATGCAGCGCTGTTCCGGGAGCACGCATTTATCGCACGGGGGACCTTGGCCGCTATCTCCCAGATGGAAATATCGACTGCCTCGGTCGCACCGATCACCAGGTAAAGATTCGCGGCTATCGTGTTGAGTTGGGCGAAGTTGAATCAGTGCTGGGAAAAGTCCCGGCGGTTGGGCAGGTGTGTGTAATTGCCCGCAACACGAATCGTGGCGCACAGCTTGTGGCCTATCTGGTTGCTGCCGAGAGTGGAGAAAATAAATCCATCCCTGTGAGCGAACTACGCGAACGTCTTTCGGGGTATCTACCTGAGTACATGGTTCCGTCCGTATATATTTGGCTGAAAGAAATGCCGCTCACTGCAAACGGCAAGATTGATCGCAAAGCCCTGCCGTCTCCTGATGAGGCCGGAATGGAGATTGGAAAATATACCGAGCCAAGGACACTGGAGGAACAGATTCTTTGCGGAATCTGGAGCCAGGTGCTTTCCATGGAGCGCATCGGCATTGACGACAATTATTTCGCTCTGGGCGGTGATTCCATTCGCAGCCTGCAAATCATTACCCGTGCGGCAGAGCGCGATTTGAAATTTACGGTGGGCGATCTGTTTCTTTACCAAACAGTCCGCAGTCTGGCTCAGAACCTTGAAAACCTAAAATTGACGCCGGAAGTTAAAGTTGGACCTTTCTCTTTGATCACGCCGGAAGACCGGAGGCAGCTTCCTGAGGACGCTGAAGCCGCTTATCCACTTACCCGCCTTCAGTCGGGCATGGTTTTCCATCGTGAATTGCATCCGGAATCGGCCGTGTACCACGACATTGGTACTTTCCATTTGCGTGTGCCGCTCCACGAGGAAGCTCTCCGGGAGGCAATACGGCGTGTCATTACCGAACATCCGACCCTGCGCACATCCTTTGATCTGGGAAATTACAGCCAGCCATTACAGATAGTTCATCGCGAAGCTACAGCGCCTTTGCTTGTGACTGATCTGACCCATCTTGACGAAAAAACACAAAAGACAGCGCTGAATGAGTGGCTTGAGGCCGATAAAAGCCGCGTATTCGATATCACGCAATATCCGTTGATTCGCTTCCACGTTCACAAGCGTTCCGCGGAAACATTTCAATTCTCGCTCTCTTTCCATCACGCAATTCTCGATGGCTGGAGTGATGCGAGCATGCTCACCGAAATTGCACAGACATATCTCCATGAATTGGGCGGTGAAACTTACAATCCACCGCCTATGCAAACGCATTTTCGAGATTTTGTCCTGCTGGAGGCACAGGCGATTGAATCCGAAGAGCACCGCCGATTCTGGCAGGAACGGCTTGAAGGCAGCGAATTCATCCGGGTACCGCGCTGGAAGCCCACTCCAATTGCACGGGAGCGCGGGATTGGTTATTGCGAAGTCGAAATTTCAGAAGATCTATCCAATGCGCTCAAACGCCTTGCCTTATCTGCCGCAGTTCCAATCAAGAATGTTCTTCTGGCTGCGCACATGCGCGCGCTGGCAATGCTGAGCGGAAAAGCCGACGTCACAACGCTCCTTACTTCCGTAGGAAGGCCTGAAACACCAGATGGAGACCGGGTCCTGGGTCTTTTCCTGAATAGCACGCCGTTTCGCATGAAACTATCCGGCGGAAGATGGCGACAGCTGCTGGATGAAGCATTTGACCTTGAAAGGTCGTCTGTTCCGTTCCGGCGCTACCCACTGGTGGAGATACAGAAACTGCTTGGGCGTGACAAGATTTCTGAAACCGGCTTCTACTTTACTCACTTCCACATCTATCACGGCCTTGACCACTACGACCAGTTCCAACTGCTCGAACATTATTACTACGAAGAAACGAATATTAGTCTGCTGGCCAATTTCTCCGTGGAAGCATTCACTGACAAAGTTTTATTTCATCTCACATGCGACCAAACTGAAATCGGCCCGGAACAATTGGCGGCTATTGCCGGGTACTATCACCGCATTCTCGCTGAGATGGCCGCCCACCCTGACGAAAACTATGGCTCGCTGAGTTTCCTTGCCCAGGCGGAACACGAATTAGCCATGACTGCGGCTGGCCATTGTGAAAATACTTCGCAAACACAACTCTGGATACATGAACAATTCTCCCGCCAGGCTGCACTGACGCCTGATGCCATTGCCGTCACGGATACAACTGGATCATTGACCTATAAACTGCTGGAAAAGAAATCCAATCAGCTCGCTCTCTATCTGCGTTCCGCTGGTGTGCAATCAGAGGCTATTGTTGGACTCCTTTTGGAGAGGTCCCAGGACCTTGCCGTCTCTGCGCTTGGTGTACTAAAGGCAGGAGGAGCCTACCTTCCGCTCGACCCGGGATATCCTGGCGAGCGCCTCGATTTTATCTTGCGGGATGCCAGCGTAAAAGTCTTAATTACACAGCAAAAGTTCAAGGAACGGTTTGCTGCTCTTCCCGTCAGTATCTTCTATATAGACGATGAGCGCGGATCGCTGCCAAATTCCACCCAGGAGCCACCCAAAGCCATCACATCTGCTGAAACTCTGGCTTACGTCATCTATACTTCCGGCTCTACCGGCCAGCCCAAGGGAGTCATGATTTCCCATGGCAACCTCGCGAACTACATCTCATGGTGCAAAGCCAATTATCTGCCAGCCGATGGCAAAGGGTCGCTGGTGCATTCCTCAATTTCATTTGATTTAACCGTGACTTCCTTACTGGCTCCGCTGGTTGTGGGGCAAACTGCTGCCATGGTAACTGATGTAACAGGGATTGAGGCCCTTGGAGGAGCGTTCCGTGAAGGCCAGGATCTCAGTTTTGTAAAGCTTACTCCCAGCCATTTGCGTTTGTTGCAAGAGCAACTTGCTGGCGCTGACCTCACGGGACATACAAAGGCCTTGATCATCGGCGGAGAAGCTCTGCACTGGCAGGACATTCAGCACTGGCATGCCGCCGTACCAGAATGTCGCATGATCAATGAATACGGCCCGACTGAAGCTACAGTCGGTTGCTGCGTATTTTGTGTTGAAGGAGAGACAACAACCAGCGCCGGTGATGTGCCCATTGGCCATCCGATCACAAATGCCACGCTTTATGTTCTGGATGAGTTTCTGCAACCTGCTCCCATCATGACTCCCGGTGAGCTCTTGATCGGCGGTGCCTGTGTGGCGCGCGGTTATCTCAACAGGCCTGACCTTACAGCGGAGAAATTTATTCCCGATCCGTTTTCGTCCATTGCAGGTGCACGTTTATACCGCACAGGCGATCTCGCAAGACGTCTCACTGATGGCAATCTCGACTTCCTCGGCCGCCGAGACAGTCAGCTTAAGATTCGCGGGTTCCGCATTGAACTGGGAGAAATTGAAGCAGTGTTGAAAGGGCACAACGCTGTTGCGAACTGCGTTGTCCTGGCCAGGAGCTTCAAGAATTCAGACCAGCAACTCATTGCTTATGTTGTCCCTGCCAGTTCCAGCATCAGCACCGATGAATTGCGCGTCTATCTGCAAAGCAGACTTCCGGACTACATGGTTCCAGCCGTTATTGTTCCGCTGGAGAAGCTGCCACTTACTCGAAATGGCAAAGTTGATTATGCGGCGCTGCCTGATCCGGACGCCTCACGCGTTGCCGGGCTGCCTGATTTTGTTGTTGCACGTACACCAGAAGAACAAATATTGGCCGGCGTATGGGCAAAAGCCCTGAAGCTTGAGCGAGTGGGAATTGATGATGACTATTTTGCCCTGGGCGGCGATTCGATCCGCAGTATCCAGGTTGTCGCGCTCTCCCGTGAGCGCGGATTGCTGTTTACCTTGCAACAGCTATTCCAGCATCCAACAGTTCGCAGGCTTGCGGAGGCCCTACACAACCTGCAAGTTGGTTCTGCTGTATCTCCGGTGACGGCGCCTTTTAGCCTGATTTCTGAGCCGGATCGCGCATTGCTACCTGCCGACGTGGAAGATGCCTACCCACTGAGCCGGATGCAGGCTGGCATGATCTACCATCGCGAACTTCATCCTGAGGCGGCCATCTACCACGACATAATGAGCGCCCACATGAAGGCGCCCTTCCGTCAAGATCTTTTAGAGCAGGCAATTCGCGAGCTTTGTTCGCGCCATCCCATCCTGCGCACCTCGTTTGAGCTCTCGCATTATAGTGTTCCGCTGCAACTTGTTCATTCTTTTGCCACCGCACAGCTCACAGTTGGAGATCTGCGCGGCCTTGATCGTGATGCGCAGGAAGCTGCCATTGGCGAATGGTTGGAAAGTGAAAAAGCGCGAGGTTTTGATATCTCACAAGCCCCGCTGTTCAGATTCCAGATACACAGGCGGTCGGATGAGACTTTCCAGTACACTCTTTGCTTCCATCACGCCATTCTCGATGGATGGAGTGATGCAACCATTCAGACGGAACTTGCACAGAGCTACATGTTCCTGCTCTATGGAGAAGCGCCGCCTTTTGTGGCTCCGCAAACCCAATACCGCGAATTTATTGCACTCGAACAGGAAGCGCTCAAGTCCTCTGAGGCCCGGGAGTTCTGGCTAAAGAAACTGGAAGGGGCGGAGCCCATACTCTTGCCCCGGCCTAATCAGTCGGCCAGTGGCGCGGCAGAAAAACGAGGCGTGTTCCGGGTTGATGTGCCGATCTCTCCGGTGTTGTCGGAGCAACTGCAAAAGCTTGCTCTTACAGCAGCAGTGCCGGTGAAAACCATTTTGTTTGCTGCGCATTTTGCCGTAATGCAGTGGGTCTCAGGGCGTAGTGATGTGCTGACCTCTACGGTTGCGAATGGCCGGCCGGAAACGTCAGATGGCGACCGCATCCTGGGATTATTTCTGAACAGCACGCCGTTCCGCATGGCGGTGGGACAGACACGCTGGACTGACCTGATCAAGAATATTTTTGCTACTGAAAGGGAAATCCTTCCGTTCCGGCGTTACCCTCTTGCAGAACTCCAGCAGCTGTTAAAGCGCCAGCGCCTTTCTGAAGTAACGTTCTATTTCACCCACTACCACATCTACCGCCAACTCGACCGTTTCGCGGAGTTGGAAGTTCTTGAGGAAAGGCCCTATGAGGAGAGCAGCTATACGCTCGTCTCAATGTTCAGTGTGGATCCGTTCACTAATCGGGTAGCCGCACAATTGTGCTTTGACCGTACCCAGATAAGTCCGGCGTTTGGGGAACTCATGGCGTTCTGGTATGAGCAGGCGTTAACGAGTCTCACCGCAGATCCGGAAGCACTTGTAACTTCATCTCCCGCATTGGCAGCCGAGCAGCGTCATACGGTGCTTAATGTCTGGAACAATACGCGCCGCGAGTATCCGCGCAACGAAACGATTAGCAGTATTTTCGAGCATCAGGTCGGTGAAACTCCGTTTGCCACCGCGCTGGTTTCCGATGAGATAACCCTGAATTACGATGAACTCAATCGCCAAGCCAACCAGGTAGCGCATTGGCTCATACGCCTGGGTGCCAAACCGGAGACGCTGATCGGGCTTTGCATGGAACGTTCCCTTGAAGCCTATATTGTGATGCTTGGCATCGTGAAGGCTGGAGCCGCATATGTGCCAATTGATCCTGCGTATCCAGCGTCGCGGCTGGAATTTCTGATAAAGGATAGTGCCGTTTCCTTTGTTCTTACGACTGAGAAGCTGAGAAAGCTTTTGCCTGTATCCCGGACGAAAGTCATTTCTCTCGATCAGGTCTGGAAGGAAATTTCCAAGGAGAAGGATTTCAATCCTGAAGTCAGGGCCTCAGCAGAAAATCTGCTTTACCTGATGTACACTTCAGGTTCGACTGGAGCACCCAAAGGCGCCACAATCACGCATCGTGGAGTGGTTCGCCTGATCAAGAACAACTGGTTTTGTGATCTGTCTGTTGGCCAGACATTTCTCCAGTTTGCCCCGCTTTCTTTTGATGCTTCCACATGGGAAATCTGGGGCGCCCTGCTAAACGGGGCGCGGCTTGCAGTCTGTGCTTCTAGTGCTCCGTCGCTCGAAGAATTGGGTACGGCAATCCGTCAGCATCGCACTTCTGTGCTGTGGCTTACCGCCTCTTTGTTCCATCAGGTGGTAGACCATGCTCCGGATATTCTCAAGCCTGTCAAGACCTTGCTTGCGGGCGGCGATGTCCTTATGCCCGATCGCGTTATAAAGGCGTTGACTTTTCTCGAGGACGGCACCGTCGTCAACGGCTATGGTCCCACAGAGAGTACGACCTTTACCTGTTGCTATCGCATGCGCAGCGCAAACCAGGTCGGAGCGACCGTCTCCATTGGCCGGCCAATAGCGAATACGCAGGTCTATATCTTGAATGAAGAAATGGAAATGCTTCCTCCTGGCATTGCAGGCGAGCTGTTCATTGCCGGTGATGGTCTGGCCCGTGGCTATCACAACAAGCCCAGCCTGACAGCGGAGAAATTTGTTCCGCATCCATTCAGCAACGAGCCAGGGGAGAGGCTCTATCGTACTGGTGATCTGGTGCGCTACGGTATCGAGGGTGCAATTGATTTTATCGGTCGGGTTGATAACCAGATAAAGATTCGTGGTTATCGCGTTGAACTGGGTGAAATTGAATCAGTCATGCGTCAGCACCCCCAAGTGAATGAAGTTGCTGTGGCGGTCCGTGGAACCGCTGCCAATAAACGCCTGGTAGCTTTTGTCACTTCTCGCGCGAATCGCGACCTGCGCTCCGCTGAGCTGAAACAGTTCCTGCAAAGCAGGTTGCCGGAGTTTATGGTTCCATCCCCCATTACGGTTCTGGAGAAAATTCCACTCAAGACAAGCGGCAAAATCGATCATGCTGCTCTGGCCGCGATTGAAGAGCGGAGTGAGGACCGTGCTTATGCGCCGCCGCAAACGCCGTTGGAAGCCGAGTTGGCCAGCTTGTGGCAAGAAGTACTGGCTGTCCCACAAGTGGGGCGTGAGGATAGCTTCTTTGAACTTGGTGGGCACTCGTTGCTGGCGATCCAACTTGTCTCGCGAATTCGCGAACAATATCACATCCCGTTTCCGATCCGGGAATTGATGCAAACGCCAACTCTGGTTGGGCTGGCTGAGGCGATCCAGACCTCTATTTGGGCAAGTCAAGCACAGCAAAACACAGGGCAGGATTTGGGCAAGGAAGAGTTCATTGTGTGAGATCTCAGGCCCGCACGAAAAAGAGTATTGAGGCGCGTCGCATACATCTTCCCGCGTTATCAAATTAATAACGCATCGTTCCGCTTCGTTTGCAAGCCAGTAATTTCAAGAAACTGCATATCACCAAGAATCCGCGATGGAGGCATTTCCATGTTTAGAGATTTCCTGCAAGATCTGCGATTTGGCACTCGCATGCTTCGCCGCAGCCCAACTTTTTCGATTCTTTCGATTTTATGTCTGACTTTGGGAATCGGCGCCAACGTTGCTGTGTTCAGCTGGATGGAAGGATTGATGTTCCGTCCATTCCCATTGGTAGCCCATCAGGAGAGAATTGTGGCTTTGGCCTCCATGGATACGGCCACTGCGCTGGACAAGGGAGCAGCTGGCGATGGCTACGGCGAAGTTGCGTGGCCAGATATGCAGGATTACGCGCGCGATTGTAAGCTCTTCGACTGGTTTCTCGCGGACCGGCTTGGCGGTACCACGCTAAACGTCGGCGATCGAGCTGAACGAGTGGCCCAAAGCCTTGTCTCCGCGAATTATTTTGATGCGCTCGGAATCCGTCCAATTCTTGGACGTGGCTTCCGCCCTGAAGAAGACTATGGCCGAAACGGCCATCCGGTCGCGGTGATCAGCTATTGGCTTTGGAAAGAAAGATTCAACAGCGATCCCAACATCATCGGCAGAAAACAACTTCTCAACGCCGTGCCTCATACCATTATCGGCGTAGCGCCAGAAGGCTTTTATGGCACATTTGTGGGTTATCCCATCCAGTTCTGGGCCCCGGTATCAATGCAGGAAATATTCAACCCCGGCGGATACAAACTTGAAGACCGCAACCAAACATGGATTGAAGGATATGCGCGACTGAAGCCAGGTGTGAGCATCAATCAGGCGCAAGAAGAGCTTACTGCCGTGGCGAGAAGGTTAGAACTTCAATATCCAGAAACCAACCGCGGCCGCGGCGCGAAGCTTATTCCGCTCTGGAAGAATCCCTTCAATCAGGCTGGTGATTTAGCGCCCACTCTGGAAATAGCCCTGGTAGCAACATTTTTTGTGTTGCTTATCGCATGCATAAATGTCGGAAGTCTTCTGCTCGTCAGATCTCTTGCTCGCCGGCATGAAATTACAGTGCGCCTTGCCATCGGCTCCAGGCGTGGCCGCCTGCTGCGGCAACTTCTCACAGAAGGCTTGATTCTTTCAGTAATTGGCGGGGCTGCTGGGCTTCTGCTTGGCTATCTTTGCCGCAATCTGCTCGTGGTCTTTTTCCCATCGTCAACTGTTCTCGGTTCAAATCTCCACGGGGAAATAGATTGGCGTGTTGCGGGATTCAGCCTTGTCATTTGCCTTGTCTCCACCGTGATGTTTGGGCTTGTTCCCGCCTTGCAGAGCACCAACATCGATATTGCAGGCGCTTTGAAAGCAGAAGCCGCAGGATCCTCGGGAACGCGCAGACGGAACTGGATGCGCTCTCTCATGGCCGCCGGCCAGGTTTCGGCCAGTTTCGTATTGCTGGTAGGAGGAGTCTTATTGTTTCAGAGCATGCGCCGACTTAGCGTTGCTGATCCAGGTTTTTCAACAGACAATGTACTGACCACGCTCTTCGATTTGACTGGAGCGGGCTACAATACCGGACGCTCCAAACAGTTCAGAGATGACTTGGCAGACCGGGTCAGGGCCATGCCCGGCGTGGAATCAGTGGCGTGGGTCAAGGTTCGGCCAATTAGCTATGCCACTTTCTTTAATGCACCCATAACTATTGAGACTTACCAGCCTGGACCCGATGAACGCCCTACGTCAGAATACAACCTGATTAGTCCCGATTACTTTAAAACCCTGGGGATCCCAATTCTTTCGGGCCGAGATTTTACCAAGAATGATAATGCCACCAGCTTTCCTGCGGTCATTGTGGCCCAGAAGATGGTGGAGAAATACTGGCGTGGCGTAGATCCAGTGGGCAAGCGCATTCAGGTGAAAGACAAATGGATGCAGGTGGTAGGCGTTGCCAAAGACACCAAATACTATACCTTGTCAGAATCGCCACTGAATTTTTTCTATGTTCCGGTGGACCAGAGCCCTACCACCAACATGAACCTTCTCATCCGCACTTCACGCAACGTAGAGTCGCTGGCGCCGGCTTTATCCAGCACGGTCCATACGTTAGAACCTGACCTGGGACTCCAGGAAGTTATCACCATGAGGAAGCATATCAACCGCGAGGTGCTGGCTTCGCAGCAGGTTGCAGTGGCCCTTCTTAGTATTTTTGGTGGAATTGCGATGTTGCTGGCAGCAGTCGGACTCTACGGCGTGATGTCCTATTCTGTTTCTCAGAGCAAACGTGAGCTCGGATTAAGGATGGCACTGGGCGCCGATGCGCCGCATCTGTTCCGTATTGTGATGTCCAATGGACTGCTGGTGACGATAAGCGGCATGGTGGCTGGAACGCTCATTGCTGCAAGTTTGACTCACTGGATCGATTTCAAGACCTTTCTTTACCAGATCAATCCACGTGAGCCGCTGGCTTTTGCTTTGGCATCCATAGGATTGACAATCATTGCCACCATGGCATGTTTTTTGCCTGCATGGCGTGCCAGCCGCACCAATCCGGTCCAGGCTTTGCGCGATTAAGTTGTGGGCAAAATCTGATTTCTGACATCACAGACTAAACATCCAAATCTCCAGGTGAAGATGAAAAATTTCCAGTCCCAGCGCAAAGAATGGCCTGTAGCATTGCGTGCGTTGCGGCATCACAATTTTCGTCTATTTTTTTGCGGTCAACTCATCTCCCTGATTGGTAGCTGGATGGATCCAATCGCGGAGGCGTGGTTGATCTATCGTTTGACCGGCTCGCCTTTGCTGTTGGGCACAGTAGCTTTTGCCGGTCAAATTCCCATTTTTCTGTTAATGCCGATCGGCGGTATCGTCGCCGACCGTTATAACCGCCGATCCATTTTGGTTGCCACTCAATCTTTGACGATGACGCTTACGTTGGTTCTGGCAGGAATCACGCTCACGCATGTTGTCCAGCCGTGGCACATAATATTGCTTGGAGTGCTGCTGGGCATAGTCAGCGCCTTTGATATCCCAGTGCGCCAGGCTTTTCTTGCAGATATGGTTCCACGCGAAGATCTGGTTAATGCTGTTGCCCTGAACTCGGCCATCTTTAACGCGGCCCGTGTGATCGGGCCGGCACTCGCAGGAATCGTGATTACATCAGTAGGTGAGGGGTGGTGCTTTTTTGCGAATGGCTTGAGTTTTCTGGCAGCGATCGCCGCCTTGTTGATGATGACCACCGCTCCTGCGCGACCGGCCCTTCAAGGTTCTCCGCTGCAGAACATTATTGAGGGCTTCCAATTCGCTACCCGTACCGCACCAGTCCGAGCACTTGTGCTGCTATTAGGGCTCATCAGCCTGACTGGAACGCCGGGCGTGGTGCTGATGCCGGTGTTTGCTGACCATATCCTGCATGGTGGCGCCATGGCTCTGGGGTTATTGATGGGCGCCGTCGGCCTGGGTGCATTGTGCGGCGCGATCACCTTAGCTACCAGGAGGAATGTGGGCGGACTCGAACGCTGGACCATAATTGCCAGCCTTACTTTTGGCGCTACGTTGATTCTTTTCTCGCTGTCGCGAACTTTCTGGTTATCCGTGGCCCTGCTGCTTCCTGTGGGATTTTCAGTGGTGCTGGAAATGGGCTCGTCCAATACTCTTCTTCAGGGGATGGTTCCCAATCACCTACGCGGGCGCGTGATGGCAGTTTGTTCCATGATGTTCATGGGCATGGCGCCATTGGGTTCACTCATGGCCGGCGGGATAGCCCATGCGATTGGAGCACCCATGACGGTTGCTGTATGTGGCGTTATTTCCATCATTGGCGGAATCGTGTTTGCCACTCGGCTCTCAACGCTACGTCCAGTTGCGCAGGCTCTTGTCGCAGCCCAGCAGATGTCCGGAACTGCCGCTGCTCCCAAAATCACCGCCCCGGTGTTGAGACAAGGAGAAGCAAGCTAGCTGTTTTTTTGAACTTATCTCGACTACTTCACGGGCCACCGCAAGATGCCGGTGGCCTATTTTTTTGTGCAAGAGTTCTCTATTGCGGCGTTGCTGGATTAGCGTGGCCGCTCATCCTTTAAAATCGTCCGCCCACCCTTGTCATCGTGTCCCTCACGGAAAACTACTGCTGGCCTTCTCTTGTTCCTTATAGATTGGGTTTCGGCAAGATCCAGATTTTGCAGCTTCGTCCAAGGAGAACCAGTGCGCAGACTTCATTTCTCACTCCTCCGGTTTGCGGTTGTTTCACTTGCCGCTTTGGCTGGATTGCCGGCTCAATCCCAGCAACTCACGCCCGATATTCGCGAGAAAATCGACAAGCTTGTTACTGAAACGCTGACTAAGACAGGAACTCCAGGTGCTTCGTTAGTGGTCGTTAAAGATGGGCAAATCGCCTATCTTAGGGCCTATGGCAGTGCGCGCCTTGATCCACAAACTACTGCAAAGCCCGAAATGCGTTTCTGCATCGGTTCACTGAGCAAGCCAATTACGGCTGAGGCAATTCTGTTCTTGCAGGAACAGGGCAAATTGTCATTGGATGACAAAGTTTCCCGGTTTCTTCCCGATCTTTATCGCGCTAATGAGGTAACGATTCGCCAGGTGCTCTCTCAAACTTCTGGTTATCAGGAATACTGGACTGTGGACTATTTGCCGCTCAAGGTCTTACAGCCGATTGCTCCGAGCAAGATTCTGGAGCAGGCGGCCACCAGACCATTGAACTTCGATCCGGGAATGAAATGGGAGATCAGCGATACCAACTATGTAATTGCCGGCATGATCGTGGAAAAAGCCAGCGGCATGTCCCTCTATCATTTTTTACGGGAGAAACTATTTGTGCCACTGAGCATGGAAAGTGTGGTCGATATAGATTCAGAAAAGCTTGGCCCTGCCGATACCGCCGGCTACATGCGTTATGCTCTGGGACCACCTCGTCCGGCGCCGCGGGAAGGGCAGGGATGGCTATTTGGAGGAGAGGAACTTGCCATGACGGCGCAAGATATGGGCAAGTGGGATATCTCCTTAATGAACCACGAACTGCTTAAGCCCTTTTCTTACCGGCAATTTGAAGCGGCCGTATCGCTTTCCAATGGTCTGGCGACCAACTACGCGCTGGGCAACGGCATTACTCGAAAAGCAGAACGGCGGGCGATCTATGGCCTCGGCGATGTGTCTGGTTTTAGTGCCGCCAACACCATCTTTCCCGATGACCATATTGCCATAGCAATCCTGACCAATATGGATGCTGGCGCACCTCCTGAAATTACAAGTGGAATCGTCTCTCTACTGTTTCCCAAAAAGCCAGAGCCAGACCCGGCTGCTCCCCAGAAACTTGAGCAGGCCCGTAAAATCTTTGATTCTCTTCAGCATGGCACACTTGATCGATCTTTGTTCACCGAAGATGCGAATAATTACTTCAAGGAGCAGGCATTGCAGGATTTTTCTTCCAGCCTGACTCCCTTAGGTAATCCGCAGGAGTTTGTGCCGACCGAATACTCGGTTGCCAACGGGTTGACCTTCCGCGACTATCGCATAAAGTTTGCCAATCTGACGCTCGTTGCCCATACCATTGAAGAATCGAAGGGCAAGATAGAGCAGTACAGCTTAGAGCAGGAGTGATTCATGGAACCGCTTATGTCCACTGTCGCTCCGGCCCTTGTTCCGTCCGAGAGTTGTGCTGCGCCGGAATGGTTTGCCATTTATGTGATGACAAGGCACGAAAAACGGATTGCGCAGCATCTCCAGGTTAGGCAGATCGAACACTTTCTTCCGCTCTATGAAACTCGACGTAAGTGGAGAGATGGATCCAATGTGACGATTCAGCTTCCATTGTTTCCCAGCTATCTTTTTGTACGTGCCGTGCGAGGCCAGCGAGTGCGCGCTCTGGAAGTTCCCGGGGTTCTGTCGGCAGTAGGTAAACGCGAATCCTCCGTTATTTCCGACACCTATATTGAATCTTTACGGAAGGTAGTCAGCCTGGGAAAAGTAGAACCCCACCCTTATCTCACTACCGGCACAGTTATCCATATTCGGTCTGGTGTTATGGCAGGACTGCAAGGCATAGTCGTTCGTCAGAAATCCAGTTGCCGGGTGGTACTGTCGCTTGAGTTGATTCAAAAAAGCGTGTCCGTTGAAGTAGATATCGCTGATCTCTGATTGGATTCCTGCTATGCATGTTGCCCAAATGCAATTTCGTCCCATGCCTGCTGCCGTACAACAACAACCGCCAGCAACACCATGGCTGGCTGCTCTGGCATGGTGTTGGGTCTTCCTGCTCGCGGGATTGGCCATTTTCGAATTGAAAGCTCCGGAGGTAGTGCCTGCCAGCGCGGCGCAATCCGAGTTTTCAGCGCAGCGAGCCATCGCTTATGTTCACACCATTGCACGCGTACCTCATCCGACCGGCACACACGCAAATGCTGAGGTGAGGCAGTATCTTCTGGACCAGCTTTCGGCGCTTGGACTGAAACCTCAGATTTTCACAGCGGTTGGAATTGACAACGATTCATGGGCGCTCGTCGCTGGCAGGGCGAATGATATTGTGGGCAGAATTCCCGGTACGGCAAACTCCGGAGCCATCCTGCTCATGGCTCATTATGATTCTGTTTCCAATGGTCCAGGCGCAGCTGATGATGCATCCGGAGTTGCTGCCATTCTTGAAGGCTTGCATGCAGTGAAGACGGGAGCTCCATTAAAAAACGATCTAATCGTCCTTATTACAGACGGCGAAGAACCAGGGCTACTGGGAGCGGAATCATTTGTGGCTTCTCATCCCTGGATGAAGGATGTTGCTCTGGTGATGAATTTCGAGGCCCGCGGCAATCGCGGTCCTTCCATGCTTTTTGAGACCAGCACCAATAATGCCGCTTTGCTGAATGAAGTAGTCAGGACCGCCCCTTACCCTATTGGCTCTTCATTGTTTTATTCGCTGTATAAGCTGCTTCCCAACGTTACGGATTTCACGCAGTTTCGGCCTGCGCGAATCCCCGGCCTCAACTTCGCATTCGGCGAGCATCTAGAAGCCTATCACTCACAGATGGATACCCCAGAAAATCTCGATCCTGCGTCCCTGCAGCACCATGGCTCGTATCTTGTTTCATTGGTTCGCCAGTTCGGCCAGATGGACCTGGGAAAACTTAAGCGCGAATCCGGAGATGACATCTTCTTTGACTGGTTTGGTGCGAGCATGATCACATACAGCGAACGTTGGGTCTTGATAGGCCAGATTGTCGTCACGCTTCTGCTGGGCGCAGTGATTGTTTTCAGTGTTCGACGCGGAGAAGTAAGCCCAGGACGTTTCTACAGGGCAACAGCTTTATCTTTTCTGACGGTGGTTGTGATCACAGGTGTGATGGCCGTTGCCGGGTGGCTGCTTCTCCTGATACTTGGCAGTCGCATGCTGCTCGGCGACACAGCAGCAAATTCTTTTCTTTTGAACGGGCTGGTTCTGCTCGGAATTGCGACCGGATCTGTCGTTCTTATAGCGTTGCGCCGGCGTTTCCGCCTTGAAGAATTGTCTCTGGGCGGTCTGACGCTCGTTTGCATTCTGAGCTGGGCCTTTACTTTGCTGCTGCCAGGAGGGCATTATCTGCTATTCTGGCCGCTCCTTCTCGCCATCTCCGGATTTTTAGTACTGACAATCCGTAGAGCAGGATCGTTAAAAAGCAGGGCATTGGCAACACTTCCGGCGGTGGCAATTACTGTACTATTGTTTGCCCCAATGGCGTATCTTCTATATGCCTTTCTAACTCTGAACATCTTGAGCATCGCTGCTATCGGCTTGCTTTTAAGTCTGTTTTTTCTGATCTGTGTTCCGTTCACGAACATTGCTGTGCCGCAACGCCCTTGGCGAACAATTCTGCTGCCATTGTTTTTCACGGCCGCAGCCTGCATGGCCGTTGGATTTTTCCGGTCAAATTCCAGTGCGCAGCACCCGAGGCAAGACCATCTTCTGTACAGTCTGAATGCGGATGATCGTACAGCTGTGTGGGTCAGTGATGATTCTGCTCTCGATGGATACACCGCGCAGTTTCTAGGCAAGGTCCCCCGGCGCGAACCGGTCCCGAATTATCTGACTGGATCGTTGCGCGCACCTCTTTCGGCCTCAGCTCCAGCAATTGATTTGCGGCCTCCGGTAAGCGAAATCGAGGTCGATGAACAAAAGGGTAATCTTCGCCGTCTTCGCATGAATGTAAGATCACAAAGAAATGCAGATTTCATGGTGGTTCGATTTGATCGCAGCGTGCAGTCAATTTTGGTGGAAATCTCCGGCCGCAGTGTGAAGCCTCAGGCAGGTTCTGGTGGCCTGTTCATGTTGCTCTATGGAATGGATACACAAGGGGCCGAACTGGATCTCACGCTGAATGCTCCATCGGGAGTTTCATTTTGGGTCAGCGATTATTCTGCTGGCCTACCCACACCGATTCGGCGTCCGGCGGAGTTCATCGCGGCTCAGGGTAGTGATCAAGCTATAGTGTGCCGGAAATATAAGCTGAATTAAATGCGGAGGTACTCTACTGAATTCAGCCGCAATCGCTGGCAAATTCCATGCTTTCCTAAACTGCTGAGAAGGGTCTAAACTAAATCGCAGGATGTGGAAAGGATCGTATCTGCATGGATAGCCTACTGGACTGATTCAAGGCCACGCTCAATCTGTTGAATTTGAATGCTTTTACACTTCAGCCGCTGCACGACTCGGATCGTTCAGTACATCAACCAGCTTTACAATTTTATAAATTGATTTGGGTTGAGAACGTGAATTGGAATAATCCAATTTGCTGGCATCATAAGCTGACGTTCCGGCTACGTTCCATCCTGATTGCAACAAAAATTGACTGGAACTCAAAGATGAATTGTATTTTCGTCATCGAACCTCAATAGAAAATACTTGGACCGGGGCATGCCCCGGAAATGCTCGCGCCGCAGCGTTGCGGTCGCTGGGTGGAATGGAACAGATCAAGGAGGACTGCCCCAAAATGAGTAACCTCAACCTCATCGAAAATCTTCTTCAGGATCTCCGTTTTGGATTCCGCGTGATACGGCGTAATCCTTCCTTTTCTTTTCTGGCAATCCTTTGTCTCACTGTGGGGATTGGGGCTAATGCCGCTGTTTTCAGTTGGATTGAAGGGGTACTGCTCCGACCCTTTCCGCGTGTAGCGCATCAGGAGAGAATGGTTTCATTCACTGCGACAGTACCGGAACGTTACGACAAAGGCGAAGGCGCTTTGGGCTACGACGATGTTTCCTGGCTTGATTTTCTCGATTTTCAGAGAGAGTCTAAGTCATTCGATTGGTTTATCGCAGACCACATTACCAGTGCCTCGCTAAACATCGGTGATCGGGCAGAAACCGCAACCGGCAGCCTTGTTTCGTCGAATTATTTTGATGCCCTCGGAGTCCATCCTGTTCTCGGACGGGCATTTCGGTCAGAAGAAGACTGGGGCCGTAATGGTCATCCCGTGACCATCATCAGTTATTGGTTGTGGAAAGAACGATTTCGGAGTGATCCCAATATTATTGGACAGAAATTACTTCTGCGGACGATACCCCACACCATTATCGGCGTGGCTCCGGAAGGCTTTTACGGCACCTTCGTCGGTTATCCCATGCAGTTCTGGGTTCCTGCTTCGATGCAGGAAAATTTTGTTGGGGGCAACTACAAGATGGAAGATCGTAGCGACGGCTGGGTTGAAGGGTACGCCCTTCTTAAACCTGGGGTCACTATTCAACAGGCACAAGCTGAGATTTCAGGTGTAGCCAAGCGTCTTGAAAATCAGTATCCCAACACAAACCGGGGACGTGGCGCGAAGCTTTTCCCATTATGGAAAACGCCATTTAATCAGGCTGGCACCTTGGCGCCAACCTTGGGAATTTCGCTCGGAGCTGTATTCCTGGTGCTTTTAATCGCCTGCGCCAACGTTAGTAACCTGTTGTTTGTCAGGTCGCTAGCTCGTCAGCACGAGATCACCGTGCGCCTCGCGCTTGGCTCCCGGCGCGGCAGGTTGTTGCGGCAACTGATCACGGAAGGGCTGATTCTCTCTTCGATTGCCGGTGTCTGCGGACTAGCGCTCGCTTTTTTCTGCCGGAATTTGATAACCGTCTTCTTCCCCTCATCATCGGTTCTCGCTACCAATTTGTCAGGGGTTATGGACTGGCGAGTGATCGCGTTCAGTTGCGGGGTTTGCGTGATTTCTACATTGATGTTTGGGCTTATTCCGGCCCTGCAGACCAGTAAATTGAATATTGCAGGAGCACTCAAGGCGGAATCCGGGACTTCTTTTGGGAACCGCGGAAAATCTCGCATGCGCTCTGCCATGGTTCTTGTACAGGTAGCGCTTAGCTTCATCCTTGTTGTGGGTGGGGCGTTGCTGGTGCAAAGCCTTCAGAGGCTGCAGTCCGCCGATCCTGGCTTCTCCCCCGACAATGTAGTCACCACAACTTTTAACCTGGCTGGAGCGGGATATGATAATGCGCGCGCACAGCGCTTTCGCGATGATCTTACGGATCGCGTCAAAGCCATTCCCGGAGTTGAATCTGTTGCATTCACTCGAACCAGACCATTCAGCTATCAAGGGTATCTTTCGGGTCCCATCATCGTGGACGGATATGAGGCGGCTCCCGATGAAAGACCAACAGTGGAATACAACCAGATTAGCCCTGACTATTTTGGGGATATGCGAATTCCTATTGTGTCCGGACGGGAATTCGTGCGCACCGATAATGCAAACAGTTTTCCCGCCGTTATCGTAAATGAACAGATGGTTGCCAAGTACTGGCGTGGCGTAGATCCAGTCGGCAAGCGCATTCAGCTAAATGGCAAGGCGATGCAGGTAGTGGGAGTCGCCAAAACCTCAAAGTACGGATCCTTTGCCGAATTACCTAAACCATTTATGTACGTTAGCATGGAGCAATTACCGGTTGTGAATAGCTTCATCATGATCCGTACTTCTCAACCGGCAGGGCAGATGTACTCTGCACTGGCCCGCGAGATCCATTCTTTGGATTCGGGACTGGGCATGCAGGAGGTTATCACTCTACGCGACCATATGAATCGTTCCGCGCTATCGTCTCAAAAGGTTGTAGTCTCTCTCCTGTTTATCTTTGGCGGAGTTGCGCTAGTGCTGGCCGCCGTGGGACTTTATGGGGTCATGTCCTACTCTGTCTCTCAGAGCAAACGTGAGCTTGGCTTGCGCATGGCGCTGGGTGCAGGCGCAATAGATGTGTTTCGCATAATAATGGTACATGGATTGGTACTCGCGGTCGGCGGCGTGGTCCTAGGCTCCATCGCGTCCATATTTTTAACCCAGTTCATTGCCTCGGGAACTCTGCTCTACCAAGTGAATCCACGTAGTCCGGCTGTTTTTATGATCGCATCATTGATAATGGTATTCATTTCGATAGGGGCGTGCTTCACTCCTGCATGGAACGCATCCCGCATCGACCCCATGCGGGCTCTGCGCGATTAGCGGGCATGCTGCTATCTCGAACGAACGAATTCATGAATGGATGGGACCGACTATTGGAGATTCCGACACCGCGAAATTTCAAGCGATGCTGCAGACCAACGTAATGGGCGTTTACCTCTGCATGAAATATGAGGTCTAGCAGATGCTGAAAAACGGCGACGGTTCGATCGTGAACCTCGCCTCGATCGCCGGTTTCAACGGCATTCCCTGGGCCGGCCCGTATGCTGCAACCAAGCATGCGGTCGTCGGCCTGACAAAGCCAGGTGCGCTTGATCATGCGACTCAGAAAATTTGGGTCAACGCAGTGGCTCCTGGCGCGATCAAGACTGATATTATCCTCGGCAGTGTTGAAATGGCAGTACGATGAGCCCACCATCTCCGCCATGCATCCCATGGGTCGCATGGGCAACCCCGAAGAAATCGCACACGGCATCGCGTGGGACTGGTTGGCATCAATCCCCATGGAGAGGACAAAAGCAGTACGTAAGACAGGTTCAGAGGAGGGTGGAAGAGCGACAGGATGAGGAGGAGTGGGTGAGGCTTTTGACACGGTCGGAGATTGTGGATGGAGACTTTATTGGCGAACGGCCGACGCTCGCACATCCAGCTCTGGCGCGGCCAACCGCTTTTCTCGGTGATATTGCAGTCGCTCCGCTACTGGAGCATTTGCGCACACCCTTTACTGTAGACGAGACTCCGAGAGCGTGGTCGCAAAGTTCATACAGTAGCAAGACTGTAGAGATTATGGGTAGGCTATGGGATATAGGAGTGATTGTTGAAGTGAGTGAATCGCAGTTGAATTACAGACAAATTGTTGATCACCTTTCTCGCAAACTCATCTGCAATAAAGTTAGCCTAATTTCCGAACATAGAACTGATCTTTTAATGTGGTGACGATGCCGTCACGCTGGAAGCCATTTCGAAGACCCGCGGGCGATGGTGGAGCACCCAGCTCTTGCCATATGTTTATGGCGATGCGGTGTTTTGAAGGTGCCGCCGGCGATAACATGCATGGCAAAGCCTCTGAGTGTCCACAGAGGCCCAGTGTCGCGCGACTGTTACCGGTTGGGAACAGACAGCAGACCACTGAGACATGCACAATATGAAATCTGTCTGCTGGGATTTGTTCTTGACTTGCACCAAGCCTCTTTATTGTGTCTCACAAAAGTCGCGGATCGAATCGAATTAAAAACTTACGATTGATTTTTGCAAAATCACCGTACAATAAACGTACAATGGAACCGGCAATTCTGTCTTTTGATGGCATTTTTGGCCCTTCTATGTTTCACGCAAACCCCATAAATTGCGTGTTTTGAGTACAGAGCGTCGGTTCGATCCCGACTAGCTCCGCCAAGACTCCTTCGCTTTGAATCATGGAGTTAGCCAAGACCTTCTCCCGCATCGTACGGTAATCGTACGTTCGCGGCCTTCACCTATTTAAAACTCGCCGGGATCGGGCGGAGGAGCGTTCCATGCTTTCTGTCTATACCCGTCACTATCCTCCCTGTCCTCATCATGACCTTCACTACCGCCGCTGCCATTGTCCCAAGTGGCTCACCGACACCCTTGAGAAGCGAGGTTTCGTCCGCTTCAGCGCGCGCACCCGCTGGGCGCAGGCTGAGGCCAAGGCTCGAGAGCTGGAAAAGAACCTGGAGGAAAAAATCTCCCTCGCCACCGCTGTAGCTGATTATCTGGGGGACGAAGAGGCGCGCAAATTGAAGCCGTCCACCCTACATCAGAAGAGGGCCTTTCTCGAAGGCGAGCTTCTCGCCTGGTGTCGCCAGCATGACCTGGTTTGGTTGGAACAGCTCCGGCTCCCCCAAGTGCGGCAGTTTCGCCAAACCTGGGAACTGGCGCGCACGACACGACACGGCGCCACGAAAGATTGCGCTCATTTTTTGCCTTTTGTATAGCCAATGGCTGGCTCAAGCCTTAATCCCACCGATCTGCTGAAAAAACCGATCGCCGCGCGAACTCTACCCACCTATTACTTCAATCGGCGTGAGTTTCAGCAGATTGTGGCCGCCACCGACCGCTATGAATATGGCGGCGGTTTTGACTGCCGATACCGCAGAAGCCGAGAGCGCTGGCTTACTGATGAGATGGAGTGGACTCGCCATCAGTGACGCGGTTGGACTCACGAAAGACCGGCTGGATGGAAACGGCACCTTGTTCCTGCGCCGAGCCAAGACCGGAGTACCTGTGTTTGTACCTTTACCTCCGATAGTTAGTGCTTTACTGGTGAAAGCGTCTTTCTCAAAATGAAATGCCACTTCCACTGCGTCCGGTTTCAGTCGGTGCCTCTTTATTTCGAAGCTCGGGCGAATCACGCCCGCAACGCCGGTATCGTGCCAAAACCTACAACTACGTGAGGAGCGCGGCTGTTCATGGGTTCGGAACAGCCCCCTCTCCTTAGGTGAGACCTTCATGAAGGGAAGAAGGGCTTTAAGCTCGACTTTGATCTACTCCATGCTGCTGCTCTTCAAAGATTATTGACCATGTGGCGCGAGTTTCAATTGAAACAGGAGAATGGTATGGAAAGCCAGATTATTTCAAGCCTCAACACTGAAGTCGCACCATTCGCAAGTTGTTGAATTGGGAGAAATCACCGTACAATAACCGTACAATGAATTTGGGGGTTCAGGAATTTGTGGCATCCCTGGCATTCTCGGCATTGTTCGCTTCTGCAGAAAATCAATAACTTCCGTTGTTTCAAGCGATGACGCGGGTTCGATCCCAACTAGCTCCACCAAATTCTGACTTTCTGAAAATAAACGCATATTTCAGCGCCGCCAAACCGAAATCATACCTCTACTGTTCTCCGCTTTCTTAATCTGCGTTCAATCCCTAAGCTTGGGCCGCAAGCTTGCCGAAAACTCTAATGAATCGCCGGCCCGATGCTTTCTGTCTACACCCACCATTACCCACCTTGTACGCGAATCAACATCACTATCGGCGCTGCCACTGTTCCAAGTGGATTCCCGGCGGAATCGAGCGCCTTCTTATGTGTAACTGTGCCAAGACGCGCTGCTGGGACGGGAGCGGAGCTGAAGTCTCAAGGTAGTTGCCCCTAAAATTCAAAAGCACTCGAGAGAAAAATCTTTTTGTTATTTCTCAATCGAACCTTGCAGATTCGCTGCGCATCGTAAAGCAGGCAAGGTACGTGCGAGTTGCATTTTATGGAAAATGATCGTATCAATTCATTTGAAATAAATATCTCAGAGGAGGTCTTGAGTGACTTGCGCCAGCGATTGAACAATACTCGCTGGCCCTGTTCGGTGGAAGGGGCAGGCTGGAACGCCGGCACCAATCCTCAATACCTCCGGGAACTCATTGCTTACTGGAAAAATACCTATGAGTGGCGGAAGCATGAGGCAGCGCTCAACGGATTCGCTCACTATAGAACAGAGTTAGATGGCAGCACGATCCACTTCATTCACCAGCGTGGCAAAGGCCCAAATCCTTTCCCCATCATTCTTACCCACGGATATCCCGATTCGTTCTACCGTTTCGCCAAGCTAATCCCAATGCTCACGGACCCGGTTTCGTTCAGGGGCCAGGCCGAAGATGCCTTTGATGTGGTTGTGCCCGATCTGCCTGGCTATGGTTTCTCTGATAAACCAAAGAAGATGGGAATGATATTTCACGTCAATGATCTATGGGCGCGCCTGATGACTGACATGCTTGGTTACAAGAAGTTCGGGGCGCATGGTGGAGATTGGGGTAGCACAGTCACGGAACAAGTCGCGCGCAGCCATCCCGACTCCGTGGTTGCCATTCACTTGACGGGTGTTCCTTTTGGACATCTTTTCAAAAAGCCGGATGATCTCAGCCCGGAGGAAACGAAGTTCTTTAAGAGAAACGAAGAATGGATGCAAAAGGAAGGGGCATACGCTCTGATCCAGTCCACGAAGCCGCAAAGTCTGGCCGCTGGTCTAAATGACTCACCCGCTGGACTCGCCGCATGGATTGTTGAAAAGTTTCGCGCCTGGAGCGATTGCGGGGGCAACGTTGAATCGCGGTTCACCAAGGACGAACTACTCACCCACATCATGATCTATTGGGCCACTGAATCGATTGGCACCTCATTCCTGCCTTACTACGATTACTCAAATGCAAGTGCGATGACGTGGATGAAGGAAGGAATCAAGAACTGGGTTGGTTCATGCAAAGTTCCGGCGGCGTTCGCGCTCTTTCCGAAAGACATCAGTCATCCGCCGCGGGAATGGGCAGAGCGATTCTTCAACGTGCAGCGCTGGACCGAAATGCCGCAAGGCGGACATTTCGCCGCTATGGAAGAGCCGGAGTTGCTCGCTCAGGATATTCGAGCCTGGTTCCGTCCTTTTCGCCAGTAGCCGACCCTAAAGTGGTTTGAGAAATAACTTTGAGGGTCGTCATGGAAATTCAGAGCAAGTTGTTGGCGATGGCCATGAAAAAGCTGCTATCTGTCACAGACAGGTTTGCCCCAGATCTTTTGTTTTGCTGAATGTTTCAGCCTTTCGGCAAGGCTTTGCTTTCCCGGACTCGATCTTCCAGTGTCTTATCGTCCATGCTAATCACTGAAATTAGTACCTCCACCGGAGGGCTAGTACATCTCCTACTTCAAGTTGGTTGTGCCGGTGAAAGAGTGTGATTAAGTTATGCACTGTGAGATAGAAATTTATCTCACCCTCAGATTCAAGAGGACAACCTAAGAAATACCCCTTGTGACTTTTGTGGCGGCAGCCTGCCCTGTGCACGATGGACGATTAGGTTCTAGAAAAATCTTTTGCGTGTAGCACAGTCAAGCGGCTGGACTCCAATTTTGAATTTCCTTTACGGTTTGAAATTGCCTTCGGTACTTATTTCCTGCATTTGTATATTTTCGGTATCAAGAACCTAGCTAACTGCCTGCAATTTTATGGACCAGGAAAAACCAATCCCGATGGCTGCCAGTGAGCAAAGCCAATTCCCCACCATGGTGGATGTATTGCAATGGCGGGCGGAAAAACATCCTGCCCGTATTGCCTATACGTTCCTGGAGGATGGCGATTCGAACGCTGCCGGCATTAGCTTTGAAGAGCTAGATCAGCGTGCCCGGGCGATTGCCGTTGCACTCGTTGAGCTGGGTATGAGAGGTGAACGGGCATTGTTGTTGCTGCCCTCAGGACTCGAATATATAACCGCATTTTTCGGATGTTTGTATGCCGGAGTGATTGCTGTTCCTGGGTTTGCCATTCACACTGGCCGCCTACGCCGGGGCGAACCATGGTTTCAGTCGGTTCTCCGTGATGCGCAGCCAGCCGTGGCATTTGCATCGCGGGAGATCGTCGATAACTTGCCGAAGGAAATTAGAGAGAATCCAGTAACCTCAGCTATACGCTGGATGAGCGCCGGCAAAATTGAGAAGGCGCTGGCCTCAGGCTGGCAACATCCACCTATTACGGGCAAGACGCTGGCATTCCTGCAATACACCTCGGGATCAACTTCCATGCCCCGCGGAGTGATGGTGAGCCATGCAAATCTGATGCACAATCAGCGCGTGATTCAAACCGCCTGCAGTCATACTGAAGAATCTACGGTAGTGAGCTGGCTGCCGCTGCATCATGATATGGGGCTGATTGGGACTGTAATCCAGCCTGCATTTATCGGGGCCCGGTCAGTGCTTATGTCTCCGGCAAAATTTTTGCAAGACCCTGCATGCTGGCTGCAAGCCATTTCCCGGTACCATGCGTACAGCAGCAGCGCTCCCAATTTTGCGTATGACTTATGCGTTCGCAAGGTAACGCCGGAACACAAGGTGGGACTGGATCTTTCCAATTGGAAAGTTGCCGTAAATGGCGCTGAACCGGTACGTTTTGAAACCATGGAAAGTTTCGTCCATGCCTTTGGTGACTGCGGTTTTCATATGGAGTCTTTCCGGCCTTGCTACGGATTGGCCGAATCCACTTTGATGGTAACGGGTGTGCGGAAAACTGCGCGTCCTGCGCTCCACAGGGTTTCAGCGCGTGCTCTGGAGCAAAACGCGGTCCGCGAACCTGGCAACAGCGAACCCTCACGCTTGTTGGTGGGATGTGGAGATGTGCTCCACGGCCAGCAAATCAAGATCGTGGAGCCAAGCACTCTCCAAGCCCTGCCTGACAGAAGTATTGGCGAGATATGGATTGCAGGTCCAAGTGTTGCCCAGGGATATTGGGGGCGGCTCGAACATAGTAAGCGGACCTTTGGCGCTGAATTGCTACCGCAGTGTGAAGGCCCATATCTGCGTACTGGCGATCTTGGGTTTTTAGAAGACAAAGAACTTTTCGTGACCGGACGCCTGAAAGACCTGGTGATTGTGCGCGGCCGGAATTTGTATCCGAGCGATATTGAGATCACCATGCAGCGCGCGCATCCATCACTCAAGCCGGGTTGTGGAGCCGCTTTTACTGTGGCAGGTGAAGGAGAAGATATTCTAGTGGTAGTCAGTGAAGTTGACCGGCACCCGGCGCTGCCGTTTGGTGATCTGATTTCTTTGGTTCGCAAAGCCATCACGCTGGAGCATGGAGTTCATGTGCATGCAGTGGTCCTGGTAAAGACCGGTACTATTCCTAAGACGACCAGCGGCAAGATCAAGCGCGGTGCATGCAGGTCGGCATTTCTGGAAGGCGGACTCCAGTTCGTGGCTCAGAGTACGGAGCCGGCGCCATTATTGGATTGTCTCTCTGCGGACGGACAGCTGACCCGCCAAAGGCTTTTGCAGGTGCATCCGGACTTAAGGCAAGAGATGGTCGAGTGCTATTTGCGTGATGGGCTAGCCCGCATGCTTCACATAGCATCTTCAAGCATAGCCATGGACGAACCGCTGGTGGCGCTGGGACTTGATTCTCTGCGTGCGATGCAACTTATTGACATGATGGGCGAAGGGCTAGAACCGGAAATGGATGCGGTAGAGCTTCTTCAAACTGTCAGCCTGAGCGACCTGACTGTTATGGTGCTCAATTGCCTTGATTCTGGCGAAGAAGAACCAGCCACGCATCCATCATTGCCAGATGCATCGGAATATTCTCTCTCTCAAGCTAAATAAAATTATGTGTCCAGTTCAGCAAGACATAAGCAGAGATGCAGAGTCCGTGCCTATTGACCCGGCTGCGGAGCAGCCGTTGTCGTTCGCTCAGGAGAGGTTGTGGTTCATTGACACGCTGGAACCAGGAAACGTTGCGTATAGTCTGCCCTTTGCTTTGTGGTTAACGGGAGAAATGAATGGCAGCGCCTTCAAGCAAAGTGTGAACCAGGTAGTGCAAAGGCACGATGTTCTGCGGACCACCTTTCCGCGGGACAATGGAACGCCGGCACAAAAAATAACGGCTGCCACAGAGTTTGATCTGGAGGAAATTGATCTACGAGAGCTGCCTGAATCGCAGCGCAAAGCCGAAGCCGAGAAATTGATATGGGCGGAAGCCAGACTGCCATTTGATCTTGAGCGCGGCCCCTTGCTGCGCATGAAGTTGTTGCGGATGGGTGACCGCCAGCATGTGCTGATCGGAAACATGCACCACATCATCAGCGATGGCTGGTCGATTGCCGTGATGCTCCGCCAGATCAGCCATTTTTACGCCGCACATGTGAAGGGTGCAGTTGCAGATTTACCTGAGATGAAATTGCAATATGCTGATTTTTCTCTCTGGCAACGGCAGTGGCTGGAAAAAGGGACAACGGAAAAGCAACTGGAATATTGGAAGACGCAACTGGAAGGGACGCCTCTGCTGGATCTGCCCACTGATCGTCCCAGGCCTGCGGTGAGAAGCCATCAAGGAGCGAGCCTCACATTCTGTTTGCCTGGCGTCCTTACCAGCGAGCTTAGGGAATTGAGCAAAAAGGAAAGAGTCACGCCTTTCATGACGCTGCTTGCTGGCTTCCAGGTAATGCTGAGCAAGTATGCAGGCCAGCAAGACATAACCGTGGGCACGGCCATTGCCGGCCGCAACCGCAAAGAATTCAGAGATCTAATTGGCTTTTTAGCCAACACACTGGTGTTGAGGACCGATCTTGGCGGTGCACCAGATTTTCGAGAAGTACTGAAGCGCGTACAGGCGGTGGCCCTCAATGCTTATCGCAACCAGGATGTGCCCTTTGATCGTCTGGTGCAAAAGGTGCAAGCAGAACGCGATCTGAGCCGTACTCCACTATTCCAGGTGATGCTGTTGATGCAAAGCATGGACGAAGCCCAACTTTTGCAAATGCCGGGACTGCAGGTGGATGAATTTGTTCCTCTGTCTCCGGCAGCCAAGTTTGATCTGACGCTCCAGATTATTGAGGGCCCTGCCGGAATAAAAGGCGACCTTTCTTATGCGAGCGAAATTTATACGGCGGAAACATGCGAACGCATGATGCAACACTTCCAGCAGTTGCTGGAGGAGTTAGTGAAGAAGCCTGATGTGCCGGTGACTGAATTATCACTGCTGATGAAATCCGAGCGGCAGCAATTACTGAGGGAATGGAACAGCACGGAATCGGTATATCCGGAAAAATGCCTGCCTCAACTATTTGCCGAGCAGGCAGAACGGACGCCCAATGCTGTCGCCGCAGAGTTTGAAAATCAAGAGTTAACGTATGACGCTCTCAATCAGCAGGCCAACCAGCTATCGCGGTACCTGATCAAGCTGGGAGCAGGACCGGAAACGCTGGTTGGCATATGCCTGGAACGCAACTTAAATATGCTGGTCTGTTTGCTGGGAATTTTGAAGACCGGGGCCGCGTATGTTCCTCTCGATCCGAGCTATCCCGCTGATCGGCTGCGTTACATGATTGAAGATTCAGGATCTGTTCTGCTGTTGACCCAGGAAAAGTTGCAACATTTGTGGCCGGCATTTCCGGGAAGGCTGGTCGTGCTGGAGCATGAGGGGCCGGAGATTCGGCAAGAAAGCGCGACAGATCCCCCGCAGACCACGGTCCTGGAAAATCTGAGCTACGTTATTTACACGTCAGGGTCAACGGGCAAGCCGAAGGGTGTGCAGGTAACGCATGGGGCGCTCACAAATTTTCTTTTTTCCATGCGTAATCGGCCAGGAATCACCGCAGAAGATGTGCTGCTGGCTGTGACGCCAATCTCCTTTGATATTGCGGGATTGGAGCTATATTTGCCGCTGATTGTGGGGGCCCGAGTGCGCATCATCAGCCGGGCTGCCAGTGTGGACGGGATGCGGCTGGCTGCAGAGCTTGCAAGCAGCGTCACCATGATGCAAGCCACACCCGCGAGTTGGCAGATCGCGATAGAAAGCGGCTGGCAAGGAACGCAGAACCTTAAGGTTCTCTGCGGAGGAGAGGCCCTGGCTGCTGATCTGGCTGGCAAGCTGATCAGCCGGAGCGCGGCAGTGTGGAATATGTATGGCCCGACTGAAACCGCTATCTGGTCGCTGATAGAAAAACTGGAGAGCGCTGCAGATGGAATATCGATTGGACGCCCGATCCACAATACCCGTGTCTACGTGTTGGATGAAAGCATGCAGCCAGTCCCGGTGGGCGTGCGTGGAGAACTCTATATTGGCGGACACGGCCTGGCGCGGGGCTATTGGAGTCGTCCTGATTTAACCGCCGAGCGTTTTGTTCCCGATCCATTCAGCAAAATAGCTGGAGAGAGGATTTATCGCACGGGCGATGTTGTGCATTGGGGGGCCGACGGCAAACTGGAATTTATTGGACGGGCCGATCATCAAGTTAAGCTGCGCGGGCATCGCATTGAACTGGGAGAAATTGAAGCAGCCTTGACCGAATGGAAGGATGTGGCCCAGGCCGTCGTTATCATCCATGAAGAAACGCCAGGGGAGAAATTGCTGGTCGCTTATGTTGTTCCCACGCGCAGTGGTGGAGCGAAGATTGTTCGCGATGAGCTTCGCGGTTTTCTGAAAGAGAAACTGCCTGCTTACATGGTGCCGTCAGAGATTGTGGTCCTGGATGCCTTGCCTCTGGGGCCCAGCGGCAAGGTAAATCGCCGTGCACTTCCTGCGCCGGGAGTTTCCTGCAGCTTGGCGAACAAGCAATTTGCTGGCCCCTCCAACGAACTTGAGAAAAAAATTTCCGCTATCTGGCGTGATGTCTTGCACCTTGACCAGTTTGGCATGGACGACAATTTTTTTGATATCGGCGGCAATTCTCTGCGTAGTGTGCGTGTGCAAAACCAGCTGATGCGCTCATTGGATCTCAAGATTGAGATAGTGGACCTCTTCAAATTTCCAACAGTCAGGGCATTGGCGCATCATTTGAACAGCAATACGGATGGCAACGTGGCGCTGGAGCGTTTGCAGCCGGTCATGTTGAATGCCGGTAAAGAGAGATTAAAGCGTCAACTAGCCAACCGCCGCACCCAATAGAAAAATCATAGACAAGGTTCATGAATGGCCTCTGTAGAAAACAATACGACCGGCCTTGAAATTGCCATCATCGGCATGGCGGGCCGATTTTCAGGAAGCTGCGACCTTCACCAGTTCTGGCATAACCTGGTGGAAGGCGTAGAAGGTATTACTTTCTTTTCTGAAGAAGAGCTGCTCGCTGCCGGAGTCAATGCCGGGGAATTGAATCGTCCTAACTATATTCGCGCGCGTGGCATCCTGCACGCTCCTGAAGCATTCGACGCAGATTTTTTCGGAATCATCCCCAAAGAAGCTGAGCTAACCGATCCTCAGCATCGGGCCTTCCTTGAATGTGCATGGGAGGCGTTTGAAGACGCAGGGCATGTGCCGGAACTTATTCCAGGGCTGGTTGGAGTATTTGCCGGAGTCGCAGTCAGCACGTATTTCTTTACTCAAATCCTGCCCAGAGAAGGCCTTTCGGCACTGAGTGATTTTCTGGCGTTCTTGAGCAATGACAAAGATTATCTTCCCACCCGAGTGTCGTACAAATTGAATCTGAAAGGGCCGAGCATGGCTATAAGTACTGCCTGCTCCAGTTCGCTGGTTGCCGTTCATGTGGCCTGCAAGTCACTCCTGGGCGGCGAATGCGATATGGCCCTGGCTGGTGGTGCATCCATTCCGTTTCCGGTAAAAGCCGGTTACCTGTTTCACGAGGGCGGGATTGTTTCACCCGATGGCCACTGTCGGACTTTTGACGAAGAAGCATTGGGCAGCGTTTTTGGCAGCGGTGTGGGTGCGGTGGTTCTCAAGAGACTTGAAGACGCGCTCTCCGACGGCGATCAGATATACGCGATCATCAAAGGCTCCGCTATAAATAATGATGGGTTGCGCAAAGTCGGATTTACTGCGCCCAGCGTTGATGGTCAGGCAGAGGCCATTCGTCTTGCCCATCTCATGGCTGAAGTCGCGCCGGAAACCATCAGCTACGTAGAAGCCCATGGCAGCGGAACAGCCATCGGCGATCCAATTGAAGTGCGGGCCCTGGCGGAAGCATTCAGGCAAGGTACAGAACGAAAACAGTTCTGCGCGATTGGATCCGTGAAAACTAATATCGGCCATGCGGCTGAGGCCGCGGGTATCGCGGGATTGATCAAGACGGCACTGGCCCTGAAGCATCGTAAGCTGCCGCCCAGTCTCAATTTCAATAAGCCCAATCCCAAACTTGATCTTGAAAATACCGCCTTCTATGTAAACAGCAAATTGCAGGATTGCAGTTCCAGCTCTGCACCGTTACGGGCCGGAGTGAGTTCGTTTGGAATGGGCGGAACCAATGCCCACGCTGTTCTGGAAGAAGCCCCGGTCCGCGAGAGCGGCCCCTGGTCGCGCAGCCACCAGATTTTTACGCTCTCCGCCAGATCGGCCGCTGCTCTGGAAAATGCCACGAAGCGATTGCATGATCATCTGGAGTTGCACCGGGAATCTGACTTGGCCGATATCAGCTTTACTTGCCATGTGGGACGGAAAGCATTCAGCCATCGCCGCGCAATCGTTTGCAGAGATGTAGAAGAAGCGATTGTCTCTCTTGCGGACTGCGCTGGCTCGCCAGGTTCCAGCGTTATTTCAGGAAAAGAACTCAATGTTGTGATGATGTTCTCGGGCCTTGGAGAACACTACCGGGGCATGGCTGCTGAACTCTATTATTCAGAGCCGGTGTTTCGTGAGCAAGTGGACCGTTGTGTGGAATTGCTGCAAGACGAGAAAGTACCCGGCCTGCTCGACTATCTGTTGGGGGATCCGAAGTCCGCCGCCACGCCACATGAGATGCCCAAACCCAAAATTGATTTTCTCAAGATGCTGGGCCGCAACGCTGGGGGTATGGCGGAGTCAGCGGGGTTAGTTCAAACCGCGCTGTTCGTGATGGAGTATGCGCTGGCCAGACTCTGGATGCACTGGGGACTGCAACCAAAGGCCATGGTTGGCTACAGCATCGGGGAGTTCGTGGCTGCATGCATTGCTGAAGTTTTTACGCTTGAGGACGCTCTGCGCATTGTCGCCAGACGCGGACAACTGGTGGAGTTACTGCCTGGCGGCGCCATGCTGGCTGTGCCGTTGCCGGAGCAAGAGCTGCGCGCCTTGCTGGGAAGCTCATTATCTGTAACAGCGGTGAATGGACCATCGTTAGGAGTGGTTGCGGGGCCGGTAGGTGAAATTGAGAGAGTGCAGATTCAGTTAAAGGCGGCAGGGGTTGATAGCCGCCGGGTACAGAGCAGCCACGCATTTCATTCCCACATGATGGAGCCGTCCGTTGGCGCATTTGCGGACATCATGCGTGCGTTTCCATTGGCTCCACCCAAGATCCCGTATCTTTCCAACGTAACCGGAGATTGGATCACCGGCGAACAGGCTTGCAATCCGCAGGATTGGGCAAACCACTTATGCCGCCCGGTCCGCTTTGGAGACGCAATAGAGAAGCTCTGTGACGGTGGGGCTAATGTCTTGCTGGAAGTTGGGCCGGGGCATATGTTGGCTAGTTTAACTTTGCAACATCCCGCAAGCAGGAGAGTGAAATCTCCGGTGGTGCTTGCGTCACTTCCCAGCCGATATGAAAACTATTCCAGCACCGCTGTTTTGTCTTCAAGCTTTGCCAAACTCTGGGAAGAGGGCTGGGGCCCTGACTGGGCTGCATTTCACCAGGGTGAACAGAGAATTCGAGTCTCTTTGCCCAGCTATCCATTCGAACGTAAAGTATATCGTCTGGAGCCAACCGGCACTTCGTACATTCAGTCTGCCGGGTCAGTTGCCAATGGAAAATTCGGAGTTGCAGAGTTTCCCGTACACGAGCAGTCCTGTTCTTTTGCTTCTTTAACCGGCGAAGAGCAAGGGTGCGATTCCATCAGAGTGGCCTCACCGGAAAATGCGCTGCAAGCCACTATTCTTGAAATCTGGCGGCAGCTGTTTGGTATCCAGCACATCGGCATCCATGACAATTTCTTTCATTTAGGGGGTGACTCGCTGCGTGCAACCCAGCTGATCTCACGCTTGAGTGAGAAATTTTCGGTTGCAGTCCCTTTACGCCAGTTTTTTGAAAAGCCGACCGTGGCTGAACTGGCCACGGTCATCCATGCGGTTGTTCCCGACCCTGCAAGAAACCAGGTCCCGATGCCGGCTTCATTGCATCGGCAGACGGGCGGGCGCTTGCCATCTGACTTCCCACGCGTGGAAATCAGCAAGAGGGAACTTGACGCTATTCTGAACAATCCCTCAGTCAACAGCGGTGAGTGCCAGATTGAAGACCTGTATCCGTTGACTTCTTTGCAACAGGGAATGCTCTTTCACGTTCTCGGTGATCCTGAATCAAGCTTGTATCTAAATCAGCAGAGCTATACGTTCAAAACCGATCTGGCGGCCGGTGAGCTTAAGATGGCTTTTCAGGAATTAGTGGGCCGGCATCAGATCCTGCGAACTGGTTTCGTGGTGGGGCCGGAAAAAGGTCCACTTCAGGTGGTATATCAACATGCGGATTTTCCATGGGAGGAATACGATTGGCGTCATCTCTCGCCAGCAGAGCAGCAGACACATAAAGAAGCACTGCTGCAGGCTGACCGCGAGCGTGGCTTTGATCTAGGACGGCCACCGCTTACTCGCGTGACTCTGATTCGCCTGGAAGATCAAGTTTATCAATTCATCTGGACCTTCCATCTGATTCTGCTTGATGGCTGGTCCGTTGCATTGCTGGTGCACGAACTATTGGCGTATTACGATGCGTTTTGCCGTGGGCAGAACCTCATGCTGGAACCTCCCACTCCATACGGAAGATATATTGAATGGTTGCAGCAACAGGATTTAGGACCGGCGGATAGATACTGGCAGCATCAGCTCAAAGGATTTGCCACGCCAACTCCGCTGGGAGAAGACCGGGCCTTTGTGGAAACCCCGGGTTCACCAGATTGCCACAGAGAAAACACTCTGGTGCTAGAGGAGTATGAAGCCGCTACAGTGCAGCATTTTGTTCGCGCCCATGAACTGACGCTCAATACCGTATTTCAAGGTGTATGGGCGTTCCAGTTGGGCCGCAGGAGCGGACAGGATGACGTGGTTTTTGGCAGTGTCGTCTCCGGTCGCCAGGCTGATTTTCCTGGAATTGCTGGCATGGTTGGTCTATTTATCAATACCCTGCCTGTCCGGGTGCAGCTCCCGCCAGAAGATACAGTAGTGGCGTGGCTCAGAAAATTGCAAATGCAGCAAGCGGAAGCGCGAGCCTGGGAGTTCAGCAGTCTGGTGAGCATTCAGAAGTACAGCGCCGTTTCTCATGGGCAGCCATTGTTTGAAAGTGTCTTGATATTCCAAAACCTGCCAGCCATTGATTTGTCAGGTGGAAGCAGAAACGTAACCATCCTGGACGTGAGGCCATTTGAAAGAAATAGCTATCCTCTCTCGCTGGTAATAGCGCCAGGCCCGCCTTTGACGATCAAGTTCGTCTATGACCACCGCAGGTTCAACGATGCCACCGTGGCGGGTGTGGTCGCCCAGTTTCGCAAAGTGCTGATGCAGGTGGTTGTGAGCCCGCTTCAGCCGCTTTCCTCGATTCGAGCAAACACTGAAGCGGAGAAAGCGCAACTGCTCAGTAGCTTCAATGTGAGCCTGGAAGTCCGTTGATGGTTTCTGGCAGAGCAGGGTTTACGTACAGAAAGAACAAATGAACCGCATGAAAAATATCGCGCCAGTTATCGCTCGCAAGGTTCAAGAGCAACAGAATGGTCACGGTATCGACTCGCCTACCGGTGATGGTAAACTGGCAGACAGAATGCCTGTTAACAAAAAATCCTGGAGTGGCGTGTTTTCACTTTTGTTGTTTGTGCTGTGCGGTACAGCGGCCATTTATCTGGATGCGCCTCCGGCTGCGGAGACTGGAACAGTAGCAGGACAATTTTCGACGGAGCGGGCGATGCAACATGTTCAGGCCATCAGCCGCAGGCCCCATCCGCTTGGTTCGCTTGAACATGACTCAGTGCGCGACTACATATTGCAAACTCTGGCGCACACGGGCCTAAAGGCTGAGGTGCAAAAAGCGACCGGGGTCAATAACAAATATGGGGTCGCCGGGACAGTAGAGAATATTCTTGCGCGTCTCCCGGGCAGTGGAAGCGGCAAGGCGGTCTTGCTGGTGGCCCATTACGACTCAGTTTTTACCGGCCCTGGCGCTGCTGATGATAGCGCTGCCGTAGCAACCTTGCTTGAAACCGCCACGATACTCAAAGCACTTCCGCCGCTGCAAAAGGACATCCTCTTTCTGTTTACCGATGGTGAGGAGTGTGGCTTATTGGGAGCGAGGGCCTTTGTCTCTGAAAGCCCGTGGGTAAAGAACGTTGGAGTTGTGCTTAATTTTGAAGCACGCGGAACGCACGGTCCAGTGATCATGTTTGAAACCAGCAATCAGAATGGCTGGTTGATTGAAAACTTCGGCAAGGCCGCATCGCATCCCGTTGCCAACTCACTTTCGTATGAAATTTACCGGCGTCTCCCCAACGATACTGATTTCAGCGTGTTTAAACAGGCAGGATATTCAGGCCTGAACTTCGCCTTTATTGAAGGCCTGCAGGGCTACCATACTTCTCTGGATAACATTCAGAACCTTGACCGGGACAGCCTGCAACACCACGGAGATTATGCGTTGGAGCTGGCCAAAGAATTTGGCAATCTTTCCGGAGACGATCCGCGGAGCAGTAATCCGGTTTACTTTGATGTTGCCGGGCGTGTGCTGGTCAGCTACTCGAACACCAAAGCATGGCTTTTTATTCTGCTGGCCGCTCTGCTGCTGTCTGGCGCTTTCTATCGTGGCTTTGCCACGGGATCTCTAACCGCCAAGGCCTGCCTTTGGGGATTCGCAATGGTCTTTGTTGGCGGCGCAGTTGCAGTGTTGGTTGCTGAATGCGCCTCCTGGGGTACATTGGCACTGGCCCGCCAGATTGAAAGAATACAGGCTGGGCTACTGTACCATTCGGGCCTGTATGTAGCAGCTGATGTATGTCTTGGACTTGCCGCGACAAGCGCCTTATACCTGTGGGCTCGCAGCAATCTGGCGATCCAGAGTGGCGCCATCGGCGGATTGGCTGCATGGTTTGTTCTGTTGCTGGCGTCTGCCATTTTTGTACCCGGCGCAAGTTATCTTTTGCTCTGGCCCCTGTGTTTCAGTCTGGCCGGATGGTTAGTGGTGTTGTGGCGCGATCCAGAAAACAAAACCAGCGGCATAGTGCTGACGGTGGCTGCGCTTCCCGCCATCTTTCTTATGATATCGATGGGGCATAAGATATTCACGGCGTTCGCTGCTGGATCTGCCCTGATGGTCAGCGCGGTTTTGGCCTTGCTGCTGTCTGCGGTGATTTGGCAGCTCGGTCCGCAGAGAATGCCTCGCTCGTGGATATTGCCCTTGTCACTGGTGGCCTGCGGATTCGCTTTCTTTATCAGAGCCATTGCCAGCGGCGGGTTTGATCAAATTCATCCCCGGCGCGATGACATTTTATATGCAGCCAATGCAGACGCCGGTCAACAAGTGTGGGCCAGCCAGGATGCGCAGCCGGACAAGTGGACCGCGCAATTTATTTCCGGCGCGGTGCAGAGAAATACTCTGCTGGATTTTTTCCCGGGAAATGAGCGGCGGTTTCTGGAGGTCCCGGCCCCGGCATTGAAATTTGCGCCTCCCAGGCTGCAGGTACTGAGCGATGAAGTGACTTCTGCCGGGCGGCAGTTGTCTATGCAAATCCAATCCGGGCGCAGCGCCTCTATGTTGTCTGTATTGGTTGACAGCCAGTCACCAGTTTCCGGGGTTAAGATCAACGGCCTGCCTGTGAGTCTTATGTCCTTAACGCGGGACACTGGCTTGCTGCAATATTACGGAGTCCGTGAAGGTGGAATTGTTGTGTCGCTTTCGGTCAAACCATCAGTTCCTGTGCAAATCAAAGTTGAAGACATTTCCGTAGATCTGTTGCAGCAGACTGCGGGCCAGTTGCAGCCCCGTCCGAATGACATAATCCCATCACCGAGCCGTTTCAATAATGCGATCGTAGTAATGAAATCTTTTTCTCTTTGAGCCGCTGGTTCCAGCAAGGCTTGGTGTTTCAAAAAAATTGTTTTTCTCGCAGGAATCCAAACGCGCGTCTCCATGAGATCGCGATTCCAGGTGTTTTATGAAACTTGTCATAAAAATCAGCAACACAGTGTTAGACAAGAAGCCGTCCCTGCTTGAATTTGCCTTAACGTTGGCAGAGCTTCTAAAACAAGGGCATCGCGTTACCGTTGTGCATGGCGGCAGACGGATACTCCAACAGGCGCTCACTGCCCTGACAAAGGGCGATTCATCTAATGTGAGCAGCGTTACTGATACGGCCCTGATGGTGCTCTGTGGGAGAGTGAACAAGACGCTGTCTGGAATTCTGGGCGCTAATGGCATACCTGCGTTTGGGCTTTGTGGCGCGGATGGCAACATGGTCCGGCTCCGCAGGACCCACTCCAGTTCTCTTCAGCAGAGTTTTACCGCCGAGGTAGCTTCAGTAGATTCCATGTGGCTGGACGCTATTTCACTGCATGGCGGAGTGCCGGTGTTGGCCAATATTGCTCTGGGCCCTGATGGCCAGCATCACTGCCTGGATTCTGATCAGCTTGCCGGCGCCTGTGCCGCGGGTTGGAATGCTGATGCCTTGATTTTCCTGACTGAAGCCGATGGCCTGAAGAACGCCGATGGATCGGTAGTGCGGTGGCTCGAAGCCGGAAAGATTGACGAAATTGCGCGCGACGCCACTGTCGGTTCCGGCATGTCATCCAAACTCCACGCCTGCCATGAAGCCCTGAAGCATGGTGTGCGTCGCGCGCGCATTTTGCCTTTTTCGCAAATTAATAGCCTGTCAACATTTTACTTTTCAAAAATTGAGTTTGGAACAGAGGTCATCCAAGCGGTTTGAGCCGTTCATTTCTTGCGTAACACTGATGCACCAAGCCCCAGATAGATTGGAGGAGCTAACATGAATGCCAAAACTGATACGGACTATGCCCCACTCTACAGAGTGGTAGTAAACGACGAAGAACAATATTCCATCTGGCCTGCCCATCGCACCAACCCGCCAGGCTGGCATGACACCGTAAAGACGGGATTCAAGGAAGAATGTCTGGCCTACGTTAAAGAAGTATGGACTGACATGATGCCACTCAGCCTGAGAAGGAAGATGGATGAAGCGCAGCGCCATCTGGTTGAATCGGCGGCAGAGGATGAGATTCGTAAAAGCACCCGGGTAGACGACAAAGATGATCTGGTCTACCGCCTGTCACAGAAAGATCAGCCGGTTGAACTCAGCCTGTCAGCCAGAAAGAGTACCCAGGCATTCCGTGATCGCATTGAACAGGGGCTGGTGCATCTGAAGTTCACCGGCACGCAAGGCTATACAGAACTGGGAATTGATCTGGACCGCGAGGCCGTGAAAATACAGCAGGCCGATTTCGAAAATCGCACTGGAACGGTCCACCTGGAAGGCACCCTCACACTTAACTTTCAAAAAGTCCGGTGCATTGCTGATATCGATCTTGAAACACTTACCGGGCGCGCGCGCCTGCGGCTCATAGAGGCCAAAGGGTAGTTGTTTTCCAGCCATTCTAAAAAGAACAGTTGTCACGTTATTCAAGGAGATAAATAAGATGGAATTGGTAGAAGCCGTCAAGGCGGGAAATGTTGCGTCAGTCAAGGAGTTCATTAGCGCAGGCGCCGATCTCAACCAGGGTGATCGCAATGGATGGAAGCCGCTGAATTGGGCCGCGGCGCGCGGCAAACTCGAGATCGTCCAATTGTTATTGCAACATGGGGCTGACGTGTATGCCGTGGGGCAGGACCAGCGTACTCCGGCGATGATTGCCCTGGCTGCCGGCCATGCTGATGTTGCCAGACACCTGCGCCAGGCAGAAGCAAAGGTTACACTGCCAAAGTCCTTCCAGCCGGAGCGCCGATACTGCATGGCCTACAAGGTGAAAGACCTTCGACAGTTTGCCGGTTGGAAAGAAAACAAATTGTCCGAAAATAAATTACAGGGGGCTGAAACCGCTAACGGCAACGGCCAACCCCAACAGACCGAACAAGCGCTTTCCGATAACGACGTGGTTTATCTGCATGAAAATCTTGTGGTTACGCGCGATGTCTGGCGGGGAGAGAATGTGATCTTTGACCAGGTTGCGCCGGAGTGGAAAGAATTTTGCGCTTCCAGTCTGAAATTCCAGGTCCCAGATGACCTTGACCTGATCGCTACGTCGATCCGCAAAAGCGCTGCCCACTCCTAGGTGCAATTACTGCAATCAACTTTTTATTCTGCGGAAATGAAAGATAAAACGACATGTGCGGACTGGCTGGATATATCGATCTACGGAATGAGCATCGGGTGCAAGAACCGATCGTGCGAAAGATGGCCGATAGCATTGTTCATCGCGGCCCTGATTCCTCCGGTTTTTGCATTGAAAGTAACGTAGGAATAGGTTTTCGCCGGCTCAGCATCATTGATCTGGAAGGCGGCAACCAGCCGATCATGAACGAAGATGGGTCAATAATTCTGACCTGCAATGGCGAGATCTACAACTATCCCGAATTAAGAAACCAGCTTGTCCAGAAAGGGCACCAATTTCGCACCAAAAGCGATGTGGAAGTTCTGGTTCATCTGTATGAGGAGAGCGGACCAGATTTTCTAAACAAGATCAATGGCCAGTTTGCAGCGGCTATCTATTCCAAGAAAGAGAGAGCACTTTTTCTTGCCCGAGACCAGTTTGGCATCTGTCCTCTGTACTATGCCGTAGTGGATGGACTCTTACTGTATGGCTCCGAAATCAAGGCGATTTTGGCCCATCCGTTAATGCCGCGTGAAGTCGACCTCACCGGTCTTGACCAAGTGCTTTCGCTGCCCGGCGCCATCAGCCCGCGGACGCTATTTCGCGGAGTGCAAAGCCTTCCGCCGGGACATTATCTTCTTGCCAAAGACGGCAATATAACAGTCACCGAATATTGGGACCTGGACTATCCATCGGCCGCTGAAGTGACCGATGGCAAGCCAGAAAAATATTATGCCGATTCGCTGCGCGACCTGCTGGAGCAGTCCGTACGTTACCGGCTTCAGGCGGATGTGCCGGTAGGTTTTTTCCTTAGCGGCGGTCTTGATTCATCTTTGATTGCTGCCATGATCAGGCGAGTCTCGCCAGACACTCAGAGGCACTCATTCTCTATTTCCTTTTCGGATGAAAGGATTTGCGAGGCGCGCTACCAGCAGTTGATGTCAAGATCGGTCAATTCCATTCATCATGAAATTGCATTCAATGAGTCCGACATTGCAGCACGCCTGGGCGATGTGGTCTATCATTCCGAGTCGCCGCTCAAAGAAACATACAACACAGCTTCTCTCGCTCTCTCCAGGAAGACCAGGGAGAGCGGCATTACCGTGGTACTGAATGGCGAAGGATCAGATGAATTGTTTGCAGGTTATGTGGGGTATCGCTTTGATAAGCGGCGGGCCGGGGAGAACCGCAAGCAGGATCTTGAAACCATTCTAGGAGACGAGATCAGAGAGAAGATCTGGGGCGATTCGAGTCTTTATTATGAGAAGGATGAATATGCGTTTCGGGAAGCAAAGACCGCTCTCTATTCGCAGGAACTGAGCGAACGTCTGGACGAGTTCGAGTTCTGCAACTTCCCGGTCATTAATAAGCAGCGTATAGAGGGAAGGCATCCTGTCCATAAGAGGTCATATCTGGATTTCAAGCTTCGCCTGGCGGGCCATCTGATTGCAGATCACGGTGACAGAATGGCTATGGCGAATTCAATCGAGGCACGCTATCCGTTCCTTGATATCAATCTGGTGGAGTTCTGCACCAAGATTCCTCCCGACCTGAAGCTGAATGGATTTACCGAGAAAGCCATCCTGAAAAAGGCAGCTGCCGATGTGATTCCCACAGAGATCATTCGCAGAGAAAAGTTCGGCTTTGTTGCGCCGGGCACGCCCTCTCTGTTACAGCAGGGAATCGAATGGGTCCATGATGCGCTCTCTTATGACCACATTAAGAGAATGGGATATTTCAACCCCGATACCGTGGAGTTTCTGAAGACGAAATACTCCCGCCCTGGATTCAACATCAACCCGGCGCTGGAAGACGATCTGTTGATTGTTGTACTCACGTTCGGGCTTATGCAGGATTCCTTCCAGCTGTCTGCCTTGAATTAAGCGCTGCCACAATCAAGCTTTTTCACCCACATCATGCCGGGAGTTTTTTCCCGGAAGTGCCGCGGGAGTCTTAAAATCGTGAAACAAGAAAGTATTCAACATTTATTCAGCCAGATCGCGCGCCAAGCTCCCAGCTCTTTGGCGGTTGACGCAGGGCGCAAGCGGATCAGCTATGGCGAACTCGAAGAACGGGCAGAAAAACTGGCATACGCTCTGCGTGCCTGTGGAGTTACAAAGGGTTCCGTTACCGGGATTTTTACTTCCGATTCGATTGATATTATTACGGGCATTCTGGGCACGTTAAAGGCAGGTGGAGCTTTTTGTCCGCTCGATCCGGGATTTCCCGATAAAAGACTTGAGATCATGAGCGGGAGTGCGAGTCCTCAGGCGCTGATTACCAGTTCACAATTCCTGGGCCGCCTGAGCAATTTGATTACAGGCTTTTCTTCGAAGAAAGTTATTTTGTTGGATGACGGGCCGGCAAGGCCTTGTGATGGTGTTGAAATCCTTCGCCTCTCTGCGATCAAAGCTCCTGAAGAGGAAACCAATTTCTTTAGCGATTCCGATCCGGACGATCCGTGTTCGATATATTTCACTTCGGGATCGACGGGAAAGCCCAAGGCGATTCTGGGGCGGCTGAAAGGGATTGATCATTTTGCGCGCTGGGAAGCGGAGGCTTTGAGCGTGGGAGCGGGGACAAGAGTAAGCCAACTGGCGTCGCCTTCATTCGATGGATTTCTGAAAGATGTGTTTGTGCCGCTGTGTGCGGGGGGAGTGGTGTGCGCGCCGGAGACGAGAAAGATGGTGCTGGAGCCGGAACGGCTGATCGATTGGATAGACGTGGAAGGAATCGAGGTGCTGCACTGCGTGCCGTCGGTGTTGCGGTCATTGCTGAATCAGGGGTTGGATGCGAAGTACTTTAGCGGGCTGAAGTGGGTGGTGCTGGCTGGGGAAGCGCTGCTGCCGGCGGATGTACGGCGGTGGATGGAAGTATTCGGGGAGAGAATCGGTCTGGTGAATCTGTACGGACCAACGGAGACAACGGTGACCAAGCTGTACCACTTTGTGCAGGCTGAAGACCGGGAACGCACGTCGATTCCCAT
>DASXLK010000077.1:0-73407 GCA_036496365.1 Candidatus Angelobacter sp. | reverse complement strand
CTTTCCGGACCTTTGAGCCCCTCGGCATTTTCCGTGTGACGGACGACGATGAGATTGCGCATGCGGTCAATTTCAGAGTCAGTGCGGAGCACATGGATGGCCTGCTCAATATTGCGCATGGCAAACGCACGGACCATGGTGCCGAGCATGTTTTCCAGCAGACAGCCCATTTTAGTGAGCTGCTCAACATCGTCCATGTCAATGCGGTTGCGAACAATGGCGGAGCGCTCGGCAAAGCTGGCCACCAGATCGCCCAGCCGTTCCAGATCGAGCATCAGCTTCATGCAAGCCAGCAGCTCGCGCGCCTGCGGCGGCTTTACTCGCGTAATGACAGTGGAAAGTTCCTCGTCCATTTCGCGGTCCATGCTGTCCAGCCGCTCTTCGCATTTGCGGACAGCCACAAGCGCCAGCTGCGAGCCATTGATCAGGCCATCAATGGCGTGGGCCACTTCGTCCTTGGCCACGGAAAATGCAGCCATGGTGATCTCAACCAGATGCGACTGTTCTGAAGATTCAAGCGGAAGAAGAACTGCGTGGGAACTCATGGACGGGATACTACCTTGTCCGTCGCACCGTTATTTTTTGAAGAGGCGCGACTTGGATTTGCTACTTTGCCAGCTTTGATTATTGGCCGCGATTGTGAAAGGAAGGTTAAAAGGCCGTTAATCCTGTGCAAATCGTGAATTAGCTTTTGGCTTTTGGCTTTTAGCTCTTAGGAGCTTCTCCCAGGTAAGCTGCTCAACCCAGGTACCGGCTAAGTCAGCCTAAACTTCGGTTAGCAAACAACGGGGTTAACACGCGGCGGCTTAGCAGGCAACCGTACGGCTTTTCTCCGGCTCGGCATCGCCTTCCAAAAAGGTTACGAGGTTCTCCGCCAGATGGGTGGCATGATCGGCAATCTGCTCCAGACAACGCGAAGCAAAAACAATGTGTAGATCGTGCTCGTCGGTCACTTCTGGCTCCGGCCTGCCAGCCTGCAAGGAAAGCGAGCGCAGAACATAGTCACGATAGGCGTCTACTGACGCTCCGCCCGCAGCGGCGTTGCGTGCCAGCACGGGGTCCCGCCGGGTAAGCGAACGCAGAGTCTGCCGGCACAGATGAGAGACAGCAATGGCCAGCGGCTGCAGCCTGGAGAAATCCTCGTTTTCATGATGCTTGCCCACTTCCGTGACTTTGCGGCCCAAATTGGCGGCAAGCTTGGCCAGACGCGCCAGGTCTTTGCTGACTGAAGTGAGCTGTTGCGCTTTAGAAGAGAGAATATCGCCCTGCTCCAGAGCGGTAAATACAACCTGATCAATAGCGAGTTCCAGCTCCTGCACGGCCACAGCATTTTCCATTACGCTCGCCACAACGTGCGAATTCGAGCGCAGCAGAGCGGTAATCGCCTGGCTCACGGCTTCATCCACCTTGAGCCCCATGGTCATAAGAAGATTGTTGATTTTGTTTTCCGTCGTTTGGGACATAAACACCTTTTTCGTTGCATTACTGAGTTAGACGAAGCGTAGCACCCACTGGTTAACAGCGAATGAAAGCTAAAATAATAGCTAATGCAATTCTGAAGGCCGAGGGGGAATTACCTAAATATACAGATGAGGAACTCTGGGCCAAAGATTCATTTTTTAGGGGCTTCAAAACGGTATCCAGCGCCGCGGACAGTACGTAAATACCGGGGATGCTCCGGGTCAATTTCAATCTTGGCGCGCAGCTTTCGCACGTAAACATCCACGGAGCGTGGACTGACAAAAGTTGTCTCGCGCCAGACGGCGTCAAGTATCTGGTCACGGGTAAAGACCCGTCCGGCATGCTGCGCAAGATAGTGAAGAAGCCGGAACTCAGTTGCCGTAGCGGTAATTACCACACCACGAACCGTAAGGATCATGGCCATGGCGTCAATTTCCAGATCGCCGGAGCGGACCACGGTGGGAGCCAGCGGCACTTCACAACGGCGCAATACAGCTTTTACGCGCGCCACCAGCTCACGGGGGCTGAACGGTTTAGTGATGTAATCGTCAGCCCCGATTTCCAATCCTCTAATGCGGTCTGCTTCACTGGTCTTGGCCGTGAGAAAAACCACAGGAGTCCCGCCGAGCACCTGGCCAGATTGCCGCACCTGCCGGCAAAGTTCAATGCCATCTCCGCCGGGGACCATGATATCGAGCAGCATTAAAGCCGGACGTTCTTTGAGCGCGTCAGCTAACACGCCATGGGTGCTGGAATAACTGCGGACGCGGTAGCCCGCCATCTCAAGGTGATGGCGCACGAGACGCGCGATGTCCGTATCGTCCTCAACTACAAAGATTTTTGATTTGTCATTCATCACAGGCTCCAGAGCGGATTTTTCCTGTGCAGGCCGATCAGCGCCGGGAAACGTTCTGTTGAGTGCACCCATGGGTATGAGCTTACAGAGCGAATGTTAAAGGAAGGTAAAAAATGGCCGGCGAAGCGAGAACACACGAATTCAACAGATTTTAATAATTCAAACACATGGATTCAACATAGCCCGCCTAGTTTTCTCTGGCTGAAGAGTTTCAGCTTTTTATCTTCCTAAACCCCGCTCCACAACCCCCATGAGGAGAAGTGAAACAAATGAAGACACGAGTAGCAGAGCTCACTCGCCAAGCCGTTTCCCTGCTTGCGATATTCGCAATGATTCTGGGAACTACGGCCTCACCCATTTACGCTGCCACCAAAGATGGAAATGACAACGACCGGAACAACCAGAAGACCGCCACGCCCATTAAGCATGTGGTTGTGATCTTCCAGGAAAACGTTTCTTTTGACCACTATTTCGGCACGTATCCGAATGCATTGAACACCACGGAAGGCGAGCCGCAATTTCATGCACGCCGCAACACACCCACGGTGAATGGCTATACTTCATTTCTTCTGCAGAAGAACCCTAATTTGAATCCCATTAACGGCATCAGCGCGACCAATCCATTCCGCCTGAGCCGCGCACAGGCGCTCACGGCCAGCCAAAACCACAGCTATGGTCCGGAGCAGGCTGCTTACGATAAAGGCGTGATGGATATTTATCCCAAGACCACCGGCGCTGCCGGCCCGCCACCCGCAGCACCGCCAGCCATTGTGAACACCACCGGCCTGGTGATGGGCTACTACGACGGCAACACCGTAACTGCCTACTGGAATTACGCGCAGCGCTTTGCCATGAGCGACAACTCTTTCAGCACAGGTTTTGGCCCGTCAACAACCGGCGCAATCAATCTGGTTTCCGGCCAAACCAATGGCGTAATTAAAACGCTGAACGGAACCGGCAACCAGACCGTTGGCGGCAATGGCTCACTCACCATGGTGGGCGATGCTGACCCCATTGGAGATATTTGTTCCGGTGCCACGAAAAATCAGGCGACCATGGGTGGACCAAATGTCGGCGATCTGCTGAATGCAGGCGGCGTTAGCTGGGGATTTTTTTCCGGCGGATTTGACCTGACCATCACCAACTCAAATGGCACCACGGGCTGCAAGCGCAGTTCAGTGGGCGTGGCGGGCCAGAGTGCGGCTGACTACGTTCCGCATCACCAGCCCTTCCAGTACTATGCTTCCACGGCCAACCCGGCGCACACGCGTCCGGCTTCCCTTGCTGAAATCGGCCATAACGGTCCAGCCAACCACCAATATGACATCAATGATTTCTTCACTGTGCTTTCCGCCGGTAACCTGCCGGCAGTAAGCTACCTGAAGGCCATTGCCGCGCAGGACGGCCATCCAGGCAACTCTGATCCGCTGGACGAGCAGATTTTTTTGGTCAACGTGATCAATGCCCTGCAGAAATCAGCAGACTGGGACAGCACCGCTGTCTTTATTCTGTATGACGACTCTGACGGCTGGTATGATCACCAACTTAGCCCGGTGCTGAATCAATCCACCAGCCCGGCAGATGCCTTGACCGGTCCTGGCACCTGCGGCGACGGCTCCACCTCTCTGCCCGGCATTACGCTGAACGGTGTTGCCAATCCACACGCGCAAGGCCGCTGCGGCTTTGGTCCACGCCAGCCTTTGCTGGTTGTCTCACCGTGGGCGCGGGAAAACTTTGTTGATCACTCCATTAGTGACCAGACATCAACCCTGCACTTTATTGAAGACAACTTCCTGGGCGGCGCTCGCCTTGGCCAGGGGTCGTTTGACGAACTCAGCAACCCGCTCACACAGATGTTTGACTTCGACCAAAAGCGGGATGGCGACAACAGTACTTTGATTCTAGATCCGAACACCGGCGTGCCGGTGAACGGCAACCAGGATGATCACGGCGGCAACGGTGGGAATAGCGGCAAGAACTAAATATAGTTCTTGATAAACCACACCGCTGGTTCTGCGCAATACAAAAATTGGAACCAGCGGTGTGGCATTACAATTCCTGGGCATGCAAGACCGTATGTTTTGCATGCCTTTTTGCAATTTCCGGTTTATGCAAGTTTTTTTGACGGAGGGAGCCAACCGAGTGTCCATCACGCGTCGAACGTTTCTTGAGCAGTGCGGAATTCTGGCGACTGCTCTCTTCATGCCGCAACGGCACCATGAGCCGCATCCATCACCACGGCAGATCAATGCCAGTTCACTTGTACCCTTTGTTGACGCGCTGCCGATTCCCGAGATAGCCAAAGCCAGCGGCACAAAACCAAGCCCGGAGAATTCCGCGATCAAGCTGCCGTATTACCGCATGACGCTGCATGAGTTTGAAAGCAAAGTGCATCGCGATTTGAAGCCGACGCGGCAATGGGGCTTTGGCAACAGCTCTCCGGGCCCGACACTGGAGACGCGCAGCGGTGAAGGCTTTCTGGTGGAATGGGTGAACCAGCTTCCCACAAAACATTTCCTGCCCATTGACCACAACATTCATGGAGCCGAGAAGGAAAAACCTGAAGTCCGGGCCGTGGTGCATATGCATGGGGCAAAAACAACGCCGGAGAGCGATGGCTATCCGGAAGACTGGTTTGTTCCGGGAAAATCCGCGCTCTGCCATTATCCAAACAATCAAGACGCCACAATGCTCTGGTACCACGACCACACATTGGGCATCAATCGCTTGAATGTGTATGCGGGATTGATGGGAGCATGCATTATCCGTGACAAATTTGAAGATGGATTGAACTTGCCGAAAGGCAAGCATGAAATTCCCCTGATTCTCTATGACCGGTCTTTTGATTCCGACGGCCAGCTCAATTATGAAGTTTCGCCTGATGCAGACGCTCCGTGGGTGCCGGAGATGTTTGGCGATGGATTTCTGGTGAATGGCAAGCTGTTCCCTTATCTGGAAGTTGAAGCGTGCAAATATCGTTTCCGCGTTTTGAATGCCGCCAACGGGCGCTTCTTTAACTTGTCACTTTCCAACGGCCAGAAGTTCCACCAGATTGGCAGCGACCAGGGACTGCTGGCCGCGCCAGTCCCGCTCACGAGCCTGGTGATTGCGCCGGGCGAGCGCGCTGATTTGATTGTGGATTTTTCCGCCAGCCGCGGACAGAAAATCGTGCTGCGCACAGACTCATTCAACGTGATGCAGTTCCGCGTTTCTGCAAATGCAGCGCATGACACCAGAGTGATGCCTGCCGCGCTGCGGCCAGTACCGAAGATTGCCGAGTCACTGGCGGTGCAGAACCGCGTGCTCTCTCTGATTGAGTGGGACGAGCCGCATGGCAATCCGATGATTGTGCTATTGAATGGTGCGCACTGGAACATGCCGGTAACAGAGAAGCCAGTGTTAAATTCTGTTGAAATCTGGAATCTGGTCAATATGACCGATGACTCTCATCCCATCCATCTGCACCTGGTGCGTTTCCAGATTCTGGAGCGCAGAAGCTTTGACCAGGCGATTTTCCAGGACGAAAAAAGAGTTGTTTACACCGGGCCTTCTGTTCCGCCAGATCCAAATGAAGCCGGATGGAAAGACACGGTACCGGCGCATCCGGGAATGGTGACGCGCATTATTGCGAAGTTTGAAGGCTATCCGGGGCGCTATGTGTGGCACTGCCACATTCTGGAGCATGAAGACAATGAAATGATGCGGCCGTTCGACGTGGTTGCTGGCTGAGCGAAAATCAGATTTCATTTAAGATTGGGCGATGAAGGCGACGCTGCGGCCTGCCCGCGCTGAAGACCAGGACTTTTTGTTCAAGCTGTATGCCAGCACGCGCGCGCATGAGATTGCTGCGTTTGGCTGGCCTGAGGCGCAGCAGGAAGCATTCTTGCGCCTGCAGTTTACCGCGCAGCAGCGCGGATATGAATCAACCTATCCACAGGCTGAACACCAGATTGTGGAGCTGGACGGAATGCCGATTGGCAGAATCATGGTGCATCGGGACATGGTGCATCGGGAAATGGTGCATCGAGAAAAGGGTTTCGCACGCCTTGTAGACATTTCATTGCTTGCGGAACATTGCGGACATGGCATTGGCAGTGAGCTGATGGGTGCGTTGATCCGGCAATGCACGGGCGATGGCGCAACGCTGAAACTGCAGGTGCGGCAAGTTAATCCGGCGGTGCGGCTTTATGAGCGCCTGGGATTTATTCGCACCAGTGAAGACGCGGTGTATATCCACATGGAGCGCCGGCCGGAATAGCAACGGCGCTCTCACTCTTCCAGGCAGATCATTTCCTGGCAGATCATTATTTTCTGAAAAATCGTCTATTTAGAATCGGCCGCTTTCGGCTGGCCGATGTTCGTGCTGAGTGGCACATATAATCCGCGTGGAACGCTGGTGAGTTGGCGCTGCTGAAAAACATTGGCACGCGTGCAGGTGGTCATTCCGGCTGGAACAGGAGCTTGTCCATCCTGGCGGCGAAAGAGATAGCTGCGCATTGTGTAACAGGTATTCTCCTGCGTGGCGGCGAGCAGCTTGCGCGATGCATCGTTGTCAGCTGACATGGTTTGTGCGGGCGGGTTTGGCGCAACGCTGGGAAGTGTGGGCGTGGAACTCTGCTGCGATGCAGCCATCGCAAAAACAAAAAGAAGGTTAAGAAGAGACATGGAACCCTCCTGGCAGGAAATTATAGTCCCGCGAGTGGTGGAAAGCACAAAATCCAAAGTGGGAAGCGGTTGCTGAAAGCGTTCAAAAACGGGAACCTTGCATTTAGTCCGCTTATTTGCATCTTATGACCTCCAAGCGTAGGCTTATGGGGCACAGGCGCGCAATGGCCAGGAAAGATTGATTGTCTTATTTTTGTCAACCAACTTAATGATCGCCCGTAGCTAGGCGCCTGCACTCCAGTAAAGAAGGATCGCATGAAGAATATTTATGTAGGCAATCTGGATTTTAACGTCAGTGAAGATGAACTTCGGCAGGCTTTTGCAGCTTACGGGCAGGTCGAAAATGTCACTGTTTTGAAAGACCGCGATACCGGACAGCCACGCGGCTTTGGTTTTGTAGAGATGGCGAACGACGAAGAAGCAGAAAAAGCCATCAGCGCGATGAACGGATACCAACTGGGGTCACGCGCACTGAACGTGAATGAAGCACGTCCGAAAACCGGCGGCGGAGGGGGCGGAGGCTTTAGCCGTGGAGGGGGCGGCGGGTTTGGCCGAGGCGGCGGAGGCGGCGGAGGCCGGGGCGGTAACCGCGGAGGGGGCGGCGGATATGGCGGAGGCCGAGGCGGTGGAGGCGGCGGTCGCGGCAAATACTAGTCAGCTCTGCAAATAAAAAAGAGACGCAGTTTTTAGCTGCGTCTCTTTTTATTGGTTCACAAAATTATTGGTCGCAAAATTAAAAGAGAAACGAATTACACAAACTCCACCGCGGGTTTATGCGGGATGATCCCCGCGCGATATCCCATATCCAGCAGTTTCTCTACGGCAAGCTTACCATCTTCGCCATAATCGATTGTACGCTCATTCACGTACATGCCCACAAAGCGGTCGGCCATTTGCGGATCCAGGTCCCGTGCGAACTGCATGGCATAAGCCAGCGCCGGCTCACGATGGTCCAACGCATACTGGATGCTGTCGCGCAAAGCGCGCGTAACCTGTGCAATCAGCTCTGGTCCCAGCTCGCGGCGAATCGCATTTCCGCCCAATGGCAGCGGCAGGTTTGTCAGCTCATGCCACCATTTGCCGAGATCCAGAATTCGTTTGAGCCCTGAGCGCTCATACGTAAGCTGGCCTTCATGAATAATCAAGCCTGCTTCATATTTGCCGGCGACAACTTCCTCAATGATGCGATCAAACGGCACCACGGCCGTTTCAATCTTGGGCGCAAACAACTTCAGCGCAAGATAGGCCGTAGTCATCGTGCCGGGCACGGCCACTTTCATGGTCTTGAGTTCATCCAGGCTCATCAAGCGCGGCGCAATCACCATGGGGCCGTACTGTTCTCCCACACTGCCGCCGCACGGCATAAGCGCATATTTATCCTGCACGTAAGGATATGCATGGAAGGAGATGGCGCTCACATCGTAAAAGCCGTCCATGGCCTTGCGATTCAGAGTTTCAATGTCCGTCAGCGTGTGTGAAAACTTCAAGCCGGGCACGCGGACCTTGTTCGTGGCCAGCGCATAGAACATGAAAGCGTCGTCAGAGTCGGGACTATGTGCGACAGTGATTTCGCGGACGGCAGTGGAAACAGAAGATGATGACATAGTTGAAATCCTACAATACTCTTGGCTTCAGTGTGGACAGTAAAGGTGAGCTGCCGTGTTAAAAGATTTGTCCTTCTTCCGTCGAAGGACTCTGTGGTCCTGATAATGAATTTCTGATAAATGGATTCCCAAGGGCCTTAATACGCTTACGCTTTTTCCGTTGGCTCCTGCTCTTGCGAAACCTCAATCACTGGATTCGGCGGCGTCACATGCGGACGCCCCAGATGCCAGCGCAATCGCCATAGCAGGGCTCCCACGGCGGCAATAATCGCCACAATAGAAAGCACTAATACAACATACAGGACCTTCATCAGCATTTGCGGCTAGCATACCAGACCTGCTCCTCTGCGACTGCTGAAAAAGCTCTTAGACGCCCACGGGGAAAGGCTTAGTATGTGGCTCCTGCGCCGCCCCGCCGCGCCGCTCAAACCTGCCTTGCAGCAATGACATTAACCCGGTGTACCAATATCCCAGCACAAAAAGCAGCAGAAACGGGATCGTCCAGTAATTGCCGCTGGTAAACGCATACACGCACATCGCAACAAAATAAGTCCCCACCAGCAACTCCAGCCATGGCACCAGGCCAAGCCTGCGCCGATATTTTTGTCCCTGCGCTTTGTCGGCCTTTGATTGCACGGCATACTTGGGCGTGCGCTTAAAAGCCGACTTGATACCCAGAAGCGCTTCAATCACGGCGCGTGTGTTCGTGAGTGTCAGGCCAATACCCAGCGCCATCAGAAATGGCAGAAAGAGAAACGTGCGCGGCCAGCGTCGCGGAAAAAGCTCTTTCTGTGAAACCAGATAAAAACTGGAAATGGAAAAAGTTGACGCCATGAACAGCGGCAGATCAATCACCAGCATCTGGAACCAGCCGCCAAACGAACGAATAATCATCGCCGGCATCAGCAGCGTGGAAAGAACAATCATCAGCGGATAGCTTAAATTGGCGCTGAGGTGATAGAACGCCTCCACCTTTACGCGAAACGGAACGTCACTGCTAAAAACTTTGGGCAGTATCTTCTTCCCTGTCTGGATCAGCCCTTTGGCCCAGCGTGCCTGTTGCGTTTTAAATGCCGTCATCTCAATCGGCAGCTCTGCCGGACACTCAACGTCCTGCAGATATTTAAACTTCCATCCTTTGAGCTGCGCGCGATAAGAAAGATCGGTGTCTTCGGTCAGCGTATCGTGCTGCCAGCCGCCGGCTTCAGCAATGGCCTCGCGCCTCCACATACCCGCCGTGCCATTGAAATTGAAAAAGACCTGGCTGCGCGAGCGGCCGCCGTGCTCCAGGATGAAATGGCCATCGAGCAGAATAGCTTCCACTTCGGTAAGGAACGAATAATTGCGATTGAGATGTGTCCAGCGCGTCTGCACCATGCCAATCTTTGGATCGGTAAAGTGATGAATCACGCGCATCAGCCAGTCTTCCGGCACAATGAAATCAGCGTCAAAAATCGCCACCAGATTGCCCTTGGCTGTTTCCAGTCCATTTTGCAGCGCGCCGGCTTTAAAGCCTTCGCGGTTCGTCCGGTGAATGTAAACCACGGGATGGCCCAGCGCGGCATAGCGGTCTACCACCGCCTTTGCCACTGTCACTGTCTCGTCCGTGGAATCATCTAAAACCTGAATATCGAGCTTGTCTTTCGGATAATCCAGCTTGCAGATGGATTCAACCAGCCGGTCAATCACATACTGCTCGTTGTAAATCGGCAGCTGAATAGTAACGCGCGGAAGCTCTGCGAACTTTTCCGGCGGCTCACTGGTCTTGTTCTTGCGGTTGCGGTAATACATATAGACCAGTGCATACCGGTGCATGCCGTAACCGGCAAGAATCACCATCACAATGAAATACGGAATCAGCAGCGCCAGGTCAAAGCCATTGGGTGAATACAGGCCCTTAAAGGTCTTATCCAGAAACTGGCTTTTAAAATAATGGACCAACCCCTTCTGCGAATTGGCTATGAGCAACAGCGCAAGACTGCTACAGATGTTCAACAAGAGACTCCCCAAACCCGGCGGTCAGACAGAAAGAATTCTAAATCATCAAAGGCGAAGAAAGAGAAAAGATTTTCGGAAAGTTAAGGCCAATGCGGATGTTGGCGTTGTGTGAAGCCCTTGGCTGAAGGCCACGGCTGAAAGACACGCGGAATTCAATCTCGCGACGAGAGGTCCTGGCCCTTTTCCACTGGCCGTCCAAAGCACAGCACATACCCATTGTTGTCGATGACCTCGAACGCCCTGAGACCATCGTGCGTATTGGCCAGCTCCTGATGCATGGGAACCTGTCTACCGACGAACTCCCGATATAGGGAGTCGGGATCGTCGGTAAGAACGTAGGCGTCCCAGCGAGCCCATTCGTGACGCGAATGATTCGGTTGGGGATGAACCTCAGGCGTGATCGCCTTAAAGTTCAGCATGACCTGATCGCGGCCCATGAAAGCCCAATAGTCACTTACCTTGCCATCGCCCCCGCCCTTGTAGCAAACATCGAACCCAAGCTTGGATTGATAGAACGCAATCGTGGCTTCCAAATCGTCGACGATGAAAAACGGAGTAACACTGTTCAACATGGCCGAACCTCTGTGGGCAGGATAAGCTACTTTTTATAGTTGATCTCAGTTTAAAAACAACTGCCGATACAACGTATCTCTTCTTTTGGGAACAAAGCCGGCATCGCGGATCATGCGGCGCAGCTCTTCTTCCGTGGTGCAATTAGCCACACCGGCTGAGCGGACAACATTCTCTTCCAGCATCACTGAGCCCACGTCGTTGCCGCCAAAGCGCAGGCCAAGCTGGCAAACTTTCAGTCCCTGCGTGACCCAGCTGGATTGCACGTTCTTGATATTCGAAAGATACAGCCGCGCAATGGCCAGCACTTTCAGGTATTCCACGGCTGTTGCTTCTTCCCAGTGGCGTCCGCCCAGCGCAGTGTTTCCGGGCTGAAAGCTCCAGGGGATAAACGCCGTAAATCCGCCCGTCTCTTCTTGAAGATCAAAAACCCGTTGAAAGTGATTGATGCGGTGCTCAAAAGTTTCGCCTACGCCAAACATCATCGTTGCCGTGGTGCGCATACCCAGCTTGTGCGCCGTGCGGTGCACATTGAGCCAGTCTTCCGTCAGGCATTTCAACCGCGCAATCTTGTGGCGGACTTCGTCGTCCAGAATTTCTGCGCCGCCGCCAGGGATGGAATCCAGACCCGCAGCGCGCAGTCGCTTAATCGTCTCTTCAATCGAGAGCCCGCTGACATCGGCAAAATGAATAATTTCTGAGGCCGAGAAGCAATGCAGATGAATCTGCGGGAAGCGCTGCTTAATGCCGCTCAGCATCTGCTCATACCATTCAATCTTCAGGTCCGGATGCAAGCCGCCCTGCATGAGCACGCCGGTGCCGCCCATGTCCACCGTCTCCTGGATCTTTTCATAGATCGTATCCAGCTCCAGCACATAACCCTTGGCGCGGCCGGGGCCTTTAATGGGCGCGTAAAAAGCGCAGAACGTGCAATATTCCGTACAGAAATTCGTGTAATTGATATTGCGATCAATAATGTACGTCGCCACGCCTTCCGGATGCAGCTTGTGGCGCAGAGCGTTCGCTTCCATACCCAGGCCGATAAGATCGTCTGAGCGGAACAGGCCAAGCGCTTGTTGTTTGGTCAGGGACATGAATAGTCAATTTTAGCGAAAAAGCGGGATGAATCAAATAGCCCTTTCCATGCCCTCTCGCAAAAATAAACCTGTCAGCTTCTCTGGATAGACAGCCTAGAATTGCAATTATGCCCAAGCTATATTCACTTTTCTTTGTATTCATACTTTGTATTGCAGGCTGCGTGCCGGTAGATTCTCTCAATCCCTTCTTCAGTGACCGGAATGTAATCTCTGATCCTGGATTGGTGGGCTTGTGGAGGAATGCCGATCCAAATCAGGAAACTGAAATACGCTTTGACCCCAGTGAGGACAATGCCTATCAAATGATCCTGATGCAAAAGGAATCCGGGTCGGTAAAAGAATCGGTCTTTACGGCACATTTGATCAATCTGGGCGGAGAAAAATTTCTTGATGTAGAGCTGGGATAGATCAGCGGCGCATCGCAGCATTTATTCCACACGGACCCCGCCAAAAAAGGATCCAGATTCGAACCAACCCTGGAACCAATCGGCGATGGAGCCTATCTTGAAGTCCTGGGTCCTACCCCGGGCAAAGGCAATTCCCAGGAAGTTCAAATCAAGGTCCGTCCGTCTCACTGGATATGCAAGGTCTATTTAACTTCCACGGATATATCTATTCAGTACCTGGATCGTGAATGGGTAAAGGAACAAATTGATAAAAAGTTGATTCAGGCGCGATCATTGAAAGCAAGCGACAGTTCAGGCTCCCAAAGCTGGGTGCTGTCAGACTCAACCGCAGAGCTTGAGCAATTTGTAGTGCACCATGCCGATGATCCGGGCGCGTTTGATAATGGCATGAGCCTGAAGAAAGTATCAGCCGCAAAACCTGAAGGTGACAAAGCGGGAAACTCCAATTAAGCATTCGCATTGTCAAATCACTTCTAACCTGCAATGAGTGCGCACAAGCCGGCTGAGCCTTCCCAGTTTGGTTTCCACAGTTTTGATATTCAGTTGATACACTCGTGCCAATTCCGCAGCCCGCAGACCGTGACCGTAATAAAGTAGGAACATGGCTATATCGCGGATACGGTTTGGCTCGTCGTTGATTCGTTGCCACAAGCAACGCGCCAATTGCTCAAGAAGTATTTTCTGTTCAATAGCTGAGTGTGCATGATGACTTTTCCTGTCATATTCACACTCCTCCAAAGGTGATTCCCACCGGATATCGCGGCCGGGGCCAAGCCATCGCCGAAGATAATCATGGGCAACCGAGGCTGATACGACCTGTAGCAACCCACGCAATGAGCTTTCATGCCGCCATTCAAATTCGCGCAGGGCTCGTAGTGAGTTAGCGCATATCTTTGCAAGAACTTCCTGAAACAAATCCCGGAGTACGTTAGGTTGCCGGAGATAGGCAGGAATCGTCTTCATCAAAACACCCATCATCAAGCGGCTATATCTACGTAACAGTTCAATCCATGCCTCCTCCAGGCCTTGAAGGCAAAACTCCACAAGCTGTCTGTCAGGAATCTTTTGCCGTGGATCTGTGGTTTGTTCAAGAGAAGCAGTTTTGAAGTTGCTAACTACAACAACATTTGTCATTTCTAGCTCTTTCTATGCTTTGATTACAGATTGCAGAAAGAGAATTGCGGAGAAGCTTCAAAACCTCAATCCTTGAGTGCTCCTGATTTAGCCTTATATTGATCATTGGCTAAGTGCAAGAAGCTAAAGAGTTTGCGAGAACAAATCATTCATTGACGCGAATGCTCAAAGTTGATTTAATTTCCCGAATCTCTTAAGAGCACTGTGCAAGCCCAGCCTCCTCAACCACGCGCGCTACGTTTCGGAATTTTTGAAATGGATCTTGAGTGCAGCGAATTAAGGAAAAATGGAAGTAAATTGAAATTAAGCGGGCACCCGTTCCACATGCTGGCAATGATTGCAGTGGAGGACGGAAGGGTGGTTACATACGAGGAGTTGCAAACAAAACTCTGGCCGCAAACCACTATTGGGGATTATAAGCATAGCCTCGGCAATTCGATGCTGACGGTCAGAAAGACGCTGGGCGATTCAGCCCGTGAGCCGCGTTATATACAGACAGTTCCCAACGGCTATCGATTTCTAGTGCCCGTCACTGTCATTGAGAAAGCTTCGGAACGTCAGAATGGTTCCAAAAAACATCATCAAGCCGAATTTTTACTTGAGTTGCAAGAAATTCGACGAGAATTATTGACTGCCCCGTCTATTCGCGGCTTGCAGTTATTAGTATTACGTTGTGAGGCACTTGAGAAACAATATCCGCAGTATCCAACTACGTTTGACCTGCAGGCCCTTACACTCGATGTCAGGATGGCACTTCAGCGCTCTACAGTTCTTGATCCGCTTTGGCCAAACTTTCACATCAGTTCAGAGGCGGCTGCACTGGTCTTTAACGACCCGAATGCGATAAGTATTCCGCTCATCAACGGCGGGTGGAAGACCCTCGGACGCGTTTCCGAATCCGTTTTGCTTGTGGTGGAGCATACAGAACACCAGGAAAATGAGGTGCAAGCTGTCAGGATAAAAGGAGCGCGTCGGGCCACACCGCCAGAGAGGAGGTTCTATGAGCAATCGTCCAAGTGAGCGTGTATTGCAAGAACTGAACCTTCTTGCCTCATTAGACAGCGTTAAAGCAAGAGTAGATACCTCAGCTATCGCAGAAATACAGGATTGGTCTGAAGCAGTGGTGGGGAGGTTCTATGGGGCTGTTGTCGACATGGCATTACCGACCGCTAACCATCCATCGGAATCATCGACCATGGCAAGCCAACTTATTGCTGCAAATGTGGCAGATCCTGCCAGCATTGGGCATACAGGTTTGGGCTATGCTCAGGCAGGTACTCCCCAGCTGATTGCAGGATGTTTGTCCATGGACAAAATTGCATGGGAAGAGTTCGTGCGCCGCTACCGGCCACTGATCGCAAGGGTAATCTTCAGGAGTGTTCACAGGATCGGAAATACCTCGCCTGCCCTGGTTGAAGATCTTGTTCAAGATGTTTTTCTCAAACTTTTAAATAATAATTTCTACATACTTAAAAATTTTGAAACGGAGCAAGGGCCTGCTCTGTCCGGCTTCTTAAAAATAGTGGCTACCAATGTTGCTGACGGCTATTGCAGAACCGTCATGGCAGACGCGAGAGGTGCGTGGACAAGCGAGGAACAATTTCTCAAAAATCCGGGTACGGAGTTAAACAGTCATCTGGAAGCGGTCGATTCTTCCTCCACTACCGAGAGAGAAATTCTTATCGAAGAAATTAACCGCCAGTTGCAAACGTATTCCCAGGATCCTAACTTTGAACGGGACCGCAAGATTTTTTGGCTGTATTACAGGGAGGGGTTGTCTGCACAAGCAATCTCGAGCTTGCCTGGACTTGGACTAACCAAGAAAGGAATAGAAAGCATCTTATTTGGAATGACGCAAAAAATTAGGCAGCGCTTGGCTTCGCCTGAGCCAGAACAAAGAAAGAAGAAAACCTGAAAAAGAGTTCGTCTCTCGAGGAAGTTCAAGCCTTCCAATACAACATTACCTGTTCATGCCGGCTTGGGCTTTGGCTCTTTGGTGTCCGGAATCACTGACTTACCTTCACGTTTGCGCTTCCACGTCCAGAACAAAGCGGTAATCCCGCCTGCCACGGCCAGGGCAATCAAGGCCCAGAAGGCTGACCTGTAATACTTGTGGAAGAAGCCGAAAATCTGCTTGTGGTAGGTCGATCCCAGCCATGCCAGCAATGAATAGCGAATCGCCCGGGCCGTTCCCACGGCGATAAAGAAATTCCGCCTGGAATATTTCATCGCACCGGCTACCAGCAGAAACGGTGAGAACGGCACCGGTGGCGGCAACAGCGCCGGTACAAACAGGCTCCAGAAGCCGTATTGATTAAAAATCTTATAGATTTTCCCGGCTTTCTTCTTGCTCAGTCTCTTTTCCAGTGACGCGTCCCCGCCCTTGGCGCCCAGCGCATAGGTCATATAGCCGCCCAGCACGCCGCCAATGGTCGCCATAATGGCGTAGTAGGGCCAAAAGCTCTTCTGGTGCGCGGAAAGCACAATCGTAAGCGCATCCATGCTGCCCGGCATCGGGACAACCGAGTTGTCCGCGAAACCCAGCAGGACCAGGCCAATGCCGCCCAGCTTTTCCAACCAGGCACCCAGCGGCGAAAAAATGAGAAAAGATGTCACAGGCTGATTAGATGCCCCTTCAGGCTGAAAATCCAAGTTCAGAGTTGTAAAGTGAGTAAAGTGAGTGATTAGCGCGGCTGAATGACGTTGGCCTAATTGCGTATAACAAAACTTGGCTGTTCCAGAAAAGCCAGGTCCGGGACACTGCCGAAAACCCCGCATTCCACGCCATACCGGTAATAAAGCCGGAGCCCTTCAAGGTTTTTCGCGTCCAGCGTGTAATCCACATTCTCTGTCAGATATGCTGAAATAACCTTGGCCGGCAGGTTGAGCTTTGGCTCCCACGCCGCTGAAATCTCCGGGATATGCTGGAGTCCATGATCGCGCGACTGCTGGAACACCTGCGCGATATTCGGCTCCGTACCCCGCCCCTGCAAGGCCGCCTTCCGTATGGCCCAGAAGGCGAATACAAAAGACCTGCCAGTCCAGCGCTTCCATTCTTCCGCCATATCGAAAACAAAATAGCCCTTGGGGTACGATTGCAAAGCCTGCGCCTGCAAAGCCGGATCGCCGATCAGCAGCGCCGCATCATGCCACTGCAACATCTCTTTGAGCGAAGGCTTCTGGCGGGAAAATCCAGGGTCAATCCCGACAAACTTCCGCAGGTAAATCTCCACCAGCGCAGCCGACGTGCGGGAAGAATCGTCCGTGGCCACGCTGCGGATCTTGTCCAGCGGAACCTTGCTCACCAGCAGAATGGACCGCACCTTATTCTTGGCCGCAATTGCCACGTCAGGAACAATCACCAGGTCAGGAATCGTAGTATAGGCCGCTACCGGGATAATTCCAATGTCCGCCGAACCTTCCTTCAATTGCTCAGCACAACGCGAAGGAATGGTGTAGCTGATCTCGAAATGCTCGCGCAGGCGCGCGGCCGCTTCTCCGTTCTCAAAGTCCCACATGAGCGGAGCAGTGTTCAAAAAGCTGATGGCGGATATCCGGAAAGGGGGCATCTATCCTTATTCTAGCAAGTTGATTCAATCATGCGGACACAGCTTGACGCCATCCGGCTCTGCTGCGCCGGCCTGCCGCAGGAATTCCCTGCAATCGCTAAAAAATCACTACTGCCCAGCGAAAGAACTTAGCCGCGAATATACGCGAAAGACACGAATAAGAATTTCTTTGATTCGCGCTCATTCGTGTTAATTCGCGGCCAACTGTTTCTCGCTCATGCCCTTCAGGATGACGAATTTTGGGTGGTTTTATGCACAGGTGAACCCTGCCGCAATAATGGGATTGCATACAGCCACCGAGACAGTTAAAGAGCTGTTTTCTCCTGTTTTCATTCTTTCAAATTTCCCCATAGGGGTTGACAGGCTTTTCAGAATCCGTGTACAGTCCGCCAAGTTTGCTATTACAAGCAGACACTCTCTTTATGGCCACTGCACACGCTGCAACATCCAACGCAATTTACTGGCTGGCGCTCTCCTTAACGCCTGGCCTCGGCCCCACTCGCGGACGCAAGCTGGCGGAGCGTTTTGGCAGCATCCAGGATATTTTCCATGCGTCGCTCACGGAGCTGGAAGCAGAGAACCTGAAGGCCCAGTCAGCCCAGCACATTGCCCTGGGAAAATCTCTGGATCTGGCGCATGACGAAGTTGCCAAAGCGGTGGCCGCCGGCGTCCAGATTCTTTGCCGTGATGATGCGGGCTGGCCCACAAGGCTGGGCGAAATTTATGATCCGCCTCTGGTCCTGTTTGTGCGCGGGAACGCTGAAGCGCTGGTTCGTCCTGGCATAGCCATTGTCGGCACGCGCCATCCGACGCCTTACGGTATTGGCATGGCGGAGCGATTGGGCTGTGATCTGGCGACACACGGGCTCGCCATATTCAGCGGTATGGCCCGCGGCGTGGATACTTACGCGCATAAAGGGGCGCTCAAAGCCAGGGGCAAGACCGTGGCGGTGTTCGGCACTGGCGTTGACGTAATTTATCCGCGCGAAAATAAAAAGATTGCCGAAGGCATTCTCGAGTGCGATGGCGCGCTGGTCAGCGAATTCCCTCTGGGATCTTTTGCCGCGCCGCAAAATTTCCCCATTCGCAACCGGATCATCAGTGGACTGTCTCTAGGCGTGCTGGTGGTGGAAGCCGGAGAGTACAGCGGCACCCGCATTACCGCGCGTTGCGCCCTGGAACAGAGCCGGGAAATCTTTGCCGTGCCTGGCAATGTGATCTCCCGCAACTCCTGGGGGCCGAATACGCTGATAAAACAAGGAGCCAAGCTAACTGCAACATGGGAAGACGTTTGGGAGGAATTGCCCGCCTCGGTAAAACAGCAGCTTGAATCCGAACGCGGCCCGGCAGCATCTGACGACAAGCCCCAGGGAGCCAGCCTCTTTGATGAGCAAGTCTCGCCCAGAGAGAAAAAAGTCCTGGCCATACTCAAGCAGGACGCGATGACTCATATAGATGAAATCATCGAACGACTTGAGCCGGAAGTATCCTCTTCAGAGGTCTTTACGGCCCTCTTTGAGCTTGAGCTAAACGGCAAAATTAAGCAACTTCCGGGTAAGAATTTTGTAAAAAGTTTTTAAGCAAAGCCGTTAGCACTTAGCCGTTGGCCTTTAGCTAAATAGTTTGATCGTTGAAGAGGCTAGTCATGAGAAATTACAGAGACTTGCAAACATGGAGCAAGGCGCACAAGCTTACTTTGGAACTGCATAGACTTTCTCAGCGCTTTCCCAAAGAGGAGATGTACGGTCTCACATCCCAGCTTCGGCGATCTGCCGCATCCATTGGAGCAAATCTGGCTGAAGGATGTGGCCGGCAGACAAATCCTGAATTCGCTCGATTCGTGAAAGTTCAATGGGCTCAGCTAGCGAACTTGATTATCATTTGCTGCTCTCTCGAGACCTTGGCTTTCTTGAAGCAGCAACTAATGAGCGTACGGCAAAGAGCCTGACAGAGGTGCGCAAAATGCTTGCTTCATTGCTTTCTACGGTCGAACTTGAAACCCAAACGCGGACCAAAGCCATGGCCAAAGGCTAAAGGCCAAGGGCTAATGGCTAAATAACAAATTTGTGGATGCAATCGATTTCGTGTTAGCTTCAACTTGAATTCAAGGGAAAAGAGTTACGTTGGCAAAATCACTCGTCATTGTCGAATCGCCCGCCAAGGCGAAGACCATTAACAAATATCTTGGCAAAGACTTCGAAGTCGAAGCCTCGCTCGGCCATATTAAAGATCTGCCGAAGAGCCAGCTGGGTGTTGACCTGGAAGGCGACTTCTCCACCGACTACGTCGTAATCCCCGGCAAAGAAAAAGTTGTGGCCAAGCTCAAGAAGATGGCCAAGAGCGCCAGCGCCATTTATCTGGCGCCTGACCCGGATCGAGAAGGCGAGGCCATTGCCGCACACCTGGAAGAAGAGCTGAGCGACGGCATCGGCAAAAAGAAGAAAAAAGATGCCACGCCTTTTCATCGCGTGACCTTTAATGAGATCACCAAAAAGGCCGTGCTTGAGGCTTTTAAGCATCCGCGGGAGATTGATCGCAATTTAGTGGACGCGCAGCAGACCCGCCGCGTGCTTGACCGCATTGTGGGCTATCAAGTTTCGCCGCTGCTCTGGGACAAAGTCCGCCGCGGCCTTTCCGCCGGACGCGTGCAGACCGTGGCTCTGCGCCTGATTGTGGAGCGCGAGCGCGAAGTCAAAGCCTTTGAGAAAAAAGAATACTGGACCATTGACGCGCATCTTGCTCCCGGCAAAACAGGGCCGTTTGACGCGCGCTTTGTTGGCCGTGGCGACGAAAAGACCGAGATCCCCAACGAGGAAGAATCCAAAAAGATCACCTCGGCCCTGGAAAAAGCGGATTGGTCAGTCCGCAACGTAGAAAAGAAAGAGCGCCGCCGCAGCGCAGCGCCGCCGTTTACCACCAGCAAACTCCAGCAGGATGGATCGCGCAAGCTGCGTTTCAGCGTAAAGCGCGTAATGATGATCGCGCAGCGCTTGTATGAAGGCGTTGAACTCGGCGACGAAGGCTCAGTCGGCCTCATTACTTATATGCGTACGGATTCCGTGCGGGTATCGAATGATGCGTTGACTGAGGTACGCGAAGCGATTGCCGCGTCTTACGGCAAGGAGTTTCTGCCCGAGAAGCCGAACGAGTACAAGTCAAAGAAGGCGGCGCAGGAAGCGCACGAAGCTATTCGACCCACGGGCGTGGCGCGTCATCCTGACGAGATCAAGAAATATCTCCAGGAAGACGAATACAAAGTTTACAAACTCATCTGGCAGCGCTTTGTGGCTTCGCAGATGATGCCGGCGGTCTTTGACCAGACCAGCGTTGATATCGCAGCCAAGAACGGCGCGGAATCATTCACCTTCCGCGTGACCGGATCCGTGCTGAAATTTGAAGGCTTCCTTAAAGTCTACGAGGAATCGAAAGACTCAAAGGACGAAGAAGATGAAGAGCTTAAGCACAAGCTGCCGGTACTTGAAGTGGGTCAGAAGCTTACGCTGCGCGAGTTGAAACCAGAGCAGCACTTCACTGAGCCGCCTCCGCGATTTAATGAAGCTTCACTGGTAAAAGAGCTGGAAGAGCGCGGCATCGGTAGACCGTCAACGTACTCGACGATTATTTCCACGATCGTGGAGCGCCAGTATGTGCAGAAGATTGGCGGAAAGTTTATTCCCACGGAGACTGGTCTGGTCGTGACCGATCTGCTGGTGAAAAACTTTGAAGAAATCTTTGATCCCGCTTACACGGCCCGGCTTGAAGAAGAGCTGGACGAGATTGAAGAAGGCAAGGAAAAGTGGACTGACGCGCTGGGCGGCTTCTACAAAAAGTTTTCCAAGGACCTCCGCTATGCGGAAAAGCACATGGAAAACGTGAAGCGGATGGAAAAGCCCACCGACGAGAAGTGCGAGCGGTGCGGCTCTCCGCTGGTGCTCAAGTGGGGCAAGCATGGCTCTTTCTACGCCTGCAGCTCATATAAGAAAGATGATCCGGAAAGCTGTACGTTCACCAAGGAGAATCCAGTCAACCTGCCTGACTTTGACGGCGCTGAGATGCCGGAGACCGGCCAGGATGAATACTGTGAGAACTGCGGACGCGTCATGGTGCTGAAGCGTGGACGCTTTGGCCAGTTCATGGCGTGTACCGGCTATCCGGATTGCAAGACCACGCGTCGGCTCGACCAGGGCAAACGCGTGCCAGACGTGCCGCTGGAAGAGCTATGCCCCAAGTGCAGCCGCAATCTGGTGCTGCGCCACGGACGCTATGGTGAATTTATTTCCTGCAGCGGTTATCCAGACTGCAAATACATCAAGCAGAATTTTATCGGCGTAAAGTGTCCGCAGTGCGCGGATGGCGAGCTGGTCGAGAAGAAGGCGCGCAAGCGCGGCAACACGTTCTATGGCTGCTCAAATTATCCAAACTGCGAATTTACTTCGGCATACAGGCCGGTGGCGGAAGTGTGCCCGCAATGCTCCAGCCCGTATATGATCGAAAAACATTTGAAAACTGGATCGCTGCTGGTCTGCCCGAACAACAACAAGAAATCGAGCGAGGAAGAAGACCAGCCGAAGCCGCGAAAGCGCGCCAAGAAAGGCAAAGCGGCGGAAGAGGCAGCGCCCGCCGCCGTTATCAAGTGCGATTATTCGCGCTCCATTCCCACACCGGAATGGGTAACACAGCAGCAGGCAGAAGCGGCAGCGCAGAGAGAAGCTGTCTAAAAAAAAGCAAGAGGAGAGCACGACGCATGGCGAAGGCAAAAGCAGAAGAAGCACAATTGATCCTGCAGATGTACGATCTGCGCAGAGAAGCCGTGATGCGCAGGGCGAGAACCTATATTGTGGCTGAATTTTGGCCGCAAAATTATGAAGAGTTCAAAGCGGTGGTTACCGGCTACGGCACTGAGCCGAATGCCTGGTTTCGCCAGGTAATGACCTACTGGAATATGAATGCTGCCATGGTGCTGCGCGGTGCGGTGAGCGATCAATTGTTTTACGAGACCCAGACCGAACCCTATTTCCTGTGGGCCAAGTTCGGCGAACACGTTGCCCAGGCCCGCAAAGACCAGATTGATCCTGAATTTCTTTCGCACCTGGATAAGCTCATGGCCAAACCAGCAGCAAAAAAGCGCGTGAAAGCCCTGAGAGAACGCATAGCAGCCAGAGCTGCCCATGCGGCGGCAGCGGCCAAAGCCGGCAAATAAAGTTGAGGTTGTTGATGCTTGAACTCGATCAGCTCGTTTCCGATTGCCGGGCGGCACTAAAGGAAAATGCGCCACAACGCGCTGTACAACAAGTTGTGGCGCGAGCAGTCTCCAATCCCCGCGAAGTGCTGCATGCCCTGAGCGAACCGCGGCGGGCGGAGATGCAAACGCTCTATCGTTCAGACGATCTCACGATCCTGAACGTAATCTGGGCGCCGTGGATGAACCTGCTTCCGCACAACCACCAGATGTGGGCCATCATTGGCCTCTATACCGGCCGCGAAGACAATATTTTCTGGCGGCGCGTGCCCGGAAATGCAGGACTGGTAGAAGCCGCAGGCGCTCGTGCACTGCGCGAGAAAGACGCCGAACCTCTGGGCCGCGACATTATCCACTCAGTCAGCAATCCAATTTCAAAATTGACTGGCGCTCTGCACGTTTATGGCGGAGACTTTTTTGCGGCTGACCGCAGTGAATGGGACGCCGAGACCCTGTTGGAACAGCAATGCAGCGGTGAGAAGATGGTCCAGCGGTTTAAAGAAGCCAACACGCTACTGAAACGGGCCTGACAAGCCTCACTAGTCGCCTACGAGATATAGTTCTTGATGTAAGGGTCTTCCACTTTTCCCAGCTCGTGTGCATTGCCTTCAAAAACGGCCTTGCCTTCGCGCAGAATCATAAAACTGGTGCTGATATCGCGCGAGGGCATGCCGTCAGAAGATTTCATGTGCTTGCTGGCGGGATCATAGAAATGGCTGGCCAGCGTAAAACCATCCTGCAGGCGATGGCTCACCATGAGCGCGCTGGTTTTATAAACGTCGCGCTGCTTCATGATCAATTCAATGATCGTGGTTGAAGTAATGGGATCAAGACCCCCGGTGGGAGAGTCATACAGAATTACTTCCGGTTGCGTGATAATTGCGCGGGCAATGCCCACGCGGCGGCGCATGCCTCCGGAAAGCTCCCCGGGAAACCGGTCAATCGCGTCTTCCAACTCCACAAAACTCAGGGCCTCGCGCACGCGCTTCTCTACCTCGGCCGGCGGCAGATGTTCTTCCATCAGGCGGAAAGCCACGTTATCGCGAACATTCAGAGAGTCAAAGAGCGCGCTCTCCTGGAAAACCATGCCCACCTGGCTGCGCAGATCAAATAATTCTTCCTCTGTCATGGTGGTAATGTCATGGCCCAGCACGTAAATCTTCCCGCTGTCTGGCCTGATCAAACCAAGACAGAGCTTCAGAATGGTGCTTTTGCCTGAGCCCGCCACGCCCAGCACAACTTTGGTTTCTCCACGACGGAGTTCAAAAGAGACGCCATCCAGAACCGGAACATCCTCAAAGCTGATAGAAACATTTTCAAAGATGATCGCTTTGTGGACCGTGTCTGGCGACGGATCATTGCGCAGCGGCGTGGCTTCATCCAATGGAGGCATGGTGTCAGCTCAGCGTGATAATGAGTTGGGTGAGGACGGCGTCAACCGCCAGTATGAGCACAGACGATACAACCACCGCCTGCGTGGTGGCGCGTCCCACGCCCTGAGTGCCGCCCTTGGTGTTCATTCCGTAGAAACATCCCACGGTGGCGATAATAAAACCAAATACCAGCGGCTTGATCAGGCCGGTGATTACGTCATTGTAGTGGAGCGCCTGGTACGCGCTGTTCCAATATTGTGTGCTGTCCAGGCCGAGCATGGAAACAGAGATAATCCAGCCGCCAATCAATCCCAGCAGATCGGAAATGATGGTAAGAAAAAACATCATGAAGATGGTGGAGAGTACGCGCGGCGTAACCAGCTTTTTATAAGGATCAGTGCCCAGGGCGCGCATGGCGTCAATTTGCTCGGTCACGGTCATGGAACCAAGCTCGCTGGCCATGCCGGAGGCGTTACGCCCAGCCACCATAAGGCTGGTCAGCACCGGCCCCAGTTCACGCACCATGGAGAACGCGACCAGGCGTCCCGTGAATGAGAGTGAGCCAAAAGATTCCAGGGTCTTGGCTGTGTTCAGCGCCAGCACAATGCCGGTAAACATTCCGGTCAGAATCACGATAGGCAGAGAGCCCACGCCAATGAGATCGGCCTGTTGGATGGCGTCCGCCATGTAAAACGGTTTGCGGAAGGCATTGGTGATCGCGCGGAGTGAAAGATGAGTGTAATCCTGCACCGCGAGGATACTGCGCTTCACGAAATCAAACGGGGAGTGTAGTTCCATCCAAGAGCCAAATATAGCAGAGCACACGCCTGTGTCCCAAGGATGGGCGCAGTCAAATGCCGGATTGTGCCTGTGAACGGCCTCCGTTACAATCTCAGCCAAAATGAGCACACCGCCTGCTACCGCCAGAAGCCTTATCCACAGTATTTTGCTATCAAAGGGACGCATGGAGGCGCTCACAGACGGCATCTTTGCCATTGCCATGACGCTGCTGGTGCTAGAGCTGAAGATACCTGACCTGCCGAAGTCCGTGAGCACCAGCGAGCTGCTGCAAAGCATTGGCCATGAAGCACCGGCCTTCTTTAGCTTCCTAGTTTCGTTTCTGTATTGCGGGCTGCTCTGGATCCTGCACCATCTGGCCATGCATTTTATCCGGCATTTGCAGATTGCCCTGGTGTGGCTGAATCTGCTGTTTCTTATGTCCATTTCCCTCATGCCCTTTTCCTGCGGCCTGCTGGGGCATTTTCTGCGCAATCCGGTGGCGCAGGAAATCTACTTTGGCAACATGTTTATTGCCGCGGCCCTGCTGGCCGGGCAATGGCTGGTGGCAAAAAAGAAGAAACTTATCAATGAAGAAGAGCCGCTGAAGAGCGCACTGATGGGACAGCAGATTATTTTCTTTCCCGTGGCGCTGGGCGCAGCCATGCTGTCCGTGATTTTTATTACACCGCAGGCGGGATTTTATGCGTTGACGATTGTGCTGCTGGGATTGCGCTTATGGCAACGGAGCTGGCACCGCCGCCAGACCGCTAATCCCGCGAGCCCTTTTTCCGGATCTCAATAGTCAGCCGCTTGATCTTCTGATTCAGCGTGGAAAGCGGAATATGGAAGCGCTCCGCGGCCTCAGTCTGGTTCCAGTTGCATTTTTCCAGCATGTTCACGATCAGGCGGCGCTCACAATCTTCAACAATTTCAAACAGTGACGCGTCCGGGCGATGCTCAAACATCTTTCCTTCCGAGCTTCTGCCTACGATATGGTCCGGTATAAGCTCAATGCCCACCGTGGGGCCATTGGAGAGCACTACGGCGCGTTCAATTACGTTTTCCAGCTCACGAACATTGCCCGGCCAGCCATAGTCCATTAGAGGGCGCAAGGCTTCAGGGGAAATATGCATGACGGACTTGCCGTTTTCGCGGGAAAATTTTTCCAGGAAGCGGGTCACCAGCAGCGGAACATCCTCACTGCGGTTGCGCAACGGCGGCAGGTCAACGCTGATCACGTTCAGGCGATAGAAAAGATCTTCACGGAATTTGCCTTCACGCACCAGCACGTGAAGATTGATATTCGTGGCCGCTATTACGCGGACATCCACCTGCAACTCATGAATGCCGCCCAGGTGCATGAATTTGCGGTCCTGCAACACGCGCAGGATTTTGGCCTGCGTTTCCAGGCTCATGGTACCAATCTCATCCAGAAAGATGGTGCCGGTATCAGCGACTTCAAACAAGCCTTTTTTGGATGAAACCGCGCTGGTAAAAGCGCCCTTTACATGTCCGAAGAGGGTGGATTCCAGCAGGTCCGCGGGCATGGAGCCGGTATTCACCGGCACAAAAGGATTGTTCTTGCGCGTGGAATTGGCATGGATCGCTTTGGCAATCAGCTCTTTGCCGGTCCCACTTTCGCCCTGGATTAAAACCGTGGAACGGCTGGGCGCAACCTGTCCGACGAGGTCAAAAATCCTGAGCATGGAATCGGCCTTGCCCACGATATGCTCAAAGCTGTAACGCTGTTTGAGCGCGCGCTTGAGTTGCTCATTCTCTTCTTCCACCCGACGGCGCGAGACGGAGGCGCGTACGTCCGCCAGAAGTTTTTCATTGTCCCAGGGCTTCTGGATAAAGTTGGTTGCGCCCTGCTGCATGGCGCGGACAGCGTTATCGAGCGTGCCGTATGCAGTAATCATGATGACGGCAAGTTGCGAATCGCGCGAACGTATGTCCGCCAGAATTTCCAGCCCGTTGCGATCAGGCAAAGCAAAATCCAGTAATACGAGATCGAAGGTCCGCTCATTGAGGCGCGCGAGTCCATCTTCGCCGTTTTCCGAGGATTCCACGCTGTACCCTTCAAATTCCAGAAGGGTTTCCAGCGATTCGCGGATCGCAGCTTCGTCATCGATAATCAAAATGGAGCCGGCACTCGTTGCGTCGGTCCGGGGGCGAGTTAAGACCGCAGCTTCAGACATTGACTGCCTTTCTCATGGGAAATTCCAGTTGAAACTTTGTTCCCTGGCCAGGTTGTGAATCCACGCGGATTTTACCGGCGTGCTCTTGAATAATTCCGTAACTCACGGACAGGCCGAGGCCCGTGCCGCGCGACTGGCCCTCACGCGGGGCGGTTTTGGTGGTAAAGAACGGGTCATAAATTTTGCTGATGTGTTCCGGCGCAATACCGGCCCCGCTGTCGCTGATATTCACCTGCACGGCGTCACCATTTGCCGTGCTGATATGGAGCGTTCCGCCTTTGCCCGCCATGGCATCTTTGGCATTGAGGAACAGGTTCAGGAAGACCTGTTGCAGTTTGCCGGAGTTGCCGTGGATGAGTGGCAGCCCTTTATAAAGTTCAGTCTCAACTTTGATGTGGGAGATTTTCAGCTGGTGTTCCAGCAAAGTCAGGGTCTCAGTGATGATCTTATTGAGATCAATGGCACTGAATTCCGTGGCGCTGGTGCGCGAGAAATTCAGCAGGTTGTTCACAATTTCTGAAGCGCGGAAGGTCTGGCGCGTGATCTTTTCCAGCAACGGGGCCAGTTTCTCATCTCCGCTGATCTGCTTGGTCAGCATTTGCGCATAGCTGGAGATGACCGCCAGCGGCGTATTCACTTCATGCGCCACGCCAGCCGCCAGCAGGCCTATCGACGAAAGCTTTTCTGCCTGGCTCAACTGCGATTCCAGTTCCATGCGTTCTGTAATGTCATCCACAATAATGAGGCGGCCGATCACGCTGAATTTTCTGGTGACCAGCGGCGCAATCGCCACATTGGCAATGCGCGTGTCTCCGGCGCGGGTGTGCAGACGGAATTTATACAGGTTGTGAATACCAGGGTTCTGCCGCACGCGATAAAACTCTTCCATGAACGTGGAGGGAAATACCTCACTCAGCCGTTCGCCCAGCACCTGTGAGCGCGGCATGGCATACATAACTTCCATCTGGGAGTTCCACGATTCAATGCGATCTTCCAGATCAACGGCCAGCACGCCCACGCTGATGGATTCGACGATATTCTCGTTGAAATCCTTCAGGCGCTCATACTCGGTGACCTTCTGCTCAAGTGAGGCATAGAGCCGCGCATTCTGGATGGCAATGCCCATATACCCGGCCAGAGTTTCCAGCAGCTCAACGTCTTCACTGGAGAGGAATTCGCCGGCCATGGTCTTGCCCAGCCCCATCACAGCAATGGTGCGTCCCTGCACGGTGCAAGGGATGTAATAATTCAAATTCAGCTTGGCGATGGTCTCACGCGCCGTCACGCTCTCTTGCAGGGCCTTGCGTGTGTTATCAAAGAAGATGTGTCCGGCATATTGCTCGGGGCGCTCAACTACCAGGAAGCTGAGATCAAGCACGCCGTTGTAACTGATGCCGAAAGATTTCTCCATCACAAATTCATGGGCATTTTCGTCAGTGGCCAGGAAGATTGCTATGCGATCGACCAGGAGAGTGCGTGAAAGACGGTCAATGACTGAGGTAAGTTGGGCGCTCAGGTCAGTTTCAGAGCTCAGTTCGCGGCCAAATTCAATCAGCGTGCGGCGATAGTCATAGCGCTTGCGGTAAAAGAACCTGTCTACCCTGACCTGGAACCAGTTTTTAAGCGGCTCAAAAATCAGAGCGGTAATAATAATCACCGCAATTAAGCCGAAAGTGCCGGTGCCGGGATATTTAGTGGTGATGGAGCCGGCAAGGCTTCCAATCCCGACAAAGTAAGCGCCCACAATGGCGGCCGTGGCCAGCGTGTAAGAGACGCCGCGCTTGAAAACAATATCCACGTCCATCAGCCGGTACCGCACAATGGCGTAGCCCCACGTAACCGGCAAGAAGACCAGAGACAGCACTGAGATCTTCATGAGCGAGGTGGGCAGTGCTCCGGCAACATACGGAATCACATAAAACAGCGTGTATGGGCCAATGGCCAGCACCGTGCCGCGGGAAAGCCATTTAAGCTGTTGCTGTTGTAACGGCGTGCCGGCTCTCTTGTACCTGCGCCACAGAATTACGGCGGCAACGCCGAAATAAAGCATCTGGTAGATCATCTGCAACCGGTCAAGGTTCCAGCGCAGTGCTTCAGTGAACTCAAAGAGTGTGATCGCCACCAACTGCATTGCCAGCAGGGCTGCTCCCGGCACATACGCCAAAGCAATGGTGGCGGGATACTTTGCCAGCAGCCGGCGAGGGCGTGGGAAGGTGAGCGCAAAATGGAGAAAGAGCGCCGGTTGCAATAACCACGCAACAATGCTGGACCAATAAATGGCCTGATCAAAGGCATTCAGCTTGCCTGTGTAATGGAACGAATACAGGACAAACGAAACCAGACAGAAAAGATAAAAATGCGTTGACTTGGGAGCGGTCCAGCGCCGGAAAAGCACGTACAGGCCAATGCCCAGATAGATAAGGGCAATCAACCGCTGGCCCAGCTTCATGGAATTATCAGCCGGCACTGGAATAACGGAGGCCACTTCCACATTCACGCCATGGCGGTTCAGCAGGTACGTTGCTTTGGAGTACACACCGCTGCGGTAAAGATATTTTTCAAACTCAACGATATTCTTGATCGTTTTATCGGCGGGCAAGCCGTTGACGCGCAGCAAGTGGTCGCCAACTTTGATTCCGGCTTTTTCTCCGGGGCCATTCGGAATGACTCCTTTGGCTTCCAGAACGCCGGATTGCTCTTTCCACCACACACCGTCAGTGGGGGTGGTATATCCCTGCTCTTTTTGCCAGTTAATGATGGCAAATACAACTGTGGTCGCCGTTAGCAGTGCCAGGGCGATGGCTGAAAATCGGATTAGGGAATCCTTCCGCATCCGCTTGCTTCCAAAACTCTCGACCGCCTGCCGTTGGCTGTATGCAGGCCGATTATTTTGAAGCAACTCAAATGCCATGGGAGGATCTCCCCCTCAATTGAATAAATATCCTATTTGCTTAACCTTACAAAATTATAGAGAGCATCTAAGGTAAAAGCTATTGAAATTAGTATTGGTATGTGAAATTTTGTATTGATGGTTTTGCGTGGGTTCTATGGCAAAAGTGATGTCAGACTTTAAAAAATTGCGGGACTTCTTGGAATAGCCCCGCAATTATAGTGACAAAGGCGAATAACATGAGATTTGAATGTCTGCGCATAACGCGGGTTGTCCGGTAAAGCTGCACCGCTCATCCCAGATCAGTCAGTGAACCTATGAAAATCGAGAAACATGGGACAGAAAGCACTCTAACCAGCGAAAGCCAGCAGATTGAGGTAAACGGAGAGAGGATCAATTATCTCCAGACTGGCTCAGGTCCTGCGGTGCTGCTGTTGCATGGTTTGTTGGCGGGCTCATTCTGCTGGCGCTTCAACGTGGCAGCTTTGTCGCAGAAGCATACCGTCCTGGCTCTGGATCTACCCGGCTTTGGCGAGAACGACGCTCCACGACACACGGATTGCAGCATGGAAGCTCAGGCATTTCGCCTTGGCGGCCTGCTGGAGAAACTTGCGCTGGCATCGGTGGATGTGATTGGATCTTCCTGGGGCGGCGCAGTAGCCATTCTTCTTGCTGCCAGAAGCAACCGAGTGCGTTCCATGGTGCTGGCAGCGCCTGTGAATCCGTGGTCAAACTTTGGGGCGGGCCGGATACGCTTCTTCAACGGGAGGCTTGGAGGAACGCTCCTTCGGATGGCATTGCCGGTGTCGCGTCCGGTGCATCTGACCGCTTTGCAACGCATGTATGGCGACGCCAGCCGCATTCCGCCGGGAACACTGGAGGGCTATTCATCCCGCCTTCTGCGGCGCGGCAGAGTCCATAACATTTTGAATATGCTACGCGGCTGGGAGAAAGACATTGCCACCTTGCGCACGGCTATCAGCCAGGTAAAAGCCCGCACATTGCTCATTTGGGGAACACGCGACGGAGCCGTGGATTTGCGATCGGCTGCGCCATTGATGCAGGCGCTGCCGAAATGCGAACTGGCCCTTATGGAAGGGGCCGGACACCTGCCTTTTGAAGAAATGCCGGAGGAGTTCAACCGGCTGGCGCTGGATTTTCTGGGACGGACATAAATAAGTCAAATCAAATAAATTCAAATCAGCAAATTCAAGTCGGCAAATTCAAGCCGGCTTTTTAGGGCCCAGGGCGCACGGGTTAAAGCACTTTAGGCACTACCCGGATTTTCCCGGACTGTGCCACACTAAGGCCAGGCATGCGTGAATATCTAAAATCCATGTGGGAGAGCATTGACCGCGAAGCCTGGCAGCGCTTTTTTATGGCTGTCGCCGGGCTTGGGCTGGCATTTGCCGCGGCGGTGTTTTCTTCCGTGGCGCGGGAACGCGGCAACACCATGGCCACGGCCATCTTTGCGCTCTCTGCGTTGTTTCTGGCCGCGATTGTCGGCTTTCTCACCGTGCCGTTTCTCACACAGCGCGTGGTTGCGGCGCGCATGAAAGATGCTTTTCAATATGAGCTGACGCGCGAAGGCATGGTCTATCTGGCCGTTTCACTGGTGATTGCCATAGCGGCGCTCAATACCGCTAACAATCTGCTGTTTATTGTGCTGGCAGCGATGCTGGCCGCAATTGTGGTTTCAGGCATTGCTTCTGCCGGGGTGCTGCGCCGGCTGGAATTGGACATCATCATCCCGAAAAATGCATTTGCCGGCAAGCCAGTCCAGTTACGCGTGAACCTTACCAATCCGCGGCTCTGGATGCCGGCGTTTTCCGTGAAGGTCTATACTCTATCCGCCAAAAAGAGAAAAATCCCCGGATGGGAGTGGAGCAAGACCGAATTTGTCTTTCCCAAACGCCGCCGCTGGCTGCGCCTGCCTGACTATATGCTGCGCAAGAAAGTTCCGCCGCCCGCGCCGGAAAAGATCCTGACCACGCCCGTGTATTTTACTTTTGTCGCTCCCAGAAGCACCGCGGGCACTGAAATTGAGCTGGCATTCCCCCGCCGGGGATATTACACGCAAGATGGATTCAGCGTGGCCACGCGCTTCCCTTTTTCATTTCTCATCAAGAGCCGCAAAGTAAGCCTGGAACGCGACCTGCTGGTTTATCCGTCTCTGCTGGAGTCTGACGATTTTCTTGATGTGCTGCCCATGATCACCGGTGACTTTGTTTCTTACGTGAGTGGACGCGGCAGCGAACTATATCGCATTCGCGAGCACACGCCGCAGGACCCGGTACGGTTCGTCGACTGGAAAGCCACGGCCAAAACCGGCGACCTGAAGGTGCGCGAGTTCACGCGGGAAGACGAGCGCCGGCTGCGCCTGGTCTTTGACAATCCTGAACCCGGCCGCGTTACCACTGAACAGTATGAACACGCTGTTTCCATGGCCGCGTCACTGGCATGCCACTTCAATAGCGAAAACATTGATCTCTCTTTTGCGGGCTCATGCTATGAAGGCGGGCTGCAACTGCCGGATTTTCTCCGTTACCTGGCCACCATACAGCCAGACAACCGGGAACCGCATTTCCTTGATGATCTGCCAGTCTCACAGGACTACAACGTAATCATCAGCGCGCGTCCGCGCGGCACGCTGCCCAGCGCCCTGTGGTTTACTTCTTACGTCATTTATATGTAAGCCATTTATATGTAAGCCCAGATGGGATCGATTCTGAGCAAATAAAAAGGGTGGCCGAAGCCACCCTCATTTTGTTTCACTTTTTTTGTTTCAGTGTTTTTTGTTTCAGCGCCTGAGCGGGGTTGAAGCCCGCCCAGGCATTTTTTCAGCTGGGGACTTAGATCATCGAGAACTGGAAGTTAAACGATGTTCCGTCATTCAGCGTGATCTGGTAGACGTAAGTGGAACCGGCTGCCAGGTTGGTGGGATTGCTCGTATTCAGGTTAAAGAGCCAATCTTGATTCACTGCATCGAAAGTGAACGCATTGCTCTGGCCCTGATTCAGATTGGTGGTTGTGGCTCCGGTGATTTTGCGGAGGAGCCTGAAGGTGGAGACAACGCCAGCGGTGCTTACGGAAGCTCCGCTTGCATCGCACACGCGGAACTGCACCGGAATGGTGGTGGTTGTGGCGCGCGTGAATATGGTGCTGCCGTCATCGGCGATTGGCGCAAGAATCTGACGTCCCAGGCCGACGTTGCAACCATTCACTCCCGCGTAATGCACGGTCGCCGTACCTGTGGCGAAGGTAATCGTGTAATTGGTAGACGATACTCCGGAACAGGTGATGGTGTGTGTGCCAACTGTATTCACAGCCGCCGTGCAGTTCAGAGTGCCGGTCAGGGCTGAGGGAGCCTGACCCAGAACCAAGCCGGTGAAGGTAGCGGTGAAAGGCTTTGTGGTGTTAAGGACCACAGTAACGCTGTCAGCAGCAATAGTAAGCGGCGCTTTGGTAATCGTTAGCGTCGCTGTCCTGGTGGTAACTGTGTAATTGACCAGCGCGCTGTTGGGATCAACCAGGACTGGCGTGAGCGTATAAGTTCCCACCGGGCTGGCTGAAGTTGGAGTTGTGTAAGTTGCGGTGATGTTATCGCCGTTCTTCAAGCCACTGATGGTTGCCGCTGGATTTACACCACCATAAACGCGGCTTCCGCCAACAGCAGTCACGGTCAGGGCTGCGGGAGTAACCGTGAGTGTTCCACCGACGAGCGAAACCGTATAGTTGGGAAGTTTCACGCCAGGATCAGTGAAAGTTGGCGTGATTTGGTACGTTCCCACCGGAACCGTAACGCCAACGCTGGAATAAGTGGCGGTGATGGAATCACCGTTCTTCAATCCAGAGATGGTGCCGCTCAGGGCCGGGTTAGCGCTGCCGTAAACGCGGCTGGCATTGTTGATGGTCACAGTCAGCGGCGCCGGAGAGACAGTCAAATCACCGTTCACGACTGACACAGTGTAATTGACCAACTGTCCCAGGGGATCAACTGGCGTGGGAACAATCGGATAATCGCCGACTGGGCTGGCGGCTGTGGCTGCTGAAGCATAAGTAGCCGTAATCGAGTCACCAGGCAGAAGGCCCGTGATTGTTCCGGTGAATACCGGGTTCGCGCTGCCATAGAGACGACCTGCATTTGCGGCCGATATCACAAGCGTTGCGCGGGTGATGGTGAGCGTTCCATTGGTGATGCTCACGGTGTAATTCCCCAGCTTGAATCCTGGGTCAGAGAACGTGGCTGTGATGGGATATGTGCCTACCGGGCTTCCGGCAACGGCGGTGGTGGAATAAATGGGCGTGATCGGATCCGCGTTCTTTATGCCGGTGAGTATACCGGTGAAAGGCGGATTCGCCTGGCGAGGCTTACGGTCCGCACTGTTGATGACCAGTGAAAGCGGAGCAGGCAAAATGGTAAGCGTGCCGTTGGTTGCGGAGGTAATGACGTAGTTGCCTGAAATCTGTGGCACTACAACATAGTTTCCTACCGGGCTGGTTACCTGAGCAGAGGTGATGAAAGTGGGGACAACCGTTTCGCCGTTTTGCGCTCCGGTGATAACTGTGGTGAACACATTCGGATCGCCGTAAAGACGGGTTGCATCATTTACAACGACGGTGATTGGCGCAGGCGCAATAGTGAGCGTCCCAGGCACGGTTATGAACGTGTAATTTGCAGCGGAAAGGCCAGTAATCGTGCAAGTGATTGGATAGTTGCCCACGGGACTTGATGTCCCAATGGGAGTGGTGGGGTTCTGGACGGCGGTGCAAGTCGCGGTTCCAGATACCACAGCTGAAGTATCACCATTTACAAAGCCGGTGAAGGTGTAAGGATAGCTTGCGGGAGCGGCGCTACCGTAAGTCATGGTGATATTCGTGGGAACAACAGTGAGTACCGAAGTGGTGACGGAGAGAGTGCCCGTTCCAGTGGTTGCATTAAATAGCGAGTCACCAAGGAAGGAGGTAGTAATCGCTCCGGGATAAGTTCCCAATGCAATACCTGCAATGCTCGCGGAGACAGTAGCTATGCCTGAGCTGTTGGTCACAGCCGAGCCAACCGCTACTCCATTCAATGAGAATGAAACGGTCCGGCCGCTTACACCAACATCATTCAGTTTCTTGGCCAGTTTTGCGCTCAGAGTGGCAGTGCCGTTAAAGGGCGCTGACGCCGGCGAAACAGTGAGAGTTGAATCACCCGGCAGAGCCGCAATGGTGATGGTGGATGAAGTTGAATCGTTCGTGGCGTTGGCGTCAATCACTGACTTATTGGTGATTGTGAAAGTGGTTGTCAGGGGCGTGCCGTTCAGCAAGTTGATATCGCTCTGAGCCACGACTGTAACGGTATCGGATCCGCCTGGGGCAATTGCGGGAAAGGAGATTGTGTGCGGATTATTTAATTGCGCACTGCAAACGCCTGTACCGCTTCCCGTAGAGCAGGAAACGAACGACAGGCCTGCGGGCAAGTTATAAGTAATAACCGCCTGAGCAGGCGAAGTTGAAGTACTGGTGTTGGTAATTTGGAAATCGAATTGAACCGTTGAGCCGGAGTTGACCGTGGCTGGCGTGGCTGTAACCGCACCAAGGCCCAGATCAGCCGTCACGCAGCTCCGAGTCGGATAGGTGACAACGCCCTGAACTGCTTGTCCGACCATAGTTGCCGTATCACTCAGGAGAGTGAGCGATCCATCCAAAGCAATGCTGAATACGGCAATGCCATAGGTATCGTCAGCTACATAGAGATAGGCGCCATTCGTATCCACTGCAAGTCCGGTAGGAACATGCACCTGGCCGGGGCCGCCGTATGTGCCGATTTTTGTAAGGCTTCCGCTTGCGGCATTGAATGACGTAATTGTGCCGGCAAACTGATCGCTGATGAAGAGCCGGCTGTCATCCGGGTTAAGAGCAATTACGTTTGAATCAGTACCCGGAGTGAGGAACGGGCTGCCGGCAACGGGCGTAAGCGCTCCCGTGGCGGGAGCGACGCTCCATGCATCCGTGATGGCCGAGGCCCCGTTGGAAGACTCGCTGGCATACAGCGTATCGACAGCGCAAGTATAAGCGAGGCCGGAAATTAAGCCTGTGCTCTGGCGCGTGAAAGGCGATCCTGCAACCGGCGTAAGCGAACCGGCGACAATGCCAGGCGCGTTTACAAGATTGATGTTGTATACGGTGATGCTTCTCTCATTGGAAATAGCCAGGTACTTTCCATCGGAGGAGATTTTCATGCCCACTGTGGTAATGGGGGCCCGGGTGGTTAGGACTGCGGGAGTCAATGCTCCGCTGGCAGCCACGTTGAAGGATTGAATCTGTCCGCCGCTTGACGCCATCAGGAACTGGCCGTCTGGAGTTACTGCAAGCGACATGCCGCCGCAGGCGTCCGGTGCGAGACCGCTATTCACTGGCGATCCGGGCGCAATGGTCAAAACGCCAGTCGTAGGAGCAACCTGGAACACGCTGATCGTCTGGTCTCCGCTGTTCGAAACGAAGAGAAGATTATTCACCATGCTGACGACCATTCTGTCCAGACCGTAGCAAGTCACGGTGGAGCCGGCGCCGCCGGTGGCAAAAGGAGAGCCCGCAATGGGTGAAAGCGCTCCGGTTGGCCCAACTAAAAATCCGGAGACTGTATTGGTTGTGTCCTGGTTGTTGACATAGACAAAACTTTGCGCGGCAAGATTCGCCGGCAGAGCCAGGGCCATGATCAACAACAAAATTGTCGCGACAATACCGCGACTACCGATTGCTTTACGCAGATACGTAAAACAATTTTTTGTTGTGAGGGAAATCATTTTGGAGCTCTCCTAAAATTTTTTGACAACGATTTCACAGCGTTTCCATTTGTGTCGCGGAACAAGGCCATTGAGACCGTGCATGGACACACGGAGCCAATGGGACTTCAGAAATAGTTCTGCCGGGGGCGCCAAGCCCCCAAAAACCAAACTGGATGAGGCTCTCCAGGGAAGCGGTGCTGCTTTTTGCAGTGGTGGTGTTCACAACGGTGAACGAAAGAAGCGGCTGCATGGATGAACCGTTGCCGGTTACAGCGCCTGATAGACGGCTTAGAACGCTTCCAGTGGAAGCAATGGGCGCAACTGCAGTGGCCAGTGCGAGACGGACGGCCCGCAATGTCGAGTGTGCGCTTGGCATAGTGCTCTCCCTAGATAGATACAGCAAGACGGAATAGTCCCCGATCCTCTGCTACCCGGAAGAACAGCATTGGCTTTAAAGCTTTGATTTAGTGCGCGTAAAAGGGGTGGATGCGGAAAAGTCAGCCGTATTGCTTAGCTGAACCGTTTGCCAGTTACCTAAATAAAGCAGCTGGGATGAAAGGCTAGCTTCTCCAACCCTTTGCAGCATGAAGATTAGACTTTAGTAATTAAGTTCTTCTGAGATTTAGATTAGAAATTCAAAAATTTAACTAGCCAGGGAAACTAGAACAGAACCTAGTTTTGGAATGGACCTGTCCCAGTCAGATTTAGCCAACCTTGCCAAGGAAAATAAAAAAGGCTGGCGGATATACTCCGCCAGCCGAGAGGATCAAGGGGGTTGTTAGTTTGCGAACGTCTAGTTAAAGAACATCTAGTTAGCGAACGTTTAGTTAGCGAACAATGTACACATGGCCCTGCCCAGGAGTTAAAGCAGGGGTTGTGAGAGGAACACCAAGAGGATCCTTCGCGAGTCCGCCTTTTGGATCGGGGATCTGCGCTGTTGGGTCATCACCGATTGCCATGCTGGCAGTTGCGCTGTGATCGCTGACTGCGATTGCGGTAACGCTGGCAATTGGAACATTCAGGCTCAGCAATGGATTCAGTGAAGCCTCGTCAACCCAATTGCTCTGGGTCTGGCAAGTGATGTCCCACTGGTCAACTTCAGCGTCCTGCGTGATGGTGTTGCTAGCCTGCGGGCTCTGAGGAGTTGACGGGGCCAGGATTGCCGATGCTCCAACGTACATGGCAGGAGCAGTCATCAGCAACGAGGGATCGCTTACACCCGGTTTAACCGTGCTTCCACCACCGAACGTCATAATATTGCCAGTGGCGGTTCCCGCGGGTCCAAGGCAGAGCGGCCGTTCAAACGTTGGGCCAATTGCGATGGCGAGCGGATTCTGAACTATCAGACCAAGGAACTGGCCTCTTACAACCGGGAAAGCAACTGAGATCGCGGTACCCTTGGCCATGCTGGGTGAAGCTTTAGGCATGATCGTGTTAAATGAACCACGTTTTACGCTGTTCACGTTGCCGTTCTGAAGCACCGGAGTACCTTCTTCCGCCATGTACAGGTCGCTGCCGTAGAACGCCATGCTGATAACGCCAACGCCATTTTCCAGGTTAGCAACCGGGGTCAAAGCGCTGGGTGAAGTGGATACTTTGGTGATTTTGGAAATCGTACCGTTATTGGAGAAGCCGACATACAAGGCATCTTCAGGAGTCAGCGTGGTGCCCGGCACCTGCCTGGGAAGCGCAACTGCTTCCGCTGCGCTGGTACCAGAGCTCAAAACACCAGTCTGGGTGATCGTTCCACCGTTGGCTGGGTTAAAGGTGAAGCGGGCGATTCCGGCTGCGCCGGAAGCATCAGGCACATAGACGGTACGAAGGCCGGCCAGAGTTGCGCCGTCCGTAGCATCCGCCTGTCCAGGAATAAAGCTGGGCGTGGGTTTATAGCAATGGCTGAGTGAAGTTGCTCCAGTGGCCAGGTTCTCATCAATGCGGCAGAAGCCGTTGACTTCATCCGACACCCAGTAACGATCGCCCAGGAAGAGCAGACCGCGGGGGTGAGTGATGCCGGCAATTAACAGAGTAGCGCGACGGGCCGCTACCTGCTCCTGCGCAATGAATACTGGACCACTGTTGCCTACTTCTGCAGTCATGCTGCAAGTCGGAGCGGGGCCGCAAGGTTCCGCCACGCCAGCCTTGACCATCCATACGCGGCCTGAGCCTGTAGGATTCGGGCCTGCGCCTTCAGGAAGAGGAGCTTCAATGGAGGTATCATCGGTGATGATGAAATCGCCACTTTGCTGATCCAGATTGATGGATTGAATGATCGAGGTTGGCACCTGCGTGGTTGCGCCGCCGGGACCAGAAATCAGGTTACCGGCATTTGTGACGATGTGCATAGTCTGCTGCGTGGCAGCGTCATAATCCACAACGACGTTGCCATCGCCAAAATAAACGTGGTGACCGGTGGTGTCTGTGGAGAAACGCTGATCTGAAGCTACGCCCAGGTTGGCGGTTACGTTACCGAATTCGAGTGTCGCTACGCAAGCTGCGGTGTAATTGCATTTGTCAGCGTTCGGCAGTTTGTTCAGGAAGCCTGCCTGGTCCATCCAAATATCGTGTCCGACCCATGCGAATGCATCAATGCGGCGTCCGTTATCGGAGGTTCCAACGCGCTCCACTTTGTTACCCAACTGAGTAAAGTTGGGCGATAGAGGATTCAGTACGCGCCAGATGTCACCATTGCCGGGGAACGTGAAATAGAGCTTGCCATCCGGTCCCATTTTTATGGTTTCAACGCGCGGGTGAATGCCAACCGCCGTGGTTCCCAGAAGCGAGGTGGGGCCAAAGATCTGAACAGTATTGTTGGGGGCAAGAAGATTATTCGGGTCAAGGGCCATGTGCTTACCAGTTCCATCCGGAACGAATTTGAAGCGCATGATGCCGCCCAAAGACATATCAGCGACGAAGACTACGCCAAATTGAACCTGGTAATCTTGCGGCTGGCCGGTAGCGGCCAGGAAGCAAGTGGACAGGTTCAATGCGCCGGAAACGATGCCAGTGGCCGGGTTGGGTGTTGGATCAAGACGGCAGAAGCCGCTGGCCGTATCCGCAACCCAGTAATCCACCAGCTGAGTTACACCATCAGGCCCAAATACGGGAGCGCCACCATTTGTTACCGGGACGCGAACCGCGCCGTGAGGAACCAGCATTCCCTGATCTCCCACGTCTAAGCCCGGGTTAATTCCAGCGGGCGGGATTGTGTTTGGAACTTGTGCGAGCGCGCCGGCAGCAGTGGCCAGAACGACTAGGGTTATCGCTAGCATGCGCGCAATGGAGTGGCGAACCAGCTGCGAAGTATTGGAGTTCATTTTTTCAGGTCCTCTCTTCTCAATCTTCTTGTTGCTTCTCTTTTTCAGCTCAGGAAGCTTTTTACGGTTGTTTGCGGGCTGCCGGACTTTCGTCCGGCAGCCCACGGTTTCGTTTAGTTACCTCAGGAAGGTGATTCCCGAGACGGCCACGCCACCCGCGCTCGAATTCACAGTGACTGTGTTCGGCGGAGGCACGTTGCTGAACGTGATGGTGTAAACGCCCGGTGCGGCTGGAATCGTCGGACCCATCACCCCGGTGTACTGCAGGCCGGTTGCCGGGTTAATGATGTCCAGCGTGCAAGTCATCGTGATTCCAGGTGTTACGTCAGTTGCCGTTACCACCAAGCGCCCCTTGCGTGTGCGATAAACCACGCCAGTTGCGTTGATGAGGATGAAGTCGCCGCTCGGGTTATCCACGATGGTGATCGTCGCGGTGCCAGTCAGCCCGGTTACGCTGCTCGTCACAGTTGCGGTGAAGGTCAGCGGTAGAGGTGCTACGCCAACTCCCAGAGTCGGGGCAACAAAGGTCTGGATAGACCCATCCGCCGCACTCGGAACCAGAACCACGCCAGCAGGTGCAGTCCAGGTGAAGGTCAGTACGCCAGCTGCCGGATCCACACCATTTGCAGTGAGGGTCACAGCAGATCCGCTAGGCACTGGGCTCGGGATATCCGAAGCAATGCTTACAACCGGAGGTGCGCCCGCCGGAGGAGGAATGACCGGAACCAATACTGAAGCGGGATTCGACGCCGGAACTAACGTGCCGTCGCCCACAATCAATTGGAACGAGAGGTTCTGTGATATGGCTACCAGCGGAGCTGTGAAAGTCGGCTTCGCCGCAGTCGGGTTGCTGATGGTTACGACCGGATCGCCCGGGTTGATGATCTGGACCCAGTTGAAAGGACCAGTTGGCGGATTGCTTGCCGTTCCATCCAGCGTCACGGTAACGCCAGCGTAGGCCGGGTTTGGAGTTGAGCTATACACGGGCCGCGCCACGGAAACAAAGTTGCCCGCGATGCAAGTGGCCGCCGGAATTGTTGCATCCGGGAACGGCGCAAGCTGCCCAAGCTGCTGGTTGCCATAGAACTGCGAAGGCTGCTGACCCAGTTGAACCTGGAAGCTATCGAACACATCAGGAACCATGGGTAGCGGGCCAAGGCCATTCACCAGGTAAGTAAGGTCGCGGAAGTTTGCTACCGGCGGCGGCGTACCAGGAGTAATGTTTTCCGGGAAGATGAAGGTCGCTTCCGGCAATTGATACTCGCCGTAGGTCAGACCGTTCTTCTGTTTGCCGATAAAGCTGCCGCTCACGCGTGCTCCAACGTTCTGCACGGCGGGCAGGAAGTTACCACCCTGTGGGAAACGTGCGCGCCAGCGGCCAACTACACCGATTCCCGGAGGTCCCGGCTCAATCGGGAAGTTTGAAGTCCAGGCTGGTTCACGGAATATCAGGTTGCCGTTGCAATCCTGGTCGATAGCGGAAACGTCAATGGTGCGGGCAGGGTCGGTTGAGAATCCTTCCACACGGGTGCGAACGCCGGCTTCCTGCGGAAAATCAGGATCAGGCACGCCGCCCGTACCTTGTACGAGCACGCTGACCTGCGCATAAGCAGGGTCAACGCCGGGTGCGGTCAAAATTCCCAAGCTGGTATTCAGGATTGTGGTTGCGCTGATGAAAGAACCCGTCGCATCCACTTCCATACTGCCGACTACAGAAACGAAATCACCTACTTCAAACGGAGCTTCCAGGTAAGGATCTTGAATAAGGCCTGAATCCTGTGGAACTCCCGGAGCATTCATGGTGAAGATCTGGACCAGGATAAGACCGGCGTTATCTCGCATGCGGTTCTTTTCCGGGCATTGCAGATCCTGGTCAGCATCTGCCTTCAAGAGTGACGTTGCCGCGCCCTTGGAACCATCGGAGTTGTCAAGGTAGGGACTCTTCATTGGAATGCACATCGGATAGCCGCTCTGAGCAGTGACGGACGGATTGTCCTGATCCACCGCAAAGCGAACGTCAGTGCAGGTTGCGCCAGCCGGGCTGCCTGCAGGCAGTGGGCATGGAGCCTGCCCAGCACTGTAACGGCCCTTTTGAATCGGAGCAAAAGCAAGGCCGGTTGTGGGGTCTATCAAAGGCGTACCGTCTGGATTCATGGGCTGTACGCCACCGTTGATATAGGGATCGTTAATCTGAACCCGCTGGCCGTCTACATACATGATGCTGTTGGCGTAATCGAATTTTTCAATAAACCCCTGAATGCCGGCATCAGCGATTACCTGGTTAATAAAAACCAGGCCTGCGATGTACTGGCCATTCACGATATTGCCTTGAACGTGAACAATGTAGTTGCCCGGCAGTCTTTTGGTGTCCGCCATGGCCAGACCGGTTTCCGTGGTCACGCCATAGGGGTTGTTCTCAAAAGCTTCTTCCCAGGTCATCAGCGTGTTCGGGAAAACAATAACGGTGCTCGATGGAACTTTAATCACCACGTTGCCGAGTTCAACCCAGCCACCCGTCGTCTTGCACTGCGCCGGCAAAGGGGGATTCGTCGGCGAAGGGGGAAGAGCAGGGTTCTGCAGGCTGCAAATTCCCGGCGTCGGATCAAGCGACGCGTATTGCATCATTCCCTGCATATCGAACCCGGCAGGAATCGTTTGGAACACCGGCACAATCGCCGATGCAGGTGGTATGACCGCTGGAGCCGGCCACGGCTCCACTGTGGCGGCACTCTGGGCCAATAAACTGGAACCCATTCCCGCCACCAGCAGCAGCATGAGCATTAGCCCAGCTACTTTTAAACTTTCGCGTACTTGCTCAAATCCCCTCATTTTGAAGCTCCTCCCGTCGTATTGCAGTTCGCTTTTATAGCTCTGCTCTGCTGCTGTAATCTGATCTTGCTGCTGCCCGCTGTACGTCCACGGGCACTCCTGTTTGTTTACGGATAGCTCAGTTGGCTTTGGCACTTTTCACCCCCAACAAGTTATCCAGGAAAGTCGGCAATGCAGCTCCGCCCTTGGCGCCTGTCGCCGGAACTTGCATGAACTGATTCGTGGCCTGCCCCGGATGGGCCGGATCGTTCTGGACCGGATATCCGTTCGGACCCTGCGGATGACCGTTAGCCAAAGTGATCTGTGGATGGTCAAACGGCGCAGACTGACTGGCCGTGCGAGGATCAGTCAAGGCGTAGCGGAGGAAATCCACCAGGTCCTGCTTGTCCTGCAGCGTGAGTCCCAGGATCTCGATATCTGGATCCATGTTCTTCACTTCGGCCACTGTGTTGAAATCGCCGCCGCGGTTGTAATACTCCACCACTTGCTCCAGCGTGAGCTGGCCGCCGTTGTGGAAGTAAGGAGCTGTCAGAGCCACGTTCCGCAACTGAGGCGCCTTTACAAAACCGGTGCGGGCGATATCGTCCGAGCAGTTCAGGGGCGACGTTGAGATACCATCACCACGGCGTCCCGGAACAACTACGGTTTCAAATCCGCCTGCGCAAACATGCTCGCGAAGGTATTCAGCGTTGGAAAGCGGCAAGCCTGCCACGCCGTCAACTCCTGCCAGACCCGGATCCTCAGCGGCTGGCCGTACGCCGATGTGATAGAAACCGGTGTCATAAACGCGAGCGCTGTCGTCTTCCATGATCATGCGCTCGATTGGTGTGTCGGTTACGGTGCCCACTGACGCGTTGGAAAGTTCAGGTCCGCCGTGGCAAACCACGCACTCGCCTTTGGTCTGGAAAATGTACAAACCGCGGAGCTGGCCTGCCGTCATCGGCGTGGTGCCAATCGAATAATTGATCTGCACGGGAACTTCGGAAACCGGCGGTTCGCCGAAGTAAACCGTCAGCAATCCAGTAGCGTAGTTAATGCTGCCGCTGTTTACGCCCACTCCGCCAATGTGTCCCTGGCCATCGTCAAATGAGAACGTGTCCTGGTCGCTGGCGTCGAGTTCCGGATTCAAGCCAATCACTGAGACGGTGTAAGGAACCACACCGGGCTTCAGCTGAATGGTGTACTGGTTCTTTACGTTGTCGCCAATCAGCGTGTAACCCTGCTGCTGTTCCAGATACTGGTCCAGCGGAGTCTGGTCAGCTACCAGCGTGCTCTCGTACATCTGAATGGCCACTCCCCAGAACAGTGAGAAGTTGTATTCCATCTCTGAGTAATCAAGCGTGTTGCTGGGACAAGAGGCCTTTGACGGATCGACCGTCCCTGCGGTGCTGCCATCAGCGGCTATGCAAAGATGGTTCGTGTACTGCCACCATTCCGGCAGAAACGCTTTCTGGATCAAGGCCGAGTAGGTCGTTTTCAGGCCTGTGCTCGGAGAGTTTGAAAGCAATCCCAGAACGCTATCCGTGGGGTCAACCATCTGCTTGGCCAGCGGAATGCGATTCAGCATTTTCTTGCCAACCTGCTTGAAGTCGCGTCCATTGGATGACATTTCCGTGCTGCTCAGGATCGGACCCAGTGACTGTGAGCACAGTGCTGAATTCTTCATGCTCATCAGTGAGGGAGAGAGCGTTCCGTCGTCTTTCATCACAACCAGGTGATTGGCCTGGTCGCGGCCTCCGAAAGGATTCGCGCCGTTGCAATCGTTCATTGCGCGTCCATCCCAGAAGTTGCGGAAGTTAAACACCGCGTTTACAACGCTGGGTGTGTTGCGGCCAGTCGTTCTGCGGGTGTTGATGCTCTTGGTTGGATCTGAAGGATCAGGATAAGAGAAGACCGGATCCACAACAGAGGTGTTCACTTCAACACTTGTCTGGTCGCCAGGCGCTGTGCCAATGGTTACAGTCTTGGGCGCGGAAGTTTTGCCGCTGCCAGGACCGCTCGCGTTGCCTGGGCCGCCGGGGCTGCCACCCTGCGATCCAACTTTTTTATTTGGATTGATGACCCCATGCGGAGAGCGCATAAGTCCTGCATCGCCGCCGCCATTGTCGCCGTCGTCTCCCTGGTTCTGGTTTGCATTGCCGCCATCGCCAGAAGAGGGTGCCTGTACCGTGCCATTGCCGCCCACCGTGCCAACCATGATCTGGTTGATCTGGAGAGGGAACATGCCGGAAGAACCGGAAACATCGTTTACGTCGGAAGTTACGCTGAAACGGTCATTTACGTCCGAAAGTTTGCGGAACGGGAAATCGCCGTCATGGTAGCCGCCAAATCCAGCGCCCGCAGTTCCTGCGCCAAATTTGTTGTTCGGTCCAATCGTGCCGTTTACCGGAACACCGACCTGGAATGTGTTGTCACCGCCGGATTGGCCGGGGTTTACGTCGTTGACGACGCGGCTATCTGCGCCGGCGTTAAAGTGGCAGCTCGCGCAAGCCTGGATATCATCGCTTCCAGCTTGCATGTCCCAAAAGAGAGCCTTGCCTAATTGGATGGCTGATTGTTTGTCGGCAACGATTCCCTCGACGCCGAACACTGGGGGGATAGGAACACTGGACAATGGAGCGAGTGGGCGCAATGGAATGACTGGCGACCCTACCCCGCTCTGGGCCTTTACATGGCCGTAATACCCTAGCGCAACTACAACCGCTACAACCCAGGCGCCGATTCGCGCAAAAGCCCTGATCCCGGAAGTCGGTTTCATGGTTATCTTCTCCTAAAGTTTTTGCCCGGAACGTCGTCAAGTTTTTTCTCTTCGTCGCCATTTTTCGTTCCCAATGGCCTGACAGAAACCTGATCGCGTGTGCTCGACAAAGCAGCAGACATCAGTACCGCTGCATGAAGGATTGTGAGCTTCGGCAATTAGAAGGGGATTAGGTGTATGTTAAAACTTTTAATCAGCAGAATTGGCTGGATGATTTTATTGCAAGATATTGAAAATAAGCAGTTTATGTACCAATTTAAGCCTTAAAAAATGCTCAGGAACACTTCCGAAAGTTGGCCCTAAGCAGGGCCTTTTGGCACTATTCAGCAGTGTTCTAATGTTAAGACAGGCACTGTACCTAAGTACCTATGCCAGGTGACGGTGGTCCAAGCACCTTAAGTCACCCCAAAAAACCAACCTAAAAATTCACCGCAATTCTTTGCACAAAAACATTCCGTTCCTGCTACTCAGGTGAAACAGATTACCTAAGGATGCACCATCACTTTTTCCGGGAACAAAGGATCGCTCAACCGGCAGAGTTTCCAGCGCACCTATACATAAGAGTAACTAAAGACCAATTTTAATTGGCACAATGTAAAGAAAAATATCCAGTGCTAGAAAAACTTCAGACTGCCACATCGTTTTATCCAAAAAAAAGAAAAGGCCAGGGAGCAGGGAGCGAAGCGCGTTGTAGCTCTCTCCCTTTGGCCTCTTCTATTCATTAGCTCTTTATTCTGGTGCTTATTGTTCGCGCACTCTGGTCCGCAGAGGACGCAACGAAAAAGAAAACTGGGCGTTTCCCGATCTATGCGTAGATCCCCGGCGCTTCATGCCCAATCTTCTGCACATATTCAACATACGATCCCGGATACACATTGGGGTTGCGGTCCGTTCCGCTCTCGCCGCCCAGCTCCAGCACGCGTGAACCCAGCCCTCGCAGAAACATGCGATCATGCGAGACAAAAATCATGGTGCCTTCAAAATCTTTCAAGGCTTCCACCAGCATTTCCTTGGTGGCCAGATCCAGATGGTTGGTTGGCTCATCCAGCACCAGGAAGTTCGGCGGGTTATAGAGCATCAGCGCCATCACCAGCCGGGATTTCTCTCCGCCGGAAAGCGCGCGTATCTTCTTATCTACATCATCGCCGGAAAACTGGAACGCCCCGGCCAGGTTCCGCAGTGATCCCAGGCTGTCCTGCGGAAAATCTCTCTGCAACTGCTCAATAATGGTGAGGTCTGGAACAAGCACGTCCAGAGACTGCTGCGCAAAATATCCCATCACCAGGCTGGCTCCCAGTTTGACGCGCCCAGAGTCAGGCTGGCTGGCTCCGGCTATCATCTTTAATAGAGTAGTTTTTCCCGCGCCGTTTCTGCCCATCACGGCCCAACGCTCTCCGCGCCGGATGGTCAGATTGAATCCTTCATAGATCACGCGCGGGCCATAACTTTTATGCAGGTCTTCAAGCACCGCCACCTGTTCACCCGAACGCGCCGGGGCACGAAATTCAAATTTCACGATCTGGCGCTTTTTGGGCAGCTCGATCTTCTCAATCTTGTCCAGGGCTTTGATCCGGCTCTGCACCTGTGCGGCTTTGGCGGCATGGGTTCTGAAGCGATCAATAAATCGCTGTTCTTTGGCCAGCATGGACTGCTGCCGCGCAAACGCCGCTTCCTGGTTTGAAGCCCGTATATTGCGCTCACGCTCGTAAAAATCGTAGTTGCCGGAATAAGTAATGATTTCGCCGCCGTCGATCTCTGCAATCTTTGAGACCAGCCGGTTCATAAACTCGCGATCATGCGAGGTCATCAGCAGAGCGCCCTGATACGAGCGGAGAAACTGCTCCAGCCAGATGATCGATTCCAGATCAAGATGGTTCGTAGGTTCATCCATCAGCAAAACTTCCGGACGCCCTAAGAGAACACGCGCCAGCGCCACGCGCATCTTCCATCCGCCGGAGAGCGCTCCCACATCACCATCAATCTGATCATCTTTAAAACCCAGTCCGTGCAGCACTTCGCGCGCCTGTGCTTCCAGCGCGTATCCGCCCAGATGCTCGTACTCTTCCTGGACTTCGCCAAAGCGCTCCAGAATTTTGTCCATGTTGTCCGCTTTTTCGGGATCACCCATGTCATGCTGCAACGCTTCCAGTTCATGGTGGAGATCGCCTACTCGCCCGCTGCCGGCAATAGCTTCGTCCAGCACCGAGCGGCCGGACATTTCTTCCACATCCTGGCGGAAATAACCAATCGTCAGCCGTCGCGGAACGGAAACTTCGCCCTCGTCCGGAGTCTCTTCGCCCACAACCATGCGAAACAGAGTCGTCTTGCCTGCCCCGTTCGGGCCGACGAGTCCGACCTTCTCGCCGGGGTTAAGCTGAAATGAGGCGTCAACGAAAACCAACTGCCTGCCGTACTGCTTATTAATGTTAGAAAAAGAAATCATCCAGAATTCAAGCTAACAGAATCCGGGGAAGATGTGTAACCGGCAGGCCCCTTTTGAAACGTCAGCCTGAAGGCGTGAGCAAATCCGCACCGCATCAGCAGGTGAATAGCCCTGAAGGACCTGGGCCTTCCTGCGGTGGGAAAAGTAAAACACAAGTCTCTCTCGCATTCGCCGATTTTTGCTATTTGCCGCCAACCAGCGTCACCGATTTTGTGTTGTCGTCTGGAATGCGATCAACCAGCAACGCAAACGGATCGATGCCGGCTTTGTCCGGCAATGCGTCTGTAGCAAAGGTAAAGGTTGATTCCTTCTGTGTAATGTGGACCCGTTCGCGGTGCAGCGTATCTCCATACTTCTTGTTCTTTCCTGGCTTAGCAAAGGCGCCAATGTCGATGTAGTCATTTACCGGCACCTCGGTTTCATTGCCCTTGGCATCAGCCTTGTATTTGTGCGCCTCTACCTTGATCGTCACATCAAACTTGCCGTCAGCACGCTTCTGCGCTGAAGCATCCAGCGTACGATTGGAAAAGATCGTAATGTCTTCAAACAAATCTTTAATCAGATACTGGAGATCAGGCGGCGTCTGCTCCTGCAGCGCATCCACCAGCGCGTGTGACGTGGGATACGGTGGCTGTGCGTAAGCATACTGCTGGATTACTTTGCGGACGGCCCGGTTGACCGCTTCTTCTCCGATCATCTCTTTCAGGTAATACAGCACCACGCTGGCCTTGCGATAGTGTATGTAGCCCTGGTTCGCTTCCACCGTGATCAGCGGCCGCTCTTTCAAGCGTTCCGTGCCGCGTGAGCGCAGGTAATTATCCATTTCATATTTCAGGAACTTCCGCATCGTGTCGCGGCCATATTCTTTTTCCATCACCATCAGTGCGGAATACTGGGCCAGCGACTCAGAAAGCATGGTCGCGCCTTCCATGTCCGCGCCAACTACCTGATGTGCCCACCACTGGTGGGCCATCTCATGTGCAACGACATAAAAAACAAAATCAATATCATCCGGCTTATTGATGTTGGCGATAAAACCGATGGACTCAGAATACGGCATGGTCCCCGGGAAGGCCTGCGCGAAAGTGGCCACGCGCGGGAATTCGATGATGCGCGCTTCCTTGTGATAATACGGGCCGAAGTTTTTCGTGTAGTAATCCAGCGATTTTTTGATTGAATTCATCATGCGCGGGACGTTCCACGGATGCTGCCGGTCGTAATAGACCTCCAGCTTGATGCCATTCCATTCTTCACGCGCCACCTCATAGCGCGCGGACATAAAGTTAGAAAAATTCAGGGACTGGTGGTCCAGTTTGTATTCAAAGTAACGGCGGCCGTTCTCCTGCCACTCCCGCACCAGTGATCCTGGCGCAATCGCTGTCTGATCGGCGGAGGTGCTGATGATTGTCTGCACGTCAACCCAATCGGAATGCAACCCAATGTAGGTATCCATGCAATCTATGGTGCAGTTGCGCTCCAAGGGCGGCATGAGATCGATTTCTTTTAATCCATATTTCTTGCGATCGTTGGGGTCTGTAAGCTGGCGATTCGCATCATATCCAATCCTCGGGCCAATTGCGTTGTTGAAGAATGTGCCATTCTGGACCAGTTCTACAGTGCTCACGCTGTTCTCAAAGCCGCGGTTCTTGCTTTTTACCGTGAAATGGATGGTGCGGCTTTCATTCGGCTGCATGGGCGGATCCAACTTGTAAATCCGGTAATAAAGCCTGGTATCGTCTTTGCTGAGCGAGGCTCCGGGAATTTCTATCTCGGTGATGTAGTTGGGGTCCACCGTGAAATGAATTTCGTCGATGGGCTGCGCGAATGGATTTTGGATCACCTGCTCCGCCCGCATCACCATGTTGCGCGACTCCGGATAAATATCAACCGCATACTTTATGCTGCGGATGCGAGGCTGCGGCTTTTTCTCAAACTGCTTGTAAGTCTTCTCGTATTCGGCCTGGCGGCTCTGCTGCGTCTTAGGACCCACAACGCGATTGAGGACCTCAGTGTTGTACCAGATCCAGCCGCCGGTGGAAGCGAAGGCCAGCAGGCACAAAAGGCCAGCGGAGATCCAGCCGGCATGAAAACGTTGGGCTGCATTGCGCCGTCTTCCGATCCAGCGGTCCTGCTTGCCCCGAGGCCAGAACATCACGGTCATTATGGCCAGCAATCCGCAGAAGAAGAACCAGTAAAGCGTGTACCAGTTCCATGCAGCGCGATAAGGCGCATCGCCAAACATATCTGAGTGAACAACAGTTGGAGTATTGGAAAACTGAACCAGGTTGGTGGCAATGTTCAGCGGCTGCCAGATAAATACGTTTGCGGCGAGAAAAACGATATAGAAAAAATAGCCAATATATTTATTGGGCGAAAACACGTGGATTAAAAAAGCCAGCACGCACAAAAACAAAAAGCCGGAGGCATCACGAACCAGCAATTCGTACAGATAGAGCCCTATTTGATAACGGTGGTAGCCATGCCACGTTTGTACGGCGATGCCGCCCAGCAAGGCGGCGGTCTGCATCAGCATGACCATGATAATCAAGGTGAGCAAACGCGAGGCATACGATATCCACTCTGGAGTGGGCGTTGCGTCCGCGATTTCATCCATGCGTTCGTCGCGGTCTTTCCAGACCAGAACGCCTGCATAGTAGGTAATTACGATGATGACAAACAGATACAGCGTGCCGCGTATCAGGTCCAGTATCCAGTAGGTGACGGGGAGAGTCTGGTTGCCGTAACCTTCCGTGGCGCTCAGGGCAAGACTGGGAATGCAATTCAAGAGCGATGCCACGGCAATCACGATAAAGAATGTGCTCCGCACCATGCCCAGAAAATGAATTTTGAATGAGCCAACAAACTTCGCCCAGGTTGAGTCCTCCAGATGCGGACGAACCAGATTGACTGAAACAGGAACGATTGCATCCTGAGCGTCCGCCTCAACCGGCTTGGCTTTAGTGCGTCTTTCAGCAAAGCTGAAACGCGAATAAGCCGCCGCAAAAATCAAGCAACCGACTCCAATCCAGATAACACGGTTCCAAAACAGCAATCCGCCAAAGCCAATGGAAATATTATTTTTCTCTGCGACCGTCCAATAACGAGTAATAAAGCTGAATGCACGCCGGCCAAACGGATCCAGCAGGGCAGCGAGATACTCATGCTGGATATCCTGTGTGAGCGCACCGGCAACTCCGTAACCTGTGAGCAATAACAAAGCGGCAACAAACGAAACAATTTCATTGCGCGATAGCACCGCAACGGCAAATAAAACCGCAGCAATAAAAAAAGCGTTCGGCAGAGCGAAAATCGCAATGCCTTGCAGGTGGGCAACCCAGTTAACGCGCCCCCACCTTTCTGCGTCGACCCATGGCATGTATTTGGCCAACAGAATGCCAAGCGAGACGCCCAGCATGGGTATTACCGAAATCAGCGTGGCGCCGAGAAAGCGTCCCAGCAGAAAATCGAATTTGCGCAACGGCGTGGTAAAGAGAAGCTGATAGGTGTTGTTGCTGAAATCCCGAATGGCGGAAGAATTCACAAACGCCGTGGACATAAGCAACGTAAGCAGCCCAACAATCGAATAAAAACTTTGTATGACAAAGGGTGCATTGTGATACGTATTGGGCAGAATTCCGCCAATTTGGACATGGTCTGAACTCACCGCGCCAAATATCAGCAGCCCGATGATGAACAGAAAAATCCATACCATCCAGGAGCGGAGCCAAAAGCGAATTTCAAACAGCGCTATGCTTAAGAACATTTGAATCGCTCCTAGTTCCAGTGCCGGATTTTCGTGAAAAACACATCTTCAAGATCAGGCTGGCTGGGCATGAAGCCTTCACCCGGCAACTCATTGCCAAACACATGCAAGAAGGGCCGTCCGCCCACCAGTCTGTTTGAAACTACTCGGAACTTTTCTTCGTAATGTGCCAGTTCTGGCTTATCGATGGAGCGCTGCCAGATCCGGCCATTGAGTTCAGAAATCGCGGCCTGCGGTGCGCCTTCATACAAAACTTTGCCTTCATGAATAATGGCCATATCGGTGCACAGGTCCATTACATCTTCCACAATATGCGTGGAGAGGATCACCACAACTTGCTCTCCCACCTCAGCCAGCAGGTTGTAAAAACGATTGCGCTCGCCGGGATCAAGGCCGGCGGTGGGCTCATCCGCGATCAACAATTGCGGATTGCCGATGAGCGCCTGAGCAATGCCAAAGCGCTGGCGCATGCCGCCGGAAAATCCGGTCAGCGCTTTCTTGCGTACTTCATACAGATTGCAGCGCTGCAGCATGGCGGCCACAATCTCTTTGCGCTCGCGGGCATTGGTCATGCCTTTGAGCAGCGCCAGGTGGCTCAGCATGTCCTGCGCGGAGATGCGAGGATACACGCCAAACTCCTGCGGCAGATATCCCAGGCGGCGGCGAACCTCGTCTTTTTGCCGGAGAACATCAATCTCTCCCAGAAAAGCGCTGCCGCTGTCCGGCTCCTGCAAAGTGGCCAGCGTGCGCATAAGCGTGGACTTGCCCGCTCCGTTGGGTCCCAGCAGGCCATACATGCCGCGCGGGATGGTGAGCGATACGTTATCCAGCGCTTTCACGCCGTTTTTATAAGTCTTGGAGAGATTGGTGATTTTTAGTTCCATGCCCATACCTCATTTATTACGCAAATAGTTGAGATAAGTTTCCGCGTGTGACGAAAAAGAACGCCATACGTCCAAAAACAGGTAATGCTTGTCATTTAATTTAAAGACGGTCTATAGAGGGTAATGTTACAGAATTTGTATTAAGAACGATGAAATTATGTTGTCCTGTAAACCAACGTTAAGCTGGCGGAAGTGGGCCCGTGAAGGCCACACTTTTGTGATAGGCTCAAACTCTGCGTGATTTCTTGGGTAAAACTTCTTGAGTGAAGCATCTTGAGTGAAATAAGAACACCTTTCGATAGCTCCGCACAAGCTAAACCAGCTTCCGCCGCTGCGATAGCCGCTTTGGCCGGTGGAAACGCCGTGCGCCGGACATTGGCAGCGTTCCGCTATCGTGACTTTAAGATTCTCTGGCTCGGCTCGTGTACATCCAGCATTGGCACCTGGATGCAAAACGTGGCGGAAAACTGGCTGGTGCTTTCTATCACCGGCTCAGCATTTTATCTTGGCCTGGATGCCTTTTTGCAGCAGCTGCCCATCATGCTCTTCTCCCTGATCGGCGGAGTTCTGGCGGATAGATTTGACCGCCGCCGCACGCTGCTGGTGTCACAGTACATCCAAATGACCACCGCATTCACGCTGGCTGCGCTGGTCTTTATGGGATTGAATCGTGTGTGGCCTATTATGGTCCTCTCATTCATTACCGGCACGGCCCAGGCTTTCGGCGGTCCGGCATCCCAGGCGCTGGTCCCTACGCTCGTTGAGAAGAATGATCTTCCCAACGCCATCGCGCTCAACTCGATCCAGTTCAACCTGGCCCGTGTTGTGGGGCCGCTGCTGGCCGGCGGCGCACTGGCAGTTTTTGGAATGACCTCCTGTTTCTCACTCAACGGTTTGTCATTTCTGGTGGTGATTGTTGCCTTGATGATGCTGAACGTAAAGCACACGCCTCCAGTGGCGCCGCGGCGGATCAGCGAAGAATTACGCGGCGGGCTTTCTTACGTCCGGCGCGAGGGCAGCCTGGTGGCGCTTACCGTTCTTGCTTTTACCACAACGTTTCTTGCCTTCGCGGTGTTGACCTTCCTGCCGCTCTTTGCCAAACAGGTGTTTCATCAGGGCGTGGGTGAATATACGCGGCTCATGGCGTTCTCTGGCTCGGGCTCAGTGGTTGGCGCCATTGTGGTGGCGTGGCTGGGAAAATACCAGCGCATGGGACGCACCGCGCTCATCGTCCAGGCGCTCTGCGGCCTGTTGATCGCCGCGTTCGCACTTTCCCACGTCTTGTGGCTAAGTGATCTTCTTCTCTTTTTTACCGGCGCTGCGCTGATTATTGTATTCGCCACCGTGACCTCGCTGGTGCAGCTGGTTGTGCCCAATGAACTGCGTGGACGCGTGATGAGCATATACATGGTGGCATTCCGCGGCGGCATGCCGCTGGGAAGCTTGGTGAGCGGATATTTTGCCAGCAAATTTGGCGCTCCCGTGGTACTCATCTGCAACGGTATTTTGCTGGCCGCAGTGGCATCTTATTTCATGATTCGCAGCCACGGTGTGCGCGAACTCTAGCCTGACTTTCTGCTCAACCTCTGAACTTTCACTACACTGGTTGCATCACTAAAACACTGGATCATCACTAAACTCGGATCCTGCTAAAGAAAGATCAATGGCCACAAGCGCGATCGGTATCGATTTTGGAACCACGAATAGCTCAATCGCCCACGCCTCTAAATCAGGCGATGTGGAAATGGCACAATTTCCGCAAATGGGCGGCCTGACAGATGCCTATCGCTCACTCTTGTATCTGGAACAGGAGCGCGAACGCGGAGCCAAAGTCACCAAATCGTGGACGGGCCCCGAAGGCATCGAACGATATCTGGCGGCAGAAACCAAGGGACGCCTGATTCAATCACTTAAGTCATTCCTCAGCAGCCGCACGCTACAAGGTACTGAAGTGTTTGGCCGGCGCGTCACGCTGGAAGATCTTATCGCCCGCATTTTGCGCGATCTCCGCGAAAAAGCGGAGCTTCAATTTGGAACTAAGATCAAGTCTGCTGTCGTCGGACGGCCGGTGCATTTTGTCGGCGCAGAAACTGAAACCGATGACAGCTACGCCGAAAGCCGGCTCAAATCTGCGTTTCAGCTTGCCGGATATGAATCCGTAGAGTTTGAACTTGAACCCGTTGCGGCCGCTCACTATTACGAATCCACGCTCGCCCACGACGAGCTGATTCTCATCGGCGACTTTGGTGGCGGCACCAGCGATTTCTCTCTGGTCCGTGTCGGTCCGTCGATTCGCAAACGCGGCAGAAGCGCCGATGATCTACTGGGCAATTCAGGGCTCGGGCTAGCGGGCGACGCCTTTGACGCAAAGATCATTAAACATCTGGTGTCACCTGCTCTGGGCGCGGGCAGCAACATCAGGTCCATGGAAAAGATTTTGCCCGTTGCAGGCTGGGTGTATGCCAAGCTGGAGCGCTGGCATCATCTCTCACTGCTAAGAACCAAAGACACCATGGACATGCTTAAGAGCACACATGCGCAGGCGCTTGAGCCGGAAAAAATCGCCGCCCTGATGCACCTGATACGAGAAGACCTGGGTTACCAATTGCACCGGTCGGTGCAAAAAACAAAATCTGATTTGTCAAAGAACGATGTTTCAAAATTTCATTTTGCCGACGGCTTCATTGATCTTGATGCAAACGTGAAGCGCGCTTCATTCGAAAAATGGATTGCCGAAGAGCTTGAGCTGATTGCCGGCTGCGTGGACTCCCTGCTTGATGCTTCAACGGTGAAACCTAAAGACGTTGATATGGTTTTTCTGACAGGTGGCTCGTCGTTCGTTCCAGCCGTCAGACGAATTTTTGAAACACGTTTTGGCCCAGAGCGCATTCGCGCCGGCAATGAGTTCACTTCAGTCGCCCGTGGTCTGGCGCTTAAAGCGCTGGAGCTGCATAAAGCGCAACCAGCCTGAACCATTTTGGTACTGTTGGCAGCAATTCATAGAGGATCGAGTTGAAATCCAACTCTGGCGATATTCATAACTGCTAGAATTTTTTCTGTCATCCTGGCTCAAGTCTGAATTGACATAACGCTTCAGCCGCGTGGGCCAACCAAAACAAGAAAGGAAACTACCTGTATGAACAGAACATCACGTTTGCTGCTTAAACTCTGCGTCTTTGCCGGATTGTTAACGATTCTTTCCACGACGAACTTGTTATCTGGAACAGCAAGAGCAGAATCGGTTCTTGCATGCTGCGACGGGCTTCCCCATCCATATCCTTGCTTCTGTCCTGCTCGGCCTTCGATTCGCTAACCTTCCCACATGCTTTCGCAATCCTGAAAGCTGCAAAACACAGCCAGCTTCTCTGCTTAAGCATTATCGATCGCAAAAGCACCCCGCCATTCTCAAACGATGACGGGGGTTTTCTTAAGTCCGCTGCAATCCCGCTCTGATGGGCAGCCTTAACAACGCGCAAACCAACTTTCCCTTTTCAAAGCGCATTAGTGCGCATTGCTTCAACGAAAAGCGGCACGAAGAAGACATCCGCATAAATAAAAAAGCAGCCCTCATTCGAGGGCTGCCATACTGCTGCTTTCTAATGCGACCTGGTGGAATTTCATCCAAGGCACACTAGTGTTTCGGCACCAAGGCCGACCTTCTGCGAATGCGATTGGCCAATAAAAACCAAATCTCATGTTGCAGAAGGCCGGCTGGTGGTTTTTTAGTAAGCCTCAAAGTCTGAATGAATCAGATCTTATGGACACACACATTTCCCATTGGAGCAATGAGCACGTTGCCCACCTCCGCAGGTCAAATGGGTACAAATCGCCGGACATGCATCTGGGGTTGGTCCTGATGTCGCCTGGCCATAGAGAGACACAGCCGCAGCAAGGACTATCGCAAGTTTAAGCAAGGTAAATTTCTTCATGGACTTGATCTCCTTTGATCTTGAATAAAGAAGGCAACTCTTGAAACATAATGGCCCGGGAGAGGCCCGGGGTTCATGGCATGAAGAGAAGGAGGCCTAACTGAACTGTGCTTCAGTCATGGAAGACCTCCGCATTAAAAAATTGTACGAGGTATTGGGAAGAAATTCACGATAACAAGCTTGAAATTATGATCAGCGAATTCCAATTCGGGATTGCGCCATTTGTGGACAAGCCAACGGCAAAGATAAAAGTCTGGCGGAGAGGGGGGGATTCGAACCCCCGATAGAGGTGTTAGCCCCTATAACGGTTTAGCAAACCGCCGCCTTCAGCCACTCGGCCACCTCTCCGCAATTTTGTGTTACAGGTCCCAAACAAGGTCCTTCGACTTTCGCTCAGGATTCCGGCTGCGAACTTCCGCTTGGGCTGGCGCCCGCGCTCACATCCGCATACCGCCTCACCATTGTACCAGTGTCTTTGTGTTTAAAGCTTGCCGTCTGCTCAACCTGCAGCTTTTTCCTTTGTGACGCTTGCGGCGGTGCTGGCAACTGTCGGTGGAAGCGTCTCGCCCTCGCGCGGTTCTCCGGGCAGGACTTCCCGCAATGCCCATTGAATCCGATTGACTGACTGCTGGATCAGCAAAATCTGCTTTGCCTGCTCCGTGTAAGGCACATAGGAAATCGTCTGCAGCGCATTGCGGACGTGATGATTCATGGCGGAAATCACAGCCAGCTTCTTTGCTATATCGCGTGAACGGCGCTGTTCATAGGCAAACACCACCAGTCCGGCCAGCGCTCCCAGCACCATATCATCTATATATATGCTCTTCCCGGAAATACCCCGCTGATTCAACAGGCCTTGCAGAATTGCACCCAGCACAAACAGGCCAAACCCCAGTAGAAAGCTGAGACTAATGCGGCGCAGCAGTGAAGGCACCTGCGGGCTTCTCGACATTCCTGGATTATTCATGCAATCTAATTCCCTCGTACAAATCTCTGATCAAGTGCGATGGGATGAATCGGAATTGATGAGCTGGATTAAAGACCTCTTAGGGGTGTCCAAGATGATAGCAAAATTCGCTGCCGTGGCCGTTATTTATTTCTCCGTTATTTTCTCTGGGATACCCGCCTGCGCACAGGCTTCTGCCACAAAAACTCAGCCCCCAGAAGCCCGATCTTTAGTAGCCCTATCTTTAGAAGCCCTATCTTTAGAAGCCCGATCTCTAGAAAACCCGGCCTTGGAAATCAAGAGCATGCAAACCAGCAACACACAGGCCACTCAGCCCTCCCCTGTGCCGGTCTATAAAGTCTTTGCCATTCGCTATGCCTCCATTCCGGATTTTCCCGTCAATGCCATGATCGCTGGTGCCGACCCCGCGCGCAAATTCAACATCGCCATGACCATCTGGCTCATTCGCGGCAACGGTCCGATTTTGGTCAATTTCTAACAAAACTCGCCTAAAAACCATCTATCAAATCTCTTCGAACAATCAACTTTCATCCCTCTTTCTTTCCCTCCCCTCTTCATTTACCCTTTTCTGTTTTTCACAATGAGGCCCCATGAACACACTTCTTGTCCGTCTTACTTTGCTTGCTTCATTCTTCTTTGTCTCCGTGCTGAACAGCACTGCGCAGGTACAAGAGCGCAGCGTGGCCAAAATCGGAGGTCCCATTGCCGACGCGTTGCGCGATCTGGTGGAAACGCCCGCCGTTACTGGCTATGAGCAGTCCGTGGGCAAAAAGATTGTGGCGCGGCTCAAGGCGATGTCGCAAAAGTATGAGGCCCACACCGATAACCTGGGCAACGTGACCGTCACCATTGGTTCCGGCGAGCCCAAGCGACTGGTGGTTGCGCCCTTTGACGAGCCTGGCTTTGTAGTCAGCGGCATCACGCCCGATGGCTACCTCACCTTGCAGCGGCTGCCGCAGGGCGGCAATCTTCCGCTTTTCAATGAGCTGCACGCCGCACAGCCCATGAAGCTGCAAACGCCCAAAGGCGAATGGATTTCCGGCGCGATGGCCGGCGTCTCCATACACTTGCAGCCGCAGCGGCAGCATCCGCCCAGCATGGCAGACCTCGACAATATGTATGTTGACGTGGGTGCAACTTCAGCGGCGCAGGCCCGCGCTGGTGGCGCGGACGTGCTGAGTCCGGTGGCCATTGACCGCACTTTTTACTGGCTCGACTTTGGCAGAAAGTACGCTTCACCCGCCATTGGCGACCGCTTTGGCGCTGCCGCTCTGCTGGAAGTGCTGGATAAGCTTGATCCCGCGAAGTTGAAAGGCACGCTCACCGTGGCATTTGTCACGCAGCAGTGGCTGGGCGCGCGCGGCCTGCAGAAAGTGCTCTACTCCATGAATCCGGATGAACTGATTTACGTGGGCCGTCTTATGCGTCCAGCAGCGCCCCCAGCGAATGGGCAAGGCGCACAACGTGAAGCAGCGCCTGAATTCAAGAAGAAGACCGGCAGCGGCGTAATCATCGCCACCGAAAAGCCCGATGCAGAACTCACCGGCTTTGCCGCCGAGATGAAACAGGTGGCCGAGCAGACAAAAATTCCCGTCGCCACTGACGTTTCCGCTCCGCTTCTGCCCCGCGGCGGATACATGGCCCAGGCCAGGCTCCCTGAACGCACCGTGCATCTTTCACTGGCCACGGCATGGCCCAGCACGCCGGCAGAAACCATTGACTCCGCTGACCTCACCGGTCTCACGCTGCTTCTGGAAAAATATCTTCAGGGCTCAATCAAGCCGCCATTCAATCCCGTGAAAGGTATGAGCGATCCGCCCGCGCCGGCGCGTCCGGCAACTGCGCCTTCACCAGAAAGTATTCTCAAGACGCTTGCAGAAACTTACGGCGTGAGCGGCGGCCATGAACAGGCCATGCGCGACGCAGTTTCCGCACTGCTGCCCGCATGGGCCAAGCCGGAAACCGACGATGCCGGCAATCTGGTTCTCCACTGGAATGGAAGCAGCGCTGCAGGCAAAACCCCGTCTGGCAAGAAAAATCCCAGCATTGCCGTGGTGGCGCACATGGATGAGATTGGCTATGAAGTTCACGCCATCATGCCCGATGGCCGTCTTGAACTGGAATCAAAAGGCGGCGGCGTGCTCGCTTATTTCCTGGGACATGCCGCGCTTGTCCATGCCACCCGGCACGTATGGCCCGGTGTGCTTGAACTGCCTGAAGGCTGGGAGAAGCCGGACTTTCAATGGACGCGCAATTCGCGCCAGATGTTTTATATGGATATTGGCGCGCGCAATGCCGACGACGTTGCCGCTCTGAACATTAAGGTCGGAGATTTCGTCACCATTCCCAAGCAATATCACAAGCTCATGGGACGTCGCGCCTCGGCACGCGCCTTTGATGATCGCGTGGGCTGCACCGCATTGGTCGCCGCTACATGGGCGCTCGGTCCAAATGCAAAAGGCCGCGACATCACTTTTATCTGGTCAACCAGTGAAGAGCTTGGCCTGCTGGGCGCGGCAGCCACAGCCAAGCATATGGCCGCTGAGGGCAAGACGCCGGACTTTGTCTTTGCCATTGATACGTTTGTCAGCGCCGATTCGCCGCTTGAATCCAAGCGCTTTGGCGACGCCATTCTTGGCCAGGGTTTTGTGGTGCGCGCTGCCGATAACTCCAACATTGTTCCGCGCGATCTGGCGGCGCGTGTGGTTTCCATGGCACACACCGCGGCCATTCCCGCGCAATACGGCGTAACCGGCGGCGGTAATGACGGCGCTGCCTTTCTTCTCTATGGCTCCACGGACATTGCCATGGGCTGGCCGCTACGCTATTCGCATTCGCCCGGTGAGGTGGTTGACCTGCGCGATGTGGAAGGTCTGGGCAAGATCATCACCGCTATTGCGCAAGGCTGGTAGGGCTGCGTCAGGTCTTGTAACACTAATTTTTTGGCTGCAGGGAAAGGTATGTTTCTGGGCTTTATTACTTAGAGATTACTCTTCAATAAACATGCTAGTATGTCCTTCGCCATGAGCACGTTGGCACGCGATTTACGTTATGCTTTTCGGGCCTTTGCCAGGAATCCCGGCTTCACCGCCGCGGCCATCTTGTCATTGGCCATCGGCATAGGCGCAAACACGGCTATCTTCAGCATTACCAGCGCCCTGCTGCTGCATCCTCTTCCTTATAAGGATGCAGACCGCCTGGTGATTCTGTGGAACAGTTCGCCCGGCCTCGGCATCACGCGCGACTGGTTTTCCACCGCGCAGTATTTTGACATCAAGAACCAGCACCACGGTTTTGAGCAGCTCGCTATTGTAATTGGCGGAAATTACAATCTTACTGGCGACGGCGAACCGGAACGCGTTGGCGTGCTCCGTATGTCCAGCAGCCTTTTGCCTCTGCTGGCGGCGCAGCCGTTGCAAGGCCGTCTGTTCACTCCAGAGGATAATCGCATCGGCAGCTCCAATGTCGCCATCCTCAGTTATGGCATGTGGGCGCGGCGTTATGGCTCCATTCCCAACATGGTGGGCCGGAACATCACCATCAACTCTCATCCGTATCAGGTAATCGGGATCATGCCAAAGAGTTTTTCTCTGCCGCGTGAAGTCCTCCCCACACTCGATGGCGTGGAACAAGCCGACATTCTTATTCCTCTTCCTCTGCCGCCCAATGCTGCAGAGACACGTAGCAATGAAGATTTCAACATCATCGGCAAGCTGCTTCCCGGTGTTTCGCTCCAGCAGGCCCGCGCTGAAATGGATACCATTACAGCCCGCCTGCGCCAGTCTCATCCGGAAGTTTATCCCGCCAACGGCGGTCTTACTTTTATCATTCTTCCCTTGCTGGAGCAGGTGGTAGGCAACGTGCGCCATACGTTGTGGCTGTTGCTTGCGGCTGTGGCCTGTGTTCTGCTGATTGCCTGTGTCAACGTGGCCAACCTTCTTCTCTCTCGTGCCCTGGGTCGCCAGCGCGAAATTGCTTTGCGTACTGCTGTCGGCGCCACCGTCGGACGTATCATTCGTCAACTCCTCACTGAGAGTATCCTGCTGGCAATTTGCGGAGGCGTGCTCGGCATTTTTTTAGCGTTTGTTTCCATCCACTGGACGCACGTTCTTGGGCCGCAGAGCGTACCGCGTCTCAATGAAGTTGGCATCCGTGGTGATGCGCTCTTCTTCACCTTGCTGATTTCCCTGGCGTCTGGAGTTTTATTCGGACTCGCACCGGCCCTGCGCGTCTCCCGTCCAGACCTGATTCCGGTATTGAGAGATTCTGATCGTGGCTCGGCTGGCGCCAGCGCCATGTGGGGACGCGGCAATAACCTCCGCCGTCTTCTGGTGGTCGCGGAGCTCGCCATTTCCGTGGTTGTGCTCATCACCGCTGGCTTGCTTCTCCGCAGCTTTGTTCGCCTGCAGCATGTTGCTCCCGGATTCAATCCCACAAACGTGCTTACGCTGGAACTCACCATGAGCGGCGACAAATATAAAGACCCGCAAGTTGTGCGCGCCACCTATCGCGAGCTTTGGGAACGGCTGGAAAGATTGCCCGGCGCCGTTACGGCAGGCGGCATCTCTTCTCTGCCGCTCAGTGAAATGGATGCCTGGGGACCGATCACCGTGGAAGGCCGCGTATCTCCTCCGGGTGAAAACTTTATCAATGCCGATGAGCGCATCGTCAGCGGCCATTATTTTGAGGCCATGCAAATCCCTTTGCTGAAGGGCCGTCTCTTCAATGAGCAGGATACGGTGGATACGCCCCGCGTGATCCTGGTGGATGAATACATGGCACGGCAACTCTGGCCCAATCAAGACCCGCTGGGCAAGCGCATCAGCATTGGCGATCTCGCCTCAAAAAAGGAGTGGGCCACCGTGGTCGGCGTGGTGGGCCGTATCAAGCAAGCCTCGCTCGATGCCGATTCGCGCATAGGGCTCTACATGCCGCACAGTCAGTATCTCAGCCGGGCCATGAACATTGTCTTGCGCACCAACACTGATCCGGCGGCGCTTGCCTCGGCCGTGAATCATGAACTGCATAAGTTTGATCATGATCTGCCCGTGTATAGCGTACTCAGTATGCAGCAGCGCATCGCGGGTTCGCTGGCGCGGCGTCGTTTCTCCACCACAATGCTCGGCGTTTTTGCCGGCCTCGCGCTGGTTCTGGCCACCATTGGCATTTACAGCGTTATGGCCTATCTGGTCAATCAGGGAACGCGTGAACTTGGCATCCGCATGGCTTTGGGCGCCACGCAACAAGCCATTCTCCGTCTGGTTGTCAGGCAAGGCATGATGCTGGCGCTCTTCGGCGTTGGCGTCGGTACAATTGCGGCTTTCATCTTTAGCCGGGTGGTGAGCGGGTTTTTATTCGGCGTGGCCGCTACTGATCCGGTAACTTTTATCGCCACAGCCCTGCTTTTGATCGTTGTTGCAATATGCGCCAGCTATATTCCCGCCCGCCGCGCGGCGCGTATTGATCCCATGATTTCCCTGCGTGGAGAGTAGATGCTTCATTCGTCGATTCAGGATTTAAGTTATAATAAACCTAATCGGTTAGGTTTAATTTAACTCGATGCCGACCGTTCTTAGATTTGACGGACTGCGTGTGGTGATCTATCCAAATGATCATCGTCCCGCCCATGTCCATGTAATCGGACGAGGGCGTGAAGCGGTATTCAATTTGAATGGCCTGGCAGGGCCAGTAGGACTTCGTGAAAATTATGGATTCGCCAGGCGGGAGCTTTCTCACATCAAGACCTTGCTGACAAACCATCTGCCAGAGCTTCACCGGGCATGGGAGGAAATTCATGGCATTGCATGACAGTTTCGGAAAAGCAAACCAGCGAGCGAAGGACCTTCAGACATCTATACCCAGGGCGGTCTCTGCGCATTATGATCGCAAGAGCGGACACATAATAATTCATCTAAGCTCAAAACTGATTCTGAGTTTTTCTCCGCGAGATGCACAGGGGTTAGAAAGCGCCAGGCCGTCTCAGCTGGAAGAAATTGAGATCACTCCATCGGGCTTTGGCATTCATTTCCCCAAGCTGGACGCAGACCTTTACGTGCCAGGTCTATTAGAAGGTTTTCTTGGCTCTAAAAGATGGATGGCATCCAGACTCGGTCAATCCGGCGGACAGTCCAGAAGTCCGGCAAAGAAGGCAGCATCCAGGGTAAACGGCAAGCTGGGTGGAAGACCTAAAAAAACTGCTCGCGGCTAGAGGTGGGAAGCATTCATCCCTTCGGCTGGTAAAACCCTTCACTGCCAAAACCAAACACACGATTGGATCGCGCCCGGTAATTTTCCCATGCAATCGCCGCTGCCAGCTCCACCAGTTGCGGTGTGGAAAATCGCTGTTGTAAACGCTCCCGCAATTCTGGCGTCACCTTTGCCGGCGACGCGGTAATAGCATCAGCCAACTCCAGCACCAGTTTTTCATCGGGACTAAACAAGCCGCTTTCGGGATACCAGTTCAGGTTCTTGATCTGCTCATCACTGATGCCAGCGCGTCTGCCCCCGGCAGAGTTAATGTCGATTCAAAAAGGGCACTCCACCAGTTTTGCCGCGCGTATCTGCCCCAGCACTTTCAATTTCGCCGGCACCAGGTTGGTCTTCTCCAGTGCCAGGCTAAATTTGGTGGTCGCAACCAAAACATCTGGATGGCTCGCCACGGTGTTCAGTGGCGCAATGTCTTTGCCCAGCCGTTTTCTGGCCAGCTTTCGGATCAACGCAACCTTGAGTCGGTTAAACATCCTGGTTTCCTCTTTTGCCGTCGCCAATCACTCCGGTGGCAGGTCTTTAGTGCAGAATTCCCAGCTTCTCCATGGGCCAATAACCAAAAGTGGCTTTGCCATAGATATAGCTGCGCATGATCGGGCCAAACTTGCGGCTGTCATTGGACATGGAGCGATGATCGCCCAACACAAAGTAGGCATTTTGCGGGACCACAATTTCCGGATAGGACATGGCATCGAGATAGTCAGAAGGCACGTATGGTTCCGGTAACTCATGGTCATTTACAAACACATGACCAAAGGAAATGCGGATCCGGTCGCCCGGCAATCCAATCACGCGCTTGATAAAACTCTGGCGGGTATCGCGCGGATAATGGAAAACGATAATGTCGCCACGCTCAATGCTCTCAAACTTATAAACTAACTTGTTGATGAAGATACGCTCCTGGTCTTCCAGGCCGGGCTCCATGCTTCCGCCCTCCACCTTCACCGGCTGATACACAAACAGAATGATGAAAAATGAAAACAATAACGCAAAGAAGAGGTCGCGCATCCATATGCGCAGCGTATGCATGCTGTTTGGTTCAGGTGCAGGCGCAACAGTGGGCCCTTCTGGCTGGATTGGCGGCGGAGTTTGCTCGGGAATTTCCATTCAGCTCTTTAGCTCCCTGCTTCGAGAGGTCCTGCTAAGTAATTATACGAAATACCACTTTCCGGAAACCTTACAAAGGCTTTGTTTGTATTTCAGCTATCTTCTATTTTGGAGTAAAATATCCGTGTTATGAAGCATTTTCTTGGTCTATTCGCAATTCTTCTTGCCGCCAGCATGACTCATGCCCAGCTCAATAACCAGCCGTCAGAGGTTCCAGCGTTCCATGCTGCGGCTCCGGCTGCCGGCACAAAGCTGCCTCCCCTGCTCACGCAAAAGGACCTGGCCGCTGCCGGTTTGATTGCAACCGCACAAGTTGAATCTTATAAGGCTGCTGCCAAGGCTTCCCGGGTTTTCTATCAGATGCCGTGCTATTGCTTCTGTGATCGCAACCATGGCCATGCCAGTTTGCGCAGCTGCTTTGAAGGTACTCATGGAGCTAACTGCGGCACCTGTATGCAGGAAGCGCTTTATACGTACCGGCAATCTCAGAAAGGACAGTCGGCAAGACTGATCCGTGAAGGCATCCTTCGGGGCGACTTTAAGTTGATTGACCTTCAGAACGTCCCTCCGGTAAAGTAGATTGCACTTAGTTTGGTGCAGTTGACGCATCTAGATTTTCTGCGTATAAAGGGCTGCACCCCTTAAGCAGCCCTGTCGCTGGCGGGATAGCTGATCTTCCGTTTTCCACAGCCTGTTTTCATCGCCATTTTGACTCGGGCCGCAAGGAAACAACTGAATGAAGAAAAAAGTGGCAGGAAGTGTTAAACGTTCGCCTGCTAAACCACACATAATACAAGCCATTAGGAATAGATCGACGATGCCTGGGAAGAAACCACCGGTCCCGCAACAAAATCCGACCTTCAAGGAAGATCCTGGTTTTGCACAGGCTGTGCAAAACTATGAGGTTGCTCTTCGGGCGATGCAAGAGCACAAATACGAGAAAGCCAAAGCTCTGTTGGAAAAGATCATTACCGGCGCGCAGATGGCGCTCATTGACCGCGCTCGTGTTCATTTGAATCTCTGCAATCAGCAGCTTGCAAGTGGCGCAACTACCTTCAAAACCCACGAAGAACACTTTGATTATGCAGTTTCTCTCATGAATGCCGGTCAGTTTGACCAGGCCCGCACCCACATGGAGAAAATTCTGAAAGGCAACGTCAAGGCAGATTTTGCTTACTATGGCATGGCTGTGGTTGACTGCCTTACTGGTCAAGTGGAAAGCTCGTTGAAGCATTTGAGTGAAGCCATCCGGCTCAATCCGCACAACAGGTTCCAGGCCCGCAATGATTCGGATTTCCAGAACATGGCAGACGATCCCCGCTTCACTGAATTGTTATATCCTGAGCCTACTGATCCGCCGCCATTGAACTCCGAACAAAGGAAACACTAAACCAGATCCATGCCGTCTTCAGAGCAGAACCGTGGCCGACCTGCCCGGGGCATTCGTGTGGTCGCCATCGGCGGCGGTACTGGTCTCTCCACTCTTCTTAAAGGTCTCAAGCAATACACGATTCGTGCTGGGGAAATCCCGCCAGAGGCCCCATACATTTCCGATCTCACTGCCCTCGTCACCGTGAGCGACGACGGCGGCTCCAGCGGGCGTTTGCGGCGTGAACTCGGTATGCTGCCGCCCGGCGACGTGCGCAACTGTCTCGTCGCTCTCTCTGAAGATGAAAATCTCATCTCCAAACTTTTTCAATATCGTTTTTCCAGCACCGGCGATCTTGAAGGGCATAATTTCGGCAATCTCTTTCTCGCCGCTCTCACCGCCATGACCGGAGACTTCGCCGTGGCCGTGAAAGAAGCCTCGGAAATTCTGGCCACCCGCGGGCACATCTTCCCCGCCACTTCAGCCAACGTCCAGCTTGAGGCCATTATGGATGATGGCTCGCATGTGCTGGGTGAAACCAATATCAATGCCAGCCAGCGCCGCATTGTTGAATTGCAGATGGTCCCGCCGAATCCCGCGCCGCTGCCGCAGGCTCTGGCCGCCATTGCCGCGGCAGACGTCATCACCATGGGCCCCGGCTCTCTCTTCACCAGCCTGGTTACGAATCTGCTTGTGCGCGGCATTCCTGAAGCCATTGCAGATTCGCACGCCGTAAAAGTTTTTATCTGCAACCTGATGACGGAAGCCAATGAGAGCCTCAATATGAAAGCTTCCGATCACATCAAAGCCATTCATGACCATTCGCCGCGAAAAATTTTTGATTACGCTCTGGTAAACTCCGCTCCCGTTTCCGCCAACATGCGCGAGCGCTATGCGGAAGAACATGCCGACCCGGTTGAGGCCGATATTACCGCTATTGAAAAAATGGGTGTCAAATGCATTGCCGGGAATTTTATCAATGAAAGCCATTTTGCCCGCCATGCCACGGACCGTCTCTGCCAGGAACTTATACGGCTGGCCGCTTCCATGGATCGCACTGCTGATTTAGCGCCCCAGATTTAAATTCCCAACGTCTAATTCCAGCACTAATTTAAGATAATCGCGTGATGCCAAGGAAAAAGAAGAACAAGAAAGAGCAGATTTCTGCCGCCACCGCCACCGCCCATTTAAATGACTTCGCCATCGTCATCATGGCCGCAGGCAAAGGCACGCGCCTGAAATCCAAACGCGCCAAGGTCCTGCATGAAATCGCCGGGCAGCCCTTGCTGGCCCACGTGATCAAAGCCGCGCAGAAAATCATTCCGGCAAAAGACATTTACGTGATCATTGGCCATCAGGCAGAGAATGTCCGCAAAGCCATTGCGCCCATGGGCGTGAAATTTGTTCTGCAGGCCGAGCAGCGCGGCACCGGCCACGCCGTGATGTGCGCTCGCGACCAGGTTGCCGGCTACCAGAATCTCCTTGTCCTCTCTGGCGACGTTCCATTGATTCGTCCGGAAACCATTGCTCGCGTGCGCGATTTCCATCTGGCGAAAAAAGCCGCCATGACGATTCTTACCGCCGCCCCGCCCGATCCTTTCGGTTATGGCCGCACAATTCGCATGGGTTCAAAGAGTAATGGCGCTGGCAGTGACCGGGTCAAAGCCATTGTGGAGCAGAAAGCGCTTACCAAATCGCAGCAGAAAGAGCGTGAGATCAACTCCGGTATTTACGCTTTTGCCACCAAGCCTCTCTTCGCCAACATTGACCGCATCACCACCGCCAACGCTCACGGCGAACTCTATCTTACTGACATGGCCGCTCTGCTGGTAAAAAACAAAGCCACAGTCGTTGCCATAAAAGCCGATGACGCCGCTGAAGTCCTGGGCGCAAATACTCTGGCTGAACTTGCCGCGCTCGATGCCACCATGCGCGCCAGAAAAGCCAGCGAACTCATGGCCGCCGGCGTAAGCATTTACCGTCCTGAAACCTGCACGATCGATCCTGAAGTTGAAGTCGGCGCGGATACAATCCTTGAGCCCTTCACACAGTTGCTAGGCCAAACCCGCGTCGGCTCCGATTGCCGCATACGCTCTTTCAGCGTCATCAGCGATTCGCAAATCGCTGACAATGTTCTCATCCGCCCGGGATGCATCATTGATCAGTCCAGCATCGCCGCTGGAGCGCAGCTTGGCCCGTACTCGCACATTCGTCCCGGAAGCGAGATCGGCGAATCTGCGCACGTCGGCAACTTTGTTGAAACCAAAAAGACCAAACTGGGCCGCGGATCCAAAGCCAACCACCTCACCTATCTTGGCGACTCAGAAATTGGCCCCGGCGTAAACATTGGCGCAGGAACTATCACCTGTAATTACGATGGCATAAACAAGCATGTAACCATCATTGAAGAAGGTGCTTTCATCGGCAGCGATTCCACGCTGGTGGCGCCGGTACGCATTGGCAAAGGCGCTTACGTGGCTGCTGGTTCCACCATTACCGATCCTGTGCCAGCAGACGCGCTGGCCCTGGGCCGCAGCCGCCAGACCACCAAAGAAGGCTGGGCTCGCCAGCAGCGCGAAGAACGGGCCAAAGCCGCTGCGGCAAAGACCAAAGCCGGGACATAGAGGCAGCAGTTTGTCATGGAAACCCCAACTGTAAGCCTTGGTTATGTGCTGCCGCATGTATGCAAAGTGAACCGGCAGAGTTCGGTGAAAAGAGTACAGGTAAAAGAGTGTGATGAAAGAGTGCAGCTTAAAAAGATTCGTCATCCCGAACTCCGTTAAGCGAAGACCGCGCTTGCATAAGCGGTCGAGTAGGAGTGAGGGATCTTGCGCTTGCTTTTCATTATTCTTGGTTTTCATTATTAAAGCCCGGCAAAAAACTTTTTTGCCCACCATTTTCAGGCTCGCACGTCTGATGCTATAGACATTCGATAGGAACCTGCGTTATTGTGCCACCCTGCGCTCGTGATTCTTGGAGGATTTGAATGCGTCGTTTTCTGCTTGTAACCGTTTTGTGCCTGTCTCCCTTTGCTCTCTCGCAACAGAAAAACTCTGCCGGCGAACTGCCTAAACTCACGCATCTCAGCGCTGATCAGGTAAATCCGCAGATCGATCCCTGCTCTGACTTTTACCAGTATTCATGCAGCAAATTTTTCGCCGCCAATCCCATCCCCGCCGATCAGGCCGGCTGGGGCGTAGCCGGGCCGCTGCTGCTCTGGAATGAAACCGTAATGCGCCAGTCACTGGAAGCCGCCGCAGCCAAAAAGACTGGACGCACGCCTGTCGAACAAAAGATTGGCGACTACTGGTCCAGCTGCATGGACGAAAACAAAATTGAGACCGTCTCCATGAAGGCATTTCAGCCGGAGCTGAAGCGTATTGACGACCTCAGGGAAAAATCGCAGCTTGTGGATGAAATCGCTCATCTGCATTCCACCATTGGCTCGGCCTGGGCCGTGGACGATAACGCCACCTTCGCGCCGCTCTTCGGCTTCACCGCTTTGCAGGATTATGACAACGCACAAAAAACCGTCGGCCAGTTTGACCAGGGCGGCTTCGCGCTTCCCGGCCGCGACTTCTACCTCAGCGATGATGCCAAATCCGTGGAAGTCCGCAAGCAATATGTGACGCATGTAGCCAACATGTTGAAGCTCATCGGTGATGCGCAAGCGGCCGCAGACGCAGCCGTTGTTTTACAGATTGAAACCGATCTCGCCAAAGCATCCATGGATGCCATCAAGCGCCGCGACCCCAAGAACATCAACAACAAAATGACGCTGGCTGAAATCCAGAAGCTTGCGCCGTCCTTTGACTGGCAGCGCTACCTAACCTTGGTCCATGCGCCGGCGCAGTCCGCTTTTCTGGTAAGCGCGCCTGACTTCTTCCGCGGACTCGATCAGGCGATCCAGAAGCATCCGCTGGCCCACTGGAAGATTTATCTGAAGTGGCAGGTCGCGCATGAATCTGCGCCTTATCTCAACAAAGCTTTCACCGATGAAAATTTTGCGTTCTTCAACCACATTCTTGCTGGGACGCCCGAGCAGTCTCCGCGCTGGCGGCGTTGCGTACACTCCGCTGATAGCGCGCTAGGCGAAGCCCTGGGCCAGGCCTATGTGGCCCGCGCGTTCCCTGCTTCAAGCAAGGCTCAGGTGCTGCGCATTGTAAAAGCCATTGAAGGCGCACTGGATCAGGACATCACCACTCTCACCTGGATGACTCCTGAAACCAAGAAACAAGGCAGCGCCAAGCTGCATTCCATCCTGGATAAAATCGGCTACCCCGATAAATGGCATGACTACTCTTCCGTAGAGATCAAGCCGGATGCGTATCTGGAAAACGTTCATCACGCCACCGCCTATGAATTCAATCGCTGGGTGCAGAAAATTGGCAAACCCATTGACCGCTATGACTGGACCATGACGCCGCCCACCATCAACGCTTACTATGATCCGCAATTTAACACCATTAACTTCCCTGCCGGAATCCTGCAGCCGCCGTTCTTCTCCGCTGATGCCGACGACGCCACAAATTTTGGCGGAGAAGGCGCCGTGATCGGCCATGAAATCACCCATGGCTTTGACGATCAGGGCCGCAAGTTTGACGATAAAGGCAATCTGCACGACTGGTGGACCGCCGAAGATGCCAAGAATTATGACGTACGTGGCAAATGCATCTCTGACGAATACACGCAGGAAGTCCCCGAAGCCGGCGTAAAACAAAACGGACTCATGACCCAGGGCGAGGACACCGCCGATAATGGGGGCATTTACCTGGCGCTCATCGGACTGGAAAACACGCTGAAGCAGCAGGGCAAAACTCTGGAGACAAAAGGCGATGACGGGCTCACGGAAATTCAGCGCTTCTTTCTTTCCTTTGCCAATAACTGGTGTGAGCAGTACCGCCCTGAGATCATGCGCACGGTGGTTCTCACCAATCCGCATTCGCTGCCTAAATATCGTGTGAACAATACCGTTGCCAACATGCCGGAATTTGCCAGGGCATTTGGCTGCGCCAAAGGCAAGCCGCTGGTGCATGAAAATGCCTGCCGCGTCTGGTAAAGCGGCCTGGCCTTACTTCTCTCTGGGTGGCGTCAGCTCTGGATTTTCACGCCACCCAAACCCTCTTTCCGCCATCTCATTGTTGATATAGAAACGTGTGAACAAAAGAAGCGAGCGATAAGAGGGCCCCAATGACCAACAAGAAAGAAGGCAGCAGTAATCCGTCGTCTGACCGGCATATATCTGAGAGCAGCCCCAATCCGCATGGTGAGGCCAAGATTCTAAAAATGCCCATCAGCACTGATCAGCGGAATGCAACTGGCGGCAGAAATATTCCGCAAATCCCCAATACCATTGGCGGAAAACTCAATCCAACTGTAGTGCATGAATTTCAGGGCCGCGTCCTGACCAAAGAGGGCACAAAAATTCAGCCGGGTGAAGCTAAACGGGCACGCGCTCCCAAACCCGGCAAGACCGGGACCACGCTAGGCGGCAAAAAGAAAGATGCTTAGCAACACTGCGCAATCTGGCCACGAGCAGTAGCTCATCTGCGCCCGCCCTTGCTAGACTATCGCTCATGTCTGCGGCCAAACCTGCGGTAAAAAACTTTCAAGCCGTGCTGGAGCGCATGGAGGGCAACCTTGGCTGGGTCATTATCCGCCTGCCCTTTGACGCCGCTAAACTCTGGGGCAAGCGCGGCCAGCTTCGTATTCAGGGCGATATCAATGGCTTCGCCTTCAGCAGCGCCATCTTCCCCACCGGCCAAGGCAGGCTTTCTTCTCGTCAACAAAAAAATGCAAAAGGGCGGGAAGGTCGCGCCCGGCCTGAAAGCAAAATTCCGTCTCCAGCCGGACACCACGCCGCGCCAAATTGCGCCACCCAAAGAACTGCTGCGCGAACTGGGCCAATCGAAGCGCCTACTTAAGTTTTATGAATCCATGAACCAGTCCACTCGCTATTGGATCGCCAAGTGGACTTCCGACCCCAAAAGCTCCGACGCACGCACCCGGCGCTCTCAACAAATTGCCGAACGTCTGATGGAGACCATGGAAGCCGAGAAGGAGTTGCCGCCGATGATTGAGATTGCGCTTCACCAGAACCCGCGCGCCCGTGAGCGATGGGAGCAAATTTCTCAATCGCACCGTCGCTCTCACTTGATGGGAATCTTCTATTACCGCACGCCGGAGTCGCGCACACGCCGCCTCAACAAATGCGTAAATGAACTGCTGGGCAAAAAAGGTTCTAAAGAAACTGACGGCGCGGAATTTGAGCGAAATGAGTTTGAGTGAAGAAAGAATTTCTGCCTTCAGCAATTTGCCTTGTGGAAGAGCTGCTACAGCTTCTCTGCAACGCCCTCATCCTGCCATTTGTATCCGCAATCATCGCACGTCCAATTGAGTTTTGCCTCGGCAGCAGTGGCTCCTGCTGTAATATCTTGCCCTTCAAAAACAACTTCCTGTGAATGGCATTTAGGGCAACGCACGGCATACTCTGCATCTTCGTCCGGATCTTCCTCTTCTTTCTGCGGCGCATAACTGGCAAGTGCCTCACGGGCTTGGCCACTGTCGCTCGAAAATACCTTGATCTCAACTCCACCCTCATAACTGCCATGGAAGTTTTCCAGATCAACAATGTTTTCCGGCCCCAGGCATGACGCAATGAAGTTGCCGTCAAGAATAGCTTTCGCCTCCTGCGCTTCAGACTCACTGTGCAGCGTGCGCACAGGAACCAGGTCATCCTCCGGATCAATCGAAGCGGGAACAACAAGCTCGTGCGGTAGCGGTGGAGGATCCGGTGGCTCCATTTTCAGGCCTCGCGCAGCGAATTCTGCCTTCAGCGCTTCCTCGGCAATTGGGGTCAGGTCTGCGATATCAGCAGCCACGCGATTAAGTTCACCTTCCGTCATCCGGCTGTAGTGTTTTCTGCGTTCGCGGAACTGCTCTTCTTGGTCCATGCTTTCCATGCGGGGAGATCATACGTTGAAGGGATTCGATCAGCAACACCGGATTTAGCTTGCGGGAGCTTCTGCCACCACGGAAATCCCGGCCTCATCCGCCGCGGCAATAATCTTGTCTCCATCCAGAAACAAACATTTGCCTGCATCAATCGCCAGGCAGGAAGCGCCGGCGCGCGCCATGGTTTCAATGGTCTTCAGCCCAATCAC
>DASXLK010000076.1:0-3115 GCA_036496365.1 Candidatus Angelobacter sp. | reverse complement strand
CATGGCAATGCTCTTGGGATGAAGACCTTTCTTCTTCATATTGGAGATGAGCACATCATCCATGCCTTCCAGTCCAAGCAGCTCTGATTTCAAAACTTCAGGAACGTGGTCCGCGGCGGCATAAACATCTTTGTAGCCCATCACAACCGTTGTGCGTTTCCTGGGCCAATCAACGAGCCGCACTTTTGCGCCAAGGATCATGATGCAGGTGCCTTCTGCTCCAACCAATGACTTTGCCACGTTGAAGCCGCGTTCGGGAAGAAGTTCATCCAGACTGTATCCGGAGACGCGGCGCGGAATATTGGGATAGCGCTTACGGACGAGGTCAGCGTATTGATCGCGCAAGGTACGCAGGCGAGAGTAGATTTCACCGCGGCGGCCACCAGAGGCGATGATCTGCGCCAGTTCAGCGTCTGACGTGGGACCAACGCGCATGCGTTCGCCGTCATAAGTGAGAATGTCGAGTTCTAAAACGTTATCAACCGTGCGGCCCGCCATTACAGAATGCACACCGCAGGAGTTGTTGCCGATCATCCCACCCAGATTGCAATACTCGTGCGTGGAGGGATCAGGGCCGAAGGTGAGGTTGTGTTCGTTCGCGCGATTGCGAAGCTTATCCAGCACGCAACCGGGCTGCACCCAGGCATATTTTTCCTGCGGATTGAGCTCTATGATCTGGTTCAGATATTTCGAGAAATCAACAATCACGGCAACATTGCAGCTCTGCCCAGCCAGGCTGGTGCCGCCGCCGCGCGGCAACAGTGGAGCGTTATGTTTCTTGGCTATTGCAACGGTTTGAATGACCTCTTCAATTGTTTTTGGAATAACAACGCCAATCGGCACCTGACGGTAGTTGGAGCCGTCAACGGCATAGAGCGCCCGTGTGCCATCGTCAAAACGAACCTCTCCGCTAATGGCGGCGCGCAATTCGGTGGCAAGAACATCGGCGCGATCGCGAGCTTCCGAGCTGTTCCAATTCGGGGCCTTCAGTGGCATCTTCATGATTATGACACGTTGAAGTCCTGCGGGTACTCTGCTACGGCAAACAAGAATAAGCCGCGAATTAGCCCGAAAAGCGTGAAACCATTTCAAACTTTCATTTTGATATGCCCTTATTTCGCGCGAAATTCGGGCTTGTGTCTGAACCTGATTCCCAGTTCGGAACTGAACGCACGACTCGCCTCTCCAATTCCTTGAATTAGCAAGTGTGGCTCGATAAACTCAAAGAATTCTCGGACGCTCGGGCCCGCGCGTCGGCGAGCCGGAGTGGTCCAAACCACCGTTTGCACGGTGCCATTGTCCCCTGACCACCCGTCACCGGCACCTCCGATGGCGATAGCCGCAGTGATCCGATCACTCGCTATCTTAAACAGGAGTTCTACATCCAGCGACACAACCCACAATTACTCATGAAAGAAAGGAAGACTATGAACGAAAACAACAGAGTCCTGAGTCGCCAGAACGCACGCGAGCTGACCCCGGAGGAAGTTGACCACGTCAGCGGCAACATCAACACTTTGACGATCTGTTCCTGGAATCCTATTACTAGAGCCAAAGACTGCGACACGGTGGGCTAACTCCACAGCCGCAGACACGAAAGGAAAAAGCATATGAATAATGAAAAAAGAGTACTGGCCCGCCAGGGCGCAAAAGAGTTGACGCCTAGCGAAACCGATCATGTGAACGGCGGCATCGCAACGCTGCTCACCTTATGCACCATTCCCCGCCCGGGAATGCAGGGCTGCGATGGTGATGTGACTACTTAATTCGACGCTTGCGCGGGCGTCCATCCACGAATGCCCGCGCAAAAACAAAGCAGAAGTTATGGTGCTGAACGAAGATAACAGAGTATTCAGCCCCAGATGCAACAGAACTGGCCTTCACGAAATCCACGTGAGCGGCGGCATTCGCCTGTGACCGTATGCTGTTCGATCCTGATCCAGCTTGAAAAGAAAGAAGAAGTCGTCAATGAAGATTTTGATCACCGCCCCGGAGAATGAAAATCACACTGCTCCGTTGAAGTGGGCGCTGGAGCAAGCTGGATACTCCGTGGCCTGCTGGGCGGGCTTAGGATGGACCGAAGACAAACAGGCATCCATTTCTTTGCGCGCGGATAAGCAACTCAAGCTTGGCCCTCATTTAGTCGAGCCCGGCGACGTGGTGTGGATTCGCCGTCCACTGGAACCAAAGCCCAATCCGCAAACCTCCCTCGCAGACGCAAAGTTTGCAGCCAATGAATATCGCTCGTTTTATGAATCCCTGATGTATCTTCTTGAAACCTTACCGGTTCGCGTGGTCAATAAGTACACCGCTTCTCGTTTCATCAACAATAAATCTGTCCAGCTCTTGCTGGCCCGCGACTGCGGCATGAACGTGCCCAGCACGTTGATGACAAACGCGCCACATGCCGTGCGAGAGTATTTTAGTGACAGTTCTCAACGGATGATCTGCAAAGCCTTCTCAACGCACATCTGGGAAAAGGAGCAGGGCGGCCCGATTGTGGTTACGGAAACCTTTGAGCTCAGTGCGGACATGCTGCCCAGCGATGAAGTGTTCACCTACGCGCCCGCCATCTACCAGGAGTTGGTAGCAAAGAAATTCGACGTGCGCATGGTGCTGCTGGGGGAAGCAGTGTATTCCTATTCTCTCCATAACCCCAAGGGCGCACTCGACTGGCGCGGGGACGCCACGCAAGGCTTACTAAAAGTAGAACCCATCATCACCCCGCCAGAAGTTGAAGAATCCGTGCTGGCGTTTGCAGCTCAGTCTGGCATCGCGTGCGGCAGCTTTGACTTCGCCATCGATAATCAGGACCGGTGGTGGTTCCTGGAAGTCAACGAAGGCGGACAGTTCCTCTGGCTCGACGCAGCCAACGCCGGTCTTCATGTGCAGGAGAAATTTCTGGCTTTTTTGACCGCGCCGGCCGGAGCGTCACGGCAGATACTGGAAGCAAGGCAGTCAGAATTTCCCTCCTGGAGCGACTATCTCGCGTCGCCCGCTAAAGACCAGCAGTTGCCGGAAGAAGCTGATCCAGATGCCGGCTTTGTTTCAATGGAAGCGTGAAAGTTGCGGATGAGCCATTCCATATAAAATAGTGCGGTTCATGCATACCCAG
>DASXLK010000075.1:0-34734 GCA_036496365.1 Candidatus Angelobacter sp. | reverse complement strand
CGCGTCTCCGCTGGCTATTGCACAAGAGCGCTTATGCGCACCGGTATCTGAACTAATACACCATTGGATCAACCGAACGTAAACCCAGCTTATTTTAGTTTTCTCTGCGTCTTTTGCCGTAAAAACACCTAATCCATCTCTCGCGGAAGGATCTGGGCTTTTCGGTCAGCCCTTAGAACACGTGTCGCCACCTACGGGGCTCTGTTTTTATGTTCTTACCTTACCCAGGGCTTACGCGCCTGGGCTAGGCTGTATCGCGCCTGCGGCGCTTGTATCATTTTCTTGTCGTTAGATTTTGCGCACGTTCGTTTCGCTGAGCTCAGGCCGGGCTAAAGACCCGACCCTACCGCTGTATCGCGCCTGGGGGTTTGTATTTCGATTTCGCCACAAGGGTTGAGCCAAGGAACATCACAACTTTATTTGGTTTTCCCTCTGTGCTCTTTGCATCCTCTTTAATCCATCTCTGGCGGCGGAATCAGGGCGGGATCGCTGATTTCCTGGCCAAATTGCAGGATGTAGCCATTGTTATCGCGGATGGCGAACTCGCGCATTCCGTAAAAGAAATTTTCAATGGGATAAACCACGCTGACCTTGTCTTTGAGCTCGTTCCACAATGCCTCAACATCAGCGGCATTGAAATAGATTGACCCGGTGAGCGTGGGTTTTTCAAAAGGCTCATGCGCATTAGGCAGGCAGATCATGAGTTCGACGTTATCTTTGCGCAGGACGGCCCAACTCTCAAGGCGGCTCACGCATTCAAAGCCGAGCAGCTTGCGATAGAAAAGAATGGTTGCGTCAAGGTCCGTGACGGCCAGCATGGGGCGAACGCTTTCTAGTTTCATAAGATCATTTGGTCAGATCACTTGGTAATTGGGTAAATTGGTAATTTGGTAAATTTAAAAACGTTACAGCGTTAACTTGCTCTTACAAGAGACCATGCTTCACTAGCCATGTTCGATGTGCCATGTTTCAGCCGCGCAAACGAAAAATTCCCGGCACGCTCCAGTCATTCAATTTCAATAATTCAAATTAAAGTTCAGCAGGTTCCAATGATAAGAGAACCAGACAAAACCGACGCAGGCCAGCAGCAACAGCAGGTTCCACATCTTGGTCCAGAACCATGCGTGGCTGTCTTTCCATGATTGCAGGCAAGCCATAAAGACGATGATGGTTCCAAAGGCCCCGAGCAAGCCCAGCAGTTGAATGGCATGCAGTTTGGCGTCATTGGCGGAGCTGAACACCATGAGATCGTTACTGGTAATGGTGAGCAGGAAGATAATGACGAACGCGATATCTATGGCGCACACGGCGCGCACCCACGGCCGCAAGCGCATATAGCTGGCGCTTAGGTCAAGCCGCTGGCGATAATGCCCGCGGATGATGGCCGCCAGCGGCCAGCAGATGAGAGTGAACAAAAGAACAGCCAGCGACACGCCGAGCAGCGACTGATTGAAATCATTGTTTATAACAAATGGTATGCGCTGCATCACCACGGCAGGGAAGTTGATAACCAGTTGCATCCGTCCGCGTTCATCAAGGCGGAAGGCGACCAGGTCCTGGCTGTTGACGGAGCGATAAACCAGCGGCGCAATCTCCTGCCACTTTTTTATCTGCCCGTTGAAATTTTTATAAGGATCGATCTTGATCAGGCCATTTTCTTCCGCTGTGACTTCAACGTCATCTCCCACGGCCAAAACTTTTAGAAAATTACTCTCTGACCGGCGGCTGGTGAGATAGTGTCCGGCAACGCTGCGCGCATCAGCGTCCGCTGTGGCAAGTTTTTCCACCTTGGGCGGAGTGAAAGGGAAGTAGCGATCAAGAAAGTGATACCAGAGAGCGGAGCGCGGACTGATGTCGCCTTTGCCGGCGCTGTTATAAGAAACAAAAAAGGCCAGCCCGCTATCGGGCATAAGATGCATGTCACTGTGAAAATAAACGGTGTCACCACCGTGGCCAATAATGCGGTGTCCGTTGCGCGTCTCTTCATAAAAGCCCAGGCACATGGCATTCAGCGCCGGGCTCAAGCCGAACTGGCGCGAGTGCATTTGCACAGTGGTTTCCGGGCGCAGGATCTGGGTGTTATCAAATTTCCCGTTTTGCAGATGGGCGATCATGAAGCGCGCCATATCACTGGCAGTGGCGGCAAGGCCTCCGGCGGGCGCTTCTTCAATGATCTCAAACGACTTGGGTTTGCCCGATCCGAGGCTGTAGCCGCCCGACATCAGCGGCTTTAGATCGGCTGGCAGCGGCTGCACAAAAGTAGAGTGCGACATCCCCAGCGGCTTGAAAATATTTTCCATCGCGTAGTCATTGAAGGGACGTCCGGAAACGCGCTCAACAATATAGCCCGCCAGTGAGGCCCCATAGTTGGAATAAGCCGGCGTGGTTCCCGGAGGAAAGATGCGTTCAGGAATATGCTCAGAGAGATGCTGCTTGAGCGTGGCAATGGGCGAGCCTTCTTCAGTAATTAAATCTTTGACCTGCTCTTCAAAGCCTGCAGTGTGCGTCATGAGATGGCGCAGAGTGATGGGCTTGCCGAACTTCGGCGGAATTTTGAAATCAAGATAGTCGTTGATGTCGCGGTCAAGATCAAGTTTGCCCTGCTCCACCAGTTGCATTACGGCGGTCCAGGTAAAGAGCTTGGAGATGGATCCGGGACGAAAGAGCGTGGCGTCCACGGTAACGGGAGTTCTTTTATCCACGTCACTATAGCCATAGCCTTTGGCAAAAAAGATTGCGCCATCTTTTACAACGAGCACCACAGCGCCGGCAATATCCTCCCGCTCAAGCTGCATGGGAACAAAGCCATCAAGAAAAGCATGGACGTCTGCCACGGTGAGTTCATGTGGAGGCTCGGTAATCCTGGAGTCGCCGGCAGCCATTTGCGGTGATGGTGGAACGGACGCCGCTTTGGGGGCCTGTGCTAGAGCGAAAGAAGCCAGCAGCATGATCTGCAACGCGAACTGAAGAAAAATCCGAGGTCTCATGAGGATCGCAGACTCCGTTTCCTTATTTCGGTGTGAGTTCCAGAATGGGGAAAGAATACCACGCTGGCCGAAAAATCCCTTTGTCATGCACCCGTTCCGACACGCTAGCAATCCCGCATGATGGCAATCCATTTTGGCCTAAGTTAGTTCTTATGTATGAAGAAAGAGAACAACAGACACACGAATGAGTGCCTGAAAGTTAAAAAGCTCTTAGCAACTTAAAAGATTTTTTGGCGTGCTGAACTTTGGTGCGTCAAGAATTGTGCATCACTTATAGAATCAGGTTACACTCGAATTCTGAGAGTACCCGCACAGAACGATGACTGATCTCAGTCCGCACACAAAGTTCGTTCAATCAAATTTCTTTTCACAACAAGAGGCGCTCGCTTGAACAGGGCCAAAATCTTAGTCATGGACGATGATCCAGCCATAGTCATGGCTGTTTCAGAATTTCTGCGCATTGATGGATATAACGTTGTGCAAGCTGCGAGCCTCAGAACAGCGTATTCGGTGGTGGAGTCAGAAACGCCCGATTTGGCCGTGATTGATTTCGATTTGCCCGATGGAAACGCGCTTGATTTTCTTGCCCGACTCAAGACAATGAACTATCCGCTCAAGTGCATTGTGCTCACCGGCCACGGATCGATTGATCTGGCGGTGAGAGCGATTAAAGAAGGCGCTGACCAGTTTCTGACCAAGCCGACGCAACTTTCTGTACTGAGCGCAGCGGTGCGGACCAGCCTGCAAAACCAACAGAACCAGCGCAAACAACTTGCAGGAAAGATGGCCCGGCCTCGCTATGACAAGAACCCATTTCACGGCATCAGCAAGGTAATCCAACGGCTGGCGCAGGAAGCGCGCAAGATCGTCAACACAGATCGGCCGATTCTCATCCAAGGTGAAACAGGGACTGGCAAAGGCGTAATGGCCCAATGGATTCACAAGAATGGTCCGCGTGCAGATGAAACTTTAGTTGATGTAAATTGCGCGGGGCTCTCCAAAGATCTATTGGAATCAGAGCTCTTTGGCTATGAAAAAGGCGCCTTTACGAGCGCCGCGGGAAGCAAGCAAGGCCTGGTGGAAGCCGCACATAAAGGCATTCTGTTTCTTGATGAGCTAGGTGAGATGGATTTTATGGTCCAGCCTAAATTATTGAAGGTCCTGGAAGATAGCCGTTTTCGCCGGCTAGGGGACGTGAGGGAGCGCGTGGTTGATATACAGATAATCGCAGCAACCAATCGAAACCTAATGCAGTCAGTAAAGGAAATGAAATTTCGCGAGGACCTATATTTTCGCATTAGCACGTTTCATCTGCGAATACCGCCGCTTCGCGAGCGCACGGAAGATATTCCTGCTGTTGCTGACTCGCTTCTGCACAATCTGGCCAATGATCTGGCACGCGAGCAACAGGAATTAAGCCCCAGCGCGGAGACGTTGCTAAAGAGTTATACATGGCCGGGAAACATTCGTGAATTGCGGAATGTGCTGGAAAGAGTTGCGCTCACCTGCGAATCGCGGATCATTGAGGCCCAGGAACTTAATCTGACACAGCGAACGCCGTCTGCAATGTCCCATGCAGAGGGTGAGCCTGCCTTGACTCTTGCCGAATTGGAGCGCCAGCACATTGCCCGAGTATTGCATGAAGAAGCAGGCAAGGTTGCGCAAGCCGCTCTCCGGCTGGGAATACCACGGAGCACTCTGTATCAGAAGCTCAAGATTTACGGCATCCCCACGGAAACCACTCAATAACTAGAGAGTAGAAGTGCGTGGCGGAACAGCTTCAGTTGCCGGCGGCTTTATTTCTACCGGCCATTGTCCTTCAGTTGCGACTGCTGGTTCGTCGGGCTGGCCACTGCGCATAAGCAGCGCCAGTTCCACCCGGTTCCAGACTCCCATCTTCTTAAAGATCCGGGAAAGCTCATTTCTTACGCTCTGCTCTTTGATTCGCAAACGCCGCGCAATCTCGCGGTTCGGATACGCCTGCGCCACCAGTTCAGCAATCCGTTTTTGTGCAGGACTTAAATTGTATAAATCCAGAATATGAGGTTCAGCTTCACTGCGTACATCTTCAATGGAATTAAGCGCCTGGACCAGTCCGGTGCTTGTGGCTGTAAAGGCCTCGGCTCCGGAATTCATCATAATCACCAGCGTTCCCGGGCAAAACTCCTGAACAAAGCGAAGCACCTTGAAACGATCAGGATCATGGTTGGCTGGATTGAATTCAAGGACAACCCCCGCCACGTCGCCATGCTGCAAGAGCTGTTTGGCGCGCAATACGTCAGAGGTCATACTCACGCGCCAACCCGCCTGGCGCAAAGAATTCAAAAAGCTTTCCGGGACACCCTGTTGTAAAGGTACTACGAGCAAATGATCCATAACGAACCTCAAAATCTTCCGTTTACAAATCATGTATCGGCTATTACGCCCGGGACTTTCGTGCGCTGGCAAAACTTTTGCACAAAAAAGCTGCTACAGGGTGCTTATTGAAAATAAAGGGATGCCGATAAATTATGTAACAAGCATTAACTCGGTAGCGGGCCGGCTCGACTTGGATAACTGTTGAAGCGGTCCGCAACCGCCGGTCACATCAAGCCAGACTGGCTTGGATAAATGTTGGTCGCAGCTCTGCGGCGCGTACACCAATTTCATTAATTTTTTCCAACTACTATCTTGAACCGTACAGATGTCCAGCTGCCAGAGTCTGAATTCTGGAATCTGTACAAGTGACAGACATAACTCAGTACACTCGTCTTTGATTTTGAAGCACTTAACAGTACTGCTGTTTTGGCACAGTACATGCCATAGCAAGTGTGGGAGGCAACACTCACAATGGCAACGAATGTAATCAACCCGGCGCAATCACAACTGGTGGTTCAGAACTATTTCAACCTCGTGCAAGCTATCGCCAGCAAAATTAAACGGCGGCTGCCGGCCCATGTTGATGTGAACGACCTGGTGCAAACTGGCATGATCGGATTGCTCGAAGCCTCCAGTCGCTTTGATGCTTCTCGTATGGTGGATTTTGCCAGCTATGCCAACTCCCGCATCACCGGTGCAATCCTCGACGAGCTCCGCAAGTGGGACACCTGCTCCCGCCAGGACCGCAAAACCGCTCGTGAGATTGAGACCGTGAAGCAGAGCCTCCGTGCAACTTCGGGCAAGGAGCCAGGACGTGAAGAAATTGCTCAGGCCGTTGGCCTTGGCTTGGCTGAGTATGACCGCACCTTGCATCGGCTCGAATCGGCAAAGCAGCCATCGCTCCAGTCTGACGACCATGATTCTGATCCCTCTGAAGAATTAAATCAGCTCCCATCCAAAGATCAGACGCCGTTTGAAGCCTGCTCCAAGAGTGAAGACTTCAAACTTCTCCGCACCTATATCAAGGAACTCAAGCCCCGGCAGCGTCGCGTACTCGAAATGTATTACTTCAAAGAGATGGGCCTGAAAGATATTGGCGAACAGATGGGTGTTGGTGAAGCTCGCATCAGCCAAATCCACAAACAGGCCGTAACTGAACTGCGCCGCCTGATCGCCACCGGTACGCGGGTATCCACAGCCGCGCCGGCCGTCAGCACCATGATTCAGTAAGAAATGGTTCAGTAACAAAGCAACGTTGCCTCCCAAAAAGCAAAATGCCACAAATCTCTTGTGGCTTTTTGTTTTTGGGCAATTTTAAAAAATGATTTTGATGCAGTTCGACTGTCGGGGCTTTCTGCTAGAGAACTTGTGTTCCCATCGAACCAACAATTTTCATGCTTTCGCTTTGCGCGTGATGAGCCCGCTCATCGCCCAGATTCCCAGCAACGGTCCCAGAGCCATGCTGGCCAGCGCCCAGTCCCATCCATAATGGGAGGCAATTGCGGCTATCAGGCGAATCACGCCAGCCGTCAGCAGAAATCCCAGGGCAACCTGGCAGGTCAATGCCGTGCCCACATAGTTCTTATCTGAGACTTCACTAATGATGGTGGAAAACTGTGCGGAATCAGCAATCACTGCAATGCCCCAAATCAAAGAAAGGGGAATGAGAATGGCGGGACGATGAAGCACCAATGCAGCCACCACGCAGCAAGCAGAGCTGATTGCCATGGCGATAATCGTCACTCGTGCGCGCTGTGCCACCCGGATATCCGTATTCTGGTCTTGCAACTTATCGCTAGCGGAACCCGCCCAAATGCAGCCGACCGCGCCAATCGCAATAGTCAGCGCAGCCATTGCTTCAAAAATGCTGCGTGGCCATCCCACGGAAACCGAGAAGATCACGGCAATCCATCCCCACATGCTGTAGAGTTCCCACATGTGTCCCAAATAGCCGAGATTCGCCAATCGCAACGGCCGGTTGCGAACAATCTCCAGAATCTGCACCGGATCGAAGTGCGATTTCGGCATGGCATACGGTCCTTCACGCACGGCCAAGGCAACAATCAAAGCTCCCAGCAAAGCCTGTCCGCTGCCCAGCAGAATCACGCCTTGCCACGGCACTCGTCCCAGGGCGTTCACGGCATGGGGCAATGCTGATCCCACCGTGAGAGCGCCAATCATGATTCCCAGGGCCAGTCCCCGTCCGCGCTGGAACCAGCCGGCAATGATCTTCATTCCTACCGGATAAACTCCGGCTAGAAAAAATCCAGTCGCGCCGCGCAGCAGGATCGCCGAAAGCGGATCGGCAGCCACAAAGGCAAATGCGGCATTGGCTGCGGCTGCGGCAATGGCGGAAACTACCAGCACTTTGATCGGGCTAAAGACATCCGGAATATTGAACAGCGCAAAGGTGATTGCGCCAACCGAAAATCCAATCTGCACGGCAATGGTCAGCCATGATCCCAAAGCCAGTCCGGAATGCCACAAAGTTGTGATCTGCGGAATCACCGCAGTCCCGGTAAACCACAATGACATGGCGAGCAACTGCGCCAGTGAGAGCAAAAAAAGGGCCCGCCGGGATGTAAGTCCTTGGCGGGCTTCAGTCTGAACCAATGGTGGCATTTAGCTCTTTAGCTTCCTTCGTTCGCAGGATGTTACCAGCTCCGCCGGATCAACGGCGTCACTATCTAACTGCATCTCTGCAATTTTGCCATCTTTATCAATCAGGAAATTAACGCGGCGGCCGATCTTACGCTTTTCGTCGTAGAGACCATACTTCTTGGTGATGTCTCCGCCCCAATCACTTAGCAAAGGGAAGGTTACGTTGATTTTTTCCGCCCATGCGGCGTTGCTGAAGGGGCTGTCCATGCTGATACCCAGTACCTGGGTGTCTGCAGCTTCCAGTTTTTGTAAATTCGCCTGGAAGTTCTGCATTTGCTTGGTTCAACCACCGGTGAAGGCAAAGATATAAAACGCCAGTGCGACGTTCTTCTTTCCCTTGAAGTCATGGAGCGAGACCATATGTTGAAAAGTCTGGTCACGCAGGCTAAAGTCGGGAGCCATGTCTCCGACCTTCAATGCTGGTACTGGCGGTGGGGCAGGCGCTGCTTTCTTCTCCTGCGACCACAACTTGGAGCCGGCAAACGGCCCCAGGAGCGCTAGTGAACCCAGCATTTGAACAGCGGTTCTTCGACGCATCGATTATTTCCTCCGCTTTAATTGGTAAAACTACTTCTTTGCTTGTAATGCACTTAAATCCGCCAATACTTCTTCGCTGTGGCTCTGCGGATTTACCTTGATGTAAGTCTTTCTAATTACTCCTGACGGGTCAATAAGAAATGTGTTGCGGGCAGATAAGGTCATGTCTCGTATTTCCATGAGCGAGCCATATTTTTGCGAGACTTCATGCTTTGTGTCTGAAAGGACTTTAAAATTCAGCCCTTCCTTGGCGCAAAAGCCTTTATGAGAGTCCACGGTGTCTACGCTCACGCCTACGATGACAGCATTTTTCTGGGTGTATTTATCGATATCGCGTTGGAAATTATGGGCCTCAATCGTGCAGCCTGAGCTAAAGTCTTTGGGATAGAAATAGAGCACAACCCATTTGCCTTTGAACTGGTCCAGTGAAATCTGGCCGCCTTCCTGGCTGGGGAGACTGAAAATGGGTGCCTGGGTGCCAACTGCAGGTGGTTGCACTGAATCCGTAGCTCCTGCAAAAACAAACGCCAGCATCATAATCAAGAAAAATATCGGATAATTTTTCATATAGATCCTTTCCAACCAACGTATTTAGCATACATGATGGCCCCAGGCTTTTGAAGATGCTGAGAGAGCCCTGGCAAGTTCAGAAACTTTATTGATTGCCAGTGTTAACATCTGCAAAGAGAGGCCTTTATGAAAGCTATGGTCCGCGTCTTTTGCGTAATGATGGCATTTGGAAGTTTGTCTTTTGCACAAACTCCCACCCCTTCAACCATTCAACTCAATACCATCTATGCCGGAGCCGATGGAAAATTTGAAGCCCAGCCGGATACAGCCATCGTTCGCATGGATGTTGCGGCGCAGCAGGATACCTCCAGCGCGGCGTATGAACATGCTTCCGCCGCGGCTCAAAAAGTGCGTGACGTGCTTAAAGCCAATGGCATCGACATCAAAGTAGCGCAAGTGGGCTTGTATCAATCACAACCTGTCTATGACTGGAAAAATCCCAGGCACAAAGTTATTGCCTTCCGCGTGACCACCAACATTACGCTCAAGCTGCGTGACTTCTCCAAAATCGGCCCGATTACACAACAACTGGCGGATATCGATGATATGCAAAATCAATCCGTGAATTACACGCTGGAAGATATTGAACAGGCCAAAGCCAAGGCATCAGAAGATGCCGTGAAAAAAGCTCGCAACCAGGCAAGTGCCGTTGCCACGGCCAGCGGACGCACGCTGGGCGATTTGCTCTATGCTTCCGTTGATGTGAACCAACAGTTTGCCGTACCAATGGCCATCCCCATGCGGACGATGTCAAAAATGGCTGGCGCTGCCGCCACACCGGCGCCCACCGAGGAATTTACACCCCAAACCGTGACTATCGATGCTCATGTAAATGCTCTTTTTGCGCTCAAATAAACCAGCTCTGAAAAATCCACAGGGAAATTTTTTCAAGAGAAAGGGAATTACTACCCGGCTTTCCCTTCAGTAGCTCTGCTAACTCTTTTGTTTTCAGTAGTCCGAGAATGGCACAGAGGATGCAATAAGAGAGAACAGACGAAGTGGCGCGCATCGGGGCGCTTTCGAATGGATCTAACGGCCAGAGATCCCTCGAAAGTGCCTCGTTGCATTTTGAGCCGATATGCGGGTGTGAGCGAAGCGGGAGCCCGCAGGCGAAATCCTGTCTATAACAACGACGGCCGGTGTCAAGGGTAAACGAAGGCGCAGACGCCACAGGTTTTAAAGAAGCGCCATTTCGCTCTCGTTGAAAATTCTTTTTCTTGCATTTGCGTAAAACCAAGACTCGCGCATTACGAATCATCAGGTGGCAGCGTTTTGCTCCACCAACCCTCTATTTGGTCTGTTTTGAACGACCACTCAAACGAACGGCCTAACTTCTGCGCGAAAGATCTGTTTTTTGAGCCGCTTGCGGGCGTGCGCGAGTGTTGGAAAGCGTGGGAAGTTGTATTTGTCTTATGCTGCGCTTCTAGCGCTGCCAGAGAAAACCTTTCCGTTTTGTACCCTGAGCGATTCCGACCGAGCAACGAGTGCGTTAAAAGGCCGCTACTACTTAAGATGAGTGTATACCGACTTTTGGCCCAAAGGCGTAAGTTCTCCAATCCATGTTTCTCTTACTTTGCCATCAGCGCCAACGAGCAAAAGCGTTGGAGTGCCTGTCACTGGCAGATCTATGATCGATTTCTGCCTGATGGCACCTACATTGATATTGTTTTTCTTCAGATACGAAACCGCTTCCATCGTGCTTTCAGGAAAGACAGCTAACGTGGAAATGCCGCGATCCCCGCAATATCGAGCAAGCTCCCGATGAAATGTGGCACTCTCTTCGCAAAAATGACATTTCGTGGACAATACAAATATCAAAGTTCGACCATTCCTGCTCCAGTTGACATCTTTAAACGCGGTGGTCACTCCTGCAGGATTCTTGGAATGAAAGAATTCGCCTAGGTAACTCCTGGCCGAAAGTCCAATCACAACTACGACAATACTGATAATGAGCGTGTTGGCCAAATAGTCCATTTTCGTGAGTTTCTTTTGAGGTTGTTCCATCACTACTATTTACCCTTTTGCGATCTATAGGCTGCAATCGGTACCGCGCCACAGAATGCTTTCTCCGTTCTTGAAAAGTGTAGTTAAACGACACCAACAAAGCCGTTACTCCGCCTGATCCTGTGTTGTGTTCAGCAGATGGAGCAACGGCTGTAAATCTACAAACTACTAAAGTGGTATTGCTCAAAAGAGCCCGTTAGAATATGCAGGCACAATCTAAGCGGCCAAACGGCGGAGGCCTCAGATCGATATTCCCACATGTGCCTGCGAACTGACTCGAGCAAGTTTGGTCGATGCAAAATCCGTCCCCAGCCACACAGGGAGCAGGATTCAATGCTTCCGCTCGTTGGTGGTAGCTTGCGACAAAAGCCAGCGCCAGAAGAGCAAATAACAACAGTTTCTTTTTCATATATTTTTCCTTTTAGAGGAGCACTAGCCGCGCGCTCCTACATCCACTGTGCCTTCATCTTTCGTCCACTTATTTGAAGGCTACTATTTTTTTTGCTGGTGGTGCAGACGGCAGCTCCTTCTGCTGCAGATTGAAGTAAGCGGCGATTTCGTTCCACTTCATCTGCGTGTCCAAGGCGCCCGTCCACACCTTTTCAACGTGACCTCCGGCTCCAATGACAATTGTGTTTGGGACTGCTTTGAGCGCCAGTTGAACATAGGTCCGGTAAGTAGGGTCCGCAATGGTTTCGTCCGCAGGTAGCTCTTGCTCCGTGCAATATTGCCTGGTCACTTGAAGAGGATCACGGCTTATCCATAGAACGTGCCATTCCGGTTTTTGTGCAAGCTCCCTAGATAACCGCAGCCAACTCGCGAGTGAAGCACGACAAAATGAGCACCCAGGGGAAAAAGTGACGATGAGGAGCTTTTCGCCTGGCTTCTCAGGAATTGATATAGTTCGCAATTTTCCGTCCAGCGTCGATCCGGATAGGTCGTGGATCAGTCGCCCAACGGGGATCGCCATATCAGAATCCGGGCGAGTGGCTGCCTGGCGTAGTGCTCGATTGTCTTTGATCAGCAATAGGTTTTGGACTAGGACAGCTAATGCGATTACAAAAATAGAGGTGTGAAGTATCTTGGATGTAAGTGTAGACGTGCTCATATATTCTACTATCCTACCTTAAACATTCCAAACCGATGCGTATAGTATCGATCCTTTGCTGGCGATTGTAGCATGGATCATAGTGTAAGCGCCCAAGTATGGAAGAAACAGCATATGGCAATGCCAAGCTTATTAGAGCACAATAGTTCGCATATCCTAAGTTCCATTTTGGATTGTCTTAGTTTACTTTGCACTCTTGGCTGAAGGAGTTCCAGAATGGGAATCTCTCTATATTTCTGGTCTGTACGTGTATTGTCAGTACGTCAGCCCGTTGAGGTGTAATCCCATATACATAAGAGTCCAATCTACTTATGGGATATTTCGGAAGTCCGCCTACGCAATGCCCGAAAAGCACGTGATCCCGTCCCCGCTCGCGAGCGGGAGTCCCCAGGCGAAACCCCTGAGCGCAGCTTTTGCGCGAAGAATCTACTTTTGAGGCGCTTTGCGGGGCCGGATTTAGCCTTTAAAGCACAGCGACAATGGAGTGGTAGCGTGCCAAATGGGCGGCCATGGCTGCTTCGTGTTGCATAGGATTGAGCAGAGCTCTCGTCCAGCCAATCTCTCCAGCGTGGTCTACGGGCCACTCAGGCATGTGTTCATTGCCAGCACGCAAGGCTGAACTCTTGGTTACCACGCCATCGTTGATTTCATGTGTGATATTGCCGATGGTGGCCGCAAGCTGAAAAAGAAGCAGCGTATTGCTGCCCTTTGAGGCGTCGCCACATTCATATATCTCACGCCGGAGACGTCAATGGTTGCAGCGTCAAAAGCAATGCATCTCGTCGTGGTCAGGTCCTGTATGGCGCCTGCATTACTTGCAAGTTTTCGCTTCAGGAAGTCAGGAATCTTATCAAAGAGCGGCCCCGTTCCTCTAACCACTGCATCAGCAACCGGAGAGCCGCGGTGGGGCGTCCCAATTGTTACCAGCGTTGCCACGCGCTGGACCAGGTCAATGCTGTTTGTAAGTGCGTACCGCGCGTCCAGCCCGCCCATGCTGTGCGCCAGAATATGCACTCGATCACCGGCATTTGTTTGCTGCAGGATTTTTTCGGTAAGCTGATCGCCACGATTTTGAATAGATCCGATTGGATTTACCTGGGGCTCAAAAACTGTGTGCCCCTTGTCTCGCAGATGGTCGGCAACGCCGTTGAAGTAATGCAGGGATGGCAGGAAGGAAAGTATATCGGGCAGCTGGGTCGCCGAACCCGAAGAGGCCGTGCGCAAGAATAATTTTGCTCATTTCCAAACCTCGCTAGGAATTGAGGCCGACAGAACACACCAACTGGCTAGACCAGTTGCACTTTTTCCCGCAGATCAATTCCTGCACGCCGGAGGATGCCGGCTATCTCGCCGTCGCTCAGGCGTGAGGCGTCATATTCCACACGGATCGTGTTTTCTTTTTCGTTAAATTTGATCTTGCGCACGCCATAAACCTCCCAGGCGTTGTTCAGAGCTGAGATTTCTTTTTCGCCCGGCGGGGTGCCGTATTTGAAAACAACGTCAAGCAGGGTCATCCAATTGCCCTCGGTATCAGGTTCGGCTGAGGTCATTCTCTTCAGCCGTATTTTGTTGAACCATCCAAATATAGCTTAAAGCTACTTGCGTGTGTTGCATCATATACCCCCTGGGGGTATAATGAATCTGCCATGCAGAAGAAAAGTAGCTCCAGGCAGCTCCACCGCGCTGCCCCTCGTGAAGATAGCGCTAAGAATGATTTGCTTCTGCGGCTGCGCCGTGTGGAAGGCCAGGTCCGCGGCGTCCAGAAAATGGTGGAGGAAGAGCGATATTGCCCTGACGTGCTGATACAAATGTCCGCTATCCACGAATCGCTGCGGGCCGTTGAACGCGCTTTGATGAAAGACCATTTGCAGCATTGCGCCACGGAAACACTGCGCTCCGGCGATGCTAAACAAGCGCAACGCACCTATGACGAACTTACAGAGCTTTTTTACCGGCATGCCCGCTAAAGGCCATCAGACACTATGAATCCCGCACAGGCAAACCCAGGAAAAGAAATCGTCAAAGACCCGGTCTGCAACATGGATATTGTTCCGGCCACGGCGCGCGGCTCATCTGAATACAAAGGGCAGACCTACTATTTTTGCAGCCAGTCTTGTGTGCAGCGCTTCAATGCCGATCCGGAAAAATATCTGGCCCCCAAACCGCCCAAAAGCCAGGTGGTGCAAATTGGTGGGGTCCAAATTGATGGAAATCAAGCTGGCGGAATAGCTCTTGCCGTACCAAAAACAGAGCTTGCTCAATCATCCGCCAGCAAAGGAAGCGTGACTTACGTTTGTCCCATGGACCCTGAGGTGCGCGAAGCCAAACCCGGCGCATGCCCAAAATGTGGGATGGCCCTGGAACCAGAGACCGTGGAATACACCTGCCCCATGCACCCGGAGATCACTCGCGATCAGCCGGGGAACTGTCCGATTTGCGGAATGGCACTGGAACCCCGTATTTCCGCAGGCGTCCATGAAGAAGACGATACCGAATTACACAGCATGCAACGCCGCTTTTGGGTGGGAGTCACCTTTAGCATTCCTCTGCTGGCGATCTCTATGGGAGGCATGGCCACAGAAAGCCTCTTCCACAGTTGGCCCGCTGGAGCAATGGAATGGCTGCAATTTGTCCCGGCAACTCCTGTAGTCCTTTGGGGTGGCTGGCCTTTCTTTCAGCGCGGCTGGGCCTCCCTCGTCAACCGGCATTTAAATATGTTCACGCTGATCGCCATGGGCACTGGCACAGCCTATATTTACAGCGTGATTGCCACGGTTGCGCCTGGAATTTTTCCTGCTTCATTTCTTGCTCACGGCGGTCGGCCCGAAGTTTATTTTGAATCTGCCGCCATCATCGTCACCTTGGTTTTGCTCGGACAGGTCTTGGAACTGCGTGCACGCCGCCAAACCAGCTCAGCCATTAAAGCGCTGCTCGATCTCAATCCTAAAACCGCTCGCCGCCTCCGCTCTGACGGGTCAGATGAAGTCATTCCCCTTGAGGCAATTCAGCGCGGGGATTTGTTGCGTGTCCGCCCGGGTGACCGCGTTCCTGTGGATGGAATTCTTACAGAGGGAACCAGCGCCGTGGACGAATCTATGATCACCGGCGAATCCATGCCGGTAGAAAAAGGGCTGGGCGCGAAAGTCGTTGGCGGAACCGTCAACCAGACTGGTTCATTCATCATGCGCGCGGAAAAGCTAGGCGCAGAAACCCTCCTGGCGCAGATCGTCCGCATGGTGGCCGAGGCGCAACGCAGCCGCGCACCGATTCAATCTCTGGCCGATAAAGTCTCGGGCTATTTTGTGCCGGCAGTTCTTCTTGTTGCCGTGCTCACTTTTGTCGGATGGGCAGTTTGGGGGCCAGAGCCGCGCTTTGCCCACGGACTTGTGAACGCCGTTGCGGTTCTCATTATTGCCTGCCCTTGCGCCTTGGGTCTGGCTACGCCGATGGCCGTGATGGTCGGCACTGGACGCGGAGCCCATGCCGGCGTGCTGGTCAGAAACGCTGAAGCGCTGGAGATCATGGAGAAGGTAGATACTCTGGTGCTCGATAAGACCGGAACATTAACGGAAGGGAAGCCGCGGCTCACGTCCGTGATTGCGATTGATGGCACAACCGAATTGGATCTTCTGCTTCTGGTGGCTGCCGTTGAGAAGCTGAGCGAACACCCGATTGCTTCAGCCATCGGTAAAGGAGCGAAAGACCGCAGATTAAAAATTCCTCCCGCAGAAAAATTTCAGTCGATCACCGGCCAGGGCGTGGTGGCGGAGGTTTTGGGGCGTGAGGTAGCCGTTGGAGCTGCCGATTTTCTCACCTCCAGAGGCTCTGATATCAGTCCGCTTCAGGTACGAGCTGATTTTTTCCGCCAACAAGGACAGACCGTTGTCCTGGCCACGGTCAATGGCAAGGCTGCGGGAGTGCTTGCTGTCGCCGATCCTATAAAAAGCTCCACCGCTGAGGCTATACGCATGCTCAAGCAGGCCGGACTGCGTTTGGTCATGCTCACCGGAGACAATCGCGCAACTGCTACGGCCATCGCGAATCAACTGGGAATTGCCGATTTTGAGGCCGAAGTACTGCCGGAAAATAAGCTGGCTATCGTCAAAAAACTCCAGAGTGAAGGCCACGTTGTCGCTATGGCCGGTGACGGAGCGAATGACGCACCAGCTTTGGCCCAGGCCGACGTAGGTATCGCCATGGGAACAGGCACTGACGTAGCAATGGAAAGCGGCGACATCACCTTGATTAAAGGCGACCTGCAAGCCTTGGTGCGGGCGCGCAACCTGAGCCGGGCCACCATGAGCAATATCCGCCAGAATCTCTTCTTTGCATTTATTTATAACTTGCTCGGCGTGCCCATTGCTGCCGGAGTCTTATATCCGCTTACAGGCTTATTGCTTCAGCCAATTTTTGCCGCTGCAGCCATGAGCTTTAGCTCTGTATCAGTGATAGCCAACGCATTGCGACTGCGGCGCGCCAAACTATAAAGTTTTAGTAGCACATATACATGTTCCATAGTAATATTGCCTTCACCCCCCAGCCTGAACTACACGGAGATCCCTGTGCAATTCATCACCCGGTCGCTACTCCTCCTGTTTCTTTTATACGGCGTGGTTTTTGCTATCGGCGATGCCTACCTGCTTCATTCGGGCGGTCCTATATGGCTTGCGATAGCCTTTCCAATCGTGTGGATTGGGCTCCAGTACCTGCTTGCGCCCGTGCTGATTGAGCTGATTCTTGATATTTGCTGGGACGACGAAGGTATCCTTCTACCTGCACGAAATCGTGAATTTGTTGAGAAATTGTGTATGGAACGAGGGCTGAAAGTCCCACGTATTGGGATTATTCAAAGCGGCACTCCCAACGCATTCTCCTTCGGACGCCTGCACAGTGATGCCAGGGTTGTAGTGACTTCCGGATTGCTGGGAATTCTTTCACCAGAAGAATGCAATGCCGTGCTGGCGCATGAAATTGGTCATATTGAACATTATGATTTTGCCGTAATGACCCTTGCGGCACTAGCTCCCATGCTGCTTTATCAGCTCTATGTAGTTACAGAAAGGATAAGCAGCTTTCGTTTCATCGCATATACAGCATATCTTTGCTATCTGTTAAGCCAGTTCGTTGTACTTATGCTGAACCGCACGAGGGAATACTTTGCTGATCACTATGCTGCGGAAGTAACCCACTCCCCAGATGAGCTTTCATCGGCTCTCATAAAGATCGCTCATGGCATGGTTCGTGCCGATGGCGAATACCGCAAAGCAAAGCAGCTGGGCAACAAAAATGAAAAATCATATTGGGGACGTGAGCGCAGGCTGGGTGGCACGATTGCTTTAATGGGCATCTCCAATCTGCATTCCGGAGCGTCTTTAGCGCTGGGCGCTAATCCCACTGACGCAGCTGCCGTAATGCGCTGGGACCTGGTAAATCCGTGGGCGCGATTTTATGAATTGAACTCCACTCATCCTCTCACAGCCTTGCGAGTGCGTGAATTAAGCCGGCAAGGCTCCGCGATGCAACAGGAAACACGGTATGCGCTGCCACAAGAGCACCAGCAAATCCGCTGGGGCATGTTTCCGCTGGAACTCATAGTTTGGGCGCTGCCCCTGGTCTGTATCTGGGCCTTGCTTACAATGCATTGGTTTCCCGGTGTATTGGAGTATCTTGGTATCACATCGCTGAAAAATGCTTCTCCAGTGCTTTTGATGCTTGCAGGCTTTACCTGGATATTAAAAGTAGCGTATCGGTATCGTGGCCGGTTTCAGGAATCTACGGTTGGAGCACTACTGAAAGATTTGGATGTCTCACAAATGCGGCCGCGAGCAGTCCAACTTACAGGCAAGGTTCTTGGCCGTGGCGAGCCGGGAAATTTCTGGAGTCCAGACCTTGTCCTGCGCGATGATACCGGAATAATGTTTCTTCTTTATCGCCAGTCCATTCCTTTCTCGCGTTTTATGTTTGGCACTTCTGAAGCCGAAGGATATATCGGGCAAGAAGTTATAGTTGAAGGGTGGTTTCGGCGCGGCATGACGCCGTATGTTGAAATGGCAAAAATTACTAACGGATACAATGTGCACCGCATGTACTCGCGCTGGATTCAGATTGCATTAGCGTTGGCAGCCATGGTGGCAGGTTGGTATTGGTTGCAATACTAATGATCCTTTTTGCATGGAACAGCGGCCCCTGGCAGTTACAGAGATAGCCAACTGCCGCGCTACTTCTCTATAATCCTGCGCGAGGTCTCCCACCGATGAAAACTGTTTTGGCTGTGCTGCTGTTGTCTGCCGCTGCGTTCGCACAAAACTCTGAAGAAGGCAAAGTTGTCCGCTATGAGCTGAAGCCCAGCGAACTGAAATACACTTATGCTGCCTCATACAGCCCAGTGGCCCACCTTAAGTCCGGCAATATTCTTGAAACCAACACAGTCGATTGCTTCGGCAATGCTATTAAAAAGCCTGGCGATACGCTGGACATGGCTCCCGGCGACAATCCTCTCACTGGCCCTTTTTTCATCGATGGAGCCGAGCCCGGCGATACTCTGGCAGTAAAAATCCTTGACATAAAAGTAGATAGCAATCAGGGCATTGGTGCGCTCGCCCCAGGATTTGGCGCAATCAACTCCACCAATTACACGCCCATGCTCAATGCGCCGATCAAGGAAAAAATCTGGTTTTATCCCATTGATCACGCCACCAACACAGCAACCTTTCAGGCCCTGGATTCCAAGTTCACGGTAAAGTTTCCGCTGCATCCGTTTTATGGCTGTATCGGCGTTGCTCCGGCTGGTGGAGAGGCGCGCACCTCCGTGGTGCCGGAGGCTTTCGGCGGCAATATGGATTCGCCTGAAGCCAGCGTGGGCAACACGGTTTATTTTCCCGTGAACGTTCCGGGAGCCATGCTCTTCCTGGGCGACGGACACGCTGCCATGGGTGATGGCGAAATCGCCGGCACAGCGCTGGAAGTCCCATTACGCGGACGTGTGCAGGTGCGCGTGATTAAAGGCCACAAAATCAGCTGGCCTCGCTTTGAAAATGACGAATACATTATGACTGTCGGTGCTTATCGCCCGCTGGACGACGCTTTGCGCATTGCATTCACAGAATTGGTCGGATGGATTCACACTGACTATGGTCTCTCTGAAATGGACGCCTACGAACTGCTTTCAAAGGTCGGCGAAATCCATCTCAATGAAATGGTTGACCCAAATTATGTGATTGTGGCCAAGGTGAAGAAGAGTTTTTTGCCGAAAGCCAAGCTCGCTGCTGGAAAGTAGCTGCTTTCTGGAATGCTTTTTTCTGAAACCTCGAGCGGAGCGAGAGATCTCTATCGCCAATAACAATTTTGAATGGACTGAAAATAACTCGTAGCGCTAGGGTTTCCTCGCTACGTTCGGAATTACAGAAAACTAAAGCTTTTGCAGATACTCAACAATCTCCGGACTGGTCCAGTTTACCGGGCCAATAAACTTGCGCCGCAACACGCCTGAAGGATCAATAATAAAAGTCTCTGGCTGGCCTGTGGTGCCATAAATTTCAGCGCTTTTTTTCTGCTGGTCATTGACCGTGAGAAAGTCGTAGCTATATTTTTTTAGAAATTTGTGGTAGGCGTCGTTGTCGTCATCGGTGCTTACGGCAAGCACGGTCACTTTCGAACCCATTTGTTGATGCAAGCGCTCCAGAGATGGCATTTCCTCAATGCACTCCGGGCACCAGGTGGTCCAGAAATTTAGGATCACAATCTTGCCGCGTAGATCGTGCAGTTTCACGTTTTTGTCGGAATCCTGAACGGTAAAATCTGGCGCTGCCGAGCCAATCATGCGAATCTTAGGCTGATCATTGCAGCCAATGCATCCAGCCAGAATAAGGGCAAACAAAAATGGAATAGAAATGCGAAAGGATTTCATGCCCTTATAATAACCCGGTTCCCCATGAAAACAGCCCACGCGGAAGTAACTGTTGACGTGATTGTTCCGGCCCGGAACGAAGAGGATTGTCTTGGCCGCTGCCTGCGGTCGCTCACCGCCCAGCAGGGAATCTCCTTTCAAATCACTGTGGTAGATGACGGCTCAACAGACCGGACTCGCGCCATTGCCGAGTCGTTTCCACAAGTGCGTGTATTGAGCGCAGCCGAGCCCAGCCCGGGAATGACAGGAAAGTGCAATGCCGTGATCACCGGCGCGGCGGGCAGCACGGCCCAATGGCTGCTTTTTACTGATGCAGATACCTTTCATTATCCCGGATCGCTGGCAGCGGCCGTGAATGAAGCAGAAGAGCGGCATGTGGATCTGCTCTCCTATTCGCCCGAACAAGAAGTCAGAAGCTGGTGGGAACTGGCCGTTATGCCGTTGGTATTCGCCGATCTCGTACGAACCTACCCGTCGGAAAAAGTTAACGATCCCACACACTCCACAGTGGCAGCCAATGGCCAATACATTCTGGTTCAACGGAAGGTCTATGAGCAGCTTGGCGGGCATAAAGCAGTGGGATATAAAATATTGGAAGATGTTGAATTAGCAAGAATATTTAAAGTTTCACATCATAGAATCTGGTTTCGGCAAGGCGAGGGATTGGTCCGGACGAGGATGTATCGGACCTTTCACACCATGTGGGAGGGTTGGACAAAAAATCTCGCTTTATTGTTCCGTCACCCTCTGGCATTGGCGGCAATGCGGGGAATGGATTTTTTGACAATTGCACTCTTACTCGGCCTAGGGCTATTTCTGGTCGACCGGGATAAGTTTCGCGATGGCGCATTTTTGTTTGGATTAGGGGCGTTTTTTTATCTAACCTTTATTCTGCGAATCAGGCGGGCGCATTTTCCCTGGAGAGCTAACCTCATGTCTTTCCTGGGGTTACCGCTATTTGTGTCACTTTTAGTGCGTTCTTATCTCCATACTACTGTGCGTGGCGAGTTAAGATGGAAAGGGCGGAAATACTCACAATCCGCACCGGAAGCCCCATCAACTTCATCTACTCAGAAGGGCGATCTTAACTAAAGAGCTGGTTTTCAACGGTCTATCTCACATGGTCTATCTAACAAGGAAAGCAGAGTTTTCAGCGTCACACTACTACCACAATCCGGAATTTACCCCGGAGGAAAACCAGCGAATTTTCGGCAAGTGCAACAATCCGCACGGTCATGGCCACAATTACACGCTGGAAGTCACCGTAAAAGGCAGCGTGGACCAGCGCTCGGGATTTGTGGTTGATCTGAAAGAGTTAAAGGAAATTATGAACCGCGAGGTCATTGACGCCATGGACCATCGCTTTCTGAACAAGGAAGTAGCGGACTTCAAAAACAGAATCCCCACTACGGAGAATCTGGCCATCAGCATCTGGGGACGGCTTCAAGCAAAGTTAAATTTGGCGGAACTGCATCGCATACGCGTGTATGAAACGCCAGATCTCTTTGTGGATTATTACGGAGAAGCATGAAGGCCTATCTGACCCGGCGCTACTGGTTTTCGGCTTCGCACCGTTTGCATAGCAATAACATGTCCGCGGAAGAGAACCAGACCGTTTACGGCAAGTGCAACAATCCGCATGGCCATGGCCACAATTACTCCCTGGAAGTAACGGTTTCAGGGCAGGTGGATCCCCGCACCGGAATGGTTTGCAACCTGATGGATCTGGACAGCTTTGTTCACGAAAAAATATTGGAACGTTTTGGCCACCAGAACCTCAATATGCTACCGGAATTTCAGGAGACCGTGCCGACTACGGAAAATTTGTGCATAGAGGTTTTCGGCGTTTTGCAAAGAGATTTCCATTACGCGCAGGTGGATAAAATTCGCGTGGAAGAAACAATGCTGAATTCTTTTGAGTACGCTGGTGGCAGGGAAATACGTTCTTAGGAGACATGGGTGAAACCAGTAACTGCCGTGAAGAAAATGGACGAATCGTCGGCGCTATCATCGGCCAGCATGCAGGAATTGCTGCGGGAGATACTTCTGCGGCTGGGAGAAGACCCTGCCCGCGATGGCTTGATCCGCACGCCGGAGCGCATGCAGAAGTCGCTGGAATATCTGACCAAGGGCTATGAACAGGACGCCGACAAAGTTTTACAAGGCGCGCTCTTTGATGTGCCATATGACGAAATGGTCATTGTGAAAGATATAGAAATGTTCAGCCTTTGCGAGCATCACTTGCTGCCGTTTTTCGGCAAAGTCCATGTGGCGTATATTCCCAACGGCCAGGTGCTGGGACTGAGCAAGATTCCGCGCCTCGTTGATATTTTTGCCCGCCGTCTTCAGGTGCAGGAACGGCTGACCGTGCAGATTGCTGAAACCATCCAGAACGCCATTCAGCCACAAGGCGTGGGTGTGGTAATTGAGGCGCGCCATCTCTGCGTGATGATGCGCGGAGTGGAAAAACAGCACTCCTCAGCCGTGACCTCGCACATGCTCGGCACTTTTCGCAGTTCAGATAAGACGCGCGAAGAATTTCTCTCACTGATTCGCAATGGTAAGAACGGAAATTCATTTTAGAATATCGGCAAACGTTCTTTACGAAATGCATATCCGTGACAACCGTAGCGTGAGTGACCAGGTGAAATCAGGATTTCGCCTTAGCGGCGTTTGTTCTGATCACTTTTGGGTTCATTGTGGCTTTACTTCAAAGTGCAAAGCTTGTTGCCATCCAAGATGGTACGCCAAGAATAGGCCAAAGAATTCTGGGTGGAGTTGGCTTGATCACTTTATCAACGCTGATGTTTTTTGCCGCGCATATTGGAGAAAATGGTTTGTTGCCTGCATCGCTTTTGCTATATGAAACTGATCTTTGCCGCCCCATCGTTCCTGTTAAATTTTCAAACCTCCTCTAAGCATATTTCCGGCTTAGAGGTTCTTGCATATTTATTATTTCTTGTACCACTTGTTGCACTTTCCTTTAAACCCGCGACCCGGAAAATCCCAAATAGCGTTGAGACGGTAGGCTTTGGATCTTCTGGGTTTCAAGCGAATGACTTCGCCGATTCTTTTTAACGCGCAGTATAGATTACCTTTCCATCTTGAATCACCTGCCGAACCTTGGCGAAATTGGTGATGTTTTTGGCTGGATCTCCATTCAGGATCACCACGTCCGCATCCTTCCCTTGAGCGATGCTTCCGCTTCGGCTTGAATAGCCAAAGCGATTTGCTGGATTTGTAGTAAGGGAGGCCAGAATCTGTTGAAAGTTCATTCCAGCGCGCGCCATCAAAGTGAACTCTTCAGCGGTGTCATAGTGGTCCGTGTAACCAATATCTGTGCCAAAGAGAATTTGTCCGCCTGCGCTTGAAAAAGCTTTTAACTCCTGAACTGCCTGTTTGATCCACAACTCGTTTTCTTCCGCTGAGACGCGGGCTTTTTTAGCCTCCACATCGAATAGCGTAAGAGTGGGAATCAGGGCCATATGGGCGGCTTTCAATCGATCAATGAACGCTGGCGACCAATCACCGCTCATGGGCGCGGTGTGGGCCAGAACATCCACTCCGCTCTGGATCGCAATCTCAAGCCCTTCTTGATTTGAAGGATGGGCAAAGACCGGTTTGCCTGCGTGGTGCGCTTCTTTCACAATTGCTTTGGCAATATCCAGAGGCATGGGCAGAACACCATGTTCCGTAATCGCTCCGGCAAAAATTTTTGCGCCATCGGCTTTGTCATGAAGCTCCTGTCGCTCGCGTGCCGCAGCCTGCTTTGGGGATGCAACCTCCGCCGATGGTATGTGCTGCTCTTCCAGAAACCCTTTTACATAAACCGGCGTTCCGCCCTTGGGATAGAACGGCTCCCCAACGGTAAGTATCCGCGGCCCACGCAATTCGCCGCTGGCAATTCGCTGGCGGATGTTGTTTGTGTTACTCAATACGGATGCAATATCAAAGACAGTAGTAAATCCCCAGCGAGTGAACATCTCTTCTAGTTGCGAAGAGAGTTCCTGAGAAGAACGTTTATCCGCGTGGAGCAAACCTGGGGTCAAGATGTGAACGTGGCTGTTCCAGAAGCCTGCTGTGATGACTAAACCGTGGCAATCCAGAACGGTTATTGTCTTCGATGAGTGGACCTTGATTTTACTACTCGGGCCAACGGCCTTAATGCGGCCATCGTGCACCAGGATTGTTCCATCTTCAATGGGCACAGCCTCAGGCGAGGGATAAATCTTTGCGTGAACCAGTGCGAGATCAGAAGCAAAACCGGATGCACTCAAAATGAATGCGACAAGAAAAGAAAGGATGGTCCGCATATATGAAATATACGATGCGGAGATGTAAAAGGTTCCTGCGTTCCAGTTCTTTCATAAGAGCTGCGTTGCCCGGCGTGTTACATTTAAATCCACAATGGATTCCGATATCAAAAAAACTATCACGGTAAATGCGATCATCTGCGGTGTAATTCTACTCATCGGCCTGGGGTATTTTTTCTACAGCAGGCGCGATCCCGGCACCCCACCTAAAAAAGCGGAACCCGCGTATTCAGCTAATCTGGATGACTACGTGACTCCTCGTAAAATCGTCCCTTATGACGTGGAGTCCGCCCAAAAAGAGCTGGTGGGAAAGCCGGTATGGGTGAAAAGCGGCAACATAATTCCTTATTATCCATATGACACGGCTACGCACAGCGTGAACTTCAAGAAGAAGATTGGCTTGCTGCCGCCGCTGGCCAAGTTACAAATCAAAGACGTTGTGCTGCAGCGCGAGCCAGTGGCAGTCAAGGTTGGACAGGTTGCAGTGGTCCAGAAGCAGATCATGGCCGTCTTTGAAAAAGAAGGAGAGGCGGGCACCTTTGCTGCCTCTTTCGGCACCAATACCGGAGACGACTATTCATTCACAGCCAATGAATCATTCTTTTACGACGATCCACACGAACTCTATAAACACTGGCCCGAGGACTCATGGAGCGCCATTGATCATCATGAAGCCAAGCAGGGAATGAGTGAATTGCAGGCCAGCTTTGCTCTGGGAACAGCTATGAACGCCGATCCGGGAGACTTTGGAAATCGCACTATTGAATTTTTAAACGCAGGCAAGCCCGTGACCGTGGTCTTTGAAAAGAACAAAGCAGTCAGCGTTACACCCGGCAAAGCCCAGTAGACTTTTCTTTAGTTGTGAAACTGGAAAGTCGTGAAACTGAAAAGCCACGAACTGGAAAGCTATCCTCCGGTTTTGCGGCTTTTCTTCGGTTGTACAGGCTCTTCCGCAGACGTGGCTGGCGTTCCCACAGACGATCGAATCGGCTTCTTCACTTCCGCAATACTCATCTTCAGCGCTTCCAGAATGTCTACGACTGGTGCTCTGTGCTTGGTTTCCACGGTTTCAACCACCTGTTTGCCTTCAACTTTGGCCTGAATCATCGCCATTAAGTTCTCGCGATATTCGTCTTTATATTTTTCCGGCTCAAAGGCGGCCATCAGGGAATCAATCAACATCTTGGCCATCTCCAGCTCTTTGGGTTTCACAATGCTGGTGTCTGTGCGGAACTCTTCCACCTGACGAATCTCATCAGGGTAATACATGGTATGCAGCAGAATCCCTTTCGGTCCGGGACGCAGAATCACTATGTGCTCGCGATTGTGCATGGCAATCTTGGCCACACCCACGCAGCCGCTTTGGCGTAGCGCTTCAAAAAGCAGTGCGTAAGGTTTTTCGCCAGCTTCGTCGGGAGCAAGATAATAGGAGCTTTCCAGAAAGATGGCATCGACCTCCGAGGCCTTTACAAACTCCAGCACCTCCATGGTCTTGGCAGTTTTAGGCGCGACTTTCTTGATGTCCTCATCGTCAATGACCACGTATTTATCTTTTTCGTACTCATAGCCCTTCACAATTTCGCTGCGCGGGATTGGCTTATCTTCAAGCTGGCAATAGAGCATCTGCTTCACGCGGGAGTTATCGGCCTTGTGAAGCTGGTTGAACCCAACGGACTCACTGCGGGCTGCGCTGTACAATTTAATGGGAAGTGACAATAAACCAAAAGTCAGGTGTCCCTTCCATACGGTGCTGGCCATTTTGAATGTTCTCCCGAATACTTGGTCGTAGACTGGTATGAAAGCACAAAAAACGGTGCAATACAATCTTCCGAACAGGCTATGTCACTAGAAGAATACCGGCGTAAAAGAGTTTTCTCCCGCACTCCGGAGCCCCCGGATAAGCCCTCCGCACAGGAGGGTAACCGCTTTTTTATTCAACGGCATAGTGCACGGCGTCTTCACTATGACTTAAGGCTTGAAATGGATGGCGTCCTCAAGTCCTGGGCACTCCCCAACGGTCCCACGCTGGATCCCGCGATTAAGCGCCTTGCCGTCCATGTGGAAGATCATCCATTTGACTATGGCAGCTTTGAGGGCACGATTCCCAGCGGCAATTACGGCGCCGGCAGCGTTACGCTGTGGGACCGCGGCACCTATGAATGGCTGGGCCCAAAAACCGTAGCGCAAATGTGGGAATCAGGCGACCTCAAGCTACGCTTTCATGGACAAAAAATCGTCGGCGAATTTGCGCTGGTTCGCACCAACCGTGGCAAAGGCAAAGACTGGCTTCTAATCAAGAAGAAAGATTTTGCCGTCCGCGAAGGCTGGGACCCTGAATCTGATACGCGCAGCGTGCTGCAAGGTCCCGCTGAGCTTTCGTCTGTTGAAGGCGCAGTTCAAGCGGAAATGCCTGCGTCACTTGATCCTATGTTGGCGACTCTCAGCACCTCCATTCCCTCTGGGACAGACTGGCTCTATGAAGTCAAGTGGGATGGCTACCGCGCACTCTGCTACATCGCTGACGGCAAAGTGCGCATGCTCTCCCGCCGCGGCATCAAGTTGGACAAACAATTTGCCACCGTAGTTGCTGCACTGGCCCAAAGCGTAAAAGCCGATACGGCGATCATTGATGGTGAAGTGGTTGCGCTGGATGAAAACGGGAATCCCAGTTTTCAACGACTCCAGGGTATGACCGGTTTCGGCGTTAAGCCAGCGGTAAAAGGTGTTGCGCCGCTGCTGAATTTTTTTGCCTTCGATCTCATCTATCTCAATGGCTTTGATCTCCGCAAAGCCGCGCTCATTGACCGCCGCAATCTTCTTACATCCATCTTGTTGCCCAGTGACATTGTGCGTTACTCCGAACACTTTGCCGGCAAGGGAAGTGAGTTGTTGCAAGCCGTCAAAGCCAAAGGGCTCGAAGGCATCCTGGCCAAGCAGGCGCAGAGCCGCTATGAATCCAAGCGTAGCGGCAACTGGATCAAGATCAAAGTCAGCTGCCAGCAGGATTTTCTTATCTGCGGATACCTCCTGGGCGAGCGTGAATATTTTGGTGCGCTGGTGCTTGGCTATTACGAAGACAAAAAGCTCGTCTATGCCGGCAACGTTGGCTCAGGATTCACACAGCAATCGCTCAAAGCTGTGTTTGAAACCATTGAGCCGCTGGTCACTAAAAAAGCCGTACTCAGTGACGTACCGCGCGATGTTGGCGAAGTCACCTGGGTAAAACCTGAGTTGGTCTGCACTGTGAGATTCACCTCCTGGACCCACGACAATCGTTTGCGCGCGCCGGTCTTTCTAGGGCTGCGAGATGAAGTCGATCCGGAAGAGGTAGTGCGCGAAACTGGTTTGCTGGCTGAAGACTTGACCGCTGAAAACCAGACAACCGACTCAGCCGCAGAACCCACTGAAGAATCCAGCGTAACCGAGCATCTGCTGCCCCCAGAAGCTGCCGAGTCCACGCTCACCATCGACGGCCATCATCTCAAATTTACCAACCTCAATAAAGTTTTCTACCCCGCAGACGGCTACACCAAGCGTGACGTCATCAACTTCTATGCTGCCGTGGCTGACCTGCTGGTGCCGCACTTGCAGGGACGACCACTCTCACTCAAGCGCTACCCCAACGGCATTGATCACGATTATTTCTTCCAGAAAGACGCTTCCGGATTTCCCGACTGGCTGCATCGGGAAGATATTGCTTCAGACGAAGATTCCAAAACTCGCGTCATCGCTGACGACAAAGCGTCTCTCCTTTATCTGGTGAACCTCGGCTGCATTGACCAGAATCCATACATGAGCCGGTTAGGTTCGCTCGATAATCCAGACTTCATTCTCATTGACCTTGATCCCTACCACTGCGGTTATGACCGCATTGTTGAAGCTGCGCAACTGGTGAGGCATAAGCTTCAGTTGATCGGGCTCACGGGATATCCCAAAACCACCGGTGGCAACGGGATGCATGTTTACGTGCCGGTGGAACCGATTTACGAATTTGCCCAGACGCGCTCGTTTGCCGAGATACTTGCGCGATGGGTGGCTGCCGAGCGGCCTGACCTTTTCACCACGCCGCGCATGGTGGCCGCGCGAGAGAAGGGCAAGGTCTATTTCGACTACCTGCAAAACGCCAGCCGTAAAACCATCTCCGCGCCGTATGTTCTGCGCGCACATCCGGGAGCCCCTGTGGCTACGCCGCTCAAGTGGGAAGAGATTGTTCCCGGACTTAAACCGGCGCAATTTCATATCGCCAATGTACTGCGACGGTTTGAGCGTGTCGGCGATCTGTTCAACGGCGTGCTTACCAAGCCGCAGGAGCTGGCTCCCGCATTGGAAAAGCTGGGACAGGCCATGCGCTAACCGAGCCCATTGTTTTCTTGTTCCTGCTAAACTGCTATTTCAGCTTCATGTCCGGAATACTTTTGAATGCGATCCTGGGCGGAGCGGCCTCTTTCACATGATGAATCCCTCCCAGATAGAGAGTGGTTGAGCCGAATTTTGCATTCACGCTGTCCATGACCTGGGCCAGACGATCAAACTTTCCTCCTCCATACATATCGTCAAACAGCGTCATGTTGCGCATGTCTTCCGGTAGCAGGTCCGCCAGCGCCACGCTGATCATCACAGGCCGCCGCTTGGGGCAATCTTTCCATGTTTCCTGAAACACGTTGACGAGCGTCATTGTGTCCTGGCAGGAAGGGAAGCGCAGACTGGCTTCCCACAGCGGACGGCCATGATGCAGCCAATATCCGTTCTGATCGTCCTCTTTCGCATTCTGGTCCTTTGAAAACAGAACAAAGATGGCCATGGCGCTGGTCCAGAGTTTGGCCTGGCGCAGGCGTACAGCGGCTTTGTGCAGTAGTTTCTTGCCGACGGCGCAAGCCTGGTCGCGCGTGCGCAGGTTCGGCGGCAGAACGTGCTGATGGCTGATGCTGCTCTTGTGCGATTCAGCTTCGTCAAAGTCCACGCCGCGCAGCTTGAGCCAGAAGCGCGTGCCCAGAACGCCTCCCCAGAGCTGTGTCATCTGGTCCATATCCAACTCCCAGAGCTGCTCCATGGTCTGGATACCTTGTTTGAGCAGCCGCTGCTCCATCCGGTGCCCAATACCGGGCAAATCGCGCGGCTTCAATTTAAAGAGGACGTGAGGAAGCTGGCTTTCGGTGATTGTGACCAGTCCGTTGGGTTTCTGCAGATTTGAGGCTATCTTGGCCAGAAAGCGGTTCGGCGCAAGCCCTACGGAACACCGCAGCATCTCTCCCACGGAATAAATGGCCTGCTTCACCTCTTGTGCCAATGCTTGCGCGTTGGCCAGGTTGCGATCACGCCCGCACAGACGGCACTCCATCTCATCAATGGAGACTACCTTTGATATATGAAGGCATTTGTTTTCCACCGCCTCCAGAATCCTCTTGTGATACTCCACGTAAATTTCATGCCGGGCGACCACCACTTCCAGACCGGGACATTTTTCCCTTGCTTCACCCAGGGCAGTTCCAGTGCTTACGCCATACGCCTTGGCTTCATAACTGGCGGCTATGCATACCGTCGAGTCTGCATCCACCGTTACAACGGCCACAGGCTTTCCACGCAGGTGGGGCTGCACTTGCTGCTCTACGGAAGCAAAGTAGGAATTCATGTCCAGAAAGAGCCAGTTGATCTGTTCCGCTAATTGGGTGGCGTCCGGCATGACAAAGCGAAAGTAACACGAATAGAGAATAAAAAGCAAATAAAATGAGCCCAGTATTTTCCGGGAGCTTCATGGGTATTCTTGAGTATGCTCGGAGCAAGGCCGGAGCTTTTAAAACTCATGAACAGTGTTTGCTCTTGCGGCTAACTATGCAGAGAACCCCTATCCTATCGAGGCCGTAGCCTCGCGTCGTCTCCAGAATGGAGATTCAGGCCAACGCCGCTCCAGTGAATACAGCTTTTGGCGTTGCGCAAGAAACGTATCAAAATTCTGGTGGACATCATTTGCAAACGCTGCTGCCAGTTCCTCAACTCTTTCCAGGCGTTGGTCCACGATTCGCGCAGCCTGAATTCCACTTAAAAGAGCATGGCCAATTCCCAGCGATGAAAGAGGATCAAAAGCCGTGGCAGCATCGCCTGCGGCCACCCACTGTGGACCAATACAAGGTTCCAGTATTTGAGATTGGGCAGGGAAGACATGTGGCCGGCCTTCCATTTGAGCTATATCCAGCCGCGCCTGGGTATGCTGCGTTGCCGATAATTGGGCCTGAAAGTTTGTCGTGCTGACGAGACGTGCCGACCGGAGATAATCGATGTCCGTCATAAAAGCAGCAATAGCGCGCCGATTGGGCAGTGCCGAAGAATACCACCATCCATTGGCGACAGACTCAACCAATGTGGTTTGAGTGATTGCCGTGTCTCCCAGAGAAAAATAGCTGACCACTCCCACCATGCGATCATAAAACGTGCGTTGCGCACCGGTAGATCGGGCAAACGTGGCGCGGCGACCGGTAGCATCAATCACTTGCGACGCCAGGATTTGTCCGTAGGCATCTCCAGCAAGTTGCAGAAGCCATCGCCCATTTTCATAGGCAGAGGATCGCAGCCATGTATTCACAAGCAAAGTTCCACCCAGCTCAATTACGTATCCAGCCAGCGCCGCGTCAAAGTGTTGACGATCCAGCGTCCAGCCGTGTCCCCGGCCGGTGAGCATAAAATCACGCGTAGTTACCAGCGGACTTCCCCATGAAGCTGAATGGGAAAAAGATTCTATGCGGTCGTTAGTGGCAACCCTGGACGAAGCTCCCAGATAGTCAAGTAACGGTACAACAGCAGCCGATACCATTTCTCCTGCACGAGGGAATTGATAGCTGGTACCTTCCACCAGAACAACGCGATGCTTTGTATAGCGCAAAAGCGTAAGGGCTGCTGCCGCTCCGGCTGGGCCTCCTCCAATAATCGCCACATCCGTTTCATCTATCGGAGCGGACTGCCTGGGATAGAGGCTGGCCAAATCATCTCCTTCTTTCTAGTTGAAGCAAGACAAAGCAAAAAAGCAAAACTCGCGACGGGCTTTTTTGTTTGTCCGTCGCGAGTTGGTTATAAGTTCTTAGTTATTTGAAGGCAGGCGGCCATGTCGGCGCGAACTGGCAAAGGCAATTCCCTGGCTAACCGGCTTGGCCTGTGCTGTAGCTTCACCTTCAACGCGCGCGCCTGTCGGCGGCAATGGTGGCGCTGGTAAAAACCAGGCATTGCTAAAGTTCGAGTCAGACCCGGAAACCACGTTCGTAGCATCACCTATGGCAACTGCAGCCGTGATAAATGCGTTGTTGTTTCGTTCCTGTTCGGTGAAATAAGGGAATAATTCACCATAAGCTGTGCGCACTTGGTTGACGACGAATGCCATATCAGACCAATTGGAAATCATCTGTGAAAAAGTGTTGATGCCACGTGAAAATAGCACTTGATAGCCGGCAGGAGTTCCAGCCGCCTGCTGTGTTTCCGGAGTAAGGTCCCCGGTCATGACTTGCCATGGACTTTGCGGTGGCCACCAATAAGCATAGTAGGTTGGCGGCAGCGGAATACCGCTCTCATTCTTGTTTACCTTAGGATTGGTAAAGTTGATGAATTGAATTGAGCATTGGAAGAAATCAGCCTGCCATGGGATTGCCATGCGCTTGGTCAAATCGCCCGGCTCACAGCCGAGTTTGCCGGACGTTTCATCTTCATTTGGATCAAGCCCATTCTTGAAATAGTAGTCATTATCGTGGCGAGGAAGAATTACAAAAGGCGATGCATAAATATTTGGGTTCCGGGTGCTCCACGTAACCTCAATACCGGGACAAAAGGGGCCGCCCACGCAATTACCGACACTGGCGCGCGATAACGCTGTTACCGCATCCTCTTTGGCAGCGGCGCCGGCATTGAATTTTCCTTCAGACCATTGTCTAAGCAGGAAGTATTGTGTTTCAGTAAGCGCCAGAAATTTATCAATCATCTTGTCGCTTACCGAGTTGCTACCGGAATTCAGCGGCATTAATGGAAAGCCTGCCTGTGAAAAGAGTACGTTACTGTCCGGGCCAATCGCATCCTGTGGGTCGGGCCTGCGGAACAGTTCAAAGTAAGCCTTGCGCGCTCCTGCTGTAGCTCCCGTGTTGTCACGCGCGTCAAAGGGGGGCGGAGACATGGAATTCATGGAGGGCAGGTTTGCCACCCAGCGGTATGGGCCAGGCCGGTCAAGGATTGGCCTAATATCTTTCTCAAACAAGGCAGTATAGCCGGGATTGAATTTGCCGTCCTTGCACATATCCGGAACAAGATTAAAGTTGCGCACCGCCACGTCATACATGGTGTCATCCAAAGTAACTATGTTCACAATTTCAGGCACAAATTTTGGCGAGCCTACAATGCACCATGCGCTCAATTCAAACTTTCCACCGGATTTCAATTGCAGCGTGCAGTTGACTGGCCCATCAGAAATATCATCATGCCAAGTATCCGCACCGGCAAAAGACGTGATGCTCTCATCTCCTCCGGCTTTGCCAAAACCGCCAAGCACCAACAATCGTCCTGCGGCATCGGTCATCATGCTGCCAAGAGTGGTAATCTGCTCGCCATACGTTACTGGCGGAGGAAAGCTACTAAACTTATATTTCTCTGGGACCGTATCTTTTGAGAATTCTGCGCGCTGCAGCGCTCCGCTCAATGTACGCGGCCCAGGATCAATAATCAGTTGGCGCCGCTCATCAGTGGTTTTTTGGCGGGCATTTCTCCGGGGTATATTGAGCGCCTTGTAGCTGTTTTTCTCACCATACAGCAAGTTGCCCTGCAGCTCAGAGAAGTTATACCAGCAGGCTTTTTTGTTTGCGAGATGGGTGGTCCATGTAATGGAAGCGACCTCCGGATGCGTGAGCGTAATCTCCACTCCGCCTGGATTGCTTTCATCCATCCGGAATATTGTGAACTGTGCCGCCTGGCGGCGGATTCTTCCTTTTGGATCTTTGAACTGCTTAACGAACCTTGGGGCATTTCCGTCAAGCGCCGGATTGCCATGAGAATCGCATTCAATTGGCAGCCCACCAATTTTGGCGGGTGCAAGATAAAAAGAATCATGATTATTACCCAAACGGGCCACACCTATAGTCGGGCCAATGGCATAACGCGCAGCCATATGAAAGTTCCTCCTGAGCCCACCTTACCAGATAACGAATACTGATGCACTGCTCACAACTCTTCTGGTAGCTAAAGCTCACAACAAACCGACGACATAGCTTTGGAATAGTTTCCACGAGCTGAAAAGATTAGAGCGCTGGTTGTAAGAATTAGAACAAAATGGGCCGTTCCATTTTGGGAAGGCATCTTCCCCAGTGCATTGAAGGTGCTTAGATCTCCGTAAATTTGGTGATCGCACCGCCTTGATATCCTCATAGTGATAGAAAAGCCTCGCACACTCAACCTGGAGATTCATTTTCATGCAAATCAAAGACCATGTCTTCCTCGTAACTGGCGCATCGTCTGGAATTGGATTGTCAACGGCAGTCGCCCTCACGGAGCGTGGCGGGAAAGTGGCGCTGCTGGCCCGCAGCAAAGAGGCTCTTGAAGAACTTTCTTCGCGACTCCCCGGCAGCCTGCCAATCGTTGCCGATATGACGGACTTTGCGGGAGTGCGGCAAGCTGTGCAGAAAGTCCATCAGTATTATGGACGCATCGACGGCCTGATCAATAACGCTGGACGCAGCTATGCCGCGGCGGTGGAAGAGATTGAACCGGAGCTTTTTGATGAAATCTTTCATCTCAACGTTCTTGGGCCCATCTTGGCAATGCAGGCCGTGATTCCCATCATGCGCGCACAGGGTGCTGGAAGTATTGTGAGTGTAAACTCCGGAACGGCTTTCATGACCATTCCGCAATACAGCGTCTATTCTGCTTCCAAGCGGGCGCTGCTCGGCTTTACTCTTACCGCACGTGCGGAGCTGGAAAAAGACAAGATCGTGGTGAGCGAAGTCTATCCGTTTATTACTGCAACCAATTTCGGCAAGAATCGGATGGGCAATCCGGCGGGCGGCGGTCCGGCTTCCAGCTATGCCTCCGGTGACACGCCGGAATTTGTGGCCGACATTATTCTGAAAGCCATTGAAGAAGGGCAGGCCCAATATTTTGCCAATGACCGGTTGAAGCAGATGGCAGGGGCATAAGGCTTAGATCGGGTGATCTGTTGATCGCATGTGATCGGGTGATCGGAAAGTCGAAACCTTACCACTGAGGCACGGAGAAAAGCGAAGGAATCGAAAAACAACCCTTACCACTGACCTGCACTGATGACACTGATCG
>DASXLK010000074.1:0-8764 GCA_036496365.1 Candidatus Angelobacter sp. | reverse complement strand
ATGAGAACGCCGGATGGACAGGAGGGCTGGAATGGCGGTGAATACCATGAGATTGTTCCGCACGAGAAGATCGTTTCCTCCATGTACTTTGCCGACTCGAAGGGAAACAAGATTGACCCTGAGCAATTAGGAATAGAACATGAAGCTATAGAAGGTGCGCACGACGTGGTTCTGTTTGAGGACCTTGGAAACGGCCAGACGAAACTCACCTTCATTGGAAATGAAACCATGCAGAACGCAATCCAGAGCGGTCAACTGGAGGGCTGGAAGGAAATACTCGATAAGGTTGCTGCAGTGGTTGCGGAGCTGACGCAGACGAAATAAGAAATTGAAGTTTTGATGATCGTCAGGCGCGAGATACAGCTAAGGCTGGCGACGGAGGCCTGGTTAGAACGGGCTTCTCGTCGCTTGCAATGGTTAGCCCAGAAGAACGAGATTAATTACCGAAAAAGGAAAAAAGATTATGAAAAAAATATTTACAAAGTCTACTTTTTTCAAACCTGTTTTACTGACCGCGATGCTCTTTTTTGCGGCAGTCAAGTCTCACGGGCAGCAAATCAAACCGGTGAAAAGTGGGTACGCGCCTGTTAACGGCATTCAGGTTTATTACGAGGTATATGGTGAGGGTAAGCCTTTAGTTCTACTGCATGGAGCTTTTTACACCATAGAGCTGAACTGGGCGGAATTAATTCCTGAATTGTCAAAGACAAGAAAAGTAATTGCCATTGAATTTCAGGGGCATGGGCACTCACCGTATTCAGATAGAAAGTTAGACATTGTTACTCTGGCAAAAGATGTGGAAGGAGTAATGGATTACCTGAAAATTGACAGGGCTGACGTAGCAGGATATAGCATGGGCGGCTCTGTGGCTTATCAATTCGCGGTGCAAAGCCCTAAACGGTTAAATAGATTAGTAATCATTTCCTCTACTTACAAAAGTGATGGCTGGCTGCCCATAGTGAACACGGGCTTCAAAGAATTTAAGCCTGAATTTTTTGATAACACACCGTTAAAGGCAGCATACGATGCAGTAGCGCCTGATAAAACTAAATGGACAAAATTTTTAAAGCAGATGTTTGATTTCGCCAAGGTGCCCTTTGACTGCGGAGACTCCAATATTGCGAAAATTACTGCACCTGTATTAATCATTTCCGGCGACAATGACGGCTTGAATAAAGTTGAATTGATGAAAACATATCAACTGCTTGGCGGTGGTGTTGCTGCTGATTTACAACCGATGCCGAAATCGCATATAGCCATTGTTCCTGCGCAAAGCCATGTGAGCCTGATGATGCAAACTAAAACAATCCTGGGTTACCTTGACGATTTTTTGAAGTAAACATTGGTCCCGTGAAACGCTCTAGTGTTGCTCGAACCAATTCAATTTTCTCAATCCAGCCCCGCCATCTAATGGCGGGATTTTATTTTATGAGGGATTTTATGTCGATCGTTTCTATGCTGACAAATGAACCAGCGAATGTGGCTGGCAACAGTCCAACTAATCAGCCATATAGCGAGCCTGGCGATGGCTGCACCACGGCTCCTTCTGCCGAGCCCGACCCGTCATCGCCCAATCCGATATCAACAAACGAGTCACTACCCGCACCTCTATCATCGCAAAGCGAGCAGCCGCCAAAGCGGCGAGGCGCGCCAGGGAACGGGAGGATCACGCGAGAGAAAATTATCAGCGCCCTACAGGCTGCGGCAGCCGAACTGGGCCATTCACCGACGACAACGGAGTTTGCGCGGGTGACGGGCATCCATGACCGAAGCGCAAGACGCTTTTTCCGAACCTATCTGGAAGCAGTGAGGGCGGCGGGGCTGGAGCCGAGTCCGGTGGGACAGAGATTAAATTCAGCGCGGATACTGGAGGACTGGGGACAGGTGGTGCGCAAGATGGGTTTTGTGCCGACGCGCAGAGAATATCTGCAGGAAGGCAGGTACAGCTACCTTGTGTTCAGCCGGCGTTTTCACAAATGGTCAATGGTGCCCTCTGCCTTTTACCGGTTTGTGACCACGGGCAAACTGGCAGGCGAATGGGAAGACGTGCTGGAAAAGATACGGCGCGGACCTATCCCCGGGACGGGATTTGGCAAACATATAAAGAGATGGCGGGAAGAAGCAAAACAGGAGATGCGGGTGGGCGATCCGCAAGGAACGATACAGGCAGAGCAAGCAGGCACGCAGAATTCCGGAAAGACGGCAAAGCCGGTAGCGGCGACGGAGATATTGAGTCCGCTCAGGGGAAAGAAGTGCGTTACCGCGACAATGCTAGGAGTTCTGTATGCCGGAATGTCGGCGATTTCTTCCCTGTTTCCGCGGCGCGCGCTGGCAGACCGGCCGATGCTGGGCGCACCCACGAACATACCAGGACTGGCTTATGCGCCAGTGAATGAAATGGGAGTGGTGCTGCTGTTTGGCCGGGTGGCAGAGCAGCTTGGGTTCATTGTGGAGTCAGTACAGGCGGCATTTCCAGATTGCGAAGCCAAAATGGAAGTGGAACCCGGAATATGGCAGCACGTGAGGATTGAATTTGAATATGAGAGCTACGGATTCAAGGAACACAGGCACGATCCGGAAAAATGCGACCTGATTGTGTGCTGGCGGCACAATTGGAAGGCGTGTCCGGAGGGACTGCAGGTGCTGGAATTGAGCAGATTACGGCAGCATTACGCATGAAATCCCCTGAAAACCGTGGAGAAACGGAAGATTTCCCAACCCCAGGAAAAGGGCAGGCCACCATTACCTCTGTAACTTTAAAAAATCCTCACTCTGCCTCAGAATAACGTTCTAGAAAGCGCAAGCCAAAAATGCCACATAAATACCTCTTGAAAGAATTTGAGGAGTTCGCCCGCACCAGCAGTAAGGCAGAAACTCTGATGCAGCAGATGTCGCAAAGAATCCATATGCACATCCCACGCTACAACTGGGTGGGTTTTTACCTGATCGATAAAAACGACGCCTACATTCTCAGCTTAGGGCCACACACTGGCAGTTTTACTCCTAACCCCAAAATCTCTCTGGACCAGGGAATATCCGGTTCAGCCGTCTCCACGCGCCGTGTGATAGTAGTGGATGATGTTTCTGATTCGCCTGACTACATCAAAGTCTCTGAACTGGTGAAGTCGCAAATCTCAGTACCGGTGATAGCTGGCAGCAAAGTTATGGGCGTATTCAACATAGAAAGCTATTTCCGGGCCACCTTTAAACCTGATGTGGAACGCAACTTTGCCGAAGCATGCGCCAAAGTGGTGGGTAAGTTGATGGAAAAGAGCATCCCGTCTGAACCAGTGCCGACGCAAGCCTTTGCAGCAATGCGCTAAGTTTCTGCTTTTAAAATTTCTGACTTTATAACGCTCGCCTGTTTCAACCAGCGAATCATTGATGGTTGATCAGGCGAGGTTTTGTTTATGGTCTATTTTGCCGCTTCGCTCCAGACCTCTGGAGAATGCGGATTGCCGCAAAATTTATCAGCGCTTGGACAATGGGATTCGGCGCAGCCTCGCTTTTTAGCTGCGATCTGGAAAGCATTGCATCTTCAGGATGCGTACCCCGGATGCGTACCCCAAAAGAGAAGGCAATAAAAATCCCCTCCTGCCCGGAGGCAAGAGGGGAGCGTTTGGCTAATGAGATAGAGAGAGAAAACTTACTGTTTCGGGGCCGGAGCAGTCTGATCTGCAGGCTGCGTTGCCGGTGCCGGAGTTGCAGTTACGCCGCTGGTGGAAGCCGGAGCTGAGCTGCTGGCATTCAGATCGCCCAAGCCGTTCTTCAACAGGCTGATCTCAACTTTGCCACCCTTTTGGCGATGGATCTTTCCATCTTCCGCCTGGATGGGAGCGTTGCCCATGCCAACCGTGTAGATGCGATAGACCGGGATTTCATGGTTCAAGACCAGGTAACGGACGACCATCTGCGCCATTTCGCGCGAATTTTCAATGGCCGTGGTGCCGTTGCCGGGCGAGAAGCCCTGCACTTCCACGATGTAGCCTTTCTGGTTCTTGAGCGATTCCGCCATCTGATCCAGTGCGTCCTTGGCGTTCTTGCTCAGGATGTTCTGGCCGGCGCGGAAGCGGATTTCAGCCTGAGTAATCGGCTGATATTGGTCGATCTTGCTGACCGTATCTTCCACGGTGGCGATGCGCGCATGTGCCTGCTGCGCCGTCTGCTGGGCCTGGTTGGCGCGATTGCCCGCGTCCAGCGCGTGCGTATCGGCTTCATTGGCCTTGCTCATTGCATTGCGAATGCCTTCAGTTGCACGGGCATCCACGTCAGCAATCATCTTGGCGTTCTTCGCGGTAAGCTCATCCAGCTCATTCACGCGGCCGCGGACGGGGTCCAGCTGGCGGTTCACATATTTCTTGCGGGCGAATGGATTTAAATGGCCCCAAAAGCCCTCTTTGCGCTCATAGGTTAATGGATCCTTGCCCGTAGCCGTTTGATCGCTGCTCTGGGCCTGTGCTTGCGGTTGATCTGATGGAGTGCTCTGGTTCTGCTGTGCGACCGCGGGAACTGCCATGGCGGCGACTAGCGACAACGACAATAGATAATTCTTCATTTGGAAAAAATCCTCCGAACCGGGGTCGTTCGAGCATCGGGGCCACGCTTTGTTGACAGGGTTTCCAGCAAACCCCCGAGTGCGCTAACGCTACGGCTCTGACTAATGCATTGCTAGTGCCAAACTCCTGAATCAAAAGGACTAAAACACGCCCTTTGTTTTCAGTATTTTACGGTTAACACCTTAGGCCGGGGTAGCCCGCTAGTAAGGTTGATCGAGTAAATATTGCTCGGCGAGAGCTGGCCAAAATGCATGGTGGCGAAAATGGTGCTAAAAAATGGTGCTTAGCCAGAATGCCCGAGTGACGCTGAAAGCAGGTGCAATAGCAGTGACTGCGGGCGGCGAATCATGCAGGAATTTGCGCAAAGCATTAGTTTTGCAGGTTCACGTCACCGGCCATCAGATGTATGTATAGCCTGTATTTTCCCGGTCCATGCCAATGCAGTGACCGAAACAGCCCGCCTGTCCGCGCCTGAAACGGGCTCGCGTTCAGGTCGCCCGCCGTTACTGACGCATCTACCTCGCGCCAATCATTGGCGTTCCCCACTGATACGCGCAGATCGCCGGCGTTCAACTCAATATCTTTGTCGCCTTTAATTTCGCCCACCGTCAAATCGCCTGCGGTCATGCGGATACTGAGGTCCGTGGTGGCCGGAACCTCAATTTTCGCGTGAAAATGATTATGTGGCGTGTTTTCCACGCGCAGTTCGGCGGATTTACCGTTCGTCGTCAGCTTTACCTTAACGCTCTTGTCGGCCTCATTCCATCGGACACGGATGCGGTTGTCAGAGCTCGGGCGGATCTCATAATCGCCAGATTCAAGCGTCATCTCAACCTTGCCGCCAGAAACAAAATCTTTCTCCACCGGACTGCTTGCATTTTGCGCCTGCAAGCCTATTGCACCCTGAAACAACGCCACAATTGCCGCCGCCCGCAGCCCTGCTCCCATCCATGAAGTCTTCATTATTTTGTCTCCAGTGCGCACAGCTGTGCATGCTGGATAGTACGCTGCTCACTTCTAAGAAGTTCCCGGCGGAAAGGAAATACCGTGAATCTGCTTGAAAAGACTTGCCAACTTACACACTGTGCCTTAAACGCCCACCCGTTTCTTCGGCGGAAAAAACTTCCGGTGCTGCTCCATAATAAAAACGTCTGTCGATCCGGCCACATAGTCGCAAACAATGCGGTAAAGCGGCTCTTGCCGTGTCTTTTCCTGGTAGCTTTCCGGCAACTCCTGCGGTGACTTCATAAAGAATTCAAACATGTCGGCAATCACCTGCTCAGCCTGCTTTTTATCGCGTTGCAGCGTCGAACTGAAATAAACGTTCTGATAAAGAAAGTCTTTGATCTGCCGGCGCTCCTCATCCACGGCCGGGCTAAAGCCGCACAGCCTTTGCGGAAATCCGCGAACATCGTCCACCGTATGCACGCCCGCATCGGCAATCGCGTTCCGTGTCTGTGCAATCAAGTCGCTTACCAGCCGGTCCAGCACGCGCTTTAGCGTCTCATTAAATTTAAGTTTCTCGGGCGCAGCCGGATAAAGCTTCTCCACCTCTTCATACAGCTCTCTAAACAACGGCACATCGCGCCGGACTTGCTCGCGCGTCAATATTCTGGCTTCAACGCCATCGTCCAGGTCAGCCGTTGAGTACGCAATCTCATCGGTAAAGTCGATCAACTGTGCTTCCAGCGGTGGCCGCTGTTCCAGCAGATATTCCGCCAGTTGCGGAAACTCTTTCACATCGTAGTCGCGCGAATGCTTCACAATTCCCTCGCGCACTTCAAACGTGAGATTCAAGCCGGGAAAATCGGCATAACGCTGTTCAAACTGCTCCACCGTTCTTAGCGCGTGCAGGTTATGATCAAACAGGTCGCCATGCTCCTGCATTGCCAGGTTGAGAATGCGTTCGCCCGCGTGCCCAAACGGCGGATGGCCCACGTCATGCACCAGCGCCAGCGCTTCCACCAGGTCTTCATTTAATTGGAGTTCGGCGGCAATGGTCCGCGAAATCTGCGCTACTTCAATCGTATGCGTCAGCCGATTGCGAAAATGATCGGAGTACCTGCGCGTGAATACCTGTGTCTTATTTTCCAGCCGGCGGAACGCCCGCGAATATACCACGCGGTCGCGATCGCGCTGAAAGTCGTTGCGGTACGCATGTTCCGCCTCAGGATAGCGCCGGCCAAGGCTCTCTTCCGCGCGCAACGCATAAGCAGCAAGCATGGATTCAGTTTAGATGAGCCATCATCAGGCAGCAATCAACTCTTTGCTAAAAACAGCTTGCGCGATGATGACAGCAGCTGCCCAAATAAGCTATTCAGGGATGAGCGTACCTCGTCCCCTGATAAACTTTATCCAATGGAAACACACGATTCAGTCAACGCCATGGTGGATTCATACGCGCACAAGGCCGTGGTGATCGCCCGCGAATTCAATGCCACCTTCGACTACAGCGAGAACTCCCTCATGGAGCTGGAAGGCATTCTGGCCCAGCTTGCGCTTGACCTGCCTCCCGGCGGCCCCAGCAGCAGCGATCTCACTGAGATGTGCAAAATGTGGGGCTGCTATTTCGGAGAAGTGGTGCGGCGGCGCTTTAGCGGCGACTGGAGCATTGAGACCTATCCCGGCAAACAATTTGCCACTCTCACCCTGAGCGTGGCGGGCAATAAGCTCTTTCCATCAATGAAAATCCACCGCCGTCTCACTGAAGGCGAGAATGACAATATCTGGACGTTTTACAAAATGGTGAAAGCCAAACTGGAGACGGTGGCCGGAAGCAAGGTACAGTAGTTTTTTTACATCCCGACCCTGAGCTTGTCGAAGGGGAGGGAACCCTATAATCGCGATGCGTTGTATGGGGGACGTAGGCCGTCAATGCATTCGCAAAACACCAGTCTTTTCAGATTTCGCGGCCATTCGCGTTCTTTCGCGGCTAAAAATATCAGGGTGGCGTCTGCTCTAACATTCGCCAGTGTTTTCCGTCTAAACTAAAGCACTCCCCAAGACGACCGGCCAGGAAAACAACCCTTATGAACAGCTTTCTGCAGGACTTCCGTTACGCTTTGCGCCGGTTACGCAAGACACCCGGATTCACCATTATCGCGGTGCTTACTCTTGCCCTGGGCATTGGCGCGAACACGGCCATTTTCACCGTGATTGATGCGGTATTGCTCCGGCCCTTGCCGTATCGAGATCCCGGCAAGCTGGTCCTGCTTTCAGAGCACACGCCGCGTTTTCCGCTGCTCTCCGTCTCATACCAGAACTTTGTCGATTGGCGCAGTCAAAGCCAGTCCTTTACGGCCATGGGAGCGGTAAGGAATTTTGGCATGACTTTGACCGGCAGCGGCGAACCTGAACGCCTGACGGCACAGATGCTCAACGCGAACATCTTTGATCTGCTTGGAGTGCAGGCATATCGCGGACGCACCTTCCTGGCCGAAGAAGACAAGCAGGGCGCGCCTGGTGTTGCGCTGATCAGTTATGGGTTGTGGCAGCGGCGTTTTGGCGGAAAAGAAGGGCAGGTGCTGGGGCAATCGCTCACGCTGGACAATAAACCTTACAGCGTTGTTGGCATTCTTCCCGCAGGCTTTCAGGTGTTGCAGCAATCTCCTGACGTTGTATTGCCCTTTGAGCCATGGGGCAAAACTCTGCCGGACGATCGGGGCTGGCATGCGGGCCTTCTGCCCATGGCTCGGCTCAAGCCCGGCGTAACGCTGGAGCAGGCACGCTCAGAAATGGATACCATCGGCAAACGCCTGGAGCAGCAGTATCCAGCATTTAATACGGGCACATCGATCATCGTGAACCAGATGCAGGCGCAGATGGTGGAAAATGTGCGTCCGGCGCTGCTGATGATTCTTGGCGCAGTCGGGTTTGTTCTGTTGATTGCCTGCACCAACGTAGCAAATTTACTTCTCGCACGCGCCACCGCCAGAAAACGTGAGATCGCGGTGCGGACGGCGATTGGCGCAAGCCGCTGGCGCGTGGTGCGACTGGTGCTGACGGAAAGTGTTGTGCTTGCGCTGCTGGGGTCCACGCTTGGCCTGCTGCTGGCGAATGCCGCCGTTCCACCGCTGCTGCAGTTGGGCTCAACAAGTCTGCCCGCCAACAGCCATGCCGGCATTAACGCCACGGTGCTGTTATTTACAACCTTGCTGGCAGTGGTCTGCGGCATGCTGTTTGGTTTGGCTCCGGCCCTGCACATGGCG
>DASXLK010000073.1:0-18146 GCA_036496365.1 Candidatus Angelobacter sp. | reverse complement strand
GTTGGCGGTTAGGCCGTTAATGCACTTTTCCGTGAAGACGCGGAGCATGTTAGTGAGGATGGTGATGGACTGCAGCACATTGTGGGACATGGTGGGCATCATCACGTTTAATTCAAGCTGGCCCGCCTGCACCGCCATGGCAACCGCTGCATCATTGCCTACAACTTGAAATGAAACCATGGCTGCCAATTCCGGCATTACCGGATTGATTTTGCCAGGCATGATGGAGGAGCCGGGCTGCAGTCCGGGCAGATTTACTTCGGCAAAGCCAGTGTTGGGGCCGGAGGAGATCAAGCGCAGATCGTTGGAGATACGGATGATTTCCAGCGCCAGGTTGCGTAGCGACGAAGAGACTTGCGCCATGCAGGAATTGGATTGCATGGCCCAGCGCATGTCTGCTGCGGGAAGGAGCTTTTGCCCTGAGATTTTTGCCAGGTTCGCTACCGCTTTCGCGCGATAGTCAGGATGCGTGTTGATGCCCGTGCCTACGGCTGAGCCACCAAGGCCGAGTTCGCGCAGGGAATCGCCAGCATGGCGACTATCTTCAATGGCTTTGCGAATCGCTACGCCATAGGCGGCAAATTCCTGCCCCAGGCGGATAGGCACGGCGTCCTGCATGTGCGTGCGCCCGGATTTCATGATGTTGTGGAACTCTTTGCCTTTGCCTTCAAAGGCCGCAGCCAGCGCTTCCAGCACGGGATAAAGTTTTTCCAGCTCCAACAAGGTTGCGACGCGCATGGAAGTTGGGAAAACGTCATTGGTGGATTGGCCGTAATTTACGTGATCATTGGGATGAACGGTGTATTCGCCCAGTTTGCCGCCAGTAAGCTCCGTGGCGCGATTGGCAATCACCTCATTGGAGTTCATGTGGAAGCTCACGCCAGCGCCGGCTTGAAACACGTCAACGACGAAAGAGGCGTCCCATTTGCCGTCGACCACTTCTTTTGCGGCTAGCATGATGGCGTCGGCGCGCTTGGCGTCGACCAGGCCTAACTCTTTGTTGGCTTCGGCTGCAGCATATTTCACCATGCCAATGGCGCGAATCAGCGTGGGATTGGCGCGCATCCCGGAGATGGGAAAGTTCTCTATCGCGCGCGCGGTCTGCACGCCGTAATAAACGTCTGCGGGAATTTCCTTGATGCCGATGGAATCTTTTTCCTGGCGAAATTGCTGGGCCATATGCGTACCTCTTCTAAAAAGTATGAGTGCGATTCAGGTATGCTCTGCGAGGCAAAGCAAAACTAGAAATTATAGCGTGCAGCAGAGAGGTTAAGGAAACGAGCTTGCCCCGGATGTTCGCTGATGAACGTGGATGGAGAATTAGCCGCGAATCAACGCGAAAGAGCACGAATTAAGGCAGGATTGGTAGAGCGGCCGGATATTTTGCAATCGCCTGTATATTTGAATTGTATGTTCAAGAATATTCGATCTCTGCTTGGAGTCCGGCCGAAACGTTCTGAAACTGATGAACAATTGGATGAGGCGCTGGCGAGCGCCTCCGCCCTGGACCACTATTTCTTTTTCTCCAACCAGGGCGATGCCGACGAGGCTGCGATTGGCTTGCAGGAACGCGGATGGACGGTTGAATCGGTGAGCCTGGACGCGAACCAACAGAAATGGCTGCTGCAGGTGCGGCAGCTTGCGCCGATTGAAAACCTTAATGAGCTGCAAACTGAGTTAGACCTCTTCGCTGACAACCATCACGGCGAATACGATGGCTGGCAGGTCCCGGGCGTAACCGAGGGGCTTTGATTTTCTCGCTTCGCGCCAAACTGCTTTGAGAGTGTTTCCTTTGGATAGTTTGTCAGCCCTGAAGCAGCAGCCTCGGCACGCGAGTCGGCCTTGCCCTTGATGCTTATTTAGATCGCTGCGCTCCAATTCACCGCTTCTAATTTCTTCTTTTTGAAATTTGCCAGCCCCCGTACAGCCGTTTCATCCCACCGGGCGAAAAGCGCGCGTATTGGGACCCTGGTTCGACGCGCAAATTGGCCTAATTATTACCGGCCATTTCTTTGAGCATATTGCGGGCATCGTTGGCATAGAATCCCTCAGGCGCGAGTTGTAAATATTTTTCGAGCGATGACCTGACTTCGCGGGAACCTTTCAGCTTGCCGTGATTGGCCGCGTCGCCATAGAGCGCGGAAGCTTTTACAAAATACGGTTCGGGCACTTTAGGATCTGTCTGAATCGCGTGGTCACAAGCTTCAGCCGCCCCTAGGAAATTATTCATGTCAAAGAGTGTGGCGCACAGGTTAAATAGGGGCAGCGCGGGATACGGGTGCAGTCTGGCGGACTGACTAAAAGACTCAGCTGCTTTGGGGTAGTCCTTTAATTGAAAGTAGATGTTCCCGACGGACTGCAGCATTTGTCCGGCGCGTACGGCCTCAGCCATGGCCGGAGCAGGATTGGAAAACCGTCTTGAATTGATGTTGGATTGTGCCGAAGGGCGAGTGGCGACGATATTGTTCTGTGCGGCCGTAATTCCTTTCTTATAGGTCGCCAGCGCTTCCTGATATCGCTCAAGGTTGCTCTGTATGCCGGCCAGCACCTGATAGTTTTCTGAGTGACCAGGCTCCAATGCAATGGCCCGCGTGCAAGCCTCCATTGCGCTGTCAGGGTGTCCGCTGTTGTATTCGGCAGTGCAAAGATGCAGAAATGCTAAAGCGGATTTGGGATCGAGCTGAGCAGCGGCGCGAAAATGCGAGGCTGCGTCTTCAGTGTTTCCCATGGCAACGTCGGTTTCACCTTCCTCGATACGCATCTGGAGAAGGGCGGCCTTTGTTTTGCTCTGGTCCTGCTTCTGCCCCGCATTGCCGGCCAATATCCTGGCACCGTTCTCCAGTGACTGCACTGCCTCCTTGAATTGACCGAGTCTTCTCTGGATGCTTCCCATATTCTGGTAAAGCTCCCATTTGTAAGGAGCGATTACTATCAACTGCTGTAGCAGCGTGGCGGCCTGCGGCCAATCCTGGGCTTTGATGGCCTCTTGTGCCTGCGGGGTGAGTTCGTTGTAAGAGGCAATCAGGGCGTTTTCTTTGTGCAATTCCTCGCGCTGCTCTTCTGTAAGCTCGCGTGGCACAGTCCCACCTGTATTTCGCCAGGATTCTTTTTGCAGCTCTTCCGCTTTCACACCGAGAAATGGCGCGAGCGAGGCTTTGGTCGGCATGAGAGAAAGGTCAATCTCAGTTACATTGGCGGCTTGCCGGTCAATGGCATAAACACGCCTGCGCCCAGAATAAATCTGCTCGCCCGTCGGCCGGGTAATGCGGATATCGTAAGTGCCCAGCATCAATCCAACGATGATGAAATTTCCACTGGGATCGGTTTTAACGCTATAAGTTTTTTTATTATCGATATTGGTATAAACCACCAGCGCTGAAGCAATTGGCTTGCCGCGCATGTCCAGAACATCGCCTTTTACTTCGCCCAATTTTTCATTCTGCAGGAAAAGGAAGCACGCGAGCAGCAGGCTGCATACGTAAGTTGTTTTCACTGGTGTCTCTCCTTGAAAGCCGGGCAGTTGGAAAGGAAAATACCTGGATATAGTGCCGGATTGTACTCCGGATTGAACGTGGGACAGCGCCCAAAAAATTATGCTTTTACGCGCATGGCCAATCATCAGACGGAAAGCCATGTGGCAGTCAGACTGAGATTTTAAAGCAACCTGCCATTACCGCGGTCAACTCACGCTACAATTTCTGCCATGGGTAATAAGATAAGTACCACGAAAGACTGGAAAACCAAGCTGATTCACTCTGACGCCGCCGTGCCCGAGGGCTTCCGTTCGCTGGCGACGCCAACCCACCGTGGGTCTACGGTTGTGTTTTCGCAGGCTTCCGATGCCAGCGATCGCTGGAACCAGCACGAAGTTGGCTACACCTATGGTCTTTACGGCACGCCCACCACGCTGGAGCTTGCCGCCAAAGTTTGCGAACTGGAAAAAGGCCTGCATACCATTATTGTTCCGGGTGGGCAGGCGGCGATTTCGCTGATCCATCTGGCGCTGCTCAAGAGCGGTGACCACGTGCTGATGCCGGAGAGCATTTACGGGCCGAATCGCATGTTTTCCAACAGCGTGCTGCGCCGCTTCGGCGTGGAGGTGAGTTACTATCCGCCCGACGCAGGGGGTGGGATTGCGGCGGAATTCCGGGCCAACACGCGGCTGGTGTGGTGTGAAAGTCCGGGCTCCATCACCATGGAGGTGCAGGATATTCCTGTAATCGTGAAAGCGGCGCACGCTCATGGAGCGCTGGTGGTCTTGGACAACACCTGGTCCGCTGGGGTTTATCTTGATGCGTTTGCCCACGGCATTGATGTGACCATGCAGGCTCTGACCAAATATATTGGCGGCCACAGTGACTTGTTGCTTGGCTCCGTTACGGTGCGCGATCCGAAATTGTTTGAGCGACTGGGCGAGACACACCAGGTGCTTGGCTGTGCTGCTTCACCTGACGATTGCAGCCTGGCGTTGCGCGGCATGAAGACGCTGGCTATACGGCTCAAAACAGTTGAGCAGACAGCGTGGGCCTTGGCGCAATGGCTCAGCCAGCGCGAAGAGATTGAGCTGGTCTTGCATCCTGCTTTGCCTTCCTGCCCTGGACATGAATTCTGGAAACGCGATTTTACGGGATCATCTGGGCTGTTCTCTATTGTGTTCAAGCCCAAGTTCAGCAAAGAACAAGTGCTGGCGTTTGTGGACGCTCTGCAGCTTTTTAAGATTGGCTATAGCTGGGGCGGTGTAACCAGTGTGGTGATGACATACGATATGCAGTCTCCCAAGCGTCCGGCATATGGCAGCAGGCTGGTGCGGCTGTATACAGGGTTAGAGTCGATTGAAGACCTGAAAAGCGATGTGGAACGGGCGCTGGGGAAGCTGGCCAACGGTGGAGACTGATTTTCTGGGTTCAGGTTAATAGATTTCAATGTTCTAACTTGCCGAGCAGTTGATTCAGAATGGCCTGCGGGGTGACGACTGGAAAGTATTCAGGCCAAAAGGAATACGCCATCACAGGAAATACCTAAGAACTTGCTAACTATTTAGATCGGGTCGCACATCACACATTTATTTCGCCACCAATTTTTCTTGTTCCAAAATGGGGCTTTCAAGAGAACTAAGGTGCGCGTAATATCAGCCTTTCCAATTCACCAATCCGGGTGGAAGAACTCATATTTTTGCAAGAGGTGTTCAGCCGTGGCCGGAGACTTCCAGGTGGTAATCATTGAGGACAGTTCTGACGATCTTCGGACCGCTACCCGCGTCCTGAATGGAATTGGCATTCGTCAAGTTGCGACCTTTTCGCGCATTCCCGAAGCCATGATTTATCTGGAAGAGATTGCTGCAGGCGGGCGGAATTGCCCAGACCTGATGCTGCTGGATCTTAACCTGGGCAACGATAGTGGATTTGAAGTACTGCGGTACTACAAGTCAACTCCCAGTCTCCAGAAGTGCCAGATTATTGTATGGAGCGGCTCAGGCGCCATTGAGAAAGAGCTGTGCAGGCACTTTGGGGTTGAATGCGTGGATAAGGGTGAAGGCGACGCTGCGCTGGCAGCGGCAATCCGGAGCCGAGCCAGCAAAAAGCAGGAAGGGAAATTCGCGGGGGCATAGGCGGTTTTGTGTTGTAAGGGCGAATCTTCCGGCGACAAAGTGCTGAGACAGATTGAATAGAGTACACTCGCTACCCGGCACTAAAGATTTCAACGAATGGCAGTAACGGTGGAAGTGTTGGCTGGTTTATGGCATGATTCGCTTGCATGGCAATGAAGAAACCTAAAACAAAGGCGCGCAAGACTGTAGCGAAGCGGCGTGCCGAGAACGTTACCAAAACACAGACGCCCAGTGACTTGAATGAAGTGGCAGCGCGGCTGATGCAGCAATCCGAGCGTAATGTAGTGAACCAGGCAGCTGCTCATCTACTCAGGAAAAGCAGCTAACAGCTTCCAGCCTTTGGAGCAAATCGCGTCAGACGGCCCCTGGCATCTTAGATTTCCCTTATTTAACGCTGACTTTCTCTCACGATCATGGATGCTGGTTGTTCACGGCTGGCCGAGCGTAGCGCAGAGCCCACAGAACAAGAGGAATTTGCAGCGGCAATCGAAGCCATTGCGCCCAGCTTTGGCCAAGAATTCCAGGAGCAGACACATGCGCCACCGCCATATAAATATTGGCGGGGAAGACGGCGATGAGCAACAGCACCAAACCCCAGGCCGCCGCACGCCGCGTGAGAGAAAAGAGCAGGCCAAGCCCTCCCAGTATTTCTGCGATGCCGCTCAAAATAACCAGCAGACCAGGCGCAGGCAGCAGTGGCGGCACAATGCGGATGTATGCACTGGGAATGACAAAATGCATGATTCCAGCAGAGATAAAAAATATTGCCAGCAAGACACGCATATTGTTTATGTCAGATTGCTAGCGCAGTGCCTCTTCAACTTCATTCAGCCAGTCAGGTTTTTTCAGGACTTCGCGTGGCTTGGGTCCATCAGCTGCTCCTACAATGCCATCGGTTTCCATCAGGTCAATGAGGTGTGCGGCGCGTCCATAGCCGATTCGCAAACGACGCTGCAGCAGGGAAGTGGAAGCTTTGCCGAACTCAATTACCAGGCGTACTGCATCATGGTAAAGCTCATCGTGTTCGCCTTCGCCATCAGCGGAGTCGCCGCTGGCGCCGGAAAATCCTTCGCGCTCCTCTTTAGGGACTTCAAGAAATTTTTGTTCGTACTGCGCCTGGGCTTGTGAGCGCCAGAACTCAACCACGGCATTGGTTTCTTTTTCTGACGTGTAGGGCGCGTGCAGCCGATGTACGCGCGCGGAGCCGGATGGCAGATAGAGCATGTCGCCTTTGCCGAGCAGAGACTCTGCGCCGTTAGCGTCGAGAATGGTGCGAGAGTCGATCTTCGTCGCAACACGGAACGAAATGCGCGAAGGGAAATTCGCTTTGATTAAGCCGGTAATTACATCGACTGAAGGACGCTGCGTCGCCAGCACCAGGTGAATGCCGACGGCGCGAGCCATCTGCGCCAGACGAGTGATGGATTCTTCCACATTCGATTGGTCGAGCATCATCAAGTCAGCAAGCTCGTCAATAATAATCACGATTTGCGGGAGTGGCTTTTCGTCAGTCTCTGATTCGAACAGGCTGGGCGTATCGGTCTCAAAAAGTTTGTTGTACTGATCCAGATTGCGGACGCCCTTGGCCGCCAGCACCTTCAGGCGACGCTCCATCTCGCGCACGGCATTGCGTAGCGCGTTGGCTGCGAGCTTGGGCTCAGTGATGATCGGCACATAAAGATGCGGAACACCTTCATAAATGCCCAGCTCAAGCCGCTTGGGATCGACCAGGATCAGGCGCACTTCATCCGGCGTGGCCTTAAAAAGTATGCTCATGATCATGGCATTTATAGCAACACTTTTTCCGGAGCCCGTGGAGCCTGCGATCAGCATATGCGGCATCGTGGCTAAATCCGCGGTGATGATGCGTCCGTTGATGTCCTTGCCCATGGCGAGCGTAAGCTTGCTCTTGGTGCCCAGAAATTCTGGTGACTCCACCACCTCACGCAGCCAGATGGTTTCGCGCGTGTGGTTTGGCACCTGAATGCCGACGGTAGATTTTCCCGCCATACGCTCAATCAGGATGCTCTCGGCTTTCATGGCCAGGCAGAGATCGTCAGAAAGACTGGTGATGCGGCTGTATTTAACGCCGGCTTCCGGCTTGAATTCGTAGGTCGTAACCACTGGGCCAGGATTGATCTGCGTCACCGCGCCGCGGACATCAAATTCTCCGCATTTTTCTGCCAACACAATGGCCAACTGTTTCACTTCAGCTTCGTTAATCGCCTGCTGATCATCCGGACGTTGCAGCAGCGAACTGGGTGGAAGCTTGTATCCGCCAGCAGCAATCTTCGGCAGCACGGTCTTGCGCTTCTCTCCCAGATCAGCGCGCGCATGGATTGCCGGCTCAACTTCTGCGGACGTCGCGTCAGCGCCTAAAGCGCCAGCGCCATTTTGCGGACCAGCCTGCGCGACTACCGACTGCCCCGCAGCCTGCGGCGCACTTACCGGCTCCATGTCTTCAAATGTTCGGTCGACAAACTGTTTCGCAGAGACAGCATCCGCCTGCATGCGCATCCGTTGCGCCACCTGCGGAGGCACAATCACACCGCGTTCATTCTTGTTTCTGAGCTCGGTTTCTTTTTGCGCTTTTTTCTGTGCAGCCAGCTTCGCGCGCGCGGCACGCCAATCCTGGAAGCGCTGCCACAAGGCAAACGCAAAGGCAAAGCGCGTTGAAGCCCAGAGTTGCACATTCACAAAAGAGAACGCTGTAGAGAGATAAAGCGCCACGGCCACCACGGCCCCGCACACAATATATGCGCCCACGGTATTGAAATAGTGCAGCAGCATATCGCCCACAATGCGGCCCAGCAGGCCTTCAATAGCCACCATGTGCAGCCAGCGCAAGTGTCCGGGCAGCAGCGCCAGCAGCGCCGGAGCAAAAATCAGCAGTATCTCCGAACCCAGCATCTTGGCCCCCGGAGAAGCCACCGGCTTGGATTTAAACCAGCGCGCGCCCAGCAGGGCAATCATCACCGGGGCGGCAAACACAAAAATACCAATTGACTGCAACAGCAAGTCGGCCATCATTGCGCCAAACAGGCCAATCCAGTTGCGTGCCGATCCGCTGCTCAATGAGCCTGCGGTATTCAGCGAGGGGTCCAATGGCGAATAGCTGGCCAGCGCCAGAAAAAGGAGTGTCGCGGAGACAAACAGCAGGAACCCAATCAACTCATTGAGCCTGCGGTTCTTAGTAGGCGTGAACGCACGCAAAAGATACTTCATTTGGGGTCTGTCCTTCGGCTCTCAGGCACGCGCTTCTGCTTGCAAAAGCAGCGTTCCCGGCCAAAAGTCCAGAGTACACCAGAGCCTGCTCATTATAACTAGAAACCTGTACGAAGTTGGCGGGAAAAGCATCGTCCTTTAGGACTATGGGGTACCTAGTCATGTTCCGGGGAAGAAACGGGTAATCGCACGTCATCGCCGACATCTCGCGTCATCGGGAAAAACCTATACCGCCACTGATCAGAAAAAATCTACCGCAGATTTACGTGATAATCGCGGACCAGGGAAAAGTTAAAGGCTTTTTACCGCAGAGAAAAAGTAGGGCAGAATCCCCGATCTCCCTGATCAGTGTTATCAGTGGTAAGAATTTGCTTTCCCTGATCCGCGACCATCCGCGTTGATCTGCGGTAAGACTCTTTTGCTTTCCGGTTTTTCCCCGATGACCAGATTTCCCGATGCCCCGATCTTTCCTGATCAGTGTTATCCGTGTAAATCAGTGGTATGCGTTTTGCTTTTACCGATGTCGGCGATCTTCCTACCAGTACGTCAGGTTCACTTTATCCAGCCACACGGAATAAGGCGTGCCGTTCAGGTTCGCATCGGATTGATACGCGATATCTACGCCCTGTTCGGTGTCCGCCGTGTGCGCCATTTTTAGGTTCACCACACCGCGATTTCCATTTACGCTCACGGCATCAAAAATCACGTTGCCACTGGCATCGCGTTCAAACTCCCATACCAGATGGTTCCAGGTATTCGCCGCCGGGGTCGAGCAGCCCACGGCAGAAGCCACCCATTGATTGCCAATCGGGTCCCATACGCGCCATGCCTTGGCGCCTTTCAGGTCGCATTGCGTGGAAAAGCTGTAGCGGTTCGTGCCATCGCTCTGGCTCACGTTGAACTCAATGGCCTGCGCCGCCGCCGGATTGTCCACGTAAAAGAACAGGTCATAGACAAAGTGCGTGGCCGCGTTCTGCGCGCCCAGAAATTTGAACCAGAGCGCGCCGCCAAAAGGTAGCGTCCCTGAAAGCACCTGGAATTGTGCAGACGAGCCGGAAAGCGCGGGCGCAGCCACATCCTGCGTCATGGCATAGATGGCCGTTGCGCTTCCCGTGCAGGCAGTGCAGTTCTCCCAGCCCGCCATCGTCTGTATGTTTGAGATTGTGGTGGCATTGCTGGGGGTTACGGCCCCCGGACCTGCCGCCGGAGGCGTTGGCGTGGGGCTGGCCGCCGTGGTCATCTTGCCGCCACAGCCGGCAAACAGGGCAAAAATAAAAAGGGCGGAGCACACGTGTACGAGCTTCTTCAGTTTTTTCATCTTTTGGGGAACTCTTTCTGAAGCGGCGGTATTAAGGTGGCTCGTCGACTGAAAACTTTTGCAAGGAGTCTATACAAATCCACGGCACATGAAAGAGGTTTAATGGGCTAGTTCTTTGGGATTAAGCTGAGATGCTTAGTTCATGAGCTTTAGAGTAAACTTAAGTCGTGAAAGATCCAATAGAAGAAAGTCGGCAAGTTGCCGTGCGATGGTGCCATGCAAGGGGTTCAGGGTGGTCTGTCATTGGTAGCCTTGGAAAGGGAGGAACTGCACCTGTTTTTGAGATTACGTCTCCGGATGGAGTGAGAGCCCTAAAAATTTACGATCTAGAGTTTTCTACTGGTGAAATAGGCGGGATAGAAAAAAAGAGAATTGATCAACAGCTTGAATTGAAGGGACATGATTGCCCCTATCTTGTGCTGGTGTATGATGGCGGCGAATTTGAGGACAGGTTATATCTCTTAATGAGCCGCGCTCCCGGACAGGAGCTCGAGAAACGACTTCCCGATATTCCTCGCGATAAGGTCCGCTCAATAGTTGATAAAGTATCGAGAGCGGCATTGTTCCTCCAATCTAAAAAGCTTTGTCATCGGGACATAAAGTCTGCGAATATTTTTATATCAGACGATTTTTCCCAAGTGACATTGCTCGATATCTCAGTAATTAGAGATATTTACGATCCAATAGGCGTCGGTACGGATCAAGGCGGTAAGTTCCTTGTTTTAGCAACTGCACGGTATTCGCCGCCAGATTATCTTTTTAGGCTATTGGAAACCGGACCACGACTTTGGCATGCACTCACTATCTATCAACTCGGAGCACTGCTGCATGACCTTATCATGCGAGAGCCACTTTTCCAGTCTGAATACACAACTTCTGCGTCAAATAAATACCGATTTGCATGGATTGTAGCTACCGCGAAACCTCGTGTTGAGGCAAATGATGTGGATGGCGACCTGATTTTTTTAGCTCACCTTGCATTAGATAAGGATTGGGAAAGACGATCGCTCTTAAAAATAGAAGATTTTTTGGCCGATCCAAGCGTGGAACAAAACCATGCGTTGCAGATAATTGGGATAACAAGTGATCGAAATTCTTTGCGCTCCAGCGATGCGTTAGTTATGCGGCTTAGGCGAATTCGCGAGATGGCTGGATTTGTAAAAGGTGCAGTCAATGAATATTTAAGAAAACAGGGAGTTACCGCCCGACATTCATCGAAGCCGGGTTCAGACGACAAGATGAAGGTGATTATATTTTCATGGAAGGTTGGCGCTAACCTTGAAAATACTCGTGGTGAGATCGAATTGCAGATAATTCTCAAATTGCAATCAGGTATATCCGGGAGCGATTTTCGGATTTCTATCGCATTGTCGGAAAAGAAAAACAATGGCGACCCGCGAAGTGCTTCAATGGAGATACCAGATGTAAAAGACGTACCTGATTGTGAATCTCAAATCATTATGTTGGTTATTGGCGCTCTTCCAAGATTAGCAGTGGAGCTTGCACGGGCATGACCCTCCGAGCTCGATAAGGAGAGACTAAAGATGTCACTTTGGTGGGCCCGGCGAGAACAATTAGATGATCATCAACTTAAGTTGATTGAGGATTTACCACTTCGAGAAAATTGCTTGGTTCTGGGGCCTCCTGGTTCAGGCAAAACAAATGTGCTTTTGCGCCGGGCTCAGTTTGTTCGGGGCCAAGATATGCCTAATGTTATGGTGTTAACATTTACACGTCCTCTTACAGAATTCGTCAAAACGGGTTGCTACGACGGGCGAAAGGAAATTTTTCCACGAAGCTCCGTTAACACCATAGAGGGATGGATACGGAATCTTTATGCAGCGCATGGGGAGGAGCTTCCTGATCGAACGAATGACTTACCGGAGTGGAAACGCCGCTTGGCTACTGGAGCTTTACCATTTCGGACGCGCAATTATATTCCGGCTTACGATGTTTTATTTGTTGACGAAGCGCAAGATTTGTTAACTGAGGAAGTAGACCTTATCAAGCAGTGGGGTGATGTTCTTTTTTTTGTAGGAGATGATCGCCAAAAGATTTTCGATTATGCAGACGGTTTAAGGGCAATCCGTCAGGTAGTGACTCCTGAGCAGGAATTTGTGCTTCCATTCCATTATCGAGTGGCACCTGAAATTTGCCATATGGCAGATCGAATTCTCACTCCGAAATCAGGAGTGGGTTTAGAAGAGTCTTCTCAATACGACGGGCCGCGCCCGCCCGAAATTGATATTCAAAAGCGACTATTAACTCGAGAGAAGCAACTTGAAAGGGCTGCTGCCAAACTTAAAGATCAAGCGCGTGTTTATGGAGATTTAATTCAACAAGGTGATAGGTTGGGAGTAATTGTGGCGCGCACGCAGGACAGAGACGCAGTATTCGAGTATTTTGAGAATGACGCCGACTTGGCTGGCAAATCCAAAATTATGCGCTCGCGCGGGGAGGACGATGACAGCTATGATCCATCCTTCGATGTTGATTCTCCAATATCGATTCTTACGGTTGCAGGATGCAAAGGATTGGAATTCCGGGCGGTTCATTGGTTATTCTGCGAACAACTTAGTAATTATCACACTCGTGAACACTACTACACTGTTGTGACGCGTGCAAAGTCCAGTCTCAACATTTATTACACTACTGCGTTACCGGATATCTTAGCGCGAGCATATGCTGAAAGTGGCGAAGAATTGTGGTGAATCCTATGGAGCGCGAAACACTCTCTTACAGTGTATTAACTGAATCCGAGTTAAACGAAATAATAGCTGGGAAGCAGATCGGATATGCCATCCCTTGGCCGGGTACAAATGCGCCACCGTTGTCTGACGGAATGACCGGAGTTTTGTGGCGGAGAGTTGGCGACGGCTTTGACAATCGAATCCAGCCATTGGCACTGATTGTTCGGGAAGATCAAATCCGGCGACTGATCGGGCGCTTCGCACAACTGAGAAGTGATCTTTCTCCATTAAGCGCATGGTGTCATTTGTTAACACCAGATCGGTTCTATAGTTTGCGCTCAACAACTATTGAACCTGTCTTAGACGGGTTGGAGGCAGCTTGGAGCGGATTAATCATAGCGGAAGCCGCGTTACTCGCTGAAAAATCGCTATTGACGCTTCGCTTACCTGCTTGCCTGGCAACGCATGCCTTTGGCTTCGCTCGAGCGCAATCGCTTTGGGGAAGGGTTTCAATTACTGAGATTGGTATGCGTTTGGATTCTGCAAGCAGATTGCTGAAGGCCGATGGAATTCCTCAACGTAATACATTCCGTCTTGCAAAAGTTAGATCAGCCTTGGATCCAATTTACCACTCAGTACTTTCACTCTCAGGCTCTAACCTCGGAATAGACAGCGCATTGGCTCCGATTGTCCAGGCCCTTCGGGGACTACAGCAAGCTAGAGCAAGGAAAGATCCTGATGAAACCCGTCATCTGGTGGCGCCATTAAAAGGTGTTATTCCTGAGGCAGACGACTTTTCTGATTTTCAGTTACTCACTCCTGAGCATCGCCTAAGATTGTTTGACAAACTTGTTAATGCTATCAATGCTATTGGCGATCGAGAAAAGTTTCGACGGAACTGCCTTGCCATGCTTGCAGGTTATTTATCAACAGTTGCGGCTGGGGGAAAGCCTGCCCTCAAACTGGCGGAGAATCACTCTACCCGATGGCCTGAAATAATGGCTTGGGCATACACCATTGGTGGAATTGGAGAAGGAGTTTTTTGGACCTCCGGCTTCGATGGGCTTGGCCGGTTAGTTGCTCGTGAGTTGATTCGGCCATTTCGTCTCGACGAGCCGCCATCCTGCGATCTCGCTCTTGAAGAGGTTTCGGTCTTAGTTGATACAAAGCTCTCTGATCCATTAGTTTACCTTCGTATTAAACAGGCCCGTATTGCGACAGTAGCAATTTATCCGGGAGTAAATATTTCAGTTTTAATCTCGGAAACGCTTGGAGAGCCTCTGAAAGAATTAAAGAAAGATGATCGGCAGTTACCTCAACCGTCGATTATCGGTGACCGGAATGCCAGCTCTCTAATTGCGGATGCAATTTGGCCTTATATTCAAACCCGGGTGGAAAACCAAATCAGATCCTTACAGACCGGAAGCCAAGGTGGGCGCAAGCGAAAATCAGGTTCCCAATCTCCGTTGCCACTTAAGGATATAAAGGAATGAAAACTTTAGATGGCCATTGGCCTATTTCGCTATTGATTCGTAGCCGCAACCTCGTTATAGTACGGCAGCGCCTCAGGGTGTGAACCACTAGTTCTTTGAAAAAATAGGCAATTAGCAGCTGGCAAAATAGCCAAATTAACCCTTAAAAACGGGACCAATTTGAAGCTCGACCGCGCGGTCACCGCTCGGTCGAATGGCGATTCGCCTTTTATTTACAACAAAACGTCTACCCCCGGGTGGGGTCTGGCTGAAGGACGCAGGCAGAAGGCCATGGGGATTGCCAAGATTGCCATTGTTGCCAAAATTGGCAATTGAAAATCTGCGACCCTCTGCCGATCTTTGGGTGGATTGGGTGACCCTTGGGTGAAATTGGGTGGAAACCGGGGGGGCAGGGGGTGGGTGATAGAAAGGGTACAGACCGGGCACATGCCTGACAGAATAGATCGGGGAGATACCTGACACTGCAACCGGTCGCTGCGGTACCGGACAAGAGAACGCTGCGTCGATTTAGGTCACTTCAACTCTGGGTTACACCTGTCGCTAACGATGACAGTGGGAAGCGCGACAATTTAATGCCGCACGACTCTGGCCATTTACAATCTCCTCATGATCCCATTTGCCGACTATGCCGCCCGTGTGCAGCAACATCTTGAAAGCCATTGGAGTATCCCCGTGATCACGCGGGACATTCCCGATCCGCTCACCGGCGACCTTGACGGTGCGGAGATCGACGTGGATTACGCCATCACGCCGGAGCAGCGCCTGTTTTTGCTGGGACATTTATTCGGCCACACCGTGCAGTGGAATGTGAATGAGAGCGCGTTTGATCTGGGCCGGCAATATAAGCCTCCGGTGGATGAGGCGCTGATACCGGAAGTGCTGGCCTATGAAGGCGAGGCCGCGCGTTACGGGCTTACACTGCTCCACCAGATTGGCATCACGGATATCGACCAGTGGTTTTCCAATTACACCGCCGCCGACCAGGCATATCTGCTGCACTTCTATCGCACGGGCGATAAAGGCGAGTTCAAAGACTTCTGGCGTGAAGGCGCGCCGCTGCTGGAGGCCAAGCCTATCCCGCAATTCAAACCAAAGAAACGTGTCTTTAGGATGGATGGAGTTGTGATCTAGCGTTGTAATCAAACAAGAAAGATTGAAAATTTAAAATTGTGAATTTTAAATTTAAAATCAAAAACACTTTTAACGACAGGCGGCCACAATGAATCCTATATTTTCGAATTCAAGCCCTTCAAATTTACGATGCTCTGCCCGCACCCTGACTCTGCGCTTGTTCCTGCTCACCGCCGTGATTGCTGTTGCGGCATTCGCCTTAGCACAAACTCCGGCCAAGGCTGCTGACGATGTCCCTGCTGCCAGCCAGATACAAGCTGCTGATCTAGCGCAGGCTTTGAAATCGGCACAAAAACCCGTCATCCTTTATGTGGGGCCGCAAGCTTTTTACGCCCAGGGGCATATTCCCGGAGCTGAATTCATTGGCCCCGTTGGCAAGCCAGAGGGCATGGACAAGCTGCGCGCCCGCGCCGCTTCACTGCCGAAAGATAGCGCAGTGGTGATCTATTGCGGTTGCTGTCCCTGGGACCATTGCCCCAATATCCGTCCGGCGCTGGCTGAACTGAAGAAACAGGGCTTCACCCATGTGCGCGTGCTGTATCTGCCAACCAGCTTCGGCGTCGATTGGAAAGATAAAGGCCTTCCCGTCGTCCACCTGCAGATAGCCGCGGGTGCACATTGATCTTTAACAGGCTGACACTCTGAAGCGGGTTGAAAATAACGCATGCGTGGCTTAATGATCTTGTTGGCCTTCGCGGCCATGGCGTTTGGCATTTATATGGGAGTGCATCGGGCCCATTCGCACGCAGCCATTGCGGCTGGACCAACACTTGCCGCTGCGCCGGAACTTACCCTGACTGACCTGAGTGGCGACGCGCTGCACACGGCAAACTATAAAGGTAAAGTTGTGCTGGTAAATTTCTGGGCGGCTTGGTGTACGCCCTGTGCAGAAGAAGTGCCGCAGTTCATTGCGCTGCAAAAGAAATATCAAGACCAGGGCCTGCAGGTGATTGGTTTTTCCGTGGAAGATGATGCTACCGAGCTGCGCAATTTCTACCGCAAATACCAGATGAACTATCCCGTGATTCCCAGCGACATCAAAATTGCGGACGCCTTCGGCGGTGTCCTGGGTCTGCCCACCACATTTGTCATCGGCCGCGACAGCAAAATTCACGGCAAACACAACGGCGCAACCAACTTCGCCGCCCTGGAGCAGGAAGTGGTTGCGCTGCTGCATACGCCATAAGCTAAAACTTTTACAGTGACGCCATATCAATCACAAATCTATATTTCACGTCGCTGCGCAGCATGCGTTCATAGGCTTCATTGATTTTCTGGATTGGAATCACTTCCACATCCGCGGTGATGCCGCGCTCAGCGCAGAAATCCAGCATCTCCTGCGTCTCCGGAATGCCGCCAATCAATGATCCGGCAAGCTGCCGCCGTTTAAAGATCAGGCTAAAGGGCTCAATGGCTGGCGGAGTTTCCGGCGCGCCTACCAGCGTTAAAGTGCCATCGCGCTTGATCAGGTTGAGGTAGCCGTTCATATCATGCGGCGCGGAGACGGTGTCCAGAATGAAGTCAAAACTGTTGATGTGGCGGTCCATCTCGTTCTGGTTTTTTGAGACCACCACTTCATGTGCGCCCAGCCGCTGCGCGTCTTCTTTTTTATTTGGCGATGTTGTAAACAGCACCACATGCGCCCCCATCGCATTGGCCAGCTTTACGCCCATGTGCCCCAGTCCGCCCAGGCCCACAATGCCAACTTTTTGTCCCTTGCCCACCTTCCAGTGGCGCAGCGGAGAATACGTGGTAATGCCGGCGCAGAGCAGCGGCGCAACTCCCGCCAGATTGCCTTTGTCTGGAACGTGCAGCACAAAATGCTGGTCCACCACCATGCTCTTGGAATATCCGCCATACGTCATGCCGCCCAGATGTTTGTCGGGCGAATTGTATGTGCCCACAAAACCGCCGTCGCAAAGCTGCTCTAGTCCGGCTTCACAGTTCGGGCAGGTGCGGTCGGAATCCACCAGACAGCCCACGGCGGCCAGGTCACCTACTTTGAATCGCTTTACTTCATTGCCCACAGCAGTCACGCGGCCAACAATTTCGTGTCCGGGAACCACCGGATACGTTGTGTTCTTCCACTCATTGCGCACCGTATGCAGGTCAGAGTGGCATACGCCGCAATAAAGAACTTCAAGCTGCACGTCCTGCGGCAGCGGTTCGCGCCGCGCGAAAGAAAACGGCGCCACTGCGGACTTGGCTGACGTTGCGCCATACGCAGCGGTCTTGATCTTGGCTGGAGTAGCGGCTAAAGCAGTTGTCGACATGAGGGGGAATCTCCTTGTGATGACTTTATAAAATCTTACGGGATGCGACATCCTGTGAAAAGGCAAGTGTTTTTTGGATGGCGAAGTAAAGCCGGCGATTCATTTGATTCGCTAAAAAAATGCTTCAATAACAAAATCTTAGAGTGTCGTTTGTTCTTGTCCGCAATCGTCTTTATTATTTCATGCAATTCCCTGGGGTTTGACACATTCAGCAAACCCTTTAGAATAGATGAGTACTTCCTGTCGCAAAGCGCCGGTGTTTTGTCTGGCGCCTCATTTACAGGCCGAAGTGGCGGAATTGGCAGACGCGCATGGTTCAGGTCCATGTACTCGCAAGGGTGTGGGGGTTCGAGTCCCTTCTTCGGCACCAGAATTTTTCTTCTCAATAATTTAGTGGCTCAGTGTCCA
>DASXLK010000072.1:0-51416 GCA_036496365.1 Candidatus Angelobacter sp. | reverse complement strand
ACGGATGGAACACCATGGAAGGCATGCACTGCTTCAATCCGCCCAGCGGTTGCAACATGACGGGGCTAAGCCTGCCGATTATCGAAATCAGCCATCCTGAAGCGGAGGCGGTGATTGGCGGCTTTATCTATCATGGCACTGGCGTGGCAGGCATGCAGGGCATGTATATCTTTGGCGATCTCAACGGCAAAATCTGGAGCCTGACTGAAGCGCCCGCGAATACATTTACCCGCTCAGTGCTGGCCGCGCCAGGGTTCAACATCAGTTCATTCGGGCAGGATGCCGCAGGCGAACTTTATGTAGTGGATATCTCCAACGGCCGCGTGCTCAAAATTGTGCCACGGTAACGTTTGTGATGCGACAATACCCAATAACCCGCAACCTCACGCTGCGTTTACGATATCGCGCAGCTCAGGATAGAGCGGAAAAGCTTCCGCCATCTCCAACACCTGCTTGCGAATGCGCGCAAGCACCTGGCCGTCCTTGTGATGGTTGATCGCTTCTGCAATCCACGCGCCTACCTGCAGCATCTCTTTTTCCTTCATGCCGCGCGTGGTCAATGCGGGAGTTCCAATGCGGATTCCGCTGGGTTTGAGCGGTGGATTGCTATCAAACGGAATAGCATTTTTATTCACGGTGATTCCCGCCTGCCCCAGGGCGGTTTCGGCTTCACTGCCCAGAAGTCCTTTGGCAAAAACATCAATCAGCATCAGGTGCGTGTCCGTTCCACCGGAAATAACGCGGAAGCCTTCCTGCATAATTTTGCTGGCCAGGGCCCTGGCATTGGCAACAACCTGTTGCGCATAATCCTTGAAGGCTGGTTGCAAGGCTTCCCGGAAGCAAACAGCTTTTGCGGCAATGATGTGCATCAGCGGTCCGCCTTGAATACCGGGGAAGGTGATCTTATCCACGGCGGCAGCAAATTCCTGGCGGCAAAGCACCATGCCGGCACGTGGTCCACGCAACGTCTTGTGCGTTGTGGTGGTAACAATATGAGAATGCGGCACCGGTGAAGGATGTGCGCCGCCGGCCACCAGTCCGGCAATGTGCGCCATATCCACCATGAGCCTGGCATCAACTTTATCGGCGATTTGTTTCATGCGGGCAAAGTCAATCACGCGGGCATAAGCGCTGCCGCCGCCAATAATCATCTTAGGGCGCTGTTTGAGCGCGATAGCTTCCATCTCGTCGTAATCGATGGTCTCAGTGTCTTTGCGCACGCCATAAGGAATGATCTTGTACATCTTGCCGGAAAAATTCAGCGGATGCCCATGCGTGAGATGGCCGCCATGGGCCAGATTCAATCCCATCACGGCATCGCCCGGCTGCAACAGCGCCATATAAGCCGCCATGTTCGCCTGCGAACCTGAGTGTGGCTGCACATTTACATGCTCAGATCCAAAAATCTCTTTGGCGCGATCACGCGCAATGGTCTCAACCACGTCAGCAAATTCGCAACCGCCGTAATAGCGCTTGCCCGGATATCCCTCAGCATACTTATTGGTAAATACAGAGCCCGCCGCTTCCAGCACGGCCATGCTGACAAAATTCTCTGAGGCAATCAGTTCCAGGCCTTCATGCTGGCGATTGGCTTCATTGGCAATGGCGCGGGCAATCTCAGGGTCAGACTCAGCTAAAGAACGGGACATCCAGTTATTTTTCATGGTCTTAAAATTTTACTAGGAGATGCAGAAGTGGGCGAATCCGTGCTGTTTAGTTTGGATGCACGGCGCAGCTTCTGTGGCGGCAAACAATTTGGTCAGGCTCAATCTGCCGCTTCGCCTTTAAGAAGGCTGGCGGGTTGAATATGGATCTGATAATTTTAAAAATCGTGCTCCGCTGACGATCCGCGCTGCTTCCAATAGGTCTTCTTCGGTACGCGCTTCAATGTTTATTGCCAAATCGGCGTCGGGGAACTGGCACCATTCTTCATAACGAAGCTCTTTTTGATCGGATATGGTCGACGAACAGTGCCCGTATTCGCCCTCAATCCGAAACCGTTCATTTTGCACGAGGTTTCTATTTTCGAGTTGACGGGAAATCATTGAGGGAACGGGCCTGATAATCAGAATCATGGACTGTGCCCGAGGCTCAGACCATGAGGTGCGATGTAGTTCCAAGGCCTCTTTGGCGCCCACTTGATACCAAACAGACGATGCAGCACGATCTACATACCACCGGCCTGGGAGGGAAAATTCCCAGTGGTCTACTCGAACATGTTCCTGGTGTTGAAATCCAACATCAAGCATGTGCGTCATGTAAACCAGATAGGCAGGAACAATGAGGCAAGTACAGACGGTTGCGCTCGCCAGGAGGACTGAGCGGAAATTGGCTTTTTTACCCATTACATGGCCGGCTATGGAAAAAAGCGGGGATACAATTAGCCAAATCGTGATTGATAGAAGATCTAAAGTTCTTAGAACAGGAAAGCGCAAAAGAACAAGAAAAGGGATGGAAGCTATCGTGATCAAGCAGGCGATGGCAGTGAAATGGTGTTTAATTTTGCCTGTTGCATATCCGCCCATCAGGAAAATCGCCAGGCATGTAAGAACCGATAGAGATTGAGTCAGCAATTCCATTTTTCGGGTGCGTCCAGCAGCGCTTTATACAGCCATGGTCCAGAATGCAGGCTTCACTATTGGAGGTCAGCCAATGGGCTATGACACCAGCAACATAACTAGTGTATGCAGGAGCCAAAAAGTTTCACCCAACACTCAAAAATAATGGCTGCCCGGGGCTCATAGCCCTAAAAATCAGGAACCGCCGTCTTCATGATTGTTCTTTTCAGAGCTTTGCTCTACTTCTGATTTTTATCTGTGGATGACTGCGCGTAGACATCCGGATTGTGGCGCTCCATCCAGCGGTCTGGCTTCTGGAAGGGTGTAAATCCGTATTGTGCATAGAGTTTGTGAGCGTCGCGGGTGGCAAGAGTCCAGCGACGCAGGCCTTGCAGATCTGGATGTGCAACGATGCAATCCATCAACCATTTTGATAATCCGCGGCCGCGATAGGCTGGAAGAATAAAAACGTCAGCTAAATATGCGAAGGTAGCGTGATCAGAAATCACGCGGGCAAAGCCAAACTGCTGCTGGGCAAAATACATGCCGAAGCAGATGGAGTTCTCAATGGACCGCTGCACTGTTTCCAGCGGGATTCCTTTGGCCCAATAAGAATTTGTAAGGAACTCATGCACCGATTCAACGTTAATTCGCGCGGGATCGGTGCTGATCTCAAAATCTCCCCTGGACCATAGGTTATGCATCAGCTTTTCCTGGCGGCGCCAGCGGCGTCCTCTTCCTTTTCAATTGCCATGATTTTTTCCACGCGGCGCTCATGGCGTCCGCCGGCAAAAGACGTGGCCAGCCATTTATCTACAACGCGAAATGCTTCTTCAGGCTTGAGAATGCGCGCGCCAAGGGCCAGCACGTTGGCGTTGTTGTGCTCGCGGCTCATCTGCGCTTCATATTCGGTGCTGACGTTGGCCGCCCGTATGCCATCCACTTTGTTGGCGGTAATCGCCATGCCAATGCCGCTGCCACAGACCAGAATGCCCAGCTCCGCGCGCTGCTGGCTCACATCATGCGCCACGGCACGGGCGTAATCCGGATAGTCGACCGATTCCGGCGACGAGGTGCCTTCATCGCGCACATCAAAGCCCTGCTGCAGCAGGTGTTGCTTGATTTGGTCTTTCAACTCGAAACCAGCGTGGTCTGCGCCGAGGGCAATTTTCATGAAAACATTTTACTTAGACGGTCTTGGGTTAGCCAGCCTGCATAGCAGTCTGGGCTTGGCCAGTCTCGTCATGGCGCTGGACTTGGCCGCCTAGCGAATCAGCAGAAATGAAAACGGCCAGCGCTGAAGGCCGGCCCGAAACCCAGAATATTTTTATTTTTCAAAAAGATATTTTTACTTTTAAGGATCACAAAAGACAGGACACTCCGCCAGGTTTAGTGATGATTGGCGAACTTTATTCCTTCTTCCGCGTGATGAATAGCCTCATTGGTGGCCTTAAGGGCTGCAACACGGTGTCCGCCCTTATCGGCTTCTGCCTTTTCCAGCTCTGCTTTTGCTTCTCTCAGATGCTCCAGAGCGGCCTTCATATGCGGTTGCTCTTCAACCGCTGCGGTAGCCATGGTTACTGGGGCGGCGAAGAGGGCCAGCAAGAGAATCAGTGCTATCGATTTACCAACCGTTTTCATATTCAAAGTTCATCCTTTCCTCAAAACAACTGATGTAAAAACTAGCTTTGCTCACGGTGAATTGTCAACAAATTTGCTGCGTATCCAGAAGTCCAGCATCTTTCGGGGTAATAGCCCGCAGCACACAAATATACACTTGCTGATACCTCCGTAAGGTGAATGCTGGCTTGTATTCAAGCGGCTTTTCATCGGATAATCACGCTTCGCGTCCTCCCCATATTCCCATTGACGACTGGACGATTGATTTGAGGTGATTCATGGCCACACGACCCGCGCAGGAAACAGAAGCAGACCTGACCGGCGACACACGCGGTCCAGCGCAAGCATATAAGTACGTCCTGTTTGAGGTAATTGATTCCATTGCGCGGCTCACCCTGAACCACGCGCCGCACAACGTGCTTACCGTGCCCATGATGAAAGAAATGGCGGAAGCCATTGAGAGCCTTAACGGCCGCGCAGACGTGAAAGCCATTCTGTTGCAATCGTCGCAACAGGCATTTTCCGCGGGCATCTCTCTTGAAGATTCGCGGCCGGACCGTGTGTTCCAGACGCTTGACGCTTTCACGCGCGTCTTTCAGGCAATGGTCGATATTTCCAAGCCTGTTGTTGTTGTAGTAAACGGCCCAGCCATTGGCGCAGGATCAGAGCTAGTGGGTTTTGCCGACGTGGTGCTGGCAACGCCTAAAGCGAAATTCGCCCAGCCCGAAGTAAAGCTTGGCGTGTTCCCGCCCTTTGCGGCCGTGATGTTGCCGCAGCTTATCGGCACCAAGAAAACATATGAGCTGATTCTTACCGGCGAAGCGCTCTCTGCTGAAGAAGCGCTTAACTTTGGGTTTGTGAACAGAGTGGTCCCGGAAGCCGAGCTGCAAAAGCATGTGGATGCGCTCATTGCGCGAATCTCTGAATTTAGCGGCCCAGTGCTGGAAGTGACTAAACGCGTGATCAGCAACTCAGTGGGGCGTCCGCTGAAAGAGGCCATGAAGACCTCACAAGATCTCTATCTCAACGAACTGATGAACCTGGAAGACGTCCAGGAAGGCCTGCGCGCCGTAATTGAAAAACGCAAACCGGTGTGGAAGAACAAATAGCGGACAGCTATCAGCAGTCAACTACAAAATATTCCGAGCAGAACGCGGAATCCCTACGGCCTATATTGAATCTAAGGATAACGTGGCCTGCTTACGTTGCGTTGTCTTTCGAAAACCTACGATTCAAGTATGACAATAGGGATCCCTCCCCTTCGACAAGCTCAGGGTCGGGATTTCAGAAAAACGAGCCTCGCAAATTGCGAATCGCTACTCATGAATTACTGCGTTAAATTCTTCACCAAGAATCTGATCATGTGGTAACCATCAAGATATTTGAATGGCGTTTCGCCGGTGGTGTAGTGCCCGCATGGCAGCACGACCGTTTTTAAGTCTGCGCCATATTTGCGAAAGCCAGCTTCGGCTTCCCGGGAAAGCTCCGGTAGAAACGTTAGATCATAACGCGCATAAATCAGCAGGTTCTTCTTGGGATAGCGCGCAAACTTATCGAAGTAAGCCATGGGGCTGACACATTTCCAGGACTGGCGCAGGCTTTCCAGCGTGATGCCGTCCCGCTCCAGACCTTCACGCACGTGGCGCGTTGACTGGCCGGTCCACACCACGTCCGCCATGTAAGTGGAAGCATGATTGAAGACGTTCACTTTTACGCGTGGATCATGCGCCGCTGCCAGGAATGAATAACACGATCCCAGACTTGTTCCCACAATCCCGATGCTCTCTTTACCTTGCGAGATCAACCAGTCAATACAGGAGCGCACATCAATCACGGCCTGGCGGGCTGCATCCAGCGTGCGGCAGATGTTGGGCGAAACTGCGTAGTCTGAGCGCGCAATTTCCTGTGGCCGGCGAATGTCATGGTAGGGCTTGCTCAGCCGCAGCATAGAGATGCCGAAGCGATTCATGATCGGACCCAGCGCGTTATAGGCGATTCCGTTGGCGTTCCAGTGCGGCAGCACTATCACAACTCGCTTGCCTTGAGCGGGAAACCAGCGCGCGTTGACCAGATCATTTTCCGGATAAGGCGTGGGTGCAGCCGAGGTGAAGCGCAGGAAAGTTCCGTTGCCATCGGGAACTTTGTCACTGGCATTGCTGCCGGTGGGAAACAGCTCTATTTTGCGCGTCTCCAGGCGGAAGTCTTCAGGGGTTTTATAGGCAAAAAACTCGTCGCTATGGGCGACAATGCGGTCATTGAGTTCATGGAGATAGGCTTCAAAACCCTGTTCAGAGCTGGGAAAGTTGCCGTTAACCAACGGCCAGCGGCGCGCCCATTCCATGCCCCACTCCAGCGGACGCACAATCCGGTTCGTGTCGCGCGTGGTGAGACGGGTCTCCCATGCGTACATCCATTTTCTATAAAGGCTGGCCATCAAATATGTATAAGTTCGCTAGTTAGATTCTAAATGATCCAGAGTACTTTTCTGATGCCCCGCCGCCAATGGGTGTGGAAAATCCCGTACACTGATGGGCTACAGGCGTTGGCAGAGCGCAGCCTGTTTTTCGATAAACAATTTTCGGCAAGACGATTTCGGCAAAGATGGTTTCAGCCCAATGATTCCGACAAAACTTGACCGTATAGCCCGGGAGATTGGCGGCGAGCTGCGCGGCGCTTCTGCGGCTGCGCTATTATTAATGATGATTGACCGCGTCTGTACGGATTCACGGGGCGCTTCTCCGGGGGCATTGTTTGTTGCTCTGCAAGGACAGCATTCAGACGGTCATCGTTTTCTGGCAGATGCCTTCCGCAACGGAGCTACAGCTGCATTGGTCGCTAAAGACAGATTAAGCAGCGTTGCGCTGGAAGCCGGTGCTCTGGAAGGTGACTGGCCGCTGATTGCCGTGGCCGATCCGTTGCGCGGACTGCAGGCGCTGGCGCGGTGGCACAGACAAGAGTATTTTGCGCGCGTGCTGGCGATTACCGGCAGCAATGGCAAGACAATCGTAAAAGATGCTCTGAAAAGTCTGCTTGCCGGCAGACATGTGCTGGCTTCGCCGGGAAGTTACAACAGCCAGCTTGGCTTGCCGCTGGCGGTGCTTTCTGCGGAGAAGCCTGAAGCGCTGGCGATTCTTGAAATAGGTATTTCTGCGCCGGGAGAGATGGCGGCGCTGGAAGAGATCGCGCGACCTACGTATGGAATTCTTACAAATATCGGACTGGCACATTTTGCTGCTTTCGGCAGCCGCGAAGCCATTGCGCGCGAAAAGATGAAACTCTTTGAGCACATGCCAAAAAATGGCTGGCTGCTGCTTCCAGCGAACGAGCCGACGATTGATGAAGCTTCGCGGCGAATTCAATGCCCAATTTACAGAGTTGGCGGCCAGGGCGTCGGCGATCTGGTGGGCGATAAAGATCAGCCACTTTCACTCAAAGCTGTTTCGCTTAGCGATGATGGGCAGCTTCTGGAACTGAGCGTAGCGTCTCAAGGTATGCGCAACGTGCGCGTGAAGACGCGCTCGCCAGAGATCATTCAAGATTTGCACATTGCTGCTTCGGCTGCACATCTTCTTGGTGTGCCGCTGGAGGAAATTGCAGCGGCGCTGGATAACTATGTTCCCGCATCCACGCGCATGGAGCTGTGGTCATCGCCGCAGGGGATTCGCATTATTAATGACGGCTACAGCTCTGATCCCATCTCAGTGAATGCGGCATTGCGTGCCGCCACGCTTGGTGCATCGCGCAATGGCCGAAAGATGTTTGCCTTTGCCGGCATGCGTGAGCTGGGCGCAAGCTCTGCTCGCGAACACCAACAGGTTGGCGCGCAGGCGGCAGAGTGCGGCTTCAGCCATCTGTTTCTTGTTGGCAATGGAGAACTGGCAACCACTGCTGCTGGATACAAAGCCGTACAGCCAGAAGGCAGTGTTCTGCAAGTGAAGACCGCTGACGAACTCAAAGACCGACTGCTGCCCCTGTTGCGGCCTGGCGATACGGTGCTCTTTAAAGGGCCGCGCAATGCAGGAATGGTGAAGGCGGTGCGCGATCTCTCTGGCGCAATTGCTCAGCGCTGCCTGTGGGTAAACCTGGCCGCGATTGAAGGCAATATTGCGCGCTTCCGTCGGCATTGCGGCAGCGCAGTCCATATTGTTGCCATGTTGAAAGCCATGGCGTACGGAACGCAACTGCTGCAGCTTGGCTCATGGATGTCACAGCTCGGCATACATCACATTGGTGTTTCGTCGGCCAATGAAGGCGTGGCTGTGCGCAAAACCGGCGCAGACCAGGACATACTCGTATTCCTTTCTGAGCGCGAAGACGTGGATAACTTGCTGAACTCGCGGCTCACGCCGGTGGTTTATTCGGCGGAACTTGTCGAAGCATTCATTGCAGCGCTGGCGGGAAGCGGCAAAATTCTTGACGTCCATTTGAAAGTGGATACGGGCATGCATCGTGTGGGAGTGCCGCCGAAACAGGCCGTAGAGCTGGCACAGCGCATTCGCGCTAGCGGCGTGATGCGGCTCACAGGCGTCTGCACGCACTTTGCCTCGGCGGAAGATCCTGCGTCAGACGACTTCACGCGCCAGCAGATTGCAAGTTTTGATCAGGTGATTGCCGAACTAAAGGCCAACGGTTTCGCAAATCTGGCGATTCACGCGGCCAACACGGCCGGTGCCATGCGCTTCCAACAGGCGCATTACAACATGGTGCGCATCGGGCTGGGGCTTTACGGCATATATCCCTCTGACGCGGCAAAGCAAATCATAGACCTGGAGCTGGCTGTGGGCGTGACCAGCCGCATTACCAGCATTCAGGAATTTTCTCCCGGCGACACGCTGGGCTATAACCGTACCTTCACCGCCAAGCGCCGGACGAAAGTTGCCATTGTGCCTTTCGGCTATGATGACGGGCTTCCCTGGCAGCTTTCCGGCAAGGGGCAAGTGCTGGTGGAAGGCCGCCGCGCGCCTATCGTGGGACGCATCAGCATGGACCAGATGCAGATTGATGTAACGGACATTCCTGATGTGAATATCGGCGCTGAAGTTTTGCTCTACGGAACACACAACGGCCACACGCTGCGTCCAGAAGAAGTTTCGCAGACAGCGGGAACGATTCCGTATGAACTGCTTACGCGGCTGGGTGAGCGTGTGCACAGAATTTATATTGAGCCGTGATTTTTGCGGCCTGATTGTTTCAACAGAGTTTTCCACCTCTTTCCACAGGCAACCAACGATATTCACAGGATAGTCACCGAAATTCTTTGCCGAGCCAAGTCGTGCCCTTGTTCCGCGCCTGCCCTTCCTAGATATTTTTATTACTCAAAGTGTGAGTGTTCTTGTTGACGGTCAGGTTCGATGAAAATCGACGGCGCATTCAAGGGATGCACGAAGTTTAATCTGCGTAGGCCTGGTTGCTGGCTGCAGCCGGATCCTGTTTCATCTTTTCGGAGATGAGCGTAAGAGAAACTTGCCCACTTGTCTTGACGCCGCCTTGGCAACACGCGGCGCAAAGAACATCCACCCCGTAAGCCCGGTCTGTATGGCTGGTACAGGCCGGGTTCATTTTTGCATTTCGATAATTCACCGTGCTTCTCCCCGTTTTTGCCGTTTTGTTCGGGTTCTTCTTGGCTTAAAATTGGAGCATAAAGTATTCGTGACCCCCTGATGGCAACAACTGACCATATTCTTGATCGCGGCATGCCCGCCAGCATTGAAGCAGAGCGCGCCATCCTGGGCGCAGTCCTACTGGATAATTCCGCATATCCTCAGGCCGCGGAGCATCTGCGCGCAGAAGATTTCTCTCTCGATTCACATCGCCGCATCTACCTGCGCATGATGGAGCTCTCAGAGACGGGCCGCGCCGTGGATTTTGTCACCCTCACGGAACAGTTGGGCCAGCACAAAGAGATTGAATCCGTGGGCGGCGTCGCCTACGTGACTTCACTCACTGACGGACTGCCGCGCGTCAAAAATATTGAGCAGTACGTAAAAATCGTAAAAGACAAAGCCTTGCTGCGCGGACTGATTCATGCCGCCACCAGCGCCATCCAACAGGCGTATGAGCAGGAAGCGCCGGCGGAAGAGATTATTGATACAGCTGAGTCAGCCATCTTCAAAGTGGCCGAGCAGCGCATTGGCCAGGGCTTTATGGGAATCCCTGAGATCGTAAAGCTCTCATTCGGATCGATTGACAAGCTATACGAACAAGGCCAGCGCATCACCGGACTGGAAACGCACTTTGAAGACCTGGACGGAATGACCAGCGGCCTGCAAAAGTCAGATCTGGTCATCATTGCGGCACGCCCATCGATGGGTAAAACGGCCTTTGCTATCAACATTGCAGAGAACTCCGCCGTGCGCGACAACAAAGTTGTCGGCGTTTTCTCGCTGGAAATGTCGCGTGAATCTCTGCTGCTGCGCCTGCTCTGCTCGCAGGCCATGGTGGATTCACACAAACTGCGCACCGGCTTTCTGGGCCGCGAGGATTACAACAAGCTGGTTACCGCTCTGGCCGCGCTGGCGGAAGCGCCCATCTTTATTGACGATACGCCGGGCATCTCTATCTCTGAAATGCGCGCCAAGTGCCGTCGTTTGCAGCAGGCGCAGGGCCGGCTCGATCTGGTGATTGTCGATTACCTTCAGCTCGTGGCCGGAACACCCACAGGCGCTAGCAAGCGCTATGAAAATCGTACGCAGGAAGTCTCCGCCATTTCACGCGGACTGAAAGGGCTGGCCAAAGAGATGCGCTGCCCCGTGATCGCGCTCTCACAGCTGAGCCGCGCACCGGAAAGCCGCACCGGGAATAACCGTCCGCAACTGGCTGACCTGCGCGAATCCGGCGCTATTGAGCAGGATGCTGACGTGGTGGCCTTCATCTTCCGTGAAGAAGTTTACAAGCCGGACGATCCCGATCTTGAAGGCAAGGCCGAATTGATTATCGCCAAGCAGCGTAACGGCCCAACCGGAGTAGTGAAGCTGGCGTTTATCAAGCGCTCAACGCGATTTGAAAATCTAGCGCATGAGAGCGGCGGCGGAGAATATTGAGTTTGTAAGGCGATTTCAATCTTTAAAACCGGCCATCAATCGCCATGAGATGCGAACAATGAAACACCACACAGGATTGGCGGGGGGTTTTGTGAGTTTTATTGACCGGGTTTGGCCTGGCTCGTTCCTGAACTAACCGTGTCGGAAGTCTTCGTCTGGGAGCCAAAATAAAAACCTAGCGCTGTGCCTGTGAGCGCAATGAGAGAAGGAAAGATTGATTGAGTAAGCACTGATCCTTCAAGACGGCCTAGCCCTATAAAGACTAATACTCCACCAATGGCAAATGTTAGAAGCCAGAGTAGTCCCCGCGCGAGATCTCCCCGCGTTTCCTCCCGATTTCGATCAAGGTTAAAAGGAACTGCTGCAGTACCCGGAGCAGGGGCATTCGCTGCTGACGCCTTTTCTTCCGAAAAATTCCATTCTTGAGTCACAGGTGCAGTGCTCTGTTGCACTACCGGTTCATTCGGATTGCCGCTCATAATTGCATTATCCCTTACTAGTTTTCGAGCTGTCCTATGCTGTTGAACAGCTCGAAAATTGAATCCTCGGGTACTTATACGGAAGATTTAGGGGGAACATTAAACAGCACCTGTCGGATGCTGCTATCTGCAGGATTTTGAATGAGTACATTATTTCCACTTTGGATCTCACCGTTTAGAAACCGTTGACTTTCGATGACCTGCCGCAAGGCTTCGGTCACCGTGGTTCCACGGGCCTCGGCTATATCCTTAAGAGCGGCTGCGGTTTGTTCCGGTAAATTCACTGTAAGCTTTACTGCCATTAGAGCCTCCTCGTATATGGCCAGAAACCGTATACAAAATGTATACTAGCCATATTTCCCCGGTTTGTCAAATACTTATGAATTGCTTTTTTGCCCCAAGCAAGGGGCCGCTGAAAAACACAAAAAAGACCTGAAAATTAAGGACCCTTCTTGCAGTACGATATTTTTCAGCAGATTTAGATTTTTGCAGGAGAGTGGGATTTCATGTCTCGCATATCCATGTTAAACGGAAAAACAGAGTTGTTTGCCTTAATTGCTTTTGTCGTGTTGGGTGCCATCGCTGTAACGTTAATGGCAGTAAATAAAAGATTAAAAAGGAAACAATTACAAAGCGTCTCTGCATCCTCGGGTGCCTCATGGAAGGCATACTTGAAATTTCAAGGCATTGTACTGTGTGGATTTCTATTTCTTGGAGTTTCTTTGGGTTGGGTCAGTGTTTTTTTTAGTCCCCTCAAGGGTCAGATAAAAAAGGGTGGCAAGCTAATTGAATATCGAAATCTCGACCTGAGTCAGCATCCCGTTTATGAGGAACTAGATATAGAAAATTATTCCACTATAACCATAATGACTAAGACAATTGCGCCAGAAAACAGCGAAGCTATTCTCATGATTTATGGAAATGGAGGAGCAACGGACAAAAATGAAATTACACATTTAGAAAGTAGTGCAAGTTCTTGGTCGCAATGGGACCAGACAAATCCAACCAAACATATTTCTCTGAGCATCAAGAAATCGGAGCGCCCCGGGATAATTCCAGCAACCCAAGCCGATGTTCTCGTATATCTCTCTTCACGATAGAAGCTCTTGGGGGTAGTATTTTTTTAACCCTTTATCCCCACGGTAAATTGTTAGGACAACCTCAAACGCAGCCGGGGGCGGCTGTGCCACACGGCTTTAATTAAAGTAGGGTTGATCATCGCCCCCAGGTCCGTTTTGTTCTCTTCTGAGCACATACCGCTGCATGGCCCATCTTTAATATCTTCTTTATAAATCAATGCAGTTACTCCCGCTACTCTGGAATTTTCAGCTACTCGGATTTTATTTGCATATACTAGTTAGTAACTATTGAGCCGTGGCCGACACCGGCCCGTTTTCAGCTTCAGCGCCGCTTTAAAAAATCTGAGACTGAAAGGTATGCATGCTTTTAAGCACAGATTTCGCCAGCCTGAGCGATCTGCTGGACCGCGTAATGGACCAGGGTATTGTGGTGGAGGTTTGGGACCGCCTGGAACTTTACGGAATTGATATGACCGGCATGCGCGTGACAGTTGCAGAGTATCAGCTCTTTGGTAAAGGCAAGACGCTGCCGTTCCGCACCGGATATTACTCCCGCGCCGGGTCTTCTTAAAAAACTTACCGCGGATTTACACGGATAAACGCAGATCAAAGCTAAATCCTTACCACTGATTCACGCAGATGATAATGATTCACACAGATAAGCACTGATCTGCGAAACTCGGATTCAAAAATCGCCCGGCTTACTTCGGCTTCTTGTCTTTCATCGGCATGTCCTTGCCGGGCTGGTCTTTCGCAGGCTGGTCTTTGGCGGAGTCGGCTTCGTTGGAATCGTCAGGCTGGGCCAGCAGCTTGAACTCCACCTGGCGTGACCGCTCAGTGGCGTTCTTGCCGTCCGCTGAGGTGAATTCCTTGAGCGTACCGCGCAGGATGTAATATCCGTCATCTGTCTTGGCCTTGGCTGGGCCGCGATCAAACCGGCCTTTGAACTCATACCACAGGCTGTGCAGCGGACGCGTGGTGAAGGAAACGGCATGGTCCTGAATATCCGCCCGGGCAAAGAACTGGTCCATGAAAACGCCATGGTCACTTTCTGAGTCGCCCATGCGGGAGATATACCCGGTCACCTCGGCCTTCTCCAGGTTGATCTGGAGAAATTCGCCGTCCTTCAAAAAGCTATACATGCCGGAGATGTCTTCAGCGGCATGCGGGACCACGGGCGCAGCCGTCTCTTCCGGCGGCTTGCCCTGCGCACGCGTTGCCAGCCCGCCCTGGGCGTGGCAAAAGGCCGCCATGGTGACTAAGGTCAGGAAACCAACGATTCTTCCGCGCAAAAGCATAAGGTGAGCCATATTGGTAATAAAGATATAATCGTTCTACCAAGCTGGAAGTCAAGTTTTAATGCGCTCCGGGGAAAAAACTGCCTTGGCTTTTGCCAGGGACTCTGAGGAATTTCCAACCTCCGTTCGCGGCCTTTGCCTGTTGATTGAGCCCGAACCGTGGCTGCGCATCTTCCTGCGCAATATTGCTGACCTCTTTCGCCCCACGCCACCACCCGCATGGATTACCTCGCGCCCCGGCCAATACTGGGCCGATGCGCTGGTCAACCGCCCGGTATCCTGGCGAACTTTGCGGCAGTCAATTCTGGCGCACATTTTGCTCTTTCTCACAGTCTATGCGCTTCATCTGCTCTGGCTCACTCAGCCCCAGGTGCTGCCGGAGATGCCCCAGACCCAGGCGGCTTTGCACTATGAGCTCTCTGAATATCTGCCTGCGGTGAATATCAAGCGGCCTGAACCGCCAAAGCGGCGTCGGGCACAGGTGGCCGACCCCGAATACGCGTCGCAGGAAATTGTGGTGCTGAATGAAAAGCACAGCAGCACGCGTCAAACGATTGTGCAGCCGAGCCCGCTATTTTTGAAGCAGGATATTCCGCTGCCGAACCTAGTTGCCTCAACCGCGGTTCCGGGTGCTCCTGTGGCGATGAACCATCCGCTGCCGGTTTTACCGGTGAATGTGCCGCAAGTTGCTCCGCCCGCGCAGCCTGTGGCACAGGGCAGTCTGCGTCCCTTGAATTTTCCGCCAGCCGCGCGACCGGAAGTGGCAGCGCCCGCTGGAACAGCGGCAAGCCGCCGCGCGATTCAGTCGCTACCTTTGGAAAGCGCTATTGTTGTTCCACCAGCTCCGGATATGACAGCGCGAAGAACAGACAGTCTGCAGATTCCTGTGCAAGCGCCTCCGCAGGTAGCGGCACCGGCGGAAGCTTCGGCCAGTCGCGCATTGCAGCAGATTCCGCTGCCGCTCAATGCGCCTCAGGTTGCGCCGCCAGCATCGGCGGCTGTAGGACGCAATCTGAGCAACCTTGGCTTGCCCACGCAGGATGCCACGGCTGTTCCGCCGGCACAGCCCGTAACCAGCGGCAATGCCGCGCGGGAAAAAGAAGTTGGCCAGATGCTGGTATTGAATGCGCGACCAATTGCCCCCAACGGCCCGCTGACGGTTCCTGAAGGCAATCGACCTGGAGAATTTACCACCAGTCCCACGGGACACACCGGCGCTACGGCGCGGCCGGAAATCAAGGCAGGCAATGGCAGCTCATCCGCCAATATTTATGTGGCTGAGCCGCCCGCCAAAATTACAGGCAACAAAGTTACAGGCAACGTGGTTGCTTCAGTCGCTGCGTCGCCTGTGGCGCGTCCGCTTACGCCAGACCGCACAGACAAGCCGCGTGACCGCATTGACACACAAGTATTCGGCACGCGCCGGAATTATTCCATGAAGCTAAGCATGCCGAACCTTACGTCCGCCACGGGAAGCTGGAGCATACGTTTTGCTGAGTTGAATGCCACAGGCCATGGCGAATCTGACCTGAGCGCGCCGGAGGCAATCAAGAAAGTTGACCCGGCTTATCCGCAGGACCTGGTGCATGATCGCGTGGAAGGCACCGTGGTGCTCTATGCCGTGATTCACGCTGACGGCAGCGTGGGCGATGTCCGCGTGCTTGAGGGCTTTGATGAGCGCTTAAATGAAAATGCACGCAAGGCGCTGACGCAGTGGCGATTCCGTCCGGGAACAAAAGAAGGGACGCCTGTGGACGTTGAGGCTGTGGTCCGCGTGCCGTTCAAAGTTCCGCGCAGAGAATTTTGATGGCGACAAAATTTTAATGGGCTCGATTTTGACTGCCACTGATTCAGCGCTGTATTCGTTCAGGCAAACGACTAACGCGCGGCCGTAGCCAGGTTTGCCACGTTCTCAATAGCCTGATAGATCTTGGGATTCGTACACACTTCGTAGTAATAACGGTCAGTGATTTGTTTTAGAGAGAAATCGCGGGCGTCCACGTGGGCAATGCGGCCTTCGCGGATAATGATGTGATGGAATGATCCTTGCCCCAGCGGCACCACGCCGGCGTAAACGCGAACGGTGGTTTTCTGCCAGATCATCGGCACCTGCAGATCAAAGGCCTGGAGAGAGATTTCGCCACGCAGCTTCTTGAACGCGGCTTCACTCATATGAATGCCGCCAATGTTATAGCGCAGCAGAAATTCATCCGGATTGCCGCCGGTATCTTCGTCTTCCACGGCTTTGAAGGAGAATACGTTGAAGAGCAGCTCACGGTCTTCCAGCAATCGACGCACGCCCTTGCTGCAGGAAGATAATCGGTCACTTTCATTCAGCGCCTTGGAGATCATGATTTTCTTGCTGCCATCCATCAGATACATAGGCGCGGAATCCTGGTAGGAGATGCCAATGCCCACTTCCAGGCTGGGCAATCCAGCAGCCAGCGACCGCTCATTGTATGCGGTAACCACCTGGATCATCTCTTTTGCCAACACACAGGTTTGCGCCACGCCGAGAGCAGGCTCGCCATCGTGCTCAAACAGCGCCAGGATCAACGCATCGCCTTCGATAAAAACTTTTTTTGCGTCGTACTTGGGCAAAAGCTTGTTGATGGGATCATAAAAATTCAAGCTGAAATAAGAAGCCGGATTCAGCCCTTTTTCCAGCAGCGTGCGCGTCAGTGTGGTCGATTCGCGAATGTCCGCCTTGAGCACCACATGATGGACCACTTTTTCTTCCGCTGGCCTCTGCTCTTCCGCCAGCAGAAATTCATACAGTGTATTGTTAATGGCGGAAAGTTCGCGAAACCGCTCATTGCTCAGCACGTTTACGCTGTCCATTGCAGCCACCACAGCTTCCATGCGGCGCAGATCGCGATGATAACGCGTGAAGTCGGCAAAGAAACGTGCGGCGGTCTTGGCGCGTTCAGCCGGTTTGCAGCCTTCTACCTTCCTGATTGCGGCGTGCAATCCAGCCGGCGAAAGCTTGCCATGTTCTTCCAGCAAAGTCTCCACGCGCTTGCGCTCTTCCCGTGAGATGAGCGCGTTCTTGAGCTGCTGCGGATTGATCGGCGGTGAATATTGCACCAGCAGCGGCACCGTTTCATACGACGCGATCACGCTGCCAATTACGTTTTCCTTCTCCAGCAGCTCTGTCCATGCATTTAGCAAAGCCTTCTGTGCTTTGCCCTTGGGACTGCCATCATCCGGTGCGCCGCCCGCCATAATTTCATGCGCGTTTTCCGGGACGTTTAGAAAGCCGTCCGCCTCTGAATCTCCCTCGTCCGGGACCAGACCCAGTGATTTTAGATACTGTGCGGCAATGTCGCGCATGGTCTCAAACCTGTCTCTATCGCGATCATAGTTCCCCAGCATCACGTAGTGCTCGGCGTTCAGCAGATTGTCCTGCCCGTCTTCACTGAATACCAACCGGTTGAGAAAAAGTTCATACGTGGCAGCCGCATTATCGCCGAACAAAGATCGCCTTGTGCGTCCCAGCGTTTCTTTCTCTGCTTCGCGCAGCACCACAAACAAATCCTGCCCAGCGCGGCGCAGCACTGTTTTTTTGTTGATCTGGAAGCCGGCAAGGCGCTCACGCATTTCCAGCGTACGATTGGTCCCGGACTGGCGCGGCGCTTCATAAAATTTCACGCGGGCGCGGCAATTCTCCAGCACCTGGCCATATTGGTTGACCAGTTCAGTCCGCTGAAATTTGAGCACAGCAAGTCGGAAGAGCAGATCAATTGAGACGTTGCTCTCCACTTTCGCCCGGTTCAGCGAGACAATGTGCAGCTCAGTGAGCAGCCGCTTGAATTCTGAGGGATCAAACTGGCGGCCTCCAGGGCCTTTGTGCCGAAGTGGCAAGCGTCCGGCGATCCGCTCTTCCGCAACCAGATCTTCCACGTTCCCGTGTTTGGCCACGAGTCTGAAAATATGCTGGCGGGCAATCTCGGTAAATTTGGGGCTGAGGTAGACGTCTTGGCGAAGATTGTCGATTCCGGTGACCAGATTTTCCAGAACAAGTGAAGGCTCATCGCTGGTCAAAGTAAGTTGACGGGCGTATTCAGGCAAACTACCGCGTTGAAGAAATGAAAACGACATTTCGGCCGGTTGTACGTGGGGGAAGCTCAGATTGTAACCCAGCTTTCTGCCTTCCCTCACGTTACTATCGGCACCTCAACACGGCAGATAAGCCCGCTGAATGCAGGCGTTACCTTACTGGCCGCTCTTGCGTGCCTTCTCAAACTCATCGCCTGGCTGCCAACCCGCCAAATCAGCCTGATTCGCAACCTCCCAGCCCAAAACCAGGCCAAACTTCGCCAGCTTGGCGTCGCCACTAAAGTCCATGTCCGCCCGGTATTCGTCTGAAGGCTGGTGATAGTGATTGGTTACATAGTCCTGTGCCTGCTGCTCGCCCCAGGCCAGATCGTGGCCTTTGAATAACGCTCCTTCATCAACGCTGAATGCCGGCACACCCACGCGCGCCATGCTGAAATGGTCAGAGCGGTAGTAGTGACCGGCTTCAGGATGATCGTCCGGCTGAATAGCCAGACCAAAATCTTTAGCAATCTTCTCAACCACCGGATAAACAGTGGTCCGTTCAGCTCCAGACACCACAACCTGCTGCGGCTCGCCCAGGGGAGCAAGAGCATCGTAGTTTAAATCGAGAGAAATGTTTTTAGCTGGAATCGGCGGATGCTCGCCAAGGTATTTTGATCCCAGCAAGCCCTGCTCTTCTGCAGTAACGGCCGCAAAAATCATTGTGCGTTTGGGCTTTGGCTCTGCTGAAGCGAAGACACGCGCCATCTCCAGCAAAATGCCGCATCCGGTAGCATTGTCTACAGCACCGTTGTAAATGTTGTCGCCCTTCTCTTCCGGATGAATTCCCAAATGATCGTAGTGCGCTGAATAAAGGATCGCCTGCTGCGCCAGCTTAGGATCAGAGCCACTCACTTTGCCCACAACATTGCGCGAAGCGAACGACCGCACTTTACTCACAATCGTCTCTTTCACCCGGACCGGCATTTCCACCGGCTTGAAGCTGCGCGAATTTGCGTCTTGCAGCATCTTTTCCAGGTCCATGCCGGCGCTCTGTGCCAGCTTGCGCGCGACTTCCAACTGGATCCAGCCCGCAGACTTCAGCTTGGGGTCCTTTTCCTCTTCCAGCAATGAACTCTCTCCACCCCAGGAGTTGCGCACCACTTCCCATCCATAGCTGGCCATCTCCGTTTTGTGGATCAGCACCACCCCCACTGCGCCGCGCCGCGCTGCTTCTTCATACTTGTATGTCCAGCGGCCATAATACGTAAGAGCGCGCCCTTTGAAAAAGTTAGGATCGTCCGACGGAGGCTCATTTACCAGCATGAGCAAAACTTTGCCCTTCACATCAACGCCTTTGTAGTCGTCCCATTTATATTCCGGCGCATGAATGCCATAACCAACATAGACAAGGGGCGCGTCGATTTCTGACTTTTCTGAATGTGTCTGGTCATTGGCCACATAGTCATCGGCAAATTTCAGCGCCATGGGAGCGCCGGACTTGGGCACGAAGGAAAACTGCGTCTGCTTTGGATCAGTCGTTATCCCAAAGAAGCGAACGTTCTGGAAGTAACCGCCCGATTCGCCCGCAGGCTGCAGACCATAGCTCTTGAACTGTGCGGCAATCCAATCGGCAGCCATGTCTCCGCCTTTTTGACCGGTACCGCGACCTTGCAATTTATCGTCTGATAGATACTTCACAGAGGCGCGGATCTTCTCCGAATCAATGGCATTCATGGCCTTTTGCGCGCCTGCCGGCAGGTTCTGCTGCGCTTGTGCGGCGGCTGCGAAACTGACGATCACAAACAGGATTGTGCTGAGTTTTCTCATTATTTTCCTCTCGGCTGATTGCCGTGTGCTAACTACTGAGTTTCTATTTTTCCGCGACCGCGGTTAATTTTTTGCCTCTCAACCGGGCTTGTACTCCGCCACTTTTTCGCCTGGCTGGAAGACTTGCGTCACAGGTAAGTTACTGAGCATGGCGAGCCTGCGGTTCAGTTGTTCCATGTCCGCCTTGGACCAGCTAACCGTTGAAAACTCAATTTTGCTTTCCTGCGAAATCAAAAAGGTAGTAGGGACGTTGGTCAGCCCGTAAGCATTGGAAGCGGGATATTTTCCTGCAGGATCAAGCAACACCGGAAACGAAACGCCAAAGCGCTTGTTGAATGCCAGTGTGTCTGCTGCATTGTCCTGGGAAACACCCACGAAAGTAAACTTGCCACTCTGCCTATATGCCTTGAAGATGCGGTCCAGATAAGGGGCGGCCATCTGGCAGACGGGGCAGCTTACCTTGAAAAATGAAGCTACTATGGGGCCCTTTTCTCGCGCTTCCTTCAGTGAAAATTTGTGTCCGTCCAGAGACTGCAATTCGATCTCCGGCGCTTTTACACCAGCTTCCAATGCGGACATTTCTAACCCCCTCCAACCAATCTTCTTATTGTAGATAACTCTGGCGTTTCAGGGAAAACCAGATCACAAATCGAATTAACAGCTTCAATCCGACTCCCTGCACACGTTGAAGGCGCTCCGGCCATTGCGCCAGTATTCCGAGAATTTTTCTGGATTTCTTCATGCCGTCACCGTTGATCTGCGGAAACACACGGCCCATTGTGATTGTCCGGCAGGTCTTTGCGCGGGACGCTTCGTTCGTCGCGATTATCAAAAAAGCAGTTTTGCGATTTCTGTGATGGCGCTTCGAAAACAACCGGCATGGAATTAGAAATCTGATTGGCTTGGTACACATTGTTGCTGTTCGGGCCAGACTGCCCACCAGCAGAATAATTTCTGATCGCGGTGGAGTGCGCGCCCGCGGAGTTGTCTGCCAGTACCTTGTTTCCCGCAACAATGGCCCCGGTTACATTCCCCTGAAAAACAAATCCAACACCGCCTGACTTGTCGAATTGCACCGTGTTATTCAGGAATCTGAAGTTGGCATACGTTCCACCGCCGCCCACAACAAACCCAAATTTCCGGGGATGCACAATTTTGTTTCTCTCGATTCTCACTCCACGATTCACCAGACTGTCGATATTGAATCCGTATTCCGTATTGATGGCGGTGTTATCGTGAAATACAGTTCCGGCGCCGATGTCCCAGCCGCCATAGCCAATCTGGTAGCCGTCAACCAAATTATTTCTCACTTCAGCAGTAGCATTGCCGATGGCAATCGCAGTACAGACAGTGCCAAAAGCCTGCGTCATGCTCACGTTTTCAATCAGGTTGCCGCGGTTTTGCTCTGGTTTGGATCGGTCCCACGCAATGATCCACACCGGAAAGGCCTCCCACCGTTCATTGATGGCGCCAATCTCCGTGGATAAATTGACGATATTCACATCGTGAATCCAGTTGCCGCCCAGGTCTGAGCGCAGGTGGATCGCCTCCAGCCCCAGCGCTTTCACTCCATGCGCCCGTGAGCGCGATTTCAACTCTGGATAATTTCCGTCAATCGTCAGGTCGGATATTTCCACTCCTGAAGCACTATCTGAGTTGGTACCGAAAACGATGTTCACGCCGGTATCCACCGGCATATTGCGTGGATCTTTGGGGTCCGTAATGGGCAGGTATGCACTCAGTTTGATCGTGGTTTTGTCTTTGCCCGAACCGTGAATTTTCCATCCTTTGCCGACTGTAAAGCCTATTTGTGTGCGATGCGGAACGGCAATGATGTAGTCATAATTCCCCATGGTCGAAAACGTTCCCGGCCCAAGGCATACAGTCAGATTTTCGGTCTTGGCTACCTGCTTTCCTTGATTCTGAGCACCGGAACAGCCTTCGCTATAGCAGCGCAGGATCGTGTCGAAAGCAGTTACCGTGCTCCCGTCGCGAGCGTCAGCCATGGACTTGCCACTGCCATCCATGCCATTGCGCAGAGCGATGTACACGCGCGAAGCGCCTTGCGGAAGTGACCCGTTTGGCGAAGCGCAGTCATTCGACGGTTTGCTCTGCGCATTTGCGATGCCATGTACTGCAATCAACAAAAAAACAGCTAGAACGACTGCACGCAGACACCACCTTAAAATCATAAATTTACTCTTTCAGCTTACGCAGAATTTTTCGCGTCAATCCTGTCAAAGCAAACCGTTCAGCATTGCCCAGCGGCACCCATTGCCCCTTGCGGCCACTTCCGGCGAAGACCCGAACTGAATAGTCCGTGGTAGTGATGGAATGCTTAAGTTTCATCAAGGGTTGCACGGTCTGCCGCTTCTGGCTTCTTCCACTACAGAGCGGCAGTTCCCACATTCCGGGCATAAGAGAACTATCCTGCGGACGCTGATGCAGCAACACGCTTCCATTTTTGCGGCAAAGCGAATATTCGAGCACTGCTTTCTTGCGCGTGGCTCTTTCAGATTGAGCATGTGCGCCGCGGGTCGCGCACAACTCAAGCACCGGACAGACGGCACACAGAGGATTGCCGGGAACGCAGATGACAGCGCCCAGTTCCATCATCGCCTGATTGAAATCTCCCGGAGAGTCTGTGGCCAGTAGAGCGCCGGCAGTTTGCCAGTACTGTTCTTCATTTAAATCTCTGCCAGTAACCCGCTGCAAAACGCGCTTTACATTGCCATCCACCACGGCTACAGGCTCGCCAAAGGCGATACTGGCCATAGCATTCGCTGTATAGCGGCCAATGCCGGGTAGCTCTCGCAATGCTTCTGCTGTCTTGGGAAAGCCCTCGCTTTTAGCAATCTGTTTTGCCGCTGCATGCAGATTACGCGCGCGACGGTAATATCCCAGGCCGCTCCAGGCGGCTAGAACTGTTTGCTCTTGTGCGCGGGCCAGCCGCTCTAACGCAGGAAACTGCGCGATAAACTTCTTGTAACGGTCTTCCACAACCGCCACTCGGGTTTGCTGCAACATGATTTCCGAAACCAGAATGCGATACGGATCGCTCTGGCCGCGCCAGGGCAATTTGCGCTGATTTTGCCGGTACCACTCGAGCAGCATTCGGCGAAAACTGGGGACGTCAGGCTGTTGGACTGTGGCGGCAACTCGGCTCATAAAGGAAGGAAAGTGGCAAAGAAATTGTAATTCAGGCTGGCGTGCGTTTCTTCTAGTGGCTCGGGGCCGGCATATTTGGGTTCGATGTATTTTGGATTGGCGTCATCGCAGTAGCGGAAAGCACCCAGCCTTTTTTCAACTGCTGCCAGACAGAAACCACCCGCCACCCAGCCGGCGCAGCTCCCGGTCCCTGGAGTTGCAAAATGTAAGTTACTTTCATGTCTGGCCCTTCCGGCTGCACCTGCAATTCACCCAGAGAAAAGTCCTGGACCGCCGCGCTCTTCCACTGCTCCAGCCATCCTGCGCGGTCAAATAACTTGCCCTCGGCATTCACCCCGACAAAAGTAGCGGAAAGATGGTGCTCAAAATCTGTCCAGCCTTTTTCCTGGATGGCCTTCCACATCAGCCGTTCATTCTGCTCAGCTCCGGTGGCGTTGATCCACGTGGCATGCTTGGGTTCGCCGGCACAGCCAACCAGCAAAAGGCAAAATATAACCGCCAAGGACGCAAAGGAGCGCAAAGGTGAGAAGGTTCCGATTTCAACGCTGCTGAAATTTTGCATGTAATGATCTACCAATCAAAAAAGCTAGAATAACAAAAAGGCACAAAGTATTTGAACTTTGCGCCCTTTGCGTACTTAGCGGTAATCGCTTTAGTCGCCGAAAACTTCTTCCTTCTTTTCGGTCGTCGGTGCCGTCTTTGGCGCCGCCGGTGCAATTGATCCAAGAGGAACAAAGCCGCCTTGTGGCTCTGGCTTGGGCTCTTTCAGGATGTGCTCACGATAGAGCGCTTCCATTTTTAGATCTTCGGCGGTCTTCTTCATTTTCTCGTCACGGGCGCGAAGCTTCTCTTCGCGAGCGGTCTTGGCGATACCCAAATCATCCAGCGTGGTATTGCGTCCAGCCTGTACGTGAGCGTCATTCAGGTTGAGCTTATGAGTGCTCTGGTTCAGGCCCACAGCCTTGCCGCCGGCAAAAATCTCATGGCGTCCGTGCTCTTCATACCACTTGGTAAGCGTGGCGGTCATATGCATTTTTTCAATGATATTGCGCCAGCCCACGCCGGTGTTATAAGCGCAGAAGCTAATCTCGCCTTCCTGCGTGGCATAAGGAATAATGCACTGCTCGGTGCGGCGGAAATCGTAGTTATAAAGGTCCTGGAACCACATTCCTGCGATGAACAGGAAATTCCAGCGGTCCTGGCGGCGCCTCTTGATGTCTTCAATCGTGCGCTCGCCATCTACTTTGCCATACTTTTCGTCAGCTTTCTTGGTTGCGCCAAACGTTTTGTCAAACTTCCGCAGCAGATCAATCAGCTTAAAGTGCTTTGGCGCTTTGAACGGATCGTAATTCTTGGCCAGAGCCAGGGCCATGCCAAAGACCGAGAGGAAACGTCCACGGCCTGCATCGTTCACCTTGGCCACGTCCTGACCGATCTTGTCTCCATTCAGGAACGCTGTAACTGGTACGGCTTCCTTGGTTTCTTTGTCGATCATCACCGCCATGCCTACACCGCAGTTCGGGTGGCAGCCACAGCTCAACTGTCCCCAATCAGCGCTGGGACCGTGAATCAAATCAGCCCAGTCAGAGAAAGTAGACATGAATGAGATTGGGAACCAGTCGCGTTTGGGCTCGCCCAGACCGGTCTGGTTTTTTACGTCATGCGCCAGATGGCTCAGCGTGTAACGCTGTGCCTGACGGCGATCGTCAGTGATTTCTTCGTCGCGACCAGTGAATGAAACTGGCTGGAAGCTCAGGAAGCTGATGGTCTTGGGATTGTCCAGCGCGAACTGAATAATGCGCCCCACCTGCTCATTGTTGATGCCGTTGATGATTGTGGTCACTGGAACAATATCGACGCCGTTTTCATGCAGGTTCTGGATGGCGCGCAGCTTCACGTCAAACAAATTGCCGACCTGGCGATGCGAGTTGGCTGCGTTGCCGATACCGTCAAACTGCAGATAGGCATAGCGCAGACCAGCTTCAGCGGCCTGGCGGCAGAACTCAGGCGACTTGGCGAATTCGATTCCGTTCGTCGCAGCCTGCACGGAGTTGTAACCAACCTGGCGGGCATAACGCACTGCGTCAAGGAAGTAAGGTGAGAGCGTCGGCTCGCCACCGGAGAACTGGACTGACATCTGGCGACGCGGTTTGATCGAGATCGCGTTGTCCAGCATCGTCTTGATTTCATCCCACGTCAACTCATGCACAAAACCGACTTGGTTCGCGTCCATGAAGCAGGGATCGCACATCATGTTGCAGCGGTTGGTCAGATCAATCGTCAAAACTGAGCCGCGACCATGCTTTACCGTGCTGGTGCCGTGGTTGTGCAGCTTTTCGTCATTGTGGGCGGCAATATCACGCCCCGGGAATACGTCTTCCAGGTGCTTGAAAAATTCCACGTCAACGGCCATTACGTCTTCAAAGTGACCGTGGAGCGGGCAATCTTTCACCATCAGAATTTTGCCATCGCGTTCCACGATGGTCGCTTTGATCTCTCCCGCTTTTTCATTGAGCAGGATTTCATGCGGCAATTTACCGTCAACAATCTGCTGGCGGATTTCCGGAACGCACTTGGGGCAGAGTGAATCAGTAGAGCGCGGCCAGCCCAGCGGAGGCTTGGTTTTTTGCCACGACTTCAATATCGGCTTGTCTGACCAGTTTGGCGTGAATGAAGGCCGGGGCTTAATACTGTTGATCTTTTCAAAAACTGCCCAGGTGCCGCGCGCTGCGTAGGTCAGGACTTTCTCTGCATACTTTACCGGCTTGTGCATTGATTACGCTTCTCCTTGCGCCGCCTCGGGCGCCCTCTTCCAAGCTATGACACAGAAACAAAACGGGATATTGAATCACTACTATATTAGCCATGCAGCGCCGGATAGCTTAACAAGCTTTCCCTGAATGGGTGTAAATAATGGTTCAGCGGCGCTCATCTGCATTAAACGGGAGAGCCAAAATCAGCCTAAGTCATTGTATTTAAAAGCATAATCGTTTCCATCAACAAAATTTACCGCCCGGACCCAAATCAGGATTTCTGTGGGAACCTTCGGCCGTCTAGCTTCGTAAATTTCTTCATGGCAGATCATCTCTACGCGACTGTGGCTTATCTTTGGACAGCGCTTTGGATTTTCTGGGTAATCAGCGCTTTTACGGCGAAGCAGAGCGTGAAACGGCAATCATTTATCTCACGTTTGGCGCAGAGTGGTTCGGTGATCATTGCATTTTCCCTGCTTTTTGCTCATCACGTACGGCCATACTGGCTTCATTTGAGGTTTTTTCCCAAATCAGACCTCACGATCATGTGGATTGGCACAGCCCTTACCGCAGCGGGCACAGCCTTTGCCATTTGGGCACGATTGTGGATTGGCAGAAACTGGAGTGGCACCATCACAATTAAACAGCAGCACGAGCTGATTCAAGGCGGACCGTATAGCCTTGTTCGCCACCCTATTTACACCGGATTAATCCTGGCTTTTCTGGGCACGGCGCTTGTTCATGGCGAGATAAGCGGGCTCCTGGGATTCCTGCTGCTGGTTCTGGGCTTTGGCTTCAAACTGCGCATGGAAGAGACATTCATGGTGCAGCAGTTTGGGAGCACCTACCTTGATTACAAGCATCGCGTAAAAGCCGTGGTGCCATTTTTGATCTGATGTCTACTCTGATTTGGATCCGGCAAGCTCCGTAATCCCTGATGCTAAAATCTCTTCTACGGAGATTCACATGGAACCAGTTCGCACCGGCTTGCGCCAGATTATGCAGGACCTGTTGCGGACTCGCCCCGCCGACGAAGCCGTAATGCTGGCATGGCCTTTGGTTTGCGGCAAAGAAGTGGCGGCACGCACCCAGGCGCTCAGTTTTGCCAATGGAAATCTCATTGTTGAAGTGCAGGACGCCACTTGGCGCAACCAGCTTCAGGCATTTACCGGCCGATATATCAATGGTTATGAAGGGCTCCTGGGCAAAGTGGTGCAGAGCATACAGTTTAGAATTAAGCCTTCAGCAGGCAGCAGTCAGCAATCAGCTGAACCCGGTTCTTCCTAGATTTATTGAGTGCTCTTGCTCTGATTGCTAATTGCTAAACTGCTGACCGCTAACTACTAAAATGAAAGTCACTGACCAAAACGTCTCTTACGTTGCCGCTCTGGCCAACCTGGAACTCACGGACCAGGAGCGCCAGCGCATGCTCAAAGACCTGAACTCGATTCTTGGCTATATTGACCGCCTGAACGAACTGGACACAACCAACATTCCTCCGATGGCACAAATCTCAGGTGCATCTTCAGGTGATCAAGGCAGCAATTTGCGCGAAGATGAACTGCGCCCATGCCTGCCGCACGCAGACGCCATGAAAAATGCTCCGGAAACAGATGGCGAGTTTTTCAAAGTGCCCAGGGTAATAGAGAAGTAAGCAGCTGGCTTTTTCTAAAATCTCGAGCGGAGCGAGAGATCCCTATAGCTAGAAAAAATTAAAGTTTGCAGTAATGAAGCAGCTGTTAAGAATGTAGGGATCCCTCCCCGTTCGCTTCGCTCAGGGTCGGGATTTTAAAATCATGGATCTGACAACACTTACCATCGAATCCGCCCGCACCGCCATTGCAGAAAAGCATGTCACTGCTTCAGGCCTGGTTGAGCAGTTCTATAGCAAGATCAAAGCGGACGATCCAGAGATTCACGCCTATCTGGCGCTCGCTGAAGATAGGGCATTTACACAGGCAAAGTATATTGATGGCTTGGTCAGCAAAGGCGCGGCGCTGCCTCCCCTGGCCGGCGTCCCCGTGGGAATTAAAGACGTGATGGTCACCAAGGGTGTCCGCACCACGGCTGGCTCAAAAATCCTGGAGAACTTTATTCCTCCTTATGACTGCACCGCCGTGTCCAAGCTGGAAGCGACAGGCGCTATCGTGCTGGGCAAGCTAAATTGTGATGAGTTTGCCATGGGCTCATCCAATGAGAACTCTGCTTATGGGCCGGTGCGCAATCCGCGCGATACATCGCGCGTGCCTGGTGGTTCCAGTGGCGGCTCGGCTGCTGCAGTTGCTGCGGGAATGGCCGTGGCAACGCTTGGTTCAGATACTGGCGGCTCAATCCGCCAGCCGGCTTCTTTCTGCGGCGTGGTTGGACTCATGCCGACTTACGGCCGCGTCTCGCGTTACGGACTCATCGCATTTGCCTCTTCGCTCGACCACATCGGCCCACTTACTAAAACTGTAAAAGACGCAGCAATTCTTCTGGGCGTGATCGCCGGACACGATCCCATGGACTCTACGTCCGCTAAAGTTCCGGTTCCCGATTACGAAGCTGATCTCGCCAAGCCTGTCAGCGGTCTCAGGATCGGCATACCCAAAGAATATTTTGGTGAAGGGCTGGAGACGGAAGTTCGTACTGCCGTGGAAGCGGGAATCGCCAAGTTGCGCTCCGCCGGGTGTGAAATTGTTCCTATCTCCCTGCCGCACACGGCGTATGCAGTTCCCACCTATTACGTGATCGCCACCGCTGAGGCATCGGCGAATCTGGCGCGCTTTGATGGTGTGCGATACGGCCACCGGGCCAAAGGCGCTTCGACTCTTTCTGATATGTACCGCAAAAGCCGCGACGAAGGCTTTGGCGCCGAAGTAAAGCGCCGCATTATGCTGGGAACTTATGCTCTTAGTTCCGGCTATTACGACGCTTATTATCTAAAAGCTCAGCGCGTCCGCACCCTGCTTACGCGTGATTTTGAAGAAGCCTTCCAAAAAGTGGACGCCATCGTCACGCCAACGGCGCCGACCCCAGCGTTCAAAATCGGGGAAAAATCAGACGATCCTTTATCTATGTACCTGGCCGATATCTATACAGTCACCGCCGATCTGGCCGGTATCCCAGGTATCAGCATCCCCTGTGGCGAGACCAAATCCGGCCTGCCGATCGGGCTGCAAGTCTTGGGTAAACACTTTGACGAAAGTACTGTACTTAGAGTGGCTTCTGCCGTTGAGCGGAAATAAGCTGAGCGGCCTGTTTTCTCTGAAATCTCGAGCGCAGCGAGAGATCCCTATCGCCTCCATAATTTATGGGTGAAATCGTTTTATCCCTTAACATCTTGATAACTATAGAGATCCCTCTTCGCTTCGCTCATTCGGGATTTTATAAAGAAGTTCCCTCGCTTCCGTTCGGGATTACAGAAAAACTAACCGCTCTCCTCAAATCCGGTCTAAGTTATTCGAATGGAAGTTACTGATGCAGCCGTAGTGGCGCAGGTTCTGGCCGGTGACAGGGACGCGTTTCGTGTCCTGGTTGAGCGCCATTCCCGCAGCATCTTTCGCGTGGTGTACCGCATGACCGGTAACCAGCAGGACGCGGAAGAACTGGTGCAGGAAACGTTTCTGCGGGCTTACAAGAGCCTGGAGCGTTTTGAGCTTCGCGCCAACTTCAGTACATGGGTTTACCGGATCGCCGTGAACCGCACGCTTGATTTCCTGACTGCGAGAAAGACGCAAATGCAGACAAAAGATACATACCAGATCGTTGATAACCCTGACGCCGAGGAAGGCAACCAGATACAACTTCCCGCTTCCACGCCTGGCCCGGACCGCTTGCTGCTCAGTGTGGAAATGAAAAGCAAGATTGCTGGTGCGTTGGGGCTGCTTACGCCAGCCGAGCGCATCGCGTTTACCATGCGCCACATGGAAGGCCGGTCTATTGAAGAAATAAGCCAGGCTCTGGATCTGAAAGTAAGCGCTGCTAAAAACAGCGTGTTCCGCGCCGTACAAAAACTGCGGCTGGAACTTGAGCCTTATGCGAGTTCAAGTCCCTCAGCGCGCTGGGGTGGGAGTGCAGCGAAATGAACCATTTGAGCAACAATCACCTGAGCGAAGAACAAATCATCCTGCATTATTACGGTGATGCCGAGGGCGAACCGGAGATTGATCGCCATCTGGCCGCTTGCGCTGAGTGCAAAGCTGAGTTTTCTCGTGTTCAGGCCATTCTCCAGCAAATTGAACCGCTGGAAGTCCCCGAGCCGCCGGTGGTATTTGAAGAGAAGACATGGTTGAACCTGCGCGATCGTTTGCCACAGAAAGGCAGCTTCTTTCACAGACTCTTTGGCGCGCAACAGAAATGGGCATTCGCAGGAGTAATGGCGCTCCTGCTGGCCGCAGCATTTATTGCCGGCAGATTCTGGCCGCGTCCGGCTCAGCCACAGATTGCGCAGCAGCCTGTCCAGGTAAATCCGCAGCGTGTGGTCCTGGTGGCTGTGGGCAACCACCTGGAACGGTCGCAGATGCTGCTGGTGGAAATCATGAATACTGACGCCAACGGTTCAGTCGATTTCTCCAATGAGCAGGCGGAGGCGCGCGACCTGCTCGACAGCAACCACCTTTATCGCGTAAGCGCGCAGCAGACGGGCGATCCGCAGATTGCGCGGCTGTTAGACCAGTTAGGGCGCGTGCTGGCGGAAGTCGCCAACGGTCCCAAAGAAGTTTCTCCCGAAGATTTGCAGCAGGTCCGCCACATTATCCAGACAGAAGGCCTTCTGTTCAAGGTGCGTGTGGTGGGTTCAGAAGTAAATTCAAAAATACGGCAGCCGGAGCTTTCCGGCCGCAACGGTAACCAGAGGCTATAACGATATGAATCGCAAATTATTCGCAATTATTTTTCTGGCATGCGCAGTTGTTTCCGCACACTCAGCGCACGCCACCGCACCACAGGAAGTCCCTTCTGCTTCTTTTATAGACCCTCAAGCAGCGGACAAAGCCAACGCGCATGAAGACCAGGTCTATGCAGACGCCAAAGACCAACTGGACGAGGGCGATTATGGCGATGCCATCAAGGGATTTGATGAAGTCATCCGAATCCATGGCCGCAAGACAGATGCTGCTATGTATTGGAAAGCCTACGCTCTGAATAAATCCGGCAATAAAGGCCAGGCGGTGACGATGATCGGCGAGTTGCGCAAGAGCTATCCCAAGAGTACCTGGCTGCGCGATGCCGGCGCTCTGGAGCAGGAAGTTCGCGGCGGCGGCAATCCGGAAAATATTTCCGATGAAGAGCTGAAGCTGCTGGCCATTCAAAGCCTGATGAACTCTGATCCGGAGAAGGCCGTGCCTCTTCTAGAGAAGATCATTCAGGGCAACTATCCCCCAAAGTTGAAAGACAAAGCGCTGTTTGTGCTTTCCCAGAGCGGCTCAGACAAGGCCCAGCAGATCCTGATGGGGCTGGCCAAAATGAACAATCAGCCTGATTTGCAGAAACGCGCCATTCGCTACATCGGCATGAACGGCAATCGCAATCGCTCCATATTGAAAGAGATTTATAACACTTCTTCTGATATGAGCGTTAAAAAGACGGTCTTTCAGGCGTGGCTGATGTGCGGCTGCAAGGAAGATGTGGCGAGCCTGGCGAAGACAGAAAAGAATCCTGAGTTGCGTAAAGAAGCGATCCGCTATCTGGGCATGATGGGCGGCCGCGCCGAACTGCTGGACTTCTATAAGAATTCACCGGATGTGGAAACACGCGAAGAGGCCGTGGGGGCAATGCTGATGTGCGGATGCGGCCACGAACTGGCTGAGATTGTCCAGACAGAGAAAGACCCGCGCGTGCTGGCTAAAGCCATCAATACGCTCGGCCTGGTGGGCGGAGAAGAAGGCATGGTGGTCCTGACGAAGCTGTATGGATCGCAGGCTGATCTTTCCGTGAAAAAGAAAGTGATTAATGCACTGTTTCTCCGCGGTGCCGGCAGGGAAATGGTGGCGCTAGCCAGAAAAGAGACCAATCCTGAGCTGAAGCGCGAGCTGATCCAGAAGATGTCCATTATGAACTCGCCAGAAATCAGCGATTACATGATGGAAATTCTGAATAAGTAAAAGGGGGATGCCATGAGAACTTTTATTCGATATACAAGCGCACTCATATTAGTTCTTTGCCTTGGGGTTTTGACCGCGGCGGCACAGAAACCAAAGGTGAGCAATGGCAAATGGCAGGAAGAGCCGGCCGGCGCGGATCTCAAGGCGACGATCAACGGTCTAATGCAGAAACAAGCCGGGCCATTGTGGATCGGCTACAAAATTCCTGCGGCGGCCAAAGAGCGCACCATGTGCTGCTTTGATTCGTATGACCAGTTCAAAGGCGCCGGCAATCAGTGCTGTGGCGGATGCCGGATGGAGTCCGACAAGGGCGGCTCATTCACTGGCACCGTTGCAGGCTGCTCACCGGAACCGGTACCGTATGCGTTTATCTTCTTTCGCGCCGAGGGAAAACAGATTGGTAAGGTCCGTGTTTACAGTGCCGACTGCGCGCTCGATTTTGCCGGACTTCCGGTCTATTGGCTGGATGATGTAAAGCCGGAACAAAGCGTGGAATTGCTTACAGGCATAGCCGTAAGTGAAACTACGGCTGCAACAACAAAAGACGATGCATCCTGGCATAAAGACCCCTCACGCCAGGCGGTGATGGCCATTGCTTTACATGACACGCCGGCAACAGATGCAGCCTTGGAAAAACTGGTCCAGCCAAGTCAGCGAGTTTCCCTGCGCGAAGAAGCTGCTTTCTGGCTGGGCGTGGAACGTGGCAAAAAAGGTGTGGAGCTGCTGCGCAAATATGTCAAAGAAGATCCGAGTGACCGCGTGCGCGAGAAAGGCACATTCGCCTTTTCCCAGAGCAAAGATCCAGATGCCCTGAAGGAATTGATCGACATGGCGCGCCATGATCAGAGCCCGCATGTCCGCAGCCAGGCAATTTTCTGGCTGGCTCAAATTGGCGGCAAAAAAGAGGCTGCACAAATTACTGAAGCCATTGAGAACGACCCTGAAACCGAGGTAAAGAAGAAGGCTGTTTTTGCTTTGAGCCAGATGCACGATGCGGATGGCGTGCCTCGCCTGATTGCCCTGGCCAGGACCAACAAGAATCCAGTGGTGAGAAAGCAAGCCATCTTCTGGCTGGGACAGTCCAATGATCCGCGGGCTTTGGATTTTCTGGAAGAGATCCTAACGAAGTAGTTCTCTCTTAACCGCAATTGAGATTAAGTAAAAAATATTAAAGGCGATCCCTTATCAGGATCGCCTTTGTTTTCCCAGATATAATTTTTAAGCCGGTAGGTTCCTTCGCTCTGCCCAGAGGCAAGTTCAATTACCGCGGCAAAAATGCGCGCGTTAGATAGTCACTCAAGCTCATTGTGATCATAATCAGGAGCCAGAAAAAGCCTGCTGTAATAGTGATTTTGGTGAGCTTGCTGCTATAACGCACATGCATAAAAAAGAGGATGACCAGCGTGGCCTTGGTGCAGGCAATAGCGAGCGCCACGATCGGATTGAAAATACCCATCTCCCAAAACGCAGCCCGATAAGTAAGCACAGTGCCGATAACGAGGCACGTGAGAATAATGATGTAAAGCTTGGGAGTAGGATGACCTTGTTCTGACATATTCCCTCTTTAACCCTATGTCCTTGTCCGGCTGATTAAGTACAACAGCGGGAAGAGATAAATCCAGACGATGTCGACAAAATGCCAGTACAGTCCGCCCAGCTCCACAGGCGTGTAATACTGCGGCCCAAATTCCCCGCGTTTTGCTCGCAACGTGAGCCACAGAAGCAGTCCGAATCCAATGATCATGTGGAATGCGTGCAGTCCGGTCATAGCAAAGTAGAAGGAGAAAAATATCTCCGTCTGTTTTGCAATCTGCACTGCGGCAACTTCAGGAACTTTCGGGTCTCTTTCCCTGATTTCTTCGGCGATGTTCCCCAGCTTGGGGTCTGTGGCGCTGCAGCCGCCCCAGGTGTTAAAACCTTTTCCGATAATGTGTCCGGGGATATGGCATTCATCCCACTTATCATGGTATTCCTTGGCCTTTACGCCCAAAAAAGCCACGCCCAGAATCATGGTAAAAATCAGGTACATAACCTGCTGTTTGCGAAAGCCTTTTTGCGCGGTCCATACAGCCATGGCCATGGTGAAGCTGCTGCCGATAAGAACCAGCGTATTGGCAAACCCCCAACCCACGCTGATGCTGGTGCTGCCAGCCGCGAAGGCATCGTAATACTTGATGCGATAGATCAGGTAGGCGGTAAACAGGCCACCGAACATCATGATTTCCGTCAGCAGGAAGACCCACATGCCAAACGTGGAGGCGTCCTGCTGCTGCGCCATGCTGTCAAACTGGTGCGACAGCGCTGGATGATGTTCTGTGGTGGTTGTCTGGCTAGTGGCCAATGTGAACCTCCCCACCTTTATCTTCGCCATAGGCATACGGGTCTTTGGTCACGATTGGGATCTCATGGAAATTGTGCGTGGGTGGCGGCGAACTGGTTTCCCACTCCAGACCTGTGGCCTGCCACGGATTGTCCCCGGCAACCTCGCCATACTTTAACGACCATATGAAATAAATCAGAGGCAGAATAAATCCCACAGAGAGAATTGAGGCGCCTGCAGTAGAAAGTACATTCAGTACCTGGAACTCAGGTGGATATGCCCAATAGCGGCGTGGCATGCCCATATAGCCAAGAATAAACTGCGGGAAGAAGGTCAGGTTGAACCCGATAAAGGTAATCAACGCTGCCAGCTTTGCCGGCGCTTCCGGATACATTCGGCCTGTCATTTTGGGCCACCAGAAATGGAGTCCTCCCAGATAGGCCGTAACCATGCCGCCCACCATCACGTAATGGAAATGCGCGATGACAAAATAAGTGTCATGAATATGGATGTCCAAGCCGAGCGCGGCAAGAAAAAGTCCTGTGAGGCCGCCAATAGTGAATAGCCCGATAAACGCCATGGCATAAAGCATGGGCGTATCCATTTTGATGGAACCCTTATACATGGTGGCAGTCCAGTTAAAGACCTTGACTGCCGAAGGGATGGCCACCGCATAGCTCAACAACGAGAAGACGAGCGCCGAGTAAACCGAGATGCCGGCGACGAACATGTGGTGCGCCCAGACCACAAAACCAAACACGGCAATGGCAATACTGGAGAACGCGACAAACGAATATCCGAAGATGCGTTTGCGGGAGAAGCAAGGGACGATTTCGCTGATCACGCCCATGCCGGGCAGGATCATGATGTAAACCGCCGGGTGCGAGTAAAACCAGAACATGTGCTGAAAGAGCACCGGGTCCCCACCCAGCTTGGGATCAAATATGCCGATGTGGAAGCCGCGTTCCAGAGCCAGCAAGATTAAAGTGATGGCGATAACGGGCGTCCCTAAAATCATGATCAGGCTGGCTGCGTAGTTTGACCACACAAAGAGTGGCAGTCTGCCCCAGGTCATGCCGGGTGCGCGCATGCGATGCACGGTAACAATGAAATTCAGTCCCGTAAAAATAGAAGAGAAGCCGGCGATAATCACGCCAACAGCCAGCATGATGACGTGCGTCTTCAAGTAGCCGGAGCTTAACGGCGCGTAAAAAGTCCAGCCTGTATCCACTCCACCGGTAATCATTGCTGCCACTGAAAAAGTGCCGCCGCAGATATACAGGTACCAGCTCAACAAATTGATTTTCGGAAACGCCAGGTCTTTTGTTCCGACCATGATAGGCATCAGGAAATTGCCCAGCACGGCAGGCACGGAAGGAATCAGGAAGAAAAAAACCATGTTCACGCCGTGCATGGTGAACAGTTTGTTGTAAGTATCCGCCTCAAAAAGTTCGCCGTTGGGTGTGAGCAGATGCAGGCGGATCAGGGCCGCAAAAATGCCTCCGATAAAAAAGAACACCGTGATGGAAAACAGGTACAGGATCGCGATGCGCTTGTGGTCTTTAGTCAGCAGCCACGATCTGATTCCGTAGTTGTCGTTCAAGTAATGCTTTTCCGGCATTACTGGCTTAACGATCGTTGTTGCGGTACTCATGGTTTCTTCCCAGATGGATTCGCAGGCCTCGTTCCCTGCGGGGTCGGTTGCGTTTGCTGCTCATTCTGTTTCTGGATATTCGGCACTTCGCTGTCACGAATCTGCGTCGGCGTAGTGCGGTTGTTCAGCGGATTCGCTTCCTGCGGCGCCAGGTGCTTGATGTATTCGGTAATTGCGATGATCTCGTCTTCACTCACTACGCCGCGGAACGTTGGCATGATGGACTGGAAGCCGGAGACCACTTTCGCGTTGGGCTCCAGAATCGATTCGCGAATATAATTGTCATCCGCCAATACCACGCGATTGTCAGTGAGCCGGATCGGACGGCCATAAACACCTTCCAGGTTAGGGCCTCGCGCGCCTGAGTCCGGACGGTGGCATGTGGTACAGCCATACTGCTGGAATGCTTTTTCACCCAATGACGCCAACGAGCCTTCAGCTTTGCCGCTGGCCAGCCATGTGGAGTAATCTTCCGGCGTCATCACCACCACATCACCCACCATGCCTGAATGCTTGGTTCCGCAATATTGCGAGCAAAAGAGGTGATACGTTCCCGGCACCGTCGCCCGGAACCAGGTAAACACATAGCGGTTGGGCAGCACGTCCTGCTTTACGCGGAATGCCGGAACAAAAAAGCTGTGGATCACGTCCTGTGAGATCAGGGTGACTTTCACGTCGCGCCCCGTAGGAACGTGCAACGCATTGATTTCGCGCTGGCCACCCGGATGCTGGAACTTCCACATCCATTGCTTCGCTACACCATAAATTTCCAGCGGATTCGCCGGTGGCCGCTCCATGTGGTAATAAATCAGCGCGCCCCATACAAAGATAACCATGGAGATACCCAAAGGAATCACCGTCCAGATGATCTCCAGAAGGGTTGAGCCATGGATCTGTTCGGCCTGGCGTTCCGGGGTTCTCCGGTACTTGATGGCGAAATAGAGGATAAGAACGGCAATGAGCAGCGAGAAAAATGTCGTGATCAGCACCAGAAACAGGTAGAGTTCGTCTACCCGCTGCGCCATGCTTGAGGCCTGCTCCGGAAAAATGGGAAAGTTCAATTGCATCTATTCGACTGTCCTAGTTAAGCGGCCCTTTCGGGCAGCAAGCGAATCCCGGCGAAACATGATTATCATGAAACCACCCAGCACCATTACAGTGGCAAGAGCGGTCAAGCGCAGGACGTTGAATATCACTGCGCCATATCTACCTTTTGTCGGATCGTAGTGGTAGCAGTACAGAATCACCTCGTCCACCACGTTTCCAATCTTGCCCTTTGACGCTTCAATCAACCCGAGCTGAATATCGCGCGGGACATACTCGATCCCGTAGTAGTACTGCGCCACGCGGCCATCCGGCGTCAGCAACATCAACCCGCTGGCGTGAGCATATTGCTTGATCTCTGGGTCCCATGCGTAGCGGAAACCGACAGCCTGTGCCAGTGCGTCTATCTGGTCTTTCTTGCCAGTAAGAAAATGCCAGCCCTGTTCCGCGCCCGGCCGGCGATATCTCGCCAGATACTTTTTCTTGGCTTCAGCCGCATCCTGCGGTGTATCGCGTGGGTCAATACTTACCGTGACAACGTTGAATTCACGGCCGATGTTGAAGCGGACAATCCCGTTCATCGCGCCGGCAAATCCATTCAGCACCTGCGTGCATAGCATCGGGCACTGGTAATACACCATGATCAGGATGACCGGCTTCGTTCCAAAATATTGCTGCAATTGAACAGCCTGACCAGTCTCGTCATTGAAAGTCAGATTCAATGGAACCTGTTGATTCAATCGCTGATCGAGCCCAACCTGATCCAGAATGGATGGCTTCTGATTCGCCATGGTGTCACCCGGCTGGAGCTTAGGCGCAGCCTGTGCCCACACTGAAGTAGACGCGGAAAGCGCCAGCAATCCCGCTATCAATCCAACGGTCAATCTCTTCCGAATTGTGCTGCCAAACTTCACTTCTTGGTGCCCCCTGTGGGAGTTGTGCGCGACGCCTGACCGGCATCTGCAGCTCCGGATGGATATGCGGCACTTGGTGCGCCTACATTCGCAGGCTGAAATGGACCACTCACCTGGGGCAAGCCGCGTTGCGCCAAAATTTCCATGGCTTGGCTTACCGGAATATGGATGCTCCCGTCAGAAGCTTTGCCGGTGCTATCCAGCCACTTTTCTTCTGAACCCACGAAAGTCCGCATGTCGTACTCGTCATCATATTGCAGAAGCGGAGACGTATCTCTAAAAGTGCGCCTGAGATGGTCTTCAATTTTGCCGCGTCCATATGAGTCTGGCATAGGCCTAACTTCGCCTGCAGCGGCAGGAATTTCCTTGCCCAGACCTTCTTCCGGCGCTTCGTGCTCCTTCTGTATCTGCTGCTCCATGGGCGTGAGCTTGGCTTCAAAATGCCTCTCCGCCTTTTCCATGCCCCAAATCATACCGATCATGAGCACGAAAGCGAGCGCGGCGCACGCGGCCAGGGCGACGCCGGACCACACGATGGCGCGAACATTAACTTCGCTTTCCTCGTGCCCTTCTTTGCTATGCCCAGCGGATTGAGATTCAAATTTATCCATGTTTCGATTCCAGCATCTCTGCAAATTCAGGATCGTTTACCGGCATGAGCGAACGCTTGCTCAGCCGCAGATAAAAGAAAAATAACCAGATTCCACCCATGGCGATGGGGCAGATCACGTACATAATTCCATCGATCAGGTGGAAATTATTCAAGCCAGCCTGCGTGCCGGGATAAAAATTCGGAGCAATCTGCCAGAACATATCCACCAGTCGCATGGCCAACAACAGAAAGGCAATGGCAACAATGCGACGCACAATGCGCTTGTTATTGCGCGAGAGCAGGAGCGCAAACGGCAAAGCAAAGTGCACAAAGATCAGCAGCATGCCAAAGTATTGCCATCCGTTGTACAGGCGCATCAGGTACCAGCGAATTTCCGAAAGCATATTGCCGGACCAGATAATGAGCCACTGTGAAAATGAGAGGTAGGCCCACAGCACAACAAAGGCAAACATCAATTTACCGAAGTCGTGCAGATACTCAATCTTGAAAATGCGCGAAACCGGCTCTACCGCGGAGAGACGCGTAAACAACCAGATGGTAAAGCAAAATGCTGTAAGCACCTGGCCCACCATAAAGAGCATGCCCCAGACCGTGGACCACCATTGCGGATACAAGGACATGGTCCAATCAATGGTGGCAAAGGTGATGCTCATGCCGTAAAAGACAATTCCAAAGCCACTCAGGTTCTGGATACCCACGAATTGCGCAGGCGTTGTCTGCCCTGCCTCTTCTTTCTGTGACCAGCGTGTCAACCGCCAGGCCAGAAATCCCCAAACGGCAAAAAAGATCAGACCGCGAACAATAAAGAGTGTGGGATTGAGATAGTACTTTACCTTGTCCGGCCCCAATTCCTTGGGCGTCATGTGCGTCCAGGTAAAAAGCACATCTGTCTTCATGCCAATGACGATCGGAATCCAGCACAGGAACATGAACCAGAGATTACCGGCACTTGCTTCCCAAATGCGCCGCCCCAGCTTGCCCCAGTTGCCGCCGCTTACATACTGCAGCATGAGCAGCACAAGCGATCCCATCGTCAGGCCAAACCAGAACATAAACGAAAAAAGCCATGAACGAAGGAACAGCTGCCACTGATGAAGGCCCAGCGTAAGGCCAAGCGTGATCACGCTGAAAACAACGCCGACCACAAGAGAGCGGGACCGCATGCGATCAATAAATGCCGGCGGAGCAAAATCCTTGGGTGTAAAACGAACGGCGACTTCGCTCATGGCTTTACACCTTCCTGGGATTTCGCGGCTGGCGGCTTAAGCGAAGTATCGGGAACCTTGATTTCATCTTCTTCCGGTTTATTCAACTTGTCACGGTCAGCGGGCGCAACATCAGCTTCAGGAGCATTCTGGCTCAACTGCAGCGCGCGAATATAGGTCGCAATTGCCCAGCGGTCGGCTGGCTTGACTTGGGCCGCATAGTCCGGCATGCCGCCAAAACCATTGCTGATGACATCATAAAACCAGCCAATCGGCGCATTTCTAAGTCGCTGTACGTGGAAGGATGGCGGACGCTTATAACCGCGCTGCACTACCATGCCGTCTCCATCGCCCACCATGGAATGACACGGGGAACAATAGATATTGAAGCGCTGCTGGCCGCGGGCCAGAAGTTCCGCGCGGTCTTTCGGGCTGTTGGGGTCGCCAAGCTGCGGCGGTATTTCATTGCCGTAAACATTGCCATGCCTGCCGGTAAGGTAGTAGCTGCCGGGGTCGAGTTGTTCGCGATCAACGTTCTTGTCTTCCAGTTGCGGAATGGTTCCGGGAACCGGATATCGCGCCGACCTGCGGTCAGCATAAAACTCACTGGAACGCAGCGGAATAAACTTGGGCTGGTTATGCATGTCCTGGCGGCAACCGCCAATTACAGCCATGCCTGCGGCTGCAAACAACAGCCATGCTACTCGGATTTGTGCCGGACGGTTAATACGGCACCTCCGTTATCTCTTCCGGCTTGAAGCCTTCAAGCAATTTACGCGTCTCCGCCAGGCTAAACCGGGGGTCGTGCGCTTCAATGCAGAGAAAGAAGCCGTCTTTGCTGGCGCGCACAAAGTTGGGTGAGTTGAACACCGGATGATATGGCTGCGGCAGTCCATTCAACGCCAGCATGCCGAACACGGCCGCAAGAGATGCTCCAAGAATGGCACATTCAAACGTTACCGGAATAAAAGCAGGCCAGGAATGGAACGGCTTGCCGCCCACGTTCACCGGATAAGAAACAACCGAAACCCAATATTCCAGCGAATATCCACCGATCATGCCAAGCATGGCTCCGATCAAAACAATGAGCGAAACGCGATTATGGTGTGCGCCAATGGCTTCAGCCGCTTCTTCCAGCGGATAAGGCGTATACGTGTCCATCTTACGATAGCCGGCAGCATAAGCGCCCTTGGCTGCGTGTACCAGCTCCGTGGGTGTCTCAAACTCCGCCATCAATCCGTAAATAGGTGCAGCAGTCGCAGTCATTATTCTTTCACCTTCGCCTGCGGTATTAACGTCCGCATTTCAAAGATGGAGATGGCCGGCATAAGCCGGATAAAGATAAAGAATAGCAAGGTAAAGAACCCCATGGTTCCCACAAAAATCATCATGTCCCACTTGGTGAACCAGTACATGCCCCATGAACTGGGGACATAATCACGCTGCAAGCTCATCACTACAATCACAAAGCGTTCCAGCCACATGCCCGTATTCACCACCACGGAAACCAGGAAAAGTATCCAAGGCGTGGAACGGACCTTGTTAAACCAGAGTGATTGAGGAATAAGAATGTTACAGAGGATCAGCATGAAGTAATAGTGCGAATAAGGCCCATGCAGGCGGTTATTCACCATCGCTAATTCATACTTGTCCTGACTGTACCAGCCAATAAACATCTCCATGGCATAGGAGTAAGCCACAATCTGCCCCGTGGCCAGCATTAGCTTGCCGCAATTCTGCAGATGACGCAGGGTAATGAAATCCTGCATGCCGTAGAGATAACGGAACGGGATTGCCAGCATCAACACCATGGCAAAACCTGAATAGATTGCGCCTGCCACAAAATAAGGCGGGAAGAAGGTGGTATGCCAGCCCGGAACTACTGAAACCGCAAAATCCAAAGAAACCACGCTATGCACGGAAAGAACCAGCGGCGTAGCCAGTCCAGCCAGAAGCATGTAGGCCGTCTCATAGCGGTTCCAGTGCTTGGCCGATCCGCGCCAGCCCATGGCCAGCATGCCATAAATGCGGCGAACGACCAAAGTCTTGGCGGAATCCCGGAGTGTGGCAAAATCTGGAATCAGGCCGATACCCCAGTAGAGGAATGAAACCGTAAAGTATGTAGATACGGCAAAGACGTCCCAGATCAGCGGGCTGCGGAACTGCGGCCAGACGCCCATGGTCAGCGGAATTGGGAACAACCAGTAAGCGGCCAGCCAAGGCCGGCCTGTATGAATCAGAGGAAACAATCCCGCCTGCATGACGGCAAAAATCGTCATGGCCTCAGCAAAGCGGTTGATTGAGGTGCGCCATGTCTGCTTAAACAGCAGCAGAATTGCGGAGATCAGCGTGCCGGCATGGCCGATACCGATCCACCACACGAAGTTCACAATGGCAAAGCCCCACCCGATGGGGATGGTAATGCCCCATATTCCAACACCTTTGACCAGCAGATAGCCCACTGCGGTTTGCAGCATGCCAAAGAGCGCGAGCGATACGGCAACGATTAACACCCAGAACACTGGTGTGTGCTTGGTGAGCACAATGCCCGCAATGCGGTCCGTAATGGTGCCGAAAGTCTGGCCAGGGCCGATGATCGGCGGCCTTACACCTTTAGGCGGCAGTATGTCTGGTGCAGCCATCTTTTATGTCTTCTCCGTGCCAGACGCTAGTTTGGGATTTGGGTTTCGCACCGCCGCCACATACGTGGTGCGCGGGCGCGTATTTAATACCGCCAAAAGCTGGTAGTTGCGCGGACCGTCCTTGATCTTTCTCACCGCACTGTTCGCGTTATTGATGTCTCCGAAGACAATCGCTTCCGTTGGGCAGACCTGCTGGCAGGCCGTCTTAATCTCCAGGTCACGAATCTTGCGGTCTTCTTTTTCTGAAGCGATGCGCGCCTCTGTAATGCGCTGGATGCAGTAGGTGCATTTTTCCATCACACCGCGGCTGCGCACAGTTACATCAGGATTGCGGCCCAGCTTCAGGCTTGGCGTGTCGTAATCGGCGAACAGGAAGAAATTAAACCGGCGCACTTTATACGGACAGTTATTCGAGCAATACCGTGTGCCCACGCAGCGGTTATAGACCATGTCATTCAGGCCTTCGGTTGAATGCGTGGTTGCGCCTACAGGACAGACCGGCTCGCACGGAGCGTCCTCGCACTGCATGCAAGGCACCGGCTGGAAGTAAACGCTGGGATTTGCCGGATCGCCCTCAAAGTAAGAATCGATGCGGATCCACTGCATCTCACGACCGCGCTGCACCTGCTCTTTGCCAACGACAGAGATGTTATTTTCCGCCTGGCAAGCCACCGCACAAGCCTGGCAGCCAACGCAGGAATTCAAATCAATAGACATGCCCCAGGCATAGTCCTGGTAAAAGTTCTCTTTGGTCTTGAAGTTTGGATAGAGAGACTCTTGCTTGTCGCCGTTGTCCTGCGGTTCTTCGTCTTTGTTCTCGTGGGCAAAATTCTTGTTCTTGAGGAATTCTTCCAGGTTCGCGACCTTGACCGGTTCGCGATCGTCCATGGTGAAATGGCCTTGAGTCACAGCAATGTCCCAGTATTTATCTTTGGAAACATTGATGGTGACGCCAGAGCCGGCATACTGGTTTGCGCTGGGACGAACCTTATAGGCGTCATAACCAGTTCCCGCTCCAACCCGACCCGTCTTTGTCTGGCCATAGCCAAGAAAAAGCGTGATCGCGTTATCAGGATGGCCGGGCTGAGGCCAGTACGGAACTTCAACTTTTCTGCCCTGGAACTCAACTTCCAAAACTCTCTGCGCGTCTGACTGGTGATCGTTCTGGTCGCTTAACTGGTTCAACTTCCAGGCCTGAACCATCGCCGGACTGACCATGGCCACGTTGTCCCAGGTATTGCGGCTCAGCGGCTTGGGCGTCTCCTGTAGCCAGGCATTATTGATGAAGCTACCGTCGTAAATCGTGGGATCAGGACGGAATGCCACTTCGATCCTATTCGGATCTGACGCTACCTGCGGCGACAATGCTGCAATCTTGGGTGCAACCTGCTTCGCGGACGACGCACTGCCCTTCACGAAACCATCATGAACGGAAGTCCGCCAGAACGCTTCAAAATCAGCCGTCGGATGCTGCGACTTCCAGTAGGTCTGCACCACATCATAAGAAGAGGTGCCGACCTGGTCCGTGAAAAATGCCAGCACTTCATGCGCGTTCTTGCCTTCATAGAGCGGCATAATCATGGGCTGAATCACGGTTGTCGTGCCGTCATAGGCGCGCGCATCGCTCCAGGCTTCAAGATAGTGCGTCTCCGGCACATGCCAGTGCATGTGGTCGGTTGTTTCATTCTTGTAGCTTGAGAATTGAATGCGCAGTTTGACCTTATCCAGCGCTTGCAAAAACTCCAGATCAACGGGCGCGTTAAATACCGGGTTACCGCCGATAATAATCAGCGTCTCAACTTTGCCGGCATTCATGTCTGCAATCAATTCGCGGATGGACTGCCCATGCTCCACTGCATCCACTTCAACAGGGTCGATATAGCTGACAGTCTGGCCGATATTGCCCAACGCTCCGTTGATAGCGTGCGCCAGAACATGCACCGCGGGCGACTGAAATTCACCCGGCACAACCAGGCATTTGCCTTTATGCTCCATCAGATCAGCAGCAACCGCATCCAGCCACTTCTGCTGATCTCCGCTGAGCTTGCCCGCCGTGGCAGCTACGCCAACTTTTGCAGCCAGAGCGCGCGCAACGGTTTCCACTTCTGACGGACGCAGCACCAGCCGATGGTCCGCTTTTGCTCCAGTCGTGGTAGGCGAGCTCTCCGCAACATAAAGGCGGTTCATCTCGTCGCTTTTATCCAGCTTGCGTCCGCGCATAAAGTCGCGCGCATAGCGGACAAAGCCCGGGAACCATGCGCCGGAGAGGAAGTCAGCGTCGAGAGAAACTACAACCGCGGCCGATTCAAACTTATAAATGGGATCGTAATATCCGCCGAAAGCCATCTTGGAGCCGGCACGCATATTGTCGCGATTTACCGGGTCCCAGCGATGCCACTTCGACTGCGGAAACGCCTGCTGCACAGACTTCATCTGCCAGCCAAACGTTGGCGAGCTGACCGCACCTGTCAGAAAACGCAAACCATTGCCCTGCAAAGCTTTCCGCGCACGCACTTCAGCCTGCATCGCCTGGGAGAATTCGCCCCAGGGGCGCAATCCACCCATATAAGTAAGCGTGGTGGAGCGGTCAGGGTCGTAAAGATTCAGGATCGAGGCCTGGGCAAACAGGTCCGTGGCGCCCAAACTGGCTTCATGCGCCGGATTGCCTTCAATCTTGGTCGGGCGAAATTCGTGTGTCTCCACCAGCAACGGGAGTGCATGGCCATGGAACGGCATGGCCGTGGCATAAAAAATCGGTTTGCCGGGAATCAGCTGTTCAGGCTGCCGGACGTAAGGCAGAATCTGCTCCAAAGGCTGCCGGGTACAACCGGCAAGTCCCGCCAAAGCCATGGACGCGCCGGCCAGCTTAAGAAAGCCGCGCCGCGAGACTGGATCAACCCACTCTGAGGCCTGACGTGGAAATTCGCGCTCCAGCAGTTCGCCAAACGCCTTCTGGTCTGCAAGTTCTTCCAAAGTACGCCAGTACTTTGGCCCTTTGGCCTCCGCCAGCTTCTTGCGCACGGTCTCCAGCTCCAGGCTGGCCGGCTTGATCGCGTCGACGGAAATCAGATTGGGATTTGAATCGCTATTGTTAGACATTCGCTTCCATTGTTTCCACCCCTATCGGTGGCAGGTGGAGCAACTGGTTATGTCCTGCGACGTACGCAGGTGATATTCGTTCCGCAAGGCAGTTCCCAACGCCATCTGGCTGGTGAATGATTGCTTTGCGCCGCCAATCATTACCGCAACCGGATTCTGCTGACTGGGCTGTTGATACTTCATGTTGAACACTTCCTGCTTTGGCCGGAGGAATTTTTCCGGTTCGCGGTGACAATTCAGGCACCACTCCATTTGCAAAGTATTTTCCGCATACATCAAAGGCATCTCATCCACCTGGCCATGGCAGCTGAAACAGCCAACCCCCTTGGCGATGTGAATGCTGTGATTGAAATAAACAAAATCCGGCAAGTCGTGCACACGCACCCACTTCAGGGATTCACCACTTCTGAAGCTGAAACGGATGGGTTCCAGCATGGCTGCGTTGGTCCAGATCTGCGCATGGCAGTTCATGCAGGTCTTCGTCGGAGGAATGCCCGCAAAGCTGGAATCTTCAACAGACGTGTGGCAATAGCGGCAATCCAGTCCCACGCCGCCTACGTGGTGCTGATGACTGAATGGAATCGGCTGCTCTGGCGCAATATGCTGGGCAGTGACATAAGGCGAACGCTGAAATTCCATGAGCGCGGCGCCTACCGCCGAAAGCAGAAGCACTACGCCCAGAATGCTGGCGCGTGCCAGAGTATTCGCACTACGGTGAAAGATCTGTGCCATTAGATATTAAGAATTCTTCCTGTAAAACCGCTGCGCTGCTTCACTTGCCATGCACTGCCGGCAATCCGAGAATGCGCTGCGCTCAACTCACTCTTGAAAACGGATGATTATAAACAAACTGTGATGAATTCAGCTACCCTCAGAACGAAAAATTGAAAAAATATTTTGAAAATGTTTCCCAAGTAGTTTCATGAAAGCTTTCAAAGATCATTTCTAGCATGCAATGGCGCATGTCCGCAGTAATTTCTCCAGCTCGTGAATCGCGCGGACAAAAAAACCAGTGACGCGATCATGTACTTAGGTTACGTTGGCCGCCTGTATCAACTGTCGGCAAAAATTGTGGGTTGGAGTACAGATAGGATTTTCACTTTAGATTTTCATTTTATCGTCCGGCCTTGCACTGGGATTCAGCGCCGCGGGTTGCCTTGAATAGTTTCCCTGCGCAGGCACCACTTGGTACGCGATCCTCATCTCACTTTCGGGAATGTGTGTTTCCAGTTAGCTGGGCCGGCTATTTGATGGAACGCTGTATTTGCATCCACGCGCACTTTTATCAACCCCCACGGGAAAACCCATGGCTGGAAGCCGTGGAACGGCAAGACTCGGCCTACCCTTACCATGACTGGAATGAGCGGATTACCGTTGAGTGCTACGCGCCGAACGGCTCTTCCCGCATATTGGATGATCGGGGCTACATCCGCCAGATTGTCAATAACTACGGACGCATCAGCTTCAACTTTGGCCCAACTCTGCTTTCATGGCTCCAAGAAAAAGCTCCAGATACCTATCAGTGCATTCTCGATTCTGACCGCGAAAGCCAGAAGCGCTTTTCCGGACATGGCGCGGCAATAGCGCAAGCGTACAACCACATTATTCTGCCGCTGGCCAGCGAGCGCGACAAGCTCACTCAGGCAATATGGGGCATTCGCGATTTTGAACGTCGCTTTGGACGCGCCCCCGAAGGAATATGGCTGCCGGAAACCGCGGTTGACGTGGATACGCTGGAAACGCTGGCGGCGCAGAAGATTAAGTTTACGATTCTCGCTCCGCATCAGGCTGGCAGAGTGCGCAAAATTGGCGGACGTAGCTGGAAAGATGTAAGCGGCGGACGCATTGATCCCACCCGCGCTTATCTGGCCAGGCTGCCGTCAGGCAATAGAATCAATCTCTTTTTTTATGATGGTCCTATTTCCCAGGCTGTAGCGTTTGAAAAGCTGCTCAATTGCGGACAGCAATTTTCTGCACGGCTCAAAAGCGGCTTCTCTGATAAACGCGACTGGCCACAGATGATGCATATTGCCACCGACGGCGAAACCTACGGCCATCACCACAAACATGGAGATATGGCGCTGGCTTATGCGCTGGATTGTATTGAGTCCGATCCGGCAACGCGGCTCACTAATTACGGTGAGTTCCTGGAAAACTATCCTCCCACACATGAAGTGCAGATTATCGAGAACACCTCCTGGAGTTGCGCGCACGGCATTGAACGCTGGCGCAGTGATTGCGGCTGCAACTCTGGCCGCGCAGGCTGGAACCAATCGTGGCGAGGCCCGTTGCGCGCAGCGCTCGATCATTTGCGCGCCCGCGCTGGAGAATTGTTTGAACAAAAAGCTGCGGAGGTGCTGCGTGATCCCTGGGCGGCTCGCAATGACTATATCGATGTGATTCTTGATCGCTCACCGGAATCGGTCTGGCTGTTTTTTGAAAAGCACTCTCATCATCAGCTCACGCCGCAAGAAACCACAGCCGCGCTGAAGCTTTTGGAAATGCAGCGCCATGCCATGCTGATGTACACCAGCTGCGGCTGGTTCTTTGACGAGCTCAGCGGGATTGAAACCGTGCAGGTCATGCAGTATGCCGGACGGGTGGTCCAGTTGGCGCGCGAGACCGGTAATGAAGATCTGGAGCCGGAATTCCTGGAGCAGTTGGCGCTGGCGAAAAGCAATCTATCAGAGCTTGGTGACGGCGCCACAATTTATAACCGCTGGGTCAGGCCTGCGTTTGTGGACCTGTGCAAAGTAGGAGCACACTTCGCCATCAGCTCAATGTTTAATGGCGACCACGTTGTTCCGCAGTACTGCTATGACATCAAGACCATTGACTCTTTCCATACCGATTCTGGCATAGCCAAACTTGCATTGGGGCGCACGCATGTGACTTCTCGCATTACGCGGGAATCGGTGGAAATTGATTTTGCCGCCGTCTATCTGGGCGATCAGAATTTGCAGGCGGGTGTACACGAGGTCACCCAAAATGAAGATTACGCTGGGCTGGTAGCCGAAACCATGGCAGCATTTTCCACCTGCGACTTTGCCGAAGCACTGCATCTGCTGGATGAATACTTTGGCGAGTTGCGATATTCACTAAAGTCGCTCTTTAAAGACGAGCAGAAGCGCATCTTGGATATGGTGCTTTCCCGCACGCTTCAGGACGCCGAAGCCAGCTATCATGAGATTTATGAAAAACATGGTTCGCTGCTCCGGTTTCTAAAAGAAATGAACCAGCCGGTCCCGGATGTCCTGCGCCTTACCGCTGAATTTGTTCTGAATAACGATCTTAAGCACACCTTTGAAAATGATCCCGTGGATTTTGTCCGTATCGCCATGCTCATGGAGATGGTGAAACGCGAAGGCATTCGCCTGGACGAAGCCGGCATTGGCTACGCCGCCAGCAACAGCCTGACCCGATTGCTGCAACGCTTGCAACAGAAGCCTCGCGACATGGAAACGCTGGAACGCGCTAACGTGCTCACCAGCCTTGTTCCCATGACGCCTTTTCCCGTGGACTGGTGGCGCGCACAGAACCTCTATTACTCAATCTTCCGCAATGATTTTCCAGAGATAGCCAACCGGCAAGACCCGGATTCGCGGGCCTGGCAAGAACGCTTTCTGGCGCTGGGCGAGAAGTTAAAAATCAGCGTGCCGGAGATAAGCCCTAGGGCAGAGTTGCAGATGGCGGGCTGAATTCATTCCCCGCAGATTGCGCAGATAAGCGCTGGTAAGAATAAAACTAGCCGCGAATTTTCGCGAATGAACCCGAATCCAGATTTTTAGATTCGCGTTTTTCGCGTTGATTCGCGGCTTATTATTTTTGATCTGCGTTTATCAGCGTAAATCTGCGGCGATTTTATCTGCGGGCCTCTGCGTAAATCTTTTTATCGTGAACCTGCGGCGACAATTCTTCTTTTGCTGCTGGAGTGCCGGAATGGATTGCCATCTGCAAGACCTCTGCAATGTGAAGCGCTTTGCGTCCAGTCAATCCTTCAATTTGCTGGTAACAACTGAAGCCATCAGTAATGATGAGAGTATCTGCCGCAGCGGCGCGCACGGCTGGCAGCAGAGTGCGTTCACCGATCTTGACTGAGACATCATATTTATCCGCTTCAAAGCCAAACGAACCGGCCATGCCGCAGCAGCCGGAGTCGAGAATCTTGTAATCCAGACCGATGCGCTTGAGCAGTTCTGCTTCAGAATCGAATTTCAAAACCGATTTGTGATGGCAGTGGCCATGCACCAGCGCTTTGCGGTTGAGCTGCGGCGGATGATAGTCGGCTTTGTTGATGAGAAATTCGCTGAACAGAAAAGTCTGTGCCTTGAGTTTTTGCGCATCTTCATTTTTGCCGAGCAGGTTGGTCATCTCGTCGCGAAAAACGGAGACGCAACTTGGCTCCAGGCCGATGATAGGCGTTCCAGCAGCAATGTCGGCACGCAGGGCGGCCAACGTATGTTTGAGCGTGGCGCGTGCTTCATCGAGCATGCCAAAGTCATAGAGCGGGCGGCCGCAGCAGAGCGATGTTTCTGGAATCGTTACCTTGTAACCGGCGTGCTCAAGGACTTCCACGGCAGCCTTGGCAATTTCTGGATTGAAATTGTTGCTGAATGTATCAGGCCACAGAATGACTTTGGGATAACTAATGTTGCGCAGTGAACGGCGGCGGAACCAGTCAGTAAATAATAACGATGTAAACGCCGGCATGCGGCGCTTTTGCGAGATGCCGCCGAAAAGCTTTATCAGGTTGGAAATGCCGGGTGTGTGGCCCAGCAGATTTACCAGCCACGGCGCCACGCGCACCAGTTTGGCCCAGCGAGAAATCAAGCCCATGGCATAAGCGGCACGCGGACGCTGGCGATCTTCATAGTAGTGCGCCAGAAATTCAGCTTTGTGGGTGGCCATATCTACCTGGATCGGGCATTCGCTCTTGCAGGCTTTGCAGGCCAGGCAGAGATCCAGCGCTTCTTTTACATATTCATTTTTCCAGCCGCCTTCCAGCGGATCGCCGCGCAGCATTTCAAAGAGCAGCCGCGCGCGTCCGCGAGTGGAGTGCTTCTCTTCCCGCGTGACCATATAACTGGGACACATGGTGCCGCCATCTTCTTTGCGGCACTTGCTTACGCCCACGCAGCGTAAGGTGCTCTCGGGGTAATGTCCGTGATCGTCGGCAAAAGAAAAGTAAGTTTTAACGGGTGCGGGGCGGTAGGTTGCGCCGAGCCGCAGATTTTCATCGAGCGGATTGGCGTCAATCTTTTTGCCGGGATTCATCTTCCACACGGGATCCCAGATGCGCTTGTATTCGCGGAAAGCCTCCATTAACTCCGGGCCAAACATTTTGACCAACAGTTCGCCGCGCGCCTGTCCGTCACCATGTTCGCCGGAGAGCGAGCCACCCAGCCGCACCACCATCTCGGCGGCCTCTTCCATAAAGGCCCGAAAATTCTTGATGCCTTTTTCGCTGACCAGATCAAAATCAATACGCATGTGCACGCAGGCATCACCAAAGTGCCCGTAAAGCGCGCAATGATAGCCGTACTTGGCCAGCATTTGATGCAGCAGGCGGAGATACTCGCCGAGTTTTTCCGGAGAGACGGCCGCATCTTCCCAGCCTTCCCAGGCTTCCGGCTCGCCAGGCACTTGCGATGTTGCGCCGAGGCCCGATTCGCGCGCCTTCCAGACCATGAGCGTTTCCTGTTCATCAATAAAGAGCTTCATGTTGGGCGGATCAGGCTGCTTGCTCAGGCGATCCATAAGAGCGCGGGCTTTGGCGTTGGATTCTTCCTTGGTCTCACCGCCGAACTCGCACAGCAGCCAGCCACGGCCCTGCGGCAGCATGGCAATGCTCTTGGGATGAAGACCTTTCTTCTTCATATTGGAGATGAGCACATCATCCATGCCTTCCAGTCCAAGCAGCTCTGATTTCAAAACTTCAGGAACGTGGTCCGCGGCGGCATAAACATCTTTGTAGCCCAT
>DASXLK010000071.1:0-12739 GCA_036496365.1 Candidatus Angelobacter sp. | reverse complement strand
GAATTTTGCAGGCAGGAAATTCCTGAATCAGACGCTGGACAGCGACAACAGCAGGATCGTCCGGCTCGCTGACGCCAAAGATAATTTCGTACTCAGGGTAAGACTGAATGCAGTGGCTGCGAAAGCTCTCATACATCTGCGGATCAACGCCGCGCAAAGGCTTCAAAATACTGACTGGAGGCGCAAAGGCAGGCAGCGGGCGTGCGCTCGTCCGCTGAAAGCGATAAGCGCTCCAGAGGGAAAGCAGATAAAACCCCATGCCGCAAATTGCAAGCGCTGCCGCCAATAAGCCTGAAACTAGAAACATTACCGTCTGACTTTCTTCTATCCCTATCTGGCTGTCTTAATCTTACTTTACGATTCTTGTATTGAATGCGGGAAGATTCGTTTTAGGTGACGATTCTGTAACCCATATGGGTCCAATGCGTGCTATTAACCCTGTTTCAGGGCAATCTAAGGCAATGTGGGCCGGATATGCACAGAAGATCGCCTGCACAAATTCCATCCTATAATATGGAGGTGGATATTGGGCCGGATGGTCGCTGTTCTGGTTGTGGACGCCGGGTTTCCCGGGCTGCACGGCCAGAAGAGAGGAAAGTCCGAACTCCAGAGAGCAGTGTGCCGGATAACGTCCGGGAAAGTGGTTTCAAGACCACTTGACGGAAAGTGCCACAGAGAATATACCGCCATGGGCGCAAGCCTGTGGTAAGGGTGAAAAGGTGCGGTAAGAGCGCACCGCCCGGGCAGTAATGCACGGGGCATGGCAAACCCCACACGGAGCAAGACCAAATAGGGAAGGAATGGGATGGCAACATCCTGTGCGTGCCTGCTCGGTGCGCCAAACTTCCGGGTAGGTCGCTTGAGCCGTTCAGCGATGAACGGCCTAGAGGAATGACCGTCAACGGTAGCAATACCGTTACAGAATTCGGCTTATAGGTCTGATGTCTCATGTGGCCCTCATGTTCAGAGATGAATGTGAGGGCTTTCAACTTTTTGCATTGTGGATCGCTGTGTCCCTCGGCTCCACTCTGGATTCTGGCTGGCGATCTCAACCGCTCGCCACAACGCCTCAATTTTTACTGCACCCTTTCCCGGATCGCGAACGTATTTGCCTGTGAGTGGCCGCAAGGCAAGGAGGTTCGGATGAAGCTAAATTTTCAGATGAATAGGCATCAGGGAGTGACCCGCAAGCTATTGAGCGCTTTGGCTGCCGGGATAATTCTGATGGCGCTGCCGGTTGGCGCGCAGAGCAAAGACAAGAAAAGCTCGAAACAAAGCATTGGCTTCATCCTGAGCCAGGACGCGACGCCACACGAAGTTGGCCTGCCCGCGTATCCAGGAGCGCAACGCAGCAATGTGCCCGACGATAGTTCAGCCTTGCAGATGGGTCTGTGGGGCGGCGACTCCGGCTTTAAGCTGGTGGTGCTTAAGCTGGATTCGAGCGATTCACCGGAGAAAGTGGCCGCGTATTATCACAAAGCTCTGGCCAAGTATGGCGCGGTGCTGGACTGCAGCAGAACAATCTCTAAGCATAATGGAGAGCAGCATAGTGGAAACCTGGCAAACGAGCTAGGCTGCGACTCTGACAAGGCTGCTGACGGTGGCTACACGTTCAAATCCGGTACGCAGCAAAAACAACATGTAGTGGGAATAGAAACACGCGGCGATCACACGAGGATTTCGCTGGTCTACGTGGAGACTCCGGAATCCATGAGCAAGAAGGATTAAACTTCCAGCGCAGCGATAAACTCTGATAACCCATGCCCTCATGTTCAGAAATGAATGTGAGGGCTTTTTAGTTTTGTCCAGAGTTGCGCGGGATTTAGGCTGACGGGCCAAATCAGACACTCTCTGCTGTGTGGACTGCAACTGCATCAGCCATCTAAAATTAGGTTGAAGCGGCGAACTCGGCGAAATTTGATCTGATATCTGTCAGTCAGGAGATGCCCAAGGCGCGGGCTTCAGCAACAGTGAATTCTGGGCTAAACAGCATGAATTACGAACAAGCGTATCTTCTGAAAGGCACACAATGAAAAGAAGATTTGCACGTTCGTGCTTAGCAATCGCATTTCTGCTGGCCTTGTCTCCCACGGCCTTCGGCCAATCTGCTCACCAAAATCACGCCATGCGGCCACCTGAATACACCTTCAAGATCATTCAAGAGTTTCCTCATGACCCAACAGCCTTCACACAGGGCCTGATCTACCATGATGGCTTTCTCTATGAAGGCACAGGGCTAAACGGACGCTCGTCACTGCGCAAGGTCCGGCTCGAAACCGGCGAGGTGATTCAGCGAGCGAATCTTGATTCACAATTCTTTGGCGAAGGAATCACAATCTTCAAAAATGAAATTGTGCAGCTCACCTGGCAAACCCAGGTAGGATTCATTTACAACCTGAGCGACTTCCGCTTCCTGCGCCAGTTTTCTTATCCGGGTGAAGGATGGGGATTGACCACCCACGGCAACGAGATTTTTATGAGCGATGGCACCGCCGAGATCCGCGTTCTTGACGGAGAGACGCTGAAGGAGAAGCGGCGTCTAAAAGTCCACGATGGAAGCACTGCTATCAACGAATTGAACGAGCTGGAATTTGTGGAAGGAGAAATCTTCGCCAATATCTGGCAGACTGACCGCATTGCGCGTATCTCTCCGCAAAGCGGCAAAGTGGTTGGGTGGATTGATCTGCCCGGGCTTCTCAGCCCAATTTACCGGCGTGAGGAGGGCGCGGTGCTCAACGGCATTGCTTATGATGCGGCCCATAAACGGCTGTTCGTTACCGGTAAACTGTGGCCCAAGCTTTTTGAGATTCAGCTGGTTCGAAAACGGCAGAAATAAATCAGCTTGCCAGTGAAGCTCAGTTACTGTCTTCGTGCGGGCTTTGCACCGGCGGCAGGACTCTGGGCTGGTCCGTACTGCCATTGCGCCAGTAAACATGGGCGCATTGTTTGATGTCCTTGGGCTGCCACTTGGTCCCGTCTTCATATTCAATGCCGGAAATATAGATGACCCATCCCAGGATGGCCGAGGGATCATGCATATTGATGGGAAATTTGTATGTGCTGGTGGCGCCTGGAGCCTGCGCGGCCTCTGATTGCCAAATCAGGTAAGTGGAAATCAGATAATTCGGCTTGATAAAAACATTGGCGTTGAAGTTGATGTGCTTGATCGCTTTGCCGGTAGAATTCACGATTGAAAATTCCACGCTGTGCGGATCTTTCCAGAATTCACCCGGGCCAAATCCCAAAGGACACGCAACTCGCGGAGGCAGGATGTTGAAAAAAGCCATCATGCCGCCTTCCATGTGGTCAGCCACGTGGCAATGAAACATCCAGCTTCCGGGATTATCCGCAATCATGTCGACCGTTTTGGTGGTTGCCGGCAGAAGCGTTACCACATCCTCATGTTCCAGCGGCGTGAATACGGTTTTGCCATGCCAGTGCGCGGTGTGAATATCGCGCTCATTGCCCATGCCAAAAAGCTGCCAGCGGACTTTGGTCCCCACATCCACATTGAGTCCGGGCAGATTGCCGAAAATGTAGCCGTTGATGGAATGCATCATTCCCGGCTCTTTACCCATTTCCTGATCAAACATCATGAAAAGAGCGACAAATTCCTGGTCCACGTCACGCGGAGAGCCGTCTGGCCGCGCTTTGCCCTTGGCAGTCACTATGATCGGCCCAATCAAGCCATCATTCACTTCCTGCGTTTCTTCCACATGGCTGTGATACGGCCACACGATAGAGCTAGGCTGGCCGAGCCCAGGACCGCTGCCTTCATCGGCAGTCCATGTGTAAGTTACCGTCTGACCGCGTTTCACGCCGGGCGCCGACCGTCCAATGGCGACCCAATAAGTGGCTCCCTCATTTTCTTTTGTATATTTCAGGCCGTGCGGATGAATGGTAAGCAGGCGGTTGGTGCTGTTCTTGAAATGAACAACCACCGTATCGCCTACTTCAGCCCGGATAATGGGCCCAAGAATTCCCAGCCACTCTGGCTGCGGCTTTTTTACTGAGAACGTGGCATCGGTGTATTCGATGTACCGCATTTTGGGAAATACCGTATTGGTATACGGCTGCGGAATGGGCCGGTTATACATCAGGTCGCGTCCACTGGGAGCGAAGTTCCAGGTCACTTCCTCGGCGGCAATAAAGTATTCCCGCACTTTGCCCGGAGATGGCCGGGAAGACTTTTTCGGCGCTGATGCGGCAAGGGTTACGGCCAAAATGAAAGCAAGGCATGCCAGATTAACCAGGCTGAATGCGGGACGGCCTGCCTGAATTTTTCGACAAATGCTGGGCCTTCGAGTACCGGTAAGCAATCAAGCTCCTCTTGAAACCATCTTAGCCAGCCTGCGCTCTTTGAGTACAGCGCAAAATGAGTGCAGCGCAAAAACTAACGGAAAGCCGGCAGCAAAAATGCTGCGGCAGCTTTCATCTCATTTTCATATTGCTGGCGCAGTATAATTTCTGCGACTCAGACCCGTGATGAAAACCCCAAAAGCCCCCTTCGCCTGCCGTACCGCCAGCCTGTACCGCCTGAGCATTCTCACCTTCTGCCTGCTGCTGTACACATGCGCTCTAAACGCGCAAAGCCGCAGCGTGCTGCTGATTTCGGTTGACGGCATGAAACCGGAATACGTAACCAAAGCAGACGAGCATGGACTAAAAATCCCGAATATGCGGAAGATGATGCAGGAAGGGGCATACGCGGAAGGCGTGAATGGCGTGGTGCCGACTGTGACTTATCCCAGCCACACAACACTGGTTACCGGTGTGTGGCCAGAAAAGCATGGTATTTACAGCAATACAACTTTTGATCCTGAACGCAAGAATCTGGGCGGATGGTACTGGTATGCCGAAGACATCAAAGTCCCCACCCTGTGGGACGCTGCCAAAGCTGCCGGACTGACCACGGCCAGCGTGAACTGGCCTGTTACCGTGGGCGCGCCGATAGATTATTTGCTGCCGGAAGTCTGGCGAACTGGCACCCCTGACGACCTGAAGCTGATACGCGCGCTTTCCACCCCTGGCCTGCTGGCAAAGCTCGAAAATTCCCTTGGAGCATATCCTGAGCCCATCAACGCGGGACCGGATGACGACCGCATGCGGGCCATGTTTGCTGAAGCCATCCTGAGGCTATACAAACCGAGACTTATGGCCGTTCATCTTGCGGCCCTTGACCACATGGAGCATGAAACCGGTCCGTTCAGCGCAGAATCCAAAGCCGTGATGGAGCAAATGGATACCATGATCGGCCAGTTGCGCGATGCGGCCCTGGCAGTCGATCCGCAGACAGTAATCTGCGTGGTTTCCGATCATGGCTTTCTGCCGACGAGCCATCGCCTGAATCTTATGGCCGCATTTGTAAAAGAAGGGCTGATGGAGCCCGGCAAAGACACCACTTCATCTGGAGCAACGCCTTTGAAATCATGGCAGGCTACACCCTGGATCAGCGGCGGTTCGGCCGCAATCATGCTGAAAGATCCAAATGATGAAGCCCTGGCCAGCAAAGTGCGTGCGTTACTCAAACAGCTTGCAGCTGATCCCAGAAGCGGCATTAACCGGATTGTGGAGCACGATGAGTTAAAGAAACTAGGTGGCTTCCCCAATGCGAGCTTTCTGGTTGACCTGAAGTCAGGCTACCAGATGGATACCAGCATGACCGGCGAAATATTTCGTGACACGAAAGCAAATGGTACGCATGGCTATCTGCCGGAGCATCCCGAGCTGCGGTCGTCTTTTTTTATTACCGGTCCCGGAATTGCGAAGGCACGCACGCTAGGCGTGATTGACATGCGGCAGATTGCCCCCACGTTGGCAGGGTTCCTTGGCGGCAGCCTGCCCACAGCCGATGGCAAGCCTTTGTCGGTTACCCGCCAGGAGACTTCTGCCGTCGACAAAGCACACTAAGAACCTTCCGATAGATTGCAATGGGGCAGCCTGATGAGAGACTTTTGTGCAATGGTTTGCATTCATTTCTTGAACTTGCTTCTTCAGGGATTAACTAAAGCTAAAAATCAATCGAAAATCAACCAAATCAGTGTTGCTGAAATGAGAACAAATATGTAATTATTGCTCAGATTCCTCACCCCCTAATTTAGTTCTGTTGTTCCATGGTTTTTGGATGCTGGACCACAATTTTCCGGGTTCTCAATACTCTTTAAAAGAGGTAAAACAAATTGAAGTTTTATAGCGATTTTCGTCCGCTGTTCGCACGGGTGTCACTAGTTGCAGCTTTGTTTATGATTTCATCATCATCCGTTCTGCGGGCTCAAGTCCTTCAGAATGCTCCCGGCTCCGCAACTGATCTGCGGTTCCATAAATTTCAGCCTACGGTACAGCCAGAAGCCGCGGTAGCGGCAGGAATAACGCAGGTCCAGGCTGACGCACTTGCCACACAGCAGATCATGGCGCTGGAGCAGGACAAAGCATCACGCACGCCAGCCCAGCAGAAGATTGACTCCAATGTTCTCTACACCGTGAGAATGCTGGCGGGAAAGGCACCGGCTCCCGGCATAGCGTCTTTAAACACCGGCGTGGATGTGGATGACAGCAACAATCTTATCGTGGACATTAGGGCCAATGTCACCAGTTCCCTGTTACAGCAGCTGAACACCGCCGGCGCGCTGGTCTGGTACTCGAATCCTCGTTTTCACAGCATACGGGCAGTCGTACCCTCTGCGCAGATCGAAAACATTGCGGCGCTGCCAGATGTAACTTTCATCGGGCCCAAAGCGGAATACATCAAAGCCGGCGCTCACTTGATGCTGCCTGGCCCGTGGCAATTGCCGCGACAAAATTTTGCCATGCGTGCCGCAAGAATCCGCCAACAGCTGGGTGCCTTGCTGGCAAAGGCAGGCACAAACTCAATCATCGGAACCGGCCAAGGCTCCGTAACCACTGAAGGCGATCTTACGCATCGCGCGTTTGATGCGCGCGGAACTTTTGGCGTTGATGGATCAGGGCTGAACATCGGCGTGCTGTCTGACAGCGCCAATGTTACCGGCGCTCTCACGGCGGCCCAGGCTTCAGGCGATATGCCGCCCAGCTGCCCCGCTGGTCCGCCTTGCTTTACTTTGATTCAGGAAGGTCCTCCCGCTACCGGTGCAGACGAAGGTCTAGCCATGATGGAAATCGTCCATGATATGGCCCCTGGAGCGAACCTCTTTTTTGCTACCGCGGATGTGAGTGAAGCAGGCTTTGCCCAAAACATCCTGAACCTGCAATCCGTCTCTCACTGCGACATTATTGTGGATGACGTTTTCTATTTTGATGAACCGGTATTTGAAGATGGAATCGTGGCGCAAGCCGTAAGCACCGTTACGACAGCAGGCGCGTTTTACTTTTCTTCCGCGGGCAATGAAGGTAACGTGGATTCAAACACCGCGGGCTATTTTGAAGGCGATTTTAATGACAACGGATCGCCCGCCTTTACCTTTCCCGGCGGCGCCAAGACCGGCACCATCCATAACTTTGGCACTGTTGCCACTCCTGTAAATGGCGACATTATCACTGCCCCTGGCAATGTGTACACCCTAAATTGGGCTGATCCGCAGGGGGCTTCCAGCAACGATTACGATTTATTCGTGGTGAGTTCCGCTGGCGTTATAAAGGCCCAATCCACCAACATCCAGAATGGTACGCAGAATCCATTTGAGCAGATCACCCCGCCGGCCCTGGCAGCAGGAGACCGCTTGGTTGTTTTCAAGACAACAGCAGCCGCCAGCGTCTTCTTTGCCATTAATACGATTCGCGGCACACTGACCGTAAGCACTCCCGGCCAGACGCACGGGCACTCCTCCGCATCTGGTGTTGGCATTTACTCAGTAGCCGCCACGCCTGCCGCTGGAGCATTCGGCCCTGGTTTCCCCACAGGTCCATTCCCAAATCCATTCAATGCCAGCAACAGCTTTGAGCTCTTTACCTCAGACGGACCGCGGCGCGTCTTCTTTAATACAGATGGATCGCCGATCACGCCCGGAGATTTCTCTTCCACCGGCGGCGTTGTGCGCAACAAGCCAGACATTACCGCTGCTGATGGCGTTTCCACAACATTGCCTTCGACCTCTGGCTTAAATCCGTTTTACGGCACTTCGGCGGCCGCGCCTTCTGCGGCATCCGTGGCAGCGCTGGTGAAATCGGCCAAGCCGACCATAACGCAAACTGAAATGCGCACAGCCTTGACCAGCACAGCCATTGACATTGGCGTGGCAGGTAATGATCGCGACTCCGGCGCTGGCATTGTGATGGCGCTTGAGGCCATTAATTCACTTGGCGTGGCAGGAACAGCCAATCCTGTAATAGGAACCATCACAGCAGCGGAAAACCCTGGTAACGGTAATGGGGTGATTGAAGCCGGCGAAGGCGGCAAGGTCACAATCCAGTTGAGAAACGCCGGCGTTGTGGATGCCACCGGCATCACCGCTACACTCACAACATCAACCCCGGGCGTGACCATCACGCAACCGAACATCAGCGCTTATCCTGATCTAGTGGCGAGCACCGGCACCGCAGTCAATACAATTCCATTTACATTTACCGTTCCCAGCGATGCAGCTTGCGCGCTGGTCATCGATTTCACCCTTACGGTGAACTATACCGGTGGCCCGCAAAGAGTACAGAACTTCAGCGTGCCAACCGGTTTCATTACCATCACGAACAATCTTGGTAGTCCGGCTGCTGGCCCAAGCGGCTTAACAGTTGCCACAGGTCAGCAAACCGGCCGAATCACGCGCAATGGAGTTGTCAGCTCGTGCAGCAGTGTCCCCCCCAAAGCCTTTCCTGGGATAACACCAACCGCACCAGGCACCAGGACCTTTGATTCATACACCTTTAACGCGTGTAAAACCGCGTGCGTAACACCAATCCTTACATCTGCGAATAGCTCAAATCTGTTTGAGTCTGCCTATACCACTCCCTTTGATCCAACCACAATTTCCGCTAATTATGCTGCGGATGCCGGAGCCAGCACCAACCCGCAAAGTTTTGGCTTGAGCACGACTGCCGGCACATCCTACACCGTTGTGGTAAATGACGTTCCGGGAACAGCCACTGGCAGCAGTTACAGTCTTCAATTCCCGGCCTGCGCTCTCAACTGCAACATCAACCATGTGCCCGTGGCCGTTGCCCAGAACGTAACCGTAACTGCTGCCACAGTCGGCGGCAGCGCCAATGCCAGTATCAACAACGGCTCGTCAGACGCCGATGGAGACCCGCTGACAATTACTCAGAACCCTGCCGGCCCTTATCCGCACGGCACCACCAACGTGACACTGACCGTAACCGATACAAAGGGCGCCACGTCACAGGCTTCAGCCGTGGTTACAGTAATCGATCCTGTCGCTGGAGGCGGTGATAGTTTTTCATTCAGCCCAACGCTGACGTCAGTGACGGTAGCTGCTGGGCAGTCGGCCACGCAGCACTTCACCTTTACGCCAACGCCATCCACCGCCACAGCAACTACTCTTACCTGCTCTGGTCTGCCGACGAAGGCGACTTGCACCTTTACGCCAACGAGTGTGCCGGCCGGCAACACTCCAGTAGATGTTGCCCTTACCATTACAACTACTGCCACGACTACAGCCGCACTGCAGCACCCACGTGCCTTTTACGCAATGTGGCTGCCGTTTAGCGGACTGGGTGCAATGGGACTTGTGCTGATTGGAGCGCGCAAGAAAAACCGCGCACGGCTGGTAACCTTCACCGTACTGACGCTGGCATTGATGGCTCTATCACTGAGCGGATGCGGCGGCGGACACAAAACAATAACCACAGCGGGAACTCCGACAGGATCGTTTTCCGTTACCGCCACTGCTACTTCAGGCACAGGCGTTACGCACTCTTCAACCTTCACGCTGGTTGTGCGGTAACTAGCTGAGAGTTGAAGGATTTTGTTCGGACGTAAGATTTAAGAAAAATAAGAAAAGCCAGCATGAGCGATCATGCTGGCTTTTCTTCTATACAAATTTTTTGTAGCGATAGGATAGGCTGGTTCGCTTCAATCTCTGCGCGCACCTGAACCGCGCTACTTCTTCCCCGCCTCTACAATTGCCTTCATCTGGGCCAGGCCTTGTTCAAACTGGCCTCCCAGCATCTTCTCCATGCTCATAACCAGGCTCATGGCCTTGGTCATAAAATTTCTTTTGCCAGTCATGCTCCACGTCACTGTGGTCTGGCCTCCCTGGGGCTGGAAGGTAAACTCTGAGGCGTTGGTGGCAGTAAAAGGTTTCATAAATTCAAGCTTGATCCGGACGAGTTCACTGGGCCGGCTTTCCACAATTGTCATGCGCCCTTCACCCACCTTGCTATTGCCGGTCCAGGTGTAAGCTGCTCCGGTACCCGCCTCTGGTCCGGCAAACGTCATCTTCATATTGGGATCAAGCTTGGCCCAGGGAGACCACGCTGACCAATTGTGGAGATCATTCACCTGCGGAAATACCGCCTGCGGCGTAACGGACATGGTGGCGCTTCGCGTAATGGAAAAATCTTCCGGTCGAGTGACAATCACCACGACCAAAATGACAATAAGTACGGCAATCGCCAAAAGAATGAACACGTAACTTTCTCCTGTTTAAAGTGGGAGTGCGGCTTGCGGGTGCTAACTATAGACCAACTTTGCGGCAGAAAGAAAGCACGCGTTCGGACGCGGCGAATGGATATTTCCAGAACGAAAGATATTAGGTGAAATTAAAGTTAGTTAAAAAAGATAGCGCTCACTGCCAAGCAAATGTTCGGCGATATTGCGGCGCAAGTCAATCGCGTTTACCAGCCTGTAGCTCGCATACGACCTTAGAGTAGCCATGTTGTGCTCAAGATCATTACCCGCAGAAGACGCGCCCATTATGTTTTGTGAAGCCGCCTGGATTCTGGCCATGGCGTCGCGAAGGAAGACCTCGCAAATATCGCTGGCAATGTTTTTGCTGGCCGAAACCATTTTGCGGCAGCGCAGCAATACCGATTCCATGGCGAAGGTTTCCATGAAGAGATCGGAAAGGCTCATCACCACTTCCTGATGCTTTTCTATATCAGCGCCATACTTTTTATGGGCCACACCGAGCGTGAAGAGAGAAATCTTTTTAGCGTTGCGAACCATGTTCGCTTCGGGATCTCCGGTTGAATTTTCCTTTTCGCGGCTTTGGCCCAGCTCTTTATGGGCAGCTTCAAACAGTGGCAGCAGCCCACGCGCGGCACGTTTCAACGGCATGCCTGACATCACAAGACGGTTGATCTCGCTGGTCCCTTCAAAAAGACGATTGATGCGCGAGTCGCGATAGTAGCGTTCTACGGCATAGTCCTGATGAAAGCCATAGCCGCCATGAATCTGGACGCCCTCGTCGGCGACGAAGTCCAGCATCTCCGCGGCAAAAACTTTTACCATGGAACACTCAGCGGCATACTCTTCCATGGCTTTCAGTTCGGCTTTGACCGAATCGGTGGAGGCATGGCCAGCATTGCTCAACTGCGCTTCAATCAGGCCAACCACGCGCCAGGCCATGGACTCAGTGGCAAAGATCCTGATGGCCATCTCCGCCAGCTTGTGTTGCATGGCGCCGAAGCTGGCAATGGCCGTGCCAAAAGCCTTGCGCTGCTTGGCATACTTAATACTGATGCCGAGAATATTTTTTGCCGCACCCATTACGGCCGGACCAAGCTTAAGACGCCCAATGTTGAGAATGTTGAAGGCGATGACATGTCCACGGCCAATTTCGCCAAGCACGTTTTCAACTGGCACCTTCACGTTGTCAAAATAAAGCGCAGTGGTGGAGCTGCCCTGTATGCCCATCTTGTGTTCTTCCGCGCCGCTGGTGAGGCCTCCAAATGCGCGCTCGACGATGAACGCAGTGAATTTTTCTCCGGCAACTTTTGCAAAAACTATAAATAGATCAGCCGCGCCGCCATTGGTGATCCACATTTTCTGGCCGTTCAGAATGTAATGCTTGCCGTCAGGGCTGAGATCAGCGCGCGTTTTTGCCGCCAGCGCATCAGAGCCTGCAAGAGGCTCAGTGAGCGCATAAGCCGCCAGCAGTTCACCGTTCACCAGTTTGGGAAGATATTTTTCCTTCTGCTGCTCGGTGCCAAAGAATAAAATAGGCAGCGAACCAATGCCCGTATGCGCGGAGTGCCAGCCGGCATAAGATGCATCGCGGCCCATCACTTCCGCGACAACCATCACCGAAGGCAGGTCCATCTCCATGCCGCCAAATTTTTCCGGGACGGAGATGCCCAGAAGTCCCAGCTTGGCGGACTTTCTCATGATCTCCAGGGCAAGACCGGGTTTCTTCTGCCGAATCGCGGGCAAATTCGGCTCAACTTCATTGGCCCAGAAATCTTCCACGGTGCGCCCGATGGCGATGTGCTCTTCACTCAGGTCTTCACGCGTAAAGATCTCTTCTGCCGGTACATCTTCGAGCAGAAATGCCGTGCCGTTTCTGGCTATATGCGAGGTTGTGGTGGTCCCCATAAAAACTCCTTCGCTCTAGCTGGTCCGTGCTTTAACTGGCACGGGCTTTAACTTACACGGGCTTAACTTGCAAGTTCAAAGAGCCCAGCCGCTCCCTGTCCGCCGCCCACGCACATGGTGACAAGGCCGTAGCGCTGTTTGCGGCGCTCCATTTCATTGGCCATTGTGCCGACCATGCGCGAACCGGTCATGCCAAACGGATGACCGATGGCAATGGAGCCGCCATTCACATTCAGCTTTGCCGGATCGATGCCGAGCTTGTCGCGGCAGTAAATTACC
>DASXLK010000070.1:0-16930 GCA_036496365.1 Candidatus Angelobacter sp. | reverse complement strand
GCTCAATCTCACTGGTGAGCGACTCAATGTAATACGAACCGGCCAGCGGGTCGATAGTATTGGCCGCCCCGGTCTCATAGCCCACAATTTGCTGAGTACGCAGTGCAATACGCGCGGCTTCTTCCGTGGGCAGGCCCAGTGCTTCATCGAATCCGTTGGTATGCAGTGATTGTGTTCCGCCCAGCACGGCCGCCAGCGCCTGCAAAGCCGTACGGACGATATTGTTCTCCGGTTGCTGCGCTGTAAGAGTGGATCCGGCAGTTTGGGTGTGAAAGCGCAGCATGAGTGAACGCGGATTTTTTGCCGCAAAGCGGTCTTTCATAATGCGCGCCCACATGCGGCGCGCAGCGCGGAACTTGGCCACTTCTTCAAGAAAATTATTGTGCGCGTTAAAGAAGAACGAAAGGCGCGGAGCAAACTTATCCACGTCAAGGCCTGCGCTGTTGGCTGCATCTACATAAGCAATGGCGTTGGCCAGAGTGAAAGCTACTTCCTGCACTGCGGTGCAGCCGGCTTCGCGCATGTGATAACCGGAGATTGAGATAGGGTTCCACTCCGGCACATGCTCGTTGGCGTAAGCAAACATGTCAGTGATAATGCGCAGGGCCTGCCGCGGCGGATAGATATAAGTTCCGCGCGCAATGTATTCCTTAAGAATGTCATTCTGCACGGTGCCGCTCAGCTTGCGCGTATCTGAGCCGTTGCGCCGCGCCACGGTAATATAGAGCGCCAGCAGAATGGCGGCGCTGGCATTGATGGTCATGGACGTTGAAATCTTTTCCAGGTTGATGCCGGCAAAGAGCCGCTCCATGTCTTCAATGGAATCAATGGCCACACCTACCTTGCCCACTTCGCCAATCGCCATGGGATGGTCGGAGTCCATGCCAATCTGCGTGGGCAGGTCAAACGCTACGGAGAGACCGGTGGTGCCGTGAGAAAGAAGATACTTATAGCGCTTGTTGGATTCTTCGGCGTCACCCATGCCAGCGTATTGGCGCATGGTCCAGAGGCGTCCGCGATACATGGTGGGCTGCACGCCGCGAGTAAAAGGAAACGTGCCGGGATAGCCGGCTTCGGCGTCATAACTCCACCCTTCAAGGTCGGCGGGTGTATAGAGCGGCTGAAGCTCGATGGCTTTCAGCTCGCCTGCGTCGCGTGGTTCGCCAGTGTTGCGTTCGAGTTTTGTGTCGTGAGGCATGGATAAGACGGCTAACGCCGTATTCCTGAAATGATACTCCGAAGAAGCTGCGTCAGGACGAAAGTGTCGCAGTCATGGTGGTTCAGGTTTAAGATACGTGGAGCAGACGAAGAGGCGATGCTATTTTCGTTTGAGGGTGCGTTTGGCTTTCATGAATGAGAGAGACGTAAAATAAGCGCAGGCTAGAGTAAATATACATTCAACAGCCACGCGTTTATGATCGGCAAAGTGGTCAGCGCGGTATTGTCGTATCAGGGCGCCGGTGCCGCCGAGGGTAAAAAACACGAAGATCAGGCCGGTCATCTGCAGCCACAGTGCATAGAAGGTCCGGCTGAAAGAAACGACCATGGATTTGGTGCCGGCAAATACGGCATTCAGCAAGCGGTCTTTCTTTACAACGCTTTGCACGGCATTTTTGACTGTGGAAATTTGCGGCATTTGGCTTATTGTAGCCCGAAAATTGGCGTATTCTAGCTAAAGAATAAAACGCAGGTAACCTCGCTGGCATCCAACTGAAAGGCCCCAGAGGAGTTTGCGGTGAATACACGTTTTAAACAACTGATAAAAGAGCTGGGAGAAGCCATTAACGGCTCACTGGCTGAATCTGAGCTGATCGCGCAGGTGATCTCCAAGATTAAAGATGAAGGCTTTGATGTCTTTCTGGTGCTGGAAGCCACAGTGGGCTTTAATCGCCAGGATGAGGCTGCCGTGGACGAGCCGCCTGCGCTGGTGGGTACCCGGACAAAGAACGGTGAACCGGAATTGAGCATCAATGCCCATGACGTGCGCTTTCTCAAATCACTACGCATCAGCATTGACGATGCAGCCTGAGTAAACGTGCTTGTCCCTCAATTTCCAGAGGGCGAATCCCAAGACCTGGGCAGCTGCTCCGGGTCTACTTTTTTCTGCTAGCATAAAAAGTTATCGGTAAGCGATGGGGTCCGCGGTGGATTTCCGGCTCTCTGATGGCACAGGTCCAGGTTCTGCAAGACGCGACTTAAACTTTTAAAGCCAGACTTTTAAAGACTAGTTTCTTAAAACCAGCTTTTTTAAAACCAGGTCCTAAAGATAAAAGACATATGAAAGATACACTTGGAGTACTGCTGGCCGGCGGCGCTGGAGAACGTCTCTATCCCCTTACGCGTGACCGCGCCAAACCGGCGGTAACTTTTGGCGGCAACTATCGCATTATTGACGTAACACTCTCCAACTGCATCAATTCTGATCTGCGCAAGGTCTACATCCTTACGCAGTATAAAGCTCTCTCACTGAACCGGCACATACGCGAAGGCTGGGGCTCAGTGGTGGCCAGCGAACTGGGCGAATTTATTGAAGTGCTGCCACCCATGAAGCGCGTAAGCGATAGCTGGTATCTGGGTACGGCTGACGCGGTTTACCAGAACATTTATTCCATCGGCAGCGAACAGTCAAAGCATGTGCTGATCCTCTCCGGCGACCATATATATAAGATGAATTACCAGCTCATGCTGGACCATCACCGGAACACCGGCGCGGACGTGACCCTGGCCACGATCCTGATTCATCCGGAAGAGAGTGACCGTTTTGGCGTGGTGGATATTGACAGCAAAGGCTGTATCACCGGCTTTCTGGAGAAGCCGAAAGAGACGAAGCTGCGTTCGCCTTATAACCCTGAGATGGTGTCAGGGTCAATGGGCGTTTACATCTTTAATACTGATGTGCTTCTGCCTGTGCTGCTGAAAGACGCGGAAGACCCAAACTCATCGCACGATTTCGGCAAAGACATCCTGCCCAAGATTCTGGAGCAGTACAAACTTTATTCCTATAACTTCATTGACGAAAACATGAAAGAGGCGCAGTACTGGCGCGACGTGGGCACAATTGAAGCCTATTACGAAGCCAACATGGACCTGGTTTCGGTCTCGCCGGTGTTCAATTTGTATGACCGGCACTGGCCTATCCGCACGCAGCAGCGGCAGTATCCGCCGGCCAAGTTTGTGTTTGGCGAACCGGGACGCACAGGCATGGCGATTGATTCCATTGTCTGCCCCGGCTCCATTCTTTCCGGAGGCTACGTGCGCAACTGCGTGCTCTCACCGGACGTGCGCGTGAATTCTTACACGGAGGTCGATAACAGCATTATTTTTTCGCATGTAAATATCGGCCGCCATTGCCGCATCCGCCGGGCCATTATTGACCGCGACGTGCATCTGCCGGAAGGAACCGTAATTGGGTTCGATCCGGTGCAGGACGCGAAGAATTACGTTGTTACCGAATCCGGCATCACTATTGTGACGCGCGATTATTCGCTGTTTGAGAGTCCCGTGGCGGTGGATTATTTTACGAGTGAGTGAGGAAAAACCTTACCACTGATTAACACGGATTTACACTGATCAGAAAGAGCATTAGGGATTCTTCGTTCCATTTTGGAATTTAGATTTTCCTTATTTACGGTACTTTCAAATTCAGAGCTTGCTCGGGCGGCTACCATGGGTTCCTCAAAAAAAATGAGGAGCTAGACCATGAAAGCACGCAGAATTCGACCATTCATTTTCACCCCATCAATTTTGACCCGGGCAATTTTAAAACCAGCTATTTTGTCCTTTGCACTCTTGAGCCTGGCGCTCGCCGGTTTTTCCGTGCCCGCGCAAGCGCAGACGTTTACCTTCACGCAGCTTGACGTTCCCGGCAGCGCGTCCACGGAAGCGGACGGCATCAACGCGGAGCTGCAAATTGTGGGATTTTTTGTGGACAGTGCGGGCAAGCAGCACGGCTTCCTGCATCAGCGAGGATCTTTTACTCAAATCGATGTACCCGGCGCAACGGCCACGCGGACCGTTGGCATTAATGATGCGGGCGTGATTGCCGGATCGTTTACCGACGCGGCAGGCGTCTCGCACGGAATCGTGGGGCATCCGGGCTCTTTTACTCGGTTTGATTTTCCTGGCGCTACTTCCACGCTGGGCCTGAGCGTGAATAATGCCGGCGAAGTTGCGGGCTCATTCAATGACGCCGCCGGACAGACGCACGCCTTTACCAAGCGCGGCGCGACCTTCACGCAGTTTGATTTTCCTGGCGGACACAACACGATTGCCTTCAGCATCAATGATCGCGACGAAATTGTGGGAGTGTTTACCAATGCCGCCGGCGTTTCGCATGCGTTCCTGCGGCAGCGCGGCGTGTTCACGCAGTTTGATCCGCCGGGCGCGGCAAATTCCGTGGCGTTCGGCATCAATGTGCTGGGATTTATTGTGGGCAGCTTTACTGACGTAGCGGGCGCGGGGCATGGATTTTTCGATAAAGCCGGGCATTTTGCCCAGCTGAATTTCCCCGGCGCAGCTTCCACGGACGCCGATGGAATCAACGCCGAAGCGGTTATTGTGGGTGATTTTTTTGATAACGCGGGAGTGGAGCACGGATTCATCGCGTTGCATTGATGAAAGCGGAAAAATCAAAACCTACCACTGAGACACGGAGGCACGGAGAAAAAGACAAGGGACCTTACCACTGATTTCACTGATGACACTGATCGGAAGGGATTGCCAAGAGTGAAATGGAGCTAAAGACCGGGTGATCTGGTGACCAGGACCAAAAGCTCACCGCAGAGACGCGGCGTGCCGGGCAGGTAAACACGGATAGAACGGATTGGGATTTGGAAACGAGTCCCAATCCGCTTGGCAATTGCCAAATCGCCGGAATTGCCAAAATTGGGAATTGAAAAAGCAAAGGCTCACCGCGGAGGCGGAGAGAAACCAAATGCTACCGCGGATTTACGCGGATGGTCGCGGATTAGAATAGCTCCACCGAGTATAGTCACGGGTAAACACTAGCAAAATCGCAGCGAGAAAGAATTGATTAAGGTGCAGCTGCGTTATAAGTCCGCAGTATGATTGAATCCCAACCTTCGCAAAAACCCGCGAAGGATGGGGCACCCGCACCCGACACCCGGCAGAGATTAAGCGCTTAAAGCAGTTGAGACAAATATCCAGACGGCGGTAGAATCAGCCCGTTATGTTTGAAAGATATGATGAAAAAGCGCGGCGCACCATTTTCTTTGCCCGCTATGAAGCGTCACAAACGGGCTCTTACACCATTGAGTCGCTGCATCTGCTTCTGGGAATTTTGAAAGAGAACGGAACATTATTTACGCTGGCGAATCAAGAGCTTTCAGTCAACAGCCTGATGGAAGAGTGCCGGAGAGCCCTGCCGGTTTATGGAGAAAAGCTTCCCACCAGTGTAGATATTCCATTAAGCAATGAATGCAAGCAGGCGCTGGTTGAGGCGGCAAATCAGGCCTCGGCGCGGGAGAGCGACACGGTCAAGCCGGTGCATCTCTTGCTGGGGTTGATGGAGGCGTCCAGCGATGTGGCAGCGCTTCTTGAGCGGCACGGGATAACAGAGAAAACTCTGGCCGAAGCGCCGCAGAACCTGCCTTTGCGCGCTGCTGCTGCCCGGACCCAGCCAGTGCTGGAGTTTGTGTGCCAGGGTGAGCGGATCGCCAGCAGCCTGATCAGCGCAATCAGCCGGCAAAATCAGATTCCGGCAGTGGGCGAGGAAGTGGTGTTTACCCGTGGCACAAAAATGGATACTTACAGAGTGATAGGCGTCCGGCGTGAGTATAAGGGGCCGGTTAGTGAAACGTCAGTGGAGTGCGCGCTGGTGAAAGTGGTGGTCGAGTGCGAGCGGGCGGGGTAAGAAGGCGCTTCACCCAAGGGATGGCTGAAGTTAAAATGTCAGCGACCTTATAATCCAGAGATGCGCATTAAACAGTTCCTTACTGAAGCGGGAAAATTTGGAGTCAGTTTGATGACTGGCGGCCTGTTCAGTTTCACGCTTGCTCTTATAGAGCACTTGAGAGGGAACTCGTTTGCTGCCCTACCTTGGGTCTTGGTCGGCTTTGTGGCCTTCATGGCTGGTTCTTTCTTCGCATGGCTGAATGAGCGAAAGAAGCTTGAGGAACAAGACAGGCAACGTGGCCGACCAGAGATTACGGCACAGTTTTCACCTATCGATGCTGGTTCAATTCTTCCAGCGTGGCTTCTATATTTGCACAACAGTTCAGATTATCCGGCGGTTGATGTTCACATCGCTGACATAAGGTATGGCGACAAGGTCTTGCGTTTCATACCGCCAGCTTCTTTGATTAAAGGCCAAACTTTTACTGTCGGATGCGGCATTCTCTACAATGGCTGGACAGAAACAAATGATGTATCGTCGCTGTTTTTGAGTGACCACATGGTGCCACTCAATACGCCGGTGTTCGACCTGACAATAAACTTTTCCAGCTTAGACAATGCCAATCGCAAACATTGGGTGTTCCGTGCATCGTTTTACTATGAAGTGCAGCAAAGACGATTGGTGCTCACAGGACAAAAAGTATTGACCGTGGAATAAAGGGGTTCTTTTAAACGGATTCCAGAATATTGTTGCGAACGCGTTTCACCAGCTCTTCCTCGTCTTTGTCGTTATACCTATACCGTAAAATGTAATCTTCTCCATCGGGCACCGCCGATCCATTCACCAGCTTAATGGTCATCGGGATTCTCTTATGAGGCCAAACCGGGCCATCCACCATTTCCAGTTCGAGATGAACACTGAATTGCGTTCCGCCAACCTTGCCCAGCGTCCCCTCTATACGCACGTACTCTGTTCCCGTTTTCTTTTTCACCATCAATCCCCAATCACTTGCCCAGATACTCGTAAGTCATGCCCGTATAGGGATCAATGCTGAATGCGTGTGCAAATCCGTCACTGATCCGCTGCTGTATCTGCTGCTCAAACAACCTTACGGCCTCAGTGCCCGACTCCACTCCCTCTTGGTGGAAAAGCGTTTCAGTTACTGCTTTTGATTTTTTCTTTGCGTCATCAAACCAACCGTGGGTCTCGCGGATAAAGTAAAGCTGTTTGCCGTTCATCGCTGCGGTGGCAACCATTGGCTGATAATATTCGGCATTGTCAATAGATTGCGGAGTCGCAGTTTTATAGAGAGTTTTGAACATTGCAACATGAAACTCTTGTGGTAATAGTGTCATGACTGGATTTTAAATCATCCTCAGCCATCCCAACTTGATAGCGAGAATGGAGCGAAAGAAGAATCCTACTCGTATTCGGTTTCCTCAGTGCGATTATGCTCTTTGACCGTTTCGATGGTGGCATCCCACTTCGACTGGTGATTGGGATGGGCAACTGCGTATTCGCCCTCAGCATCTTTTTGTCTGGCCTCTGCCTGCTCGAAATTCACCAGTCCAGCCGTATCGATCATCTGATTGAAATTGCCGTTATTAATCCCTGCCGTATTGTTGGCCCGGCAGGTTGGACAATACGCATACCAATTTTTTATTCCCTTATAAACCTTGATTAAATGTTTTCCATTCACGTCAATAGAGTCCAAACTACAAAAAGGCAGCAAATTGATGCTCTTAATTCACCCGCCTTGAAAAGAGTGAGTATTTCTAAGGGAGACCTGTTTCTAACTGCGACGGTTTATAAAACGCAAATGATAAGAAAAGCGTTGGACGTTGAAACGGCGGGCGATTACGAGCCGTCCCTGGCGGGACTGTAGCATTCGTTGGCAATCGCTTTTTTGCTGAAGGCGCGGTTTGTGTCGGATGCAAAAGCGCAAGATCCCTCCTCCCTACTCGCAAGCTGATGAATGCGCTTGCTTCGCTTAACGGTCGTCGGGATGACGAATTTGTGTGGGTGGAATGTGATTTCCCAGTGGTTGTTTAGATTATGCCACTACGTGTTTCCGGTGCAGTTTGATTCGTGGAAATCAAGCGCGAGGTTCCTCACCTCTAGACACCCACCCATTCACGCGAAAACTGGCCGCAAAATGGGGACCCAAAGCACGTTCGTTGAAGAGATTCGGGATGACGAATTTGAGTGGGAGTTGAGGGTGATTTCCCAAGGTTGTGCGCTTGCGCCGTCATGTATTTCTGGCAGGGGCGCAGTTTGATTCATGGAAATCAAGCGCAAGGTCCCTCACCTCTACTCACGCGCTGGTTCGTTAACGAGGTTCGGGATGATGATTCTTAGAGGGCTGAGGGTGATTTCCTGCAATCTTTCTATGTGCACGCCTATTGGATGCACGCCTATAATTTCTCTTGACATCCAAAACGATTTTCGCTTAATATACGCTTAGAGTTAGGCCGAGAGCGGCGTCGGCGGGGAAGTATTTCCCGGAAAGGCCTGCACCCTGGAAGGCGGCTGTTAGCTATTGGCCTTTTGGCCTTTAGCTAGTTTTTAAGCTTCCCTCATTTTTGAGGGCCTAAGTGTGTCCAGTGACAGGCAAGAGTGCCTGTCCCAAAAAATCAAATTCAGAAGCCACCCAATGCGGTGGCTTTTTTATTTGGAGCGAAGCGCTTGGCGAGAGAACCGTTTTTTGAGAAACCATTTTTGAGAAAGCATGTTTTGAGAACCGTTTTTGAGAAATCCATTTTTGAGAAATCTATTTTGAAAAATCCATTTGGAGAAAACCATGACCAAAGCAGAGATTATTACGGCGTTGAAAGAGTGTGCGGAGAAGCTGGGGCGGGCTCCGAACATCACGGAGTTCCATGAAGAAACGAAGATCAGCAAATATGAGATACGGAAGACGTTTGGCACGCACACACGATTGCTGGATGAGAGCGGCTTGCAGTGTGGTGGTAGCGGCTATCGGATAGGGCTGCGGGAGCTGTTTCTGGATTGGGCGCAGATGGTGCGGAGTCTGGGGAAGGTTCCGACGATGGTGGAGTATGAGCAGATGGGGAAATACAGCATAAGGCCGCTGATGACACGGTACCAGGGCTGGGGGCACGTGCCGGCAGGGATGCGGGAATGTGCGCGGCAAGAAGGGCTGGAAAGTGAGTGGGGAGATGTAATGCAGATCATTGCGGCATGGCAGCGGGCGAAAGGCGCATTGGTGGGGAAGTCTAGTGGACAGGGCACGCGAACTTTGAAGGCGACATTTTCACCTGATTTGCCGAGCTATGGGCAGCCGTTGTTGCAGTCTCCGCTGGCGTTTGCGCCGATGAACGAATTGGGCGTGATTCTGATGTTTGGCAGCATGGCACGCGGGCTAGGATTTGTGATTTTACGGGTGCAGGCAGGGTTTCCGGATTGCGAGGCGATGCGGGAGGTGGAGACAAACCGATGGCAGCGGGTGAGGATTGAATTTGAATATGAAAGTCGTAACTTTTTGACGCATATGCATTCACCGGCCGATTGTGACCTGATTGTGTGCTGGAACGATAATTGGCCGGAGTGTCCGGTGGAGGTGCTGGAGTTGAGGGGGATGATCACGATGCAGTAGATCGGGGGATCGGGACATCGGGAAATCGGAAGGGCAAAAACCTTACCACGGATACACACGGATGGAACGGATCAGGACGGATCGAAAAAGCTCTTACCACTGATTTTCACTGATGACACTGATCGGGATCGGGTGATCGCGCGTGATCGCCGTCATCCACGTCAATGGAAAGGCAAAACCATTTAACCGCAAAGGGCACGAAGGAACACAAAGGGAAGAGATGAATGGGATGGGAACTCAAAAAATATCATGAACAACTGCTGATTGCTGGGATTAAGGTAATCCCGCTATCTGATCCACGGGAAATGCCTATGCTTTATGTGTGGAGAAAAAATTTCGTCAGAGGTTTACCTTACCCACCGTAAATGGCTAGTTACTCTTCCCGTAAGTGCATGAACCTTAGAGGGAATCGGCTAATTGACAATTTCTGTCACCCGGCCCACAATCGCCTTACTCAAGTTTTTTCCACGAGCCAGCGGCTGCTCCCCACGGCCACTCTGTACATGGTGTGCTTGAGTCAATTCATTCCAGGACCTGCTCGAATTTATGTCGCAAAGGTTAGGCGATCTTCTCGTCAGAGAGAAGATCATTACATCCGACCAACTCGATAAGGCGCTGAAAGCGCAACGCGACTCCGGGCCGAACTCACGGCTGGGATCGACGCTGGTCCATCTGGGTTACGTAAGCGATGAAGAGGTCACGAATTTTCTCTCGCGGCAATACGGCGTCCCGGCAATTAACCTGCAATATTTTGAAATTGATTCCTCGGTTGTGAAGCTGATACCGGAAGAGACAGCCAAGCGTTATCAGATTCTTCCGTTGAGCCGGGTGGGCGCATCGCTCACGATTGCCATGGTGGATCCGACGAACGTGTTTGCCATGGACGACATCAAGTTTATGACCGGCTTCAATATTGAGCCGGTAGTCGCGTCTGAGTCGGCAATTATGGACGCGATTGAAAAGGCGTACGGCGGCTCGCATCAGGAAGAAAACGTTGACCAGTTGCTGGCTTCCATGGGTGAAGAGGCGGATGTTGAACTCCAGGCAGACCAAGAGGAGATGGACCTCAATGAGCTGGAGAAATCGGCCGACGAAGCTCCGATCGTGAAGCTGGTAAATATTGTGATGACGGACGCGGTGAAGCGCGGGGCCAGCGACATCCACATTGAGCCTTACGAAAAAGAATATCGCGTGCGTTTCCGCATTGACGGCGTGTTGCAGCACATTATGTCTCCGCCCATGAAATTGAAAGACGCCATTACTTCCAGAATTAAGATCATGGCAAAGATGGATATAAGTGAGAAAAGGTTACCCCAGGATGGCCGCATTATGTTGAAAATGCAAATGGGCGGCAAAAAGAAGCAGCTCGATTTTCGTGTAAATTGCCTGCCGACCCTCTGGGGCGAAAAAGTTGTAATGCGGCTGCTAGACAAAGAAAACCTGCGGCTGGATATGACCAAGCTGGGCTTTGAGCCGGAGTCGCTGGAAAAGTTTCAGCGCGCTGTGCTGAAGCCTTATGGCATGGTGCTGGTCACGGGGCCCACGGGATCGGGCAAAACAAACACTCTTTATTCTTCTGTCTCACTGCTCAACAAGCCAGATACGAATATTATGACGGCGGAAGATCCGGTTGAGTTCCAGTTGCACGGCGTCAATCAGGTGCAGATGAAGGAATCGATTGGGCTAAATTTTGCGGCGTCATTGCGCGCTTTTCTCCGGCAGGATCCTAACGTAATTCTCGTCGGTGAGATTCGAGACTTTGAAACCGCGGAAATCGCCATTAAGGCCGCTCTTACCGGTCACCTGGTGCTTTCCACACTGCATACCAACGGCGCTCCGGAAACCATCAGCCGTCTTATGAATATGGGCATTGAGCCATTCCTGGTGGCCACGGCTGTACATCTGATCTGCGCGCAACGCTTGATCCGGCGTATTTGCTCTGAATGTAAAGAAGAAATGCCGATGCCGCCGCAGGCCAAAGTCGATGCCGGTTTTACGCCGGAAGAGGCCAAAACGGTAAAGGTCTATAAGGGCAAAGGTTGCTCCACTTGCAATGGCACGGGATACAAGGGCCGTGCGGGTCTTTATGAAGTGATGGAAATTGACGATGAAATACGTGAGCTGATTCTGATTGGCGCTTCTGCCGTGGAACTGAAGAAGAAAGCCATTGAGCAAGGCATGATTACGCTGCGGCGCAGCGGACTGGTGAAAGTAAAGGAAGGCGTGACCACGCTGGAAGAAGTCTCACGCGAGACGATGCACTAGGCCCACTAAAAGGAAACTGCGGCGAGGCCGGCTAGCGTGCCGAGCCGTTGGCACGAAGGCTGAAACAGCAACCAAAGCCATACTGCAAAAGCGGTTTGGAGCGAAGCGACAGAAATTAAGGGGACGGCATGAATGTAACGCTGAGTGATCTATTAAAAAAGATGCTGGATATGTCTGGCAGTGATCTCCATATAACGACCAACTCTCCTCCGCAGGTCAGAGTCCACGGACATTTGCAGCCACTCGATATGCCTCCGATGACGCCCTCGGAAACCAAGCAGTTGGCGTATAGCGTACTCACTGACGCGCAGAAGCACCGTTTTGAAGAGACACTGGAACTGGATTTCTCTTTCGGATTAAAAGGGCTGGCCCGCTTCCGCGGTAACTGCTTTAACCAGCGCGGTGCGGTAGGCGCGGTTTATCGCGTAATTCCTTTTGAGATCAAGACATTCCAGCAGTTAAATCTGCCACAGGTCATTTCGCGTTTGTGTGACAAGCCGCGCGGCCTGATTCTGGTGACCGGCCCTACGGGTTCCGGCAAGTCCACCACACTGGCCGCCATGCTCGATAAGATCAATACCGAGCGGCACGACCACATTATTACCATTGAAGATCCTATCGAATTCGTGCACCAGAACAAGAGCTGCCTGGTCAACCAGCGTGAAGTGCACTCGGATACGCAGTCCTTTACCAACGCTCTGCGCGCTGCCCTGCGTGAAGATCCGGATGTGGTGCTGATCGGCGAAATGCGCGACCTGGAAACCATTGAAGCGGCCCTGCGCATTGCGGAAACCGGACACTTGACTTTCGGCACCTTGCACACCAATTCGGCGGCCTCCACAATTAACCGTATTATTGACGTTTTTCCATCACATCAGCAGTCGCAGATTCGCGCGCAGCTCTCGCTGGTTCTGGAAGGAATTCTTTGCCAGACGTTGTTGCCGCGTGTCGGTGGACAAGGGCGGGCCATGGCCATGGAAATTCTGGTGCCTAACCCGGCTGTAAGAAATTTGATTCGTGAAGACAAGATCCATCAGGTTTATTCGGCCATGCAATCAGGACAGGATAAATTCGGCATGCAGACATTTAATCAGGCTCTGGCGTCGCTTTATCACCAGAAAGTCATCACGCTGGAGACTGCGTTGCAGCGGTCCTCCATGCCGGACGAATTACAGGACATGATTAACCGTGGCGTACAGGCCACAAAAGCAACTGCTGTGGCCGCGCCGCAGCGCAGATAAATTTTTCCCAACTCCCCCGGTTGGTCGATAGGCAAATAGGACGAGAGGAGTACACGGTATGCCGGTATTTACATTTACAGGGACTGATCCCCAGGGCAAGCGAGTTGCCGGGGAACGGTTAGCCGATAGCAAAGCCGCGGTGACCATGCAGTTGCGCCGCGAGCGCATTACGCCGGGGGCAATTAAAGAGAAGGGAAAAGAGTTTACTCTTCCCAAACTAGGCACCGGCAGCGTGCCGATCAAGGATACCGCCGTTTTCTTCCGGCAGTTTTCCGTAATGATTGACGCTGGTCTTCCGTTGGTGCAGTGTCTGGAAATTCTGGCTGCCAACCAGGAAAATCAGGTTTTCCAGAAATGCCTTACCGGCGTGCGGCAGAATGTTGAAGGCGGCTCCACGCTTTCCAACGCCATGCGCCAGTTTCCCAAGATTTTTGATGATCTCACCACCAACATGATTGAGGCCGGTGAAGCGGGCGGTATTCTGGATACCATCCTTCAGCGTCTGGCTGCCTACGTGGAAAAGGCCGTAAAGCTGAAATCAGCCGTGAAGTCGGCGTTGATTTATCCGGTATCGGTTATCTCCATCGCCTGCCTGGTCGTGGGATGCTTGCTTAAGTTCGTGGTGCCCATCTTCGCCAACATGTTTAACAGCATGGGCGTCGATTTGCCGTTGCCCACCAAGATTGTGATCGGGCTCAGCAACTTCGTTGGACGCTTCTGGTGGCTGGCCCTGACGATGGCGATTTTTGGCGTAGTCGGAATTAAGTACATCCGCAAAGATCCCAAGGGCCGGTATCTGTTTGACAAGATGTTGCTGAACCTGCCCGTTCTCGGCAATGTGCTGCGCAAGATTGCCGTTGCCCGTTTCACGCGTACCCTGGGAACTCTTATCACCTCTGGTGTGCCGATTCTTGAAGGTCTCTCGATTACCGCAAGAACTTCCGGCAACGCCGTTCTTGAAGATGCCTTGATGAAAGTTCGTAAGGCCGTGGAAGAAGGCCGGACCATCGTTGACCCCTTGAAGGAATGCGGTGTTTTCCCGAACATGGTTACTCAGATGATTGGCGTAGGTGAAGCTACCGGCGCAATGGATGCCATGCTGCAGAAGATCGCCGACTTTTATGAAGATGAAGTCGATGCCGCCACCAAGGACATGTTGACACTGCTGGAACCCATCATGATCGGTTTCCTCGGCGTCGCTGTCGGCGGAATCGTGATTTCTCTGTATATGCCGCTGTTCTCCATGATTTCAAAACTGTCTGGATAACCGGCAGCAGACAATTTGCGCGTAAATTTCTGACCCGCCTTGTCCTGTACGGGCGGGTCTTAAACCGATAAAGACCGGCAGAAGAACAGGCGGAGATGGGAGACATTCGATTCAACGAGCGCGCGTGGCTGGCATGGCTTGTGAAAGTTCGCGTTATTGCGATTGCTTGCCTTCTCGCCGTTGAACTTCTCATCGTCACCCTTACTCCGAACAATGTTCAGGTCCGCCTTTTTGAAACCGTCATCATCGCCTGGTTTACCATTTCTTTTCTTTTCATGTTCCTTGCTTCCATCTGGCAGGAACACCGGCACCAGGCCATCATTCAGATATTTACGGATCTGGCCTTCACCACTGCGCTGGTATACGTCACCGGCGGTATAGATACGTTTTTTAACTTCCTTTATCCGCTGGTCATTATTGTGGCCAGCATTCTTTTGCCGCGCTATTGGGCGTATATCACGGCCATTGTGTCATTCATCTGTTTTGGTGCTGTGCTGGAACTCAGTTACTTTGAGCGCATTCCATCTTTCCAGTTTTCCGCGCGTGGTGATCTCAAGTCGCTTCAGGTGGTGATTGCCGTTAATTTCTGCGCGTATATGGCGGTGGCCCATCTCTCCAGCGCGCTTTCGGCCAAACTGCGCCAGGCCGGCATGGAGTTGCGCGATAAAAGCGGCGAGTTACTCAGCCTTCAGGCCCTGCATGAGAATGTGATTCATTCCATCCGCAGCGCTCTCATCACCACTGATCTTGAAGGCCGCATCACTCTGGTGAATACTCCGGGACAAAAGGTGCTGGAGCGTACCGCGTCGTCTGTTTACGGGCGTCATATTTCTGATCTGTTTTTGGATCGCTTGCCCCACCTGGATTCGCTATCAGCCCAGTGTGAAGTGCGCGGTCTCACGCCTTCAGGCAAAGAAAAAACTTTTGACGTGAATATCACCGCGCTTATCGTGCCGGAGCAGGGAACCATAGGATACGTATACACATTTGAAGACCGTACTGAGATTCGCCGCCTGGAAGGCGAAGTCCGCATGCGTGACCGCCTGGCTGCCGTTGGACGCCTGGCAGCCGGCATCGCCCATGAAATTCGCAATCCGCTGGCCTCCATTGCCGGCTCCATCAATGTGCTTTCTGAAGTAACGCCGTTTAACGATGAGCAGAAAACTCTGGTCAATATCATCACGCGTGAATCCACCCGGCTGAACGCCATTATTTCTGACTTTCTTGTGTACTCGCGGGAGAAGAGTTTCAAGTTTTCGCGCATGGACCTGATTCCTTTGCTGGAAGATGCCCTAACGCTGCTGGCCAATCGTTCGCAGACTAAAGAGCTGAACATTGTTCGCGACTATGCATTGCCGGAGGCTTTCACCGCCATTGACGCTGACCGCATCAAGCAGGTGCTGTGGAACCTGCTGGAAAATGCCGTCCGCGCCATGGACGGGAAAGGGACCATCACCGTATCTGTCCGTGCCGTGGGTGATTTTCTTCAGGTGGGCATCCGCGATACCGGTCCAGGCATTCCGCCGAATCTTACGGAAAAGATCTTTGAGCCGTTTCAATCTCAATTTGAAGGTGGGACCGGTCTCGGTCTTGCTATTGTTTACCAGATCGTGCAGGCGCATGGCGCCAAGATTTTTGTGCGGTCCACACTGGGCAGCGGCGCCGAGTTTGTTTTGGAAATACTGCACGCGAAAGCCGCTGAACCTGAATCTGATATGGCGCCCATGAGCGCGGAGGTATCGCATGGCTAGCATTCTGGTCTGCGACGATCAGCGCTCGATCTGCGAAATGCTGGATATTTCGCTGCGCAAGGACGGCCATCGTGTTGAGACCGTCAATGGCGGCGAAGCGGCCAAGAAAAAACTCAGCTCCGCTAATTATGAACTTTTGATCACCGATATCAAGATGCCGCAAACCGATGGCATTGAAGTCCTGCGTTTTGCACGGCAGTCGTCGCCGGAAACCTCCGTCATCCTGATTACGGCTGTTGAGGACTATGAAGCTGCTGTGCAGGCCGTAAAGGGCGGAGCCTTTGATTACATACACAAAGGCCCCGGTCTGCTGGAAGAATTGAAGCTTGCAGTGGGACGGGCCTTGAACACGCTGGGCCTGCAGCGGGAAAACTTCGCTTTGAAGCGCGACGCTGCTACCCGCAATTCGCTGGAAAACATCATTGGCGGCAGCCCTGCGCTGGAAAAACTGAAAAATACCATTCGCACCGTTGCTCCCACCGTCAGCACCGTATTGATTTATGGAGAGAGCGGCACAGGAAAGGAACTGGTCGCACGTGCCGTCCATTCGTGCTCGCCGCGTGCCACTGAGCCGTTTGTCTCCATTAACTGTGGTGCGTTTCCTGAGACGCTGCTGGAAAGCGAACTTTTCGGCTATGTGAAAGGCGCGTTTACCGGGGCCAGCCAGAACAAGCGCGGTCTTTTTGAGGTGGCCAGCGGAGGAACTATCTTCCTGGACGAAATCGGAGAGATGAGCGTTTCCATGCAGGTAAAACTGCTGCGCGTCTTGCAGGAACGGACCATCCGCCCCGTGGGCGGCACGCAGGAGACGCCCGTGGATGTGCGCGTGATTGCCGCCACTAATCGTGACTTGCAGGAGATGGTGGCCAACAACACATTTCGTGAAGACCTTTATTACCGCGTAAGCGTTATACCGATTCATGTGCCTTCGCTGCG
>DASXLK010000069.1:0-5641 GCA_036496365.1 Candidatus Angelobacter sp. | reverse complement strand
TGCTGGTTCACTGGCGTAAATTGTTTCAGCTTAAATTTTTTGGCGATCCGATCTGGCAGCTGATTGTCATGTTTCCAGTCAGGATATTTGGCCCAGGCATTGAATCGCCAGTTCGTGACTGCAACAGAGTCTTGATTTTTTACGAAAATCGGGCCGGAATCTCGGGTCCAGATGCGATTGGTAGGCCAGATGTGAAACTTCACGCGCTTTAAATCGGTGTGGTTAAGCTTCAAGACCTTTTGCGCCGCCTGCTTTTCTCGCGCGGAAGCCACGATGAGGTTTACATCTTCCACGCGGCTCAAATGGCGGACGATCTCGGCAAAGACCCAGGGAATAGCCTCAAATTTTCCTGGCCAGTCATTTTTATTGTGCGGCCAGGCAAGCCATGTGGATTGATGCGGCTCCCATTCGGCAGGCATGCGATAGCCAAGGGAGCGCGGCGTGGCTTCTTTTTCTAACAAGGATGTTTTTGATTTCTTCAATGTTTATACCTTGTCATGTTGAGCGAGCACGAGCGTAAGTGAGGGCGAGTCGAAACACCCCGGGAATGCATAAATGGTAAATACTGCGTCAGGGAGTTCTCTAGAGAACGCTTGATGAGGTTTCTTAGAACGAAATATCCTCGGGGTCCTTCGACTCCGCGCCAGTCGGCCTCATTGGGATAATTCTCCGCGGCGCTCCGCTCAGGATGACAGATTTGAAGGTGCACTTCTGATTTATCAATCATCTTTTGTGGGCAAACCATTGAGGATTATTTTCCAAGAAATTAATCGATGAACCTTTGCGTGATGCCGCCATAGCTGTCAATACGGCGGTCGCGAAGGAATGGCCAGTTGCGGCGGATATCTTCCAGATGTTTCAAGTCGCATTGGCCGATAAGTATTTCCTCTTTGTCGTGTGAAGCTTCCACAATGATCCGTCCGAAAGGATCGCACAAGAAAGAACCGCCCCAGAATTCCAGGCCTTTGCCTTCGGCGCGATTGCCGCGAATATCGCCAAACTCATGGCCCACACGGTTGACCACGCCGACGAATACGCCATTGGCAATGGCGTGTGCTCGCTGGATGGTGCGCCATGCGTCATGCTGTGCTATGCCGAACTCAACCTTTTCGTCGGGATGCCAGCCGATGGCCGTGGGATAAAACAGAATATTTGCGCCCTGCAGAGCGGTGAGGCGAGCGCCTTCGGGATACCATTGGTCCCAGCAGACAAGCGTTCCCATGCGGCCGTACTCGGTATCAAACGCCTTGAAGCCGAGATCGCCGGGGGTGAAATAATATTTTTCGTAATAAAGAGGGTCATCCGGGATGTGCATCTTGCGGTAAAGACCCTTGGTGCTGCCGTCGGCGTCAAGTATGGCGGCAGTGTTGTGATAGAGCCCGCGCGCACGGCGCTCAAAGATTGAAGCCACGATGACGATCTTGCATTCACTGGCAATCGCAGAGAGTGCCTCCGTGGTGGGACCGGGCATGGGCTCGGCCAGATCGAAAAGCGCGGTGTCTTCACGCTGGCAGAAATACTGCGTGCGAAAAAGCTCAGGCAGGCAGACGATCTGAGCGCCCTGCTTGGCGGCTGAACGCACTTTTTCCACGGCCCGGCGAAGATTGTCGTCAGGATCGGGCGAACAGGCCATCTGAATCAGGCCAACGGTAAATTTGTCTGGGTTCGGCATGGACTTTCTCTTCCAGCATATCAAAGGTTGTGCGTTTGACTCTGCGGCGCGCAGCGTTTAGTTTTTAAAGTTTGCCCCAGGTTACAGGTTCCCATCAGACGAGGTGAAGCAATTGAGCAAGAAGCAGGCAGGCACAGGCATTGACCGTAAATTGCACGATCCGGTGCAGGACAAGCTATCTCCCATTTCTCCGCTGGACCTTTCCAAGGCCAAGAGCATCAGCGATCTGCTGCGCGGCATGGCGGACACTGCCTTTACCGGCCGCCAGCTCGGAGAAGCCGTGGACGTGCTTGAAGCGATGGCGCGTGATAAAGATTGTTTTGTGGTGATAACGCTGGCTGGCGCCATGACGGTGGCCAAACAGGGCTTGATTATCTGCGACCTCATTGATAAAGGATTGGTGAATGCCGTTGTCTCAACGGGTGCGCTGATGGCGCATGGATTGGTTGAGGCAACGGGCTGCAAACACTATCGCTATGACCCCAAGATGAACGATGTTGAGCTTTACGAAGCTGGCTATAACCGTGTCTATGACACGCTGGAGCCGGAGCAGAACCTGGATCATGTTGAACTGGTGATGGAAGAAGTGCTGGGCAAGTGGGACCCGCAGCAGATCATGTGCTCATGGAAGCTGAACCGCGCCATTGGAGAGCACCTGAAGCATCACGCCAAAGGGAGGGGCATTCTGAAGTCGGCTTATGAGAAGAATGTTCCGGTATTTGTGCCGGCATTTACCGATTCTGAGATGGGGCTGGACGTGGCGTTGAATAATCGTATGCGCGCGCGCGATGGCAAGCCGCAGCTGCGGTACGATCCGTTTCTTGACCTGAATTATTTTGCCGAGACGCTGTTGCAGCAGAAGAAGCTGGGTATTTTGACCATTGGCGGCGGCGTGCCCAGAAACTGGGCGCAGCAGTTTGGGCCTTATTGCGAGCTGCGGGTGCGTCGCGCGGGGGAAGATGTGCCGCTCAAGCGCTATCACTATGGCGTTCGCATCTGTCCGGAGCCGGTGTATTGGGGCGGCCTTTCGGGCTCTCCTTATTCAGAGGCGATTTCCTGGGGCAAGTTTGTTCCGCCGGACGAGGGCGGTAAATTCGGCGAAGTCTTCCTGGATGCCACGGTCGGCTTGCCAATTATATGCGCCGCCATGTTTGAGCGACTGGGCAAAGGATATAAAAAACCGAGCCACAAAGTGAAAAAATAAGCGAATTTGAGCGTTAAGATCTGGCGGCCAACCAGCCGCCAGTTTTTGTTTAGTGGATTTATCGTTTGTCTGGCTGATCCAGCGCATCAAGACGTTTCCTGGCCATGGCATTCTTGGGATTCATCTCCAATACTTTCTGGAAATCTGCGCGAGCTTTTTCTTTTTCGTTACCTGTGGCATGGGCAATGCCAAGCAGATAACGTCCCCACTCGGATTGCGGGTTCAGTTCGGCATCCAGTTCCAGTACCACGGTTGCTTCTTTGATCTTGTCAGAGTTAATCAGCGCCTCCCCTACTGTATTCAGTGGAATATCACTGAAGTCATATTTGCCGTTGCCGTAGTTGTCCGTCTTGAGCTTGCGATACAAGGCCACCGCCGCTTCGGCCCCATCTTTCTTGATGGATTCAGTCAGTACAACATCCATGGTTCGCGGGTCACTGTTGCGGCGATGGCATGTCATGCAGGTAACCTGGGCCGCTGGCTTCACGTCCAGCTTGGATAGGTGGTCCTGATTAATGGATTGCACCATGCGCATCATGAGCCGCGCGGTCTTCTTCTTGTCGTTCTCATCGGAAGCAAATCTCACGCCTTGCAGAGTATTGGGATCACCACCAACGTGGCAAAATCCGCATCGCACACCCAGATTGCCGGCGTAATTCCGCATGATCCCGACCAAATCAGCCTTTGGGGTGTCTTTGGGTAAGACCTGGAGGTTGGTGAATTTATCGGGAATCTGCGCAGTTGCTCCAGCGGACAGCGCCAGCAACACCAGTAACAAACTGAAACACAAAGCAGCAGTACGTATAGATTGCCGCATAGCACACTCTCCTTAGACGCCTTTGGATTGCAGTGTATTTGGACTGACCATCCCGGCCAAGGTAAGCCGAGCTCCTGCTTTTTGGGCTAGGACGAAGGAACTGCTTCTTGCTGAATTGGGATACTTAAACTAGTTTGTATGCATGCGTAGGATTCTTTTAGGTCTTTTATTTTTATTAACGGCGGGGCCATTGCAACAGGCTCAAAGTGATCCAGAGCCGAATTGGAATATTCCGCCGATCGTATCTCGGCGGCTTGAGGCTGAAGGCATGCTTGCACATTATGAGGTATCTACCAAGCTAAATCCCTTTTATTTACGTGGGGATCTTGATGGTGATGGCGTGCCCGACTATGCCGTGCTGGTGGTCAACCGGGCGACCAAGGCAACGGGTATAGCTGTGCTGCGCAGTCGAGCCGCAAAGATCGAGGTGCTTGGCGCTGGAGGCATCAAAGTCAAAGTTGCTCCACTTGAAGGTGAGACGCAGGGTTCTGAAGTCGATAGTTTTGATTGGATGGATAGCTGGCATATAGAGCGCAAACAGCGCCTGAAATTCACAGGGTGGGATACCCCTGTTACCCAGATGGTGGGTGAGGGAATTTACGCGGAGAAATCCGAAGCAGCTAGCGCAATAATCTACTGGGATGGTAAGAAGTATCGCTGGTTGCAGGAATCTGATTAAAAAATAATTCTGGGCCGCATACGCGGCCCAGATTATTTCCCGTAAAATTCATTGAGTTTATAAGGATCTCGCACTTCGCTCGAGATTTAAAACTACTCGAAGATCAAAATCGCCGACGCAATCACCGTTGTCCAAAGGCCGCGTTTATCGCCCACGCCGCTCTGAGTGATGTTGGTGGTCCGGACAATCTTGTTGGAGATGCGGTAAATCTCTTTTTTCTCGTCCCAGGAAGTGTCAGGGTTGAAATCCACATTGAGCGTTGTTGCCAGCATTTCAGCCGCGAGTTCCTCAGCGTATTCGCCGGCCACGTCATCGGCTTCGCCGAAGGAATGGTGTTCGCTCAGGTAGCCGTAAGTGGCGCGATCTGCCGGCATGGCCAAGCCAATGCTCGCGGCTGTAAGACGATGCGGCTCACGCGTGGAGTTCTCCGCTACCACGGCGAAAGTGACTTCTCCAGGATGAAGGTACTTTACGCCCTCTTTGCGCGAGATCAGTTTGCAATGAGGAGGAAAAATAGAGGAAACCCTGACCAGATTTTGCGCCGCGATTCCCGCATCCCTGAGGGCCAGCTCAAACGATGTAAGCCTTTCTCTGTGCTTTCCCACACCGTTTGTCAGAAAGATGCGCTTCGGCACCATGCTTAATCCCAATTTAGTTGCCTCCAAAATTCCTTTTGAGTGAATGAAAAAAATAACACACGCAGAGAGGTGAACGCAGAAAATTTCCGTGATTTTTTTTATCGAGCTGGTTACCTCGAGAAAAATGCTTCAACTTTTCTTATGTGCACTGGATTTGGTGCAGTAATGAGCGCTGATGCTGGCCGCTCATTGCTAGAATGCATTCAGTTCTTATGAAAGCTGTTTTATGCGAACAATACGGCGGCCCGGAGATCCTGACAATCGCCGAGGATCTTCCGTCGCCACGCGTGGGCCCAAACGGAGTTCTGGTGCGGGTGCATGCAGCCAGCGTGAATCCGGTGGATTGGAAGTTGCGCAAAGGATTACTGGAGGCTGTCCGCCCGGTACGTTTTCCCGTGATCTGGGGCAGCGATCTTTCCGGCGTGGTGGCTGAAGTGGGCCCGGCGGTGACGATGTTCAAGCCAGGTGACGAGGTTTACGGCTTCAAAGAAGGATATGTCGGCAAGACATTTCGGGGTACATATGCGGAATTTACGGTTGCGCCGGAAAAATCCCTGGCGACAAAGCCGAAGAGCTTGAACCATGAGCAGGCGGCAGCTGTGCCCGTGGCGGCACTTACGGCATGGCAAGC
>DASXLK010000068.1:0-20325 GCA_036496365.1 Candidatus Angelobacter sp. | reverse complement strand
GGCTTTCGCGGAATTGATACGGCCAACCAGCGCAAGCATTACTTTGAAGCGGCGGTCGGTGAAGGGCTGGCCGAGGCGTATCGGGCAGGAGTCGTTAAGCGCGAAGATCTCTTTTTGCAAACAAAATTCACTTCGCAGCCTGGACAGGACCATCGGCTGCCTTATGATCCAGCGGTCAGCTTGAGTGACCAGGTCGCGCAATCCATGGCGAGTTCTTTGCAGCATCTGGGAACCGATTACGTCGACAGCTATGTACTGCATGGCCCTTCCTCACGTTATGACTGGACCCCCGCCGACTTTGAAACCTGGCAGGCCATGATCAGGGAACGCGACGCTGGACGCACGCGTGTGCTGGGCGTGAGCAACGTGGGACTGAGCCATCTGCAACAGATGGCCAAGGCGCATGCGGAACCGCCTGCCTTTGTGCAGAACCGCTGCTATGCCCGATTAGGCTGGGACCGCGACGTCCGCGCCTTTTGCCGCGAACGCAAAATCATCTATCAGGGATTCTCACTGCTCACGGCGAACGTAGAAGTTCTGCGGCATCCGGTGGTCAATAAGATTGCTGCACGCACAAAGGCCACGGCCATCCAGGTGATATTTGCTTTTGCCCGCGCCGTGGGCATGCTGCCGCTGACTGGAACCACTGATGCAGCACACATGAAAGAAGATCTGGCCAGCCTTGAAATAACACTGCAGCCAGACGAAGTAAGCGCCATTGAGTCGCTGGCAGGTTGAGCCAATTACTCAACCAGCAATAAGCAACGTTTGCTAGACCCCTTATTTGTCGGCACTTTGTTGCGCGGTCTTGCCCTGCACCGGCGTCCCTTGCGCCGGCGTATCTTGTGCCTGTTTCAGTCCTGCCTCAATCAATTTCTTCGCCACATCTTCATTAAAGCTCTCTACAGCAACCACGGCGTTCGCTGTCTGCTGAATAAAGATAGGCCCGTCTGCGCTGGCGTATTGATCAAGGCCAGCCGTGGAGGCAGATACGTGATGCAATGATTCATAGCGCTTGGGCAGCGCGTCTGCATAGGCTTTGGCAAATTCCTGCGCGGCCGCTTCACTCGCCCACTTGGAAACATAAAAGAGACCGATGTGCGCGCTGGAATCTTTATTCGGGGGCTTGGCGTTTCTGCGGCCAGCTGCGTAATACGATCCGCCGCGCCAATCCGGCGCAAGCTTATTGGCCAACTTCTCGTCGGCATAGACGCGTAGAAGGATATTTACATCGAGTTCGCCCATGGCGCCGGCGTCATACGGCTCATAATCTTTTTTCAGAAAACTGAAGTCAGGCAGCAGCAGCGGCGGCACTACATGTCCCGCAAGATATTCCCTGGGCTCCATCACCTCGCGCGTGGTCTGCGGCATGCGCTCAAGCACTCCGTTATAAGCAAGTTTCTTTCCGCCTGCCACGAGCAGATCCTTAATGAACTTCATCCCCTGGCGATATGGAAATGAAAGCTGTTCCTGCAAGAGTAATGGTGCGCTATCAAACACCGGGCTGTCACGGCTCTTGTCCATAGATGCCTGCATTATTTCCACGACCTGCGGCATTTTCTCCACGCTCTGGTCCTGCGGCGCCAGCACGTAGTCCAGCAGCACGATCATTGCCTGCCCTTCCAGCACAGCGCTGCGGCATGTGGATTCTTCGTCATTGCGGATCAGCGCATCCAGGTCATCGAGCCCTTTCTTCTCAATATCCTCTTCATGTTTGCTCATCTTGCCCAGGTTGAAGCTTTGGTCCTGGAGCGCATGCGTGAGCTCATGGGCCATCACCGGGCGCTGCATTTCCGGCGCATTCCAATCCAGCAGGTTCATGGTGCGGGTCTTCTCGTCGTAATAGCCGGCCACTTGCTCAGCCAGCAGCTTGATCAAAAAACTATGCAGATCAAACTGGCGCGGCAGCAAACCAAACTTTTTCTGCACCAGCTCAGACCGCTCAAAGCGGATGCGGTCCGCATCGTCTTTGAACTTGGCGCCAATATACTTTTCCACCTGCTCCCGGCTTACGATGGTCCGCTTGACCTTCTTCTTAATCGGAAGTCCGGTATCTTTGCTGGCAAAGCGCAGAATCTCATCGACCGAATTGAAAAGCTCTTTCGCCTCCGCCGGGGTAATCTTGTGGTCTTTTTCTTCAACTGGCTCAACTTCAACCCGATTGGGCGACGGCGTGGATTGGGGCTGCGCCGGCTGGCTGGCCTGGGGAGACGGTGAAGGAGTGGCAGCGGGTTGAGGCTCTTGTGCGAAACCGAACGATATGAAGAAAAGCAGTGTTGCCAGTAAGACAATGCAGGACTTTTTCATTGGCAATATATAGAACGGCGACTCCAGCTTTAATGGTAACAATAAACGGAGATCGGTGTTGAAATGCCAACTACAAAAATAAATTTGCCGCTGATCAACGCAGATAAACGCTGATCTGGAAAGAAAATTGATCTGCGAACATCCTGCGTAAATCTGTGTCGAAAAATAAATAGGGCGATCCTCATTGTGTGATTCTCAATAATGAAAGACCGCCCCATTCGCCAGTACGAATTTACTCCAGCGTTGGCTCGGCTGCGCGAATGTACTCGATGACTGAATCGCTCCAGCCGTCAATGTGCACCCACTTCCCATAGCCCACACCGTTCTGGAAGCTGGCTACGTTAATCACATAGCCGCGCGCCCGCGGGTTGGGGACAGAGTCATGTGACTGCTCGTCAGTAATTACGATCAAGCGGTCATACTTCTCGTCCAGTTCGCCCAGGGCACGGCCCAGGTACGTGCCGTTGTGCGGCTGGCTGGCGTTCATGGCGTCACGCAACGCAAACCCCTGCCGTGACGGCACGCGCACCAGCTTGTCAGAAAAGGTGTAAACACTCACCTGCTCTGCGATTTCGCGCAGCAAGATCGCCAGCCCGTAAGCTGCGTCATTGCGGCGCATCTCCGCACGGCGAGACAGCGGCGCATCCATGGAGCCGGAGACGTCCACCATCAGCACGGTCTTACCCGGCAGACGGCTCTGTCCCTCAAGCGCCCGGAACATTGCCTGCTCTAGCTCCGCTTCCCACTGCGGCGCATAACGCGCGGCAGCAATGAAACGGAACGGCAGCACGCGCTCAGTCTTCATGCGTCCCAGGCCGGCAGCAATCAGCGGCTCACTGACCTTGGCCTCTGCCATGTTGCGCAGGTTCCGCAACAGGGCCAGAGCGCCCAGCTTGTTCTCTTCCAGCAAGCGCTCCCATGCCTCACGCTTGTCGGCGCCGCCGGAGAGTGCAACCTCCCAGGTATCAGGCACCGCAAGTTCGCCGGCCACCAGACGCTTCCACAGCTCGGCCTGCGCGGTATCCACAGGCTTGGCGTGGCTAAGAAAGAGTACGTCACGCAGCTTAACGGGAGATGCGCGGTTGTACTTCGCCAGCGCATACTCGTCAAACTTGGTGAACGCAGCCGCCAATCCCTTTTTTACCTGCGCGGAAAGAGGCTGCTTGCCTTCGCTCCAGTAGAGCGCCACGAATTCAGAGAGCTCGTCGGCACGCTGGATCACGCGGAACAAAGTTTCCGCCACAAGCTGGCGATGCGTTGCCAGGCGGGCCATCTCACGCACCAGCAAAAGCGGAGCGTGACGCAGCTTCATCTTTTCCCGCGCCTCAACCGCCAGCGCAGCAACTTTTTCAGCCGCAACCCTGGGCACCAGTTCGCGGATGCGTCCGGCAATGGCCACGCCATCTTCATAAAACTGGTCTTCCCACAGCATGCAGGCCAGCACCGAACGCCGCAGTTCCTGCTCAGCAGAGATATGCTTTGCCGGAGCGCCTTCATGCGTCTGCTTTGTCCGCGACTTCATCCAGGGCAATGCGCTCAGGTTCAATACATTTAGACGGGCCATGTTTTTCTTCTCCGTTCTTAACGTTGCGTGCTTCACCGCAACAGGCGCGAAGGACGCAATGAAAAATTATTCTTTGTTTTTAAAGCAGCATTTTTGCTGCGGTTACGAGACGCAACACGCTGCGTCTCTTAGTAAAAATATTGCCGGGGAACCAGCGACTCGGGTTGAGCTACGCCAATCCGTGAGAATTGACGGCAAGAATCGAACTTGCGCCTCCTGCGAAAGCAGGTGCTCTACCGACTGAAGTAACCCATGTCTACACCACCGGCAAATTTATGCGCGAAGTTTTTGGCCTGCTGTCACCAGTTCCAGACATCCTTCGCCTTGTTCCAGAGCTAGCAGTACACCTTGAAACTCAGCCATGGTTTCTGCCGATCGCGAAGCTTCAATAAACTCCCATGCTTCGCTCTCCGGCGCGTCCGGAAAAAACCTGCGATACAGTTCAACTTTCTGGTGATCACTGGCCCTGCCGAGGTAAAGCTTGTAATCAATTCTTCCCGGGCGCAGCAGCGCCTGGTCCAGCTTTTCAACGTGGTTCGTTGTCATTACAAACAAGACTCCAGTAGGTGCATGGAAACCATCCAGAACATTCAGCAACCCGGAAAGCGTGATTCCATTCTGGTTTGCACCGTTTTCCTTTGTGCTAACCGCCACAGATCCTTTCTGACCACTTGCTGAATCTGATCCATCGCGGGATTGACTGCCTTTCATGCAATCAATGTCCTCAAATAGCAGGACCGAATCCCGTGGCACCTGATTTACAGCACTCAGCAAACTGCGATCTGTGAAATCCGCCAGATTGACTATGTAGATCGACAATCCGAAATGTGCAGCCAATGCGGACACCAGAGAAGTCTTTCCCGTTCCCGGCGGCCCGTACAGCAGATAGCCGCGATGGTACGGAACTCCCAGGCGTTCATAGCGCGGCCTCGATTTCCTAAATTGCGCGATATCCTGCAACAGGTGTTCCTTTTCTCCGGGTTCCATCACCACTGAATCCAGCACACGCGGCGAATAGCCCGCCAGGTAATCCCATCCGTCGTTGTATGTATACAAGTACGATTGCACGCCTTCCCGCCGGATGTGGCACTGCATTATGTCATCAACAAAACGCTGCAGAGAGACGCGGTTCCTTCCGAATGTTCGAAAAGTAAGCGACTCAACGCGCCGGCCAGTTCTTTCGTGCGTGTTATCCGTACGGGAGAACCAAACCTCAAAAGGCCGGCCACGGAACCAGAACCAGTGCTTTCCCGGTGCTGGAATCATCGCGATCCGCTCATTACGCAACGTGGTATCCAGATCCACACGACGAATCCGCTTGAGAAAGCCCTGCTCCAGAAACCATTCTTTGACCCACCGGAATGCGGCGTCATCATCCTTTACGGTGATAATCATGGTGGTCTGGGAGACAAGCCAGTGCCAGAAATGTTCTGGTACAGCTCTCAGCCATACGCTCACACCGCCGATGACCATGAGCAGCAATCCGCCGGAAGCGAATTGGTTCTGGCCAGCAAAAATGCTTTTCAAAATGTGAAACATATCTAGCTTTTTCTAACCGGCGCGGCCGGAGTTTGTGAGCAAAATTGCTCATTCAATTATCTGTTGCCGGGGAACCTGCGACTTGGGCACGTAGGCGCTCTGGTCCACTGAGCTACGCTGGCACATTCATCCAGCGGTGGGAATCGAACCCACGACCTCCCGCTCCTAAGGCGAAGTAACCCATGTCTTCACCACCGGCAAAATCTTCAATTTATGTCGCTGCGCTCCGACCCGCTACGCAGCCATCTCAGCTACAAGTTCGTCGTGCACCATATGCTAGCGGCTCGGCGCGCGAGTCGGCTTCGCCGTCAAAAACTATTCAAACAAGCAGCCAAACGCTGGATACAAATTTCAAACGGGGAACAATCGATCCGGGTGTAATGGTCCATTGTTCTAATTTGAAACTACGGCACTCGAGATGCCGGCGGGGTTGCTATGACTTCACTATCGCTCATCTTGCAAACGATAGCCCTCTCATACCCGCACCTACGGACAGGCGATGTAACCCTGATCTCCACCACCGATGAAACTTGTCTTCCAACGTCTACTGCTGCAAAAGGAACAGGATGTTAACCGTCCCTGTTCCAAAGTCATTCGTTTTTGTCGCTGCGCTCCAAACCGCTCAACAGCGTCGCTTGATCAAATGCGCCTATGCTCCTGTGACAAGTCGCTCGCCGCGCAAGCCGGGCTCGCGCCTGTTATGCAGCTATACATTCCATTTGCGACAGGAGCCATTGCTCCTGTCGCTTCGCCATTTCCGCATGCCACGCTCCAAGCCTGGAAGGAGCACATCTATGGCTTACAGCTTGGCAGCGGTATGCGAACCCTGTTTGCGCCTAATAAAATGCCAGCGCGAACAACAATCAGTCGGGGAACAATCAACAGGAGCGTGCATCGGGACGCAGTTCCGCGGCTGCCTGGTGATTCGAGGGTACGCCTCCGCCGCCGGGCTTACATTGATCCGGCAGAGCTTCCGACTCTGCGCTGCACTGTTTCGTGGAGGAAGTATCTCCCGTCTTCCACCACCGACTGAAAAGTTGCTGGGGGTACACAAACAGCTGCGGCGTTAGCGATTTTCAGTCGAAGTAACCGCGGCTTTCGCCACCCAGCGATAAATAAACAGGTTTTAGCTTCAGGTTATGCGTGCAGGCTCAATAGCTTGCAGCTTGGCTTAAGGTTTGGGTCAATGTGCGTAGGATTGACGCGCCTGAGAGGCTATTTGGAGAAATAGTTTAACGCCCACAGGCTATCAAGACCTGTTTCAGGTCTAGTCAGCCTCCGCACCGATATTTGATGGATGCATTTCATTGGGCGTTACTCCTACGCATAAGCAGAATAGCAAACTATAGGTTGAACGGGAATAGAAAAAGTACGGAATTGTTGGAAATAATTTATGAAATAGAAAATTTCAGAGTAGAAGCACTAAACAAAAACAGCCAATAAAAGGGCGATAGCAATCTAGTTCAATAAAAATATTTGCTATCGCCCCGGCATTGGCCAGTCATTATGTTCGCAGTTTTACCAGCTGTAGTGCGCCGTATACGTCATCACTTTTTCTCCATCCGGCGGTACTTTCACCCGGAATTCCATTGTTTTGCTATCAAGCTTGTTGAATGGGTCTGAATTTTTTGCGATGTCCCAGTTGCTCCAGCGATATAGATGTTCCACCACGCGCACATCCATGGGCTCTTTTTTATGGTTACGCAGCTTGATCTGAAAGCTTTCATCAATCGTGTGGGCATTGCGGTCAAGATGATAGCTCGTGCGCGTGCGTTCGCCAACGGCATCGAACACATTGCCGGTATAGAGGCGGACCGTCTCATCGCCCGGCGTGTGATCGATCAGATTTTCACCGGTAAATTCAAGCTGGCCATCTGTATCGCGACGGTAGAAGCGCACGCGGCCTTTGGGTAGCGGCATACCCAGATGGTTCTCCTTGCTGTTCTTGAATTCCACCATTGTCCAGATTTTCGGGTTGGACTGGACGCCAAAATTTTCCATGTCGCGAATAGCTTCCATGGCATAGCCGCGGAAGTTCTGGTCGATCTTGGCGCCGTCATAAACATAAATTCTCTGCGACGGCACACCTGATGCCCTTATAAATTCCACCTGTTTGGTTTCACGGTCATAAAGGGTTGCCGGACGCTCCAGCGTATAGAGATGATATTCGTCAAAGCTGCGCTCGGTAACAGCGGGCGCAGCGGCTTCTGCCCTCATGGCATAGCCTCCGCTCACTGAATCTGCCATGCCCATTCCGGGCTGCAGCTTGTTTACATCTCCGGCCATGAGTTTGATATGCGCATTGGGAAAAGTCTTGCCGGTTTGATTGTCCAGGGTCACCCAGCCGACTATATCCAGCAGATTGCCGGTTACGGGAGCCACCACGTTGTAATCGGCATGCCAACTCATGCCTCCGGTCACATAGCTGAACTCCGCATTGGACGTCCCGGCATGGTCGCTTTGCAAAAGCCAGGAGAGTGTCGGTTTCAAAATTGTGTCATTGCTTAACGCTGGGAAAATTGGTTGTCCGGGCAAGCCGAACTGGAGTTTGCCATCAATCTCAATGATGGGGTCTCCATTGCCAGCGGCAACGTATGCCTGTTGTGACTGGTAATATTGCTGCCCATAGCCGCTATAAGCCTCATAGTGCGGAATATATCCACTGCGAATGATCTTGCCCGGCATAAGTTTGCGATTGCCGTCTTTATCCGCCACCAGAAACTCAATCGTCTTGCCTTCATAAAGCGCAAGCAGCCGCCCCTGCGATGCCACGTCACTGCGGTAGTTCTGCTCCAGAATGCGCAGATCACGTCCGCTTTTAAGGTCGCGCAAAATGACAGAATCCGGCTCAAGATGTGAGGTGATGTCAGTGATTTCTACCTGGCTCGTGCCATTCTTCAGCTCCAGCGGCAGGCTTTGCCGCACCACCGCAAACGACTGGTTGTAAATGGTCAGGGCCGCAGCATCATCATGGCTGCCGGCGGATTTGTCCTGAGCAATCGATGAACCTCCAAGCAGCAACAAGCAAAAGAGGAATACCCGCATAGTTACACGTCCTTTTTCATGAGTAATGAGTTGGCCGAACCGCGGGGGAAAGTCAGGGAGATTCTATGCCATTGAGAGAACGCTGCGGGAGGGTTTTCTTGCAAAGGGAAATTTTGATGGATCCCAGTCAGTCTACTGGCTATAGGGCTCCCTCACTACGTTCGGGATATAAAAGCCGCAATCCACTCCGCCGCTTCCTTCGTTCCTAATGTTCCGCCGATATCGTCAGTCGTCTTTTTCTGCTGCACAGCGGCGAGCACGGCCTGATTGATACGCGCAGCTTCTTTGGCGAAGCCCAGATGATCGAGCATCATGGCGGCGGTTGAGATGGAGCCTATCGGATTAGCAGTATTCTTTCCCGCGAACGGCGGCGCGGAACCGTGCACCGGCTCAAACATTGAGGTCTTGCCCGGATGGATATTACCGCTGGCGGCCATACCCAGTCCGCCCTGAAATGCTGCGGCCAGGTCGGTAATAATGTCGCCAAACATATTGTTGGTCACGATCACGTCAAACTGTTTTGGATCGCGGACCATTTGCATGCAGAGCGTGTCCACATACATGTGCTGGGTCTGGATATCAGAGTATTCTGCAGCGACGAGCTTAAACACACGCTGCCAGAGGCCTCCGGCAAAGGTCATGACATTGGACTTATCGGACATCAAAACTTTTTTCCGGCCCTGCTTTTTGGCCAACTCAAACGCATAGCGGATCACGCGCTCCACGCCTTTGCGGGTGTTGAAGTCTTCCTGGGTCGCGATTTCATCGGGCGTCCCTTGCTTGAGCACGCCTCCGGCATCCACATAAGGGCCTTCTGTGTTTTCACGGATCACCACAAAATCCACGTGCTCCGGTTTGACACCCTTGAGTGGACAAAGCGCTTCATCCAGCAGCTTCACCGGACGCACATTGGCATATAAATCCATCTTGAAGCGCATTCCCAACAGAATTTCCTTGGCATGAATATTGGTGGGCACGCGCGGATCTCCCAGAGCGCCAACGAAGATTGCATCAAAATCACGCTCCAGCATGGCAAAGCCATCGGCAGGAATGGTAGTACCGTCTTTTAAATAACGGTCGGCGGACCAGTCAAAGGGCGTAAACTCCACGGCGGCTCCGGTGGCTTCCACCACTTTGAGTGCCGCGGGAATTACCTCTTTGCCTATGCCATCGCCGGGGACCACCGCTATTTTCTTTTTCATTGTCGCTTACGCTCCAAACCGCTTATGCGGTTTTGTATACAAAAACCATTCTTCAGCCCTGATGCTTAGGGCTCGGCACGCTAGTCGGCCTCGCCCTTGGGGTCGGTCCATCGTGCCTTTTAAAAATACCACTCTCTGCAGAAGTTTGCGTTGCATTGGGTTCTAAAGCAATGGTTTATCTAGGCTCACGCGAAGCTGTGGCGGAGCCGATCCTTCAACGCTGCGGTCTCACCAAAGGCTCGACCTCACGTTTCAGGATGGCGTGTTGAGAGGGATGAGAGTTATGGCGGCGATGGGTAAGCGGATTGGGACATATTCGCAACAACGAACGAAACCAAAACCGAGGGGCTTGACAGCGTCATTTCATTCACGTTATATTACCAAAAGGTTATGGAACTAACTGGTTATGTAAATACAACCCCCGCTGGACTCGACGCCACCTTCGCGGCGCTGGCTGATCCCACGCGGCGGGCAATCCTGGCGCGCCTTGCTTCGGGTGAAGCTTCCGTCATGGAACTGGCGGAGCCCTTTGAAATGAGCCAGCCGGCCATCTCCAAGCATTTGAAAGTTTTGGAGCGTGCTGGGCTGATCTCACGCGGCAGCGATGCCCAGCGCCGTCCGCGGAAGCTTGAGGCCGCGCCGCTGGCTGAGGCCACAGAGTGGCTGGAGCGTTACAGAGAGTTCTGGGAAGCATCGTTTGGGCGGCTCGATTCTTTGCTCACTGAATTGCAAGGTGCTGCGCTGAAAAATGCCGGGCCGCAGCACAGCAACATAAAACCGTCATCACGAAGAACAAAGGCAAACAAATCGAACAAAAAACGTGGACACGCCAGCCCCGGGCGACAAAAGAAATAAGGAGATTACAATGCAAAAATTTGGAAAACTGGAAATCGACACACCTTCAGACCGGGAGATCACCTTCACGCGCGCCTTCGACGCACCTCGCAAGCTGGTCTTTGACGCATGGACAAAGCCTGAACTGCTCAAGCGCTGGCTCTATGGTCCCAATGGATGGTCGCTTGATGTTTGTGAAATAGACCTGCGCCTGGGCGGCCGCTATCGTTTTGGGTGGAAGCACACCAACGGAAGCGAAATGGGCATGGGCGGCGTTTACAAAGAAGTGGCGCCACCGGAGCGGATGGTGAACACGCAACTGTTTGACCAGGACTGGACCGGAGGCGAGGCCGTGGGCACGCTCGTCCTCACGGAAAAAGACGGCAAGACGACGAGCGTAAACACGGTGCTCTACGCGTCAAAGCAGGCACGTGACGGCGCACTGAGCACTCCAATGGCGGACGGCATGGAAATGGGTTTCGTGAGAATGGATGAGATGTTTGCATCAGTGGCGAAGGGGACCAAATGACAACGCAGGCGATTCCTGCAAGCGCAAATCATGGCAAAGTGAACCAGGGCATCATCTGGAAAAGCATTGGCGCGGTATTGGCAGGTTTTATTGTGGTTGCGGCTGTGTCCCTTGGCACTGATGAAGTCTTTCACATTCTGAAGGTATATCCGCCATGGGGAGAGCCGATGCGCGCTCCCGGCGCAAATGCTCTGGCGCTCGCATATCGAATTGTTTACAGCGTTCTTGGCGGTTATATTACGGCAAAGCTGGCTCCACAGAATCCGGTAAAGCATGCTGTGATTCTGGGATCGATAGGTTTGGCCATAAGTATTCTCGGAGTGATTGTGACGCTGCCAATGCATCTTGGCCCGGCATGGTATCCGATTGGGCTGGTAATTACGGCATTGCCGTGTAGCTGGTTAGGCGGAGTTCTCTACAGCAGGAAATCTGGATCGTAAGCAGCAACTCTTCTAATAAGATTCGGCGCGCAAACAGCTACTTGCGCGCCATTTCTATTACTTAGTCCGCAAACCCTCTGTGCTACTCGATCATCTTAAACTAAGACAAGTTCAGGATCGAAAAAGCGAGGGCAATGCGATGGTGAAGATTTCCTGTGATATGTGCGGTAAAGTGCGCCCACGGTCAGATAAACGGATTGCGGACGACTCATGGGTGCTGGGTTACGACATTGAAATTGAGAATGCGAATGCACTGCAACGATCTCTGCGTTTCCTGAGCCGCTGGGATGATTCACGCCTGCTGGAAATCGGCTCTATCCATCTCTGCTCAGACAAATGCAAGGATCAATATATAAAGGAAGCGCGCGCGGCAGCTTGAGAGCTGGCCAGCGCAAGTTGCTGGTGCGGAGTGTTGCGGTGCTGTATGCCATGTGTCGTGCCGGCATGGTACAGAAGCAACAATAGTGAAGTAACTACCCATAAGAGCGTCACTAGAAGTACAAGCCGATTCAACTTCATCCGCGAGTCAGGTTGGGGCGTTTTCGCTTGTTTTGTCGTGGCTTTTAGTAGTTTCATCTCTAATTGTTTTGATGCACTGAGCGCAGCAGTGGTTTCTGCCATCCAAACTTTGCTAATCCTTTTTAAAACTTGGACACCGGATTGGACCTGGATGTTTCCCATCTCAGGAAGAAAGCAATGTATTTCGGGAACAGACCTTTTCTAACGACAAAGGCAGGCACGCGCTGGCCTGAGCCAGCAAAGCTATGCTGGCTGCAACAGGGACTGGCGGCCGATCCAGATAAAAAAAGCAGCTAGGGCGTGACCGTTACAAACAATTGAACATTGTGGGTAGTGGCTGAGGTTGCCGTTACCGTGATGGTGCTTTGGCCTGAAGGCGTTCCATTTCCCGGCGCAGGTGTTGGCGTGGGAGTGGGGCCGGAGGTTGCTGTGCTTCCTCCGCCGCCGCAACTTACAATCAGCAGCATAAGAACAAGGCTGCCAAGAGCAATCCAATAAAATTTTGCTTTTTCCCCGGACTGCATTTTACCCACAAACAATAATCCAAAGACTATGCCCAGAGTCCAGGCAAAGGTCCCTGCGCGCAGGCGCGCCACCGGCACTTTGGCGGATTGAGACGCAGTGGTATTGATGGTGAGGGTAGTGCTGATAAGCCCGCCGTTCATATTGAGAGTGGCCGGAGAGAATGTGCAACTGGAGGCTGCTGGTAAACCGCTGCACGCAAAGCTCACAGATGAGTTCAAGCCGTTCACAGGATTCACAGAGATGGTGAAGGTGGCGGATTGTCCGGCCTTGATGGTCGCATTGCTGGGAGTAGAACCTAGAGTGAAATCTCCTGCGGGATTGCCTACGATAAATGTTGTGCTGGTTGAGCTGGGGAGGCGAGCGGCGTCCCCAGAATACTCGGCGGAAATGGTATAGGTGCCTTGCAGCTTGGGCGCAAAGCCGGGATCAAACGTACCGCTGAAGGCAAGGAAGGCGCCATTGATCCGGTAAACAAATTGTCCGGGAGGATTGGCTACACCGGCCAGGGATGCATGCAGCGTAACACCGGGGTTCAGCGGAGTAAGAGTCAATTGAGTTGTGGTGGCAGTCCGCGCTGCATTAAAAGCGCGAATATCTTCCACCAGAGTGGAAGATGTGGCCGGCGGAAAGTTGGCGTCACCACCATAGACAGCCTGGATATTGTGAAGGCCAGCCGTGGGGAAGTTTTCAATGAGTTGGACACTTTCAGGGTTGGCAAAGCCTATAACATTTCCGTCCGCCTTGAACAACAAACTTCCAGCGGGACTATTAGCTGATGGCGCGCTCGCCGTGACGGCTGAGGCAAACGTAACGGGATTCAGCAGGCGGGCCGGGTTTACTGACGTAGTCAATGAGACATTGGGTACCGCCCCAGGAGGCGCTCCGGGATTTACGGCCACGGCCACGGACGAAGTGGAAGCACTCGGGGCAAAGAGCGTATTGGTGGAAGGATCGAGCGCGCCGCTGAATGCCGCGCTAATGTTGTGCAGGCCGGAGGAAAAAGTGAAATCCAGCGCAGCGATTCCATAAATGTTTACTGGCGCAGAGCCCAGCGTTGTCAGGCCCTCACTAAATGTCACTGTCCCCGCGGCACTGGGGCTGCCCGCATTGAGTGAGCCAATGGTGGCCACCAACGTAACGGGTGCAGCCGTGCTGCCTGTGGCCGCTGAAGCGGCAAGGGTTGTGGAACTGGCAGTGGCAACGCTGACTGGAGCAATTACGTTGTTGATGAAAAATGAAACAGCTTTGGTAAAAGGATCCTGCAATACAATGTCAGGAAGGCCATCGCCATTCAGGTCGCCAACGGCAAGAATCTCGTCCTGTGATGAAGAGAGAGTGATGGGATCTCCAAATCCGCCGCGTCCATTGCCAGGAAAGTACACAAGGCCGGCTTGAGCGCGCGCCTGAAGAAAGTCAGTAGTACCGTTATGGTCAAAGTCAACGGCGATGCCATCGGCAATTTTGGGTTGGAAGCCAAAAAGCCTGGGCTGGCCGTACAACAGACCGCCCTGTCCATCTTCAAAAAAATAAGAGAACTGGCTGACCACATCTGCATTGCCATCCCCATTCAGATCGGGAGTAGGCGCACACTCCGAACCGCCTCCAAATATGGCCTCACTTAGCGCTGTTGTCTTGAAGGTGCCATCGCCATTATTCACTGCCACATAACACACTTTCGTGAAAAGGGGCGGGATTGATCCGGTCGCAACCAGATCAGGGCTACCGTCATGATTGGCGTCAAAGAGAAAGACCTGCAGGCCGGCGCCTTCCAGGGCAATGCTGCGAAAGGCTGGAGCGGAAAATCCGCCATGGCCATCACCAAATAGAAACGCACCCGAGAAGGCAATATCCGGAATTCCATCGCCATTGAAATCAGCTACTACGGGCAGCTGATCTACACTGAGTCCAGCGGTTGGTACAGAGACAGCAGGGGCAAAATGGCCAGTGCCATCGCCAAGTAAAAGTTCAAGCCCAGGCTGTTCCCAAACCAGAATATCCAGATGGCCATCCATATTGAAGTCGGCCAGGGCCACACCAGTAACTGCGCCACTTACTCCGGGAAACAGGGTTGCGGAGAGAGAGCCGTTGCCGTTGTTGATAAAGATGCTGACTGTATTCTGGCTGCCATTGCCCACCACAACGTCTGGCCTGCCATCACCATTCAGGTCGCCAATGGCGGCAATTTGAGCGGATGCTGTGCAGCTAAAGCCAAACAACAGGACCAAGAAAAAGAAGCAAGAACGCATGGGATCCACCTACTCAGGATAGCTGGATTATTCTAGCAGCAAATAGGCATCTTCAATCATCTACTAAACGATTCTTGATCTCTAACTATGATTTATCTACTTTTAACTATAACCTGCCAGTATGAAACTCGTCACCGCTAGTTTTGCCCCTGCGATTTTGCAGCTGCTGGCGTGGAACTACCCATATCCAATACTACTTTCCAGTAGCCATTGTCACGCCGCCACACTGTGGCATACATACCGTGTGAAATTGACACATCTTCTTTAGCTTCATAGTCACCGTAGGTATACCCCAGCGTGCCGTCCCTGGATGCTTCAGCCCGGACGGGCTTCCAGGTGAGGGTAAAGTCCTTATTGGCAAAAACCGCTGCATAATATTTGTGAAGCGCCTCTTTGCCGCTTATCATTCTCCCGCTCGAAATCGTGGAAGCATCTTCGGCGAAAAAGTCCATCCAGCCATCGAGTCCACGGGCGGCAGTCTGTTTGGCAAAATCGAGATCAGCGTTTTTCAATTCCTGCTCCAGTTTTGCTACGTTGCCAGAGTTCGCCAAAGTGGGAACAGAACGCGTTGAGGCGATGATTGCAGTGGCTAATGAAGTTATCAGAACAAGGAAAATAACACGGCGCATTAATAACTCCAAATATAAACAAAATATGGCTGCAAGCTGCTTGAATTTGATAACATTTATCTCCCTACGGAATTCACATTAGCAGCTTTTTCGATCACCAACTTATAGTCAGTGGAGCTCTCTTTTGCTTGCAAAAAAGAGGCACGCGGAAAATATGGAATCAGAGACTTAATTTCTTGAATCGTCGAAGAGCTTGCCCGCAGCCCAAGAATTACTTCTACGACAGAATCATTTGGAAACTCAAAGAGGCACACAGAAAAAGGTTCAACCTCAATCTGTGCATCTGCTTCTTTTAGAACACGAGCAATACGCCACTCTTTTTCGTAAGCCCATTCTTTACATTTTGTGTGAAACCACGCAGGAGAAGATGTGTCGCTTAGCACTACAACTGGACGTTGCAGCTGATAAATTACCTGTCTGAGAAACCCAAATTCATCGCTTTCAGTTTTTTTCTTTGAGAAAAAAGAGTTTTCAGAGTCAAACCCGATGACGAACCCTCGATGATTATCGGTATAGTGTCCCCACATTAAAAGAGAGGTACATATCTCACTCAAACACAAAACACCAACTGTGCGATTCAGCATGTTATCGATAAAACGCGATGTGAAGTTAATCATCGATGGTTGTAGCAAGTCAAACAATGCTGGTAAGCGGTCTTTTTGTACCATAAACGCCGCTTTCAGGATTTTCATAGAAGCTGGATCGACAAGACTGCCGTATTTTGAAAGTTCATCGTCTACGATGCGTTCAAGGTTATTAGCTACATAATTTCGTGTGAATTTTTCGTCAGCGGCTTTAGCAATTTGAGGGCGGAACTCAAAAGGATCGTTAAAATCGCCAGGCTGAGTGAAGCGAATTTTTCGATGCTTTAAGACATCAATACGTGAAGGAGGCAAATACTTGTAAAGAATCAAAGTGTCTTCCGATTGCATTGAAAGCATATCTCACATTTTTTGATTTCTTCATTCTTTTCCACACTATCCACAGTGCTGCACCATGCTGGGGCATTGACCCCCGGTGTGGCAGCGCGTAGATTCGAAATACCAGTTAGTCGCCGCTTCACGTTCTTGAGATTTATCCAGCCTTGAAAACTCATTTTTGCCGACCTGCCACCCGGGTGGAGGCTCCGCTGTGGATAAAAGGCCAAGGGAGAACTAAGGAAGAAATGCCCCTAATACCCGAGATATTCCGGGTAAAAGACGGGAAACAAACTACTTGGATGAGCTGACGGCAAACTCGGCGCTAAGGTACAATAGATTGTATAAGACTATTGACAGGCACAATATACAGGCGTAATTTTCCAATACTAGGTTGAGTCGTGGCCGGACCCGCCGGTAAGCCAAACGGGTCAAACGACCTTCAAAAAAAATACACTCGGCGTCAGAGGTGGCGCCGGAAACAATAATCGCGGTGAACTTTATATATGTGCATGCGCATCGCCGGGCTCTCTGGCGCTGCTAACCGTGCTTGGGGGAAAGAAGGCGTATGGAGATGAACTGGTCACGTTGGTTTCGTTGCGAATCGAGCTTTGGGCTGCTCCTGGTCCCCAGCCAACCGGGAATCTTTGCCCTGGCGGAAGAAGTTGTGCAGCCTGCGGGCCCGCATTCACGCCGTATGCTGGCCGTGTTTGAAGTAGAAGAAGCTGACGACCTTTCCCGCACCATGAGCCGTCTGTTTGCTTCCGGAAGCCCTTGGCGGGAAAAGATGGAGCAATCATGTTGCTATGTGCGCTATGCCATTGCTCCCGGCATTGCTGAGCGTCGCGCGGCAGCTACGGCACTGAAGAACTGGCTAAACTCGCAACGTGATACGGCGGCACAGGTATTTGGGAAAACTCTGGTAGTGCCGGGCAGCCTTTCTCTGCAAGCTCAAGCCAAACAAGGCACTCAGCCGGTTGAGACAGGTACACAGCGCAGTGAATCTCTGGAAGGAAACGACTTAAAAACCATGGCAGAGCGTGCCGTGGATCGGGTGACGCAAGGTATCCGATTAAGCAAGACCATCCCGGCAGGATTCTAAGAAACCAGCAAAGCTATTCAACAGTCACGGAAAAATAAGGGCAAATCCGTCCCGAAAATTCGGATCAATTGGCAGCATATTGAAATGAAATTTGGAGAAAATAGAATGGCGGAAACGAGCGCAAAAATGGCAGTAGAGAACACACACACATCGGCACAGAACCACACAGCGCAGCAGAGCGCCCCCGGACTCAAGTTTTCCCGTTACTTCACGCGTACCGGCATCTCGCCGTATGACGAAGTGGAATGGGAGCTGCGCACCGCCAGCATTACTGACGCCAAGGGCAACAGCATTTTTGAGCAGCGCAATGTTGAATCGCCCAAAGACTGGTCCATGACCGCCATCAACATTGTGGCCAGCAAATATCTGCATGGCACGCTCGACACTCCAGGGCGCGAAACCGGCGTCCGCCAGTTGATTCAGCGCGTGGCAGAAACCATCCGCGACTGGGGCTGGCAGCAGGGTTATTTCTCTACCGCGGAAGACCGCGACGCGTTCCATGATGAGCTCGTCCATATTCTGGTGCAGCAGAAAGCTGCATTTAATTCTCCAGTCTGGTTCAACGTTGGTTGTGACCGCCTTGAGCCACTTTCTGACGCGCAGAACTGGCACTGGAACGCCGAAAAAGGCACAGTGGAATTTTCGACGACTGGCTACAAAGCGCCGCAATGCTCGGCCTGCTTTATCAATTCGGTAAAAGATTCGCTCGACTCCATTCTCACGCTCGCCAAGACGGAAGGCATGTTGTTTAAGTGGGGCAGCGGCACCGGCACCAATCTTTCCGCGCTGCGTGGATCGAAAGAAGAGCTCTCTGGCGGCGGACAGGCCTCTGGTCCCTTGAGCTTTATGAAAGGCTTTGACGCTTTTGCCGGCGTGATCAAGTCCGGCGGCAAGACGCGTCGCGCAGCCAAGATGGTCATCCTGAACGTCGATCATCCCGATATCAACGACTTCATTGAGTGCAAAGCCAAAGAAGAAGCCAAGGCCTGGGCGCTGATTGAGATGGGTTATGACGGGTCGTCACCTGATTCGGATGCTTACAGCTCCATCTTCTTTCAGAACGCCAACAACTCTGTGCGTGTGACCGACGAGTTCATGTCTGCCGTGGAGCGTGACGACAATTTCTCCACGCGCTCTGTCAAAGACAAGAACGTAATGCAGACTTTCAAAGCCCGCGACCTGATGAACAAGATTGCGCAAGCCACGTGGCAATGCGGCGATCCGGGCATGCAGTACGACACGACGATCAACAAATGGCATACGTCGAAAAACACGGACCGCATCAATGCCAGCAACCCTTGCAGCGAATATATGTTCCTTGACGATTCGGCCTGCAACCTGGCGTCACTCAACCTGATGAAGTTCCTCAAGTCCAATGGCGAGTTTGATGTGCCTGCATATCGCCACGCCGTGGACGTGCTGATCACCGCGCAGGAAATTCTGGTCGACAATGCCGGCTATCCGACGGAAGCCATTTCGCGCAACTCGCATGACTATCGTCCGCTTGGCTTGGGCTATGCCAACCTGGGCGCAATGCTGATGGCCAGCGGCTTGCCGTATGACTCTGACCATGGCCGCGACTACGCTGCTTGCGTCACCGCCATCATGTGCGGCGAAGCTTATCTGCAGTCAGCGCGCATTGCTGAACAGTGCCCGCAGCTTGGCGCAGCCAGCTCGCGCGTCTCTCCGCAGGATGTAACCGGCGGCGCTTGCCCCGGCTGGTATATCAATCGCGAGCCGTTTCTTGATGTCATCCGCATGCACCGGGCATCGGTCAACAAAATCAGCAAAGAACATGTTCCGGCAGCGCTCTATGAAGGCAGCAAACAATGCTGGGACGAAGCTCTGACGCTCGGCGAAAAACATGGCTATCGCAACGCGCAAGTCACCGTGCTGGCGCCCACGGGCACGATCGGCTTCATGATGGACTGCGATACAACCGGTGTTGAGCCTGATCTGGCGCTGGTGAAATACAAAAAGCTCGTGGGCGGCGGCATGATCAAGATCGTGAACCAGACCGTGCCTTCCGCGCTGTGGAAGCTGGGCTACTCACCGGACCAGGTCAATTCCATCGTCGGCTACATTGATTCCACTGGAACCATTGAAGGCGCGCCGGGCATCCGCGAAGAGCATCTGCCGGTGTTTGATTGCAGCTTCAAACCGCAGAAAGGCACACGCACCATCCATTACATGGGACACGTAATGATGATGGCCGCAACGCAGCCTTTCATCTCCGGCGCAATTTCCAAAACCGTAAACCTGCCGGAAACCGCGACCGTGGATGACATCTCCGAAGCTTACTTGCAGTCATGGAAGCTCGGCATCAAGGCCGTGGCTATCTATCGTGACGGATCGAAGAAAGCGCAGCCGCTGATGGCTGCCAGTTCACGCGACGAAGCTGCAAAACGAGGGACCCGCGGCGAGAAAGACACCACAGCAACGCAGCGTCCGCTGAGCGGGCCAGAGCTTGATTTCCAAAAGCTCTCGCCAGAGCAGCAGGCCATGGCGCTGGCCGCCGTCCGCCCGCTAACCATGGAACAGCAGGAATCAGCGCCGCCGCGCGCCGTGCGTCACCGTCTGCCGGGTGAGCGCGCCTCTATCACGCATAAGTTCGCCATGGCCGGGCATGAAGGCTATATCACCGTGGGCATGTATAAAGATGGGACCCCGGGCGAACTCTTTATCCGCATGGCCAAGGAAGGCTCCACCGTATCCGGTCTCATGGACTCATTCGCCACCGCCGTTTCACTGGCGATGCAGCATGGCGTACCGCTCAAGCTGTTGTGTGAAAAGTTCAGCCACACGCGCTTTGAGCCATCGGGCTTTACCGGCAACCCGGAAATTCCCATCGCCAAGAGCATCATGGACTACATCTTCCGCTGGCTGGAGCTTCGCTTCGTCACCGGACGCCAGTATCCACTGTTCAA
>DASXLK010000067.1:0-6008 GCA_036496365.1 Candidatus Angelobacter sp. | reverse complement strand
GCCGTCCGCCGCTTAGTGCTCGACAACTTCCCGCACATCCCGTCCTATTGGCAGATGATGACTGCGAAGATCGCTCAAATTTCTCTACGCTTCGGAGCTGACGACCTGGACGGTACGGTCATCGACGAAAAGATTTATCACGATGCCGGAGCCACAACTCCACAAGGCATGCGCCGCCAGGAACTGGTTCGCTTAATCGAAGAAGCGGGCAGGGAAGCGATTGAGCGAGATACCCTCTATCGCCCCGTCACGCGCACTGAAACCTCAGTGACGGTTGCTGTTTAACTAACCATCAAAACTGTTCATTTATCACATACAAACCCTTTCCCTCTTGTCATCCTGAGCGCAGTCCGCTGGAGAGCGAAGCGAAACGGCGGCAAGCGAAGGACCTATGCACCCTCACTCACCACGCTACTACTACGTCTACATCATGACCAACCGCTCCAAAACGCTGTACACAGGCGTGACGAATAATCCGGCGCGCCGCGTATGGGAGTACAAGACCGGTACAGGCTCTGAATTTGTTCCAACTACAAACTAGACCGTCTCGTGTATTGCGAGCGATTCATCGACATCCGCAGGGCCATAGCGCGAGAAAAGCAAATCAAAGGCTGGCTGCGGATAAAGAAGATCGCTTTGATTGTGTCTATAAACCCCGCGTGGCGCGATCTAAGTGCTGAATGGCAAGATCAGTACAAGCCCAGGCAAACTGCATAGATCCTTCGTCGTCAGCCCTTCGCTTTGCGAAGGACTTACTCCTCAAGGATGACAATTATTGCTGATGCCATCTTCCACCAAACCGTTTATCGCATTTATTTATTTTATTTTTGCTGTTTTCAGTTTGATTTTTTTCTCATCGGAGTAGAATCAAACTTGTAAGGACGAAACACAGCTTCAGGGGATCCGCTCCCCTCTCTCGAGGCCTGATATGAACGTCCACTTTAGTTACAGGGTCCACAAAACGCCCGATCTCGAACGAGAAATCAATCACTTGATTGAAAAGCTAGGCAAGCGCCTGCAATTTTTCCGGCCAGAACTGGTGCGTCTGAAGGGAAGTGTGGAAGAAAGCCACCCCCGCAAAATACCAACTGTGTCCCTGAACCTGCGTTTACCCTCAGGCCAGATGGCAGTACAGGAATCTGCCGACACCGCGGTCGCTGCGATCAAAGCTGCGGCTGAAGATTTGCTCCACCAGCTCGGCAAACACAAGGAGTTGTTGCGTAATTCCCATAACTGGCGCGGTCGCCGCCGTCCCGCAGCCAACCGCCACGAATCGCAGGTGCCATTTGAAACCACCGTCGCTGCGGTGCAGCCGGCAATCATCTCTATGGAAGACATCCGCTCGTATGTGAATGCCAACCTCAGCCGGCTGGAACTTTTCATCGAACGCGAAATTTATTTCCGCGAGGCGGCGGAACAAATCGCGCGCAATTCGCTCTCCAAACAGGAAGTGATTGATGAAACTATAGCCCGCGCTCTCGGAGATGATGGGGAAAGGCCCGAGCGCCTGGCGCTGGAACCTTGGATGTTCCGGATCGCACTTCATGTCATCAGTGACATCGCTGCAGCTGATCATGAGGATGGTTCTGCCGTCCATCTCGAGCAACTGATACGACGCAACAATGAGGGCGCCAGCGATGAACCTCAGTTGCAGTTCCATCAACCGGACGAATCGTTTACTGAAGAAACCATCATCCCCGACCGCCGCATGGCAACGCCCGAAGACAATGCTTCCACCGATGAAATGATCACGCTAGTCCATTATGCGATGGCCGGAGCTCGCCCCAACGATCGCGAAGCGTTTATTCTGCATGCGATCGAAGGATTCATGATCGATGAGGTAGCTTCGATCACCGACCGCAAACCGGACGAAGTGCTTTTCTCTATCAATCTTGTGCGCGAACGCCTGCGCCGTTCTCCGCCGATAGCCAGCCGTTTCAAAGACAGGCCGTTTCAAAGTGGTGCCGCAGACTAATCTCACTGAGAGGATGCCGGATGATTACTCGCGAAGACTTGCGGGAGCTGAGCCAGTTTCGTTTCAATGAAAATGAAAACTGCGCGATCAGTTTTTATTTTCAACCTGCTACGCCGCAAAACAAAGCGCATCGTGAAGAGACGATTCTCGCCAAAGACCTGGTGAGGAATGCCCTCCGCCAAGCGGCCACAAATGGCAATGACCACTGTGCGCGCACTGATCTGGAAAGGATCATGACTCTTGCGGAAAGTTTGCACGGCAATCAATCCCGCGCCAAAGCAGTCTTCGCTTACGGCCGTGAAAACTTTTGGCGCGAATTCGATCTGCCTCCAGATCTTCCCGGTACGCAGCTTTACCTGAATCGCCGTTTTCACATCAAGCCAATGGCCGCGATGCTGGCCGTGCGTCCCCATCTTGGAATCGCTCTGCTGGATCGGCAAAGAGCCCGCCTGTTTGAGTTGCGGCTGGATGAACTGAAAAAAGAAGACGAACTAAAAGAGCAGATAGATTTTTTTCACCCCGTTTTCCGTAGAGGAAAAAGCGACGGCTACGCTGGATACGACGCTGGACACGCCGAAAGGCGCGTTGCGGATGACGTGCTTCATCACTTCCGCCATGTGGCCTCCGTGCTCAAAGAACAAAATGAAAAGGGAGTTTGGGAACAATTGATTGTCGGCTGCCAGGAAAAAAACTGGTGCGATTTCGAGCCCCAGCTCCATTCTTATGTCAGGCAACGAGTGCTCGGTCACTTTTCCATGGATGTAACCAATGCCAGTTCTGATGAAATTAAGGAATGCGCGTTACGCGTGCTTCACGAAGCTCAGGACCATCAGCGCAAGGAACTGGTAAAAGAAGTCTTGAGTCACGCGCGCGGTCACCGTCGTGGTGTAACCGGTTTGCGCCGCGTCCTTCGCGCATTGCAGATGGGAGAAGTCCAGACATTAGTCATGGAGCAGAACTATCATGCGCGCGCGGTCGAGTGCACCAGTTGCGGCTATGTAGATTCCCACATGGTGCGCTATTGTCACGCTTGCGGACGCGCCACGCTAGACCTGGAAGATGTGTGCGATGCGATTATCCCCATGGCCATCCGCCGCGATATCCAATTGTTCCTGGTCAAAGACAATCCTGAACTGGACAATGCCGGCAATATTGGAGCGTTGCTGCGTTTCCGCGCGGAGCGCAATCAGTCGATGTCCGTTGCTTCTTAGTTCCTATTGTCATCGTAAGCCGTCTGCTTTTGGGCGCGCCTCCATATCTGCGCCTGGAAACCCAATCCTGCAAACTGATATGCTGACCAGTTTCCACAAACTTAACAGGAGCCTTCATGTCCTTCTCTCGCCGTGATTTTCTTACCACCGCAGTGGTTGGTTCACTAGCTCTCGGAGGGGAGGGGCAGGATTCGCCAGATAAGAAGTCACAACCCTCAGGCAAGCGCCCCATCATCATCTGCGCAGGTAATGGTTTTGAGCATCTCGACGATGCGTTTGCCTTCCTCAAAAACGGAGGCGACACGCTCGATGCGGCCATCAAGGTCGTCAAACCAGTGGAAGACGATCCCAACGATGACAGTGTAGGTTACGGCGGCCTGCCAAATGAAGAAGGAGTCGTCGAACTCGACGCTTGCTGCATGCACGGGCCAACACGCCGCGCTGGATCGGTAGGTGGCGTGCGCAATATTAAAAACGTTTCGCTGGTCGCGAAGGCAGTAATCGAACACACCGGCCATGTGATGCTGGTAGGAGAAGGCGCAGAACGTTTCGCAGTGGCCATGGGCCACCCGCGTGAAAATCTACTGACCGAGCATTCCCGAAAAATCTGGCAACTCTGGAAGGAGTATCACTCCTCCGACGATTGGTGGGGGCCTGGCCTGGCCGATCCACACTGGAAAGCCCCAGAAAATATTTCGCAAAACGAGCTATGGCAAGAGCGTTATGCCCGGCTGGAAGAACGAGCATCAGCCATCGGTATTGATCCTGATCAGCGTCGTTCTGCCATCCATAAAGTATTGTTTCCCCCAACCGGCACGATCCACTGTTCGGCATTAAACGAAAAAGGAGAAATGTCGGGAGTCACCACCACCAGCGGCCTTTCCTACAAACTTCCCGGACGCGTGGGCGATTCGCCCATCATCGGCGCAGGCTGCTATACCGATCAGGACATAGGTTCCGCAGGTGCCACCGGGAGCGGGGAAGAGAACATTAAGGTCGCGGGCGCGCACACTATTGTAGAAAACATGCGTCACGGCATGTCTCCACAAGAAGCAGGCATGGACGCTCTGAAGCGCATCGTCCGCAATTACAACAACGATATAAATAAACTGCACTTCATGGACATGACGTACTACGTCCTTCGCAAAGACGGAGCCTATGCCGGAGTTTCTCTATGGGAAGGCTACAGCCCCACCGAACCACACCGGATTGCAGTCCACGACGGAAACAGACGTGCAGAAAAAACCGTGGCATTATTCAAAGGTTTTTCGCAAGAGTTTCCGCCCTACCCAAAAGTCCCGGCAGAGCGCATGAAGGAAATTCAGTAAAAAGAAACTAGATGGTGCCCCATACTAACCGCGTACTTTGCGGCAAGTATGGGGATTTTCTAGAAGGCCTCGCTAGTCATAATAAACAGAGGCTTCATCTCAAACGTATGGTAGTGCGGCCGCAGTCTTTCAATATTGTAGTGTTCCTTCACATTCACAACTTTCTTGGAAGATGTCACCACATCAATCGGCATGTTGTCATAACGCCCATGTTTCAAGACCACCAACCTGCCGTGGACTTTGCTTAGCACCAAATCAAGCGCCAAGTTCCCATAAGCCATGGGGACTACCGAATCAATCGCATCCGGATCGCCGCATCGCACCAGGTACGCCAGCTTCTGATTGATCACGTCAATCGTCTTCCCATTGTTATATTTTGGTGAAAGTTCTTTGAGCCGTTCTGAAACCAGGTCACCGATTCCACCCAGTTTCTTGTGCCCAAAGGCATCGGCGGCACCCTGTTCAAAAACCATTTCCCCGCCTTCGAACATGGCACCTTCGGAAATCAGCACGACGGAATATTTGCTGGGGTTCTTCGCCCGGTCTCCGACCAATAACTCAGTCAGGCGATCAATGTTGAATTTATGCTCGGGAATCACGCAGCGGTTGGCTGCGCCTGCCATGGTTGGCAACATGGCGGTGAATCCGGCGTAGCGTCCAAAAACTTCCAGAACCAGAAAGCGCTCGTGCGACCCAGCCGAAGTACGCAAGCTGTTCGTCATTTGAATGGTACGGGTCACGCAAGTACTGAAACCGATGCAGTAATCAGTTCCCGGGACGTCGTTATCCATCGTCTTTGGAATGGCGACGACCTTGAATCCCTCCTGATACAGGCGCACGCCGTAGCTCAGCGTGTCATCACCGCCGATTGGGATCATGTGCTCCACGCCCAACCATCCGAGATTTTTAAGCACCTCCGGAGTCAGGTCGTTCATATCCGCGTTGTAAGTGCTTTGCAGATGTTTAGGAACGCTGGATTTCTTGACCTTGCTGGGGTTGGTCCGTGAGCTGTGCAGAAAAGTTCCGCCCGTACGCCCGGCCCGGTTAACAATCTCTTCAGTCAGAATCTGAAAATTGTCGGTATTGTCATAGTCTTTCTCGCGGACAATATCCACCAGCCCACCCCACCCGCGGCGGAACCCGATTACCTGATATCCCTCGCGTATCGCCCGAATGGTGACTGCGCGAATCGCCGGATTGAGCCCCGGTACGTCACCGCCACCTGTCAAAATTCCGATCACACCCTTTTTCGTGTTGATGTTCGCCATTTAGTTGGACTACCGCCTCCAATGGATTGAATGAACCACACGTACCGAGACGCACAAAAGAACCCTCTGTGGTCTATGTAGCCTCTGTGGTTAAGTGCTTAACAGAATAGAATGAACTGCGGATTTTGCCTAGGCGACTCGCAGACGGATTATGTTCTGGGTTTGGTTTTCTTTGCGTCCTTTGCGGTTAAGATCTTTTGTTTTCTGCGAGTCAAAAGCTTTAACC
>DASXLK010000066.1:0-7064 GCA_036496365.1 Candidatus Angelobacter sp. | reverse complement strand
GACAAAAGATGATCCGCGCATGCTGAAAGCCGCAGACTGGATCCTGAGCAAAGAGGTCCGCTACAAAGGCGATTGGGCCGTGAAGGTGCGCAACGTCCAGCCGGGTGGCTGGTATTTTGAGTTCAATAACGAGTTTTATCCTGACGTGGACGATTCAGCCATGGTGCTGCTCGGGCTGGATAAAGTTGAAAATCCGCGTGAGCGCTACCAGCATGATGTGTGCAAACGCGCCATTGACTGGATTTTTGCCATGCAGTGCAAGAATGGCGGCTGGGCGTCTTTTGATAAAGACAATACGCGGATGGTTTTCCAGCACATTCCGTTTGCTGATCACAACGCCATGCTCGATCCGCCAACGGTGGATATTACTGGCCGCGTGCTGGAGATGCTGGCAACGTACGGCGTGAGCAAAGAAGATAAGCGCGTAAAGAAGGCGATCAAGTTCATCCTGAGCGAGCAGGAGCCGGATGGCTCATGGTTTGGCCGCTGGGGCGTGAATTATATCTATGGCACCATGCTGGTGCTGCGTGGCTTCCAGGCAATGGGCGTTGATCTCCATGAGCCCTATGTGCAGCAGGGTGCGGAGTGGCTGCGCATGGTGCAGAATGCCGATGGCGGCTGGGGCGAAACCTGCGGGTCTTATGACGATGCCACTACACGCGGCATTGGGCCAAGCACACCATCACAGACGGCCTGGGCCATTATGGGATTGCTGGCGGCAGGCGATACACGGAGCGACTCCGTGCAGCGTGGCATTCTTTATCTGCTGGAGACACAGCGGCCAGATGGGCATTGGGACGAAGATCAATACACGGGCACAGGCTTTCCGCGCGTGTTTTATCTGGCTTATCACCTGTACAGGGATTATTTCCCGTTAATTGCATTGGCAACATACTCCCGCGAGTTCTCTGCGCTCTATGAAGAGGGAAGCGTGGGATATGCGAGAGGGTAAGAAGAAGATCGGGTGATCCGATGATCGGGACATCGGATGATCGGAAAAACCAGAACTTACCGCGGATCAATGCGGATGAGTGCTGATCGGAAGATCGAATGTTTTTAAGTTAACGAAATTATTAAGCTAGCGAAACTCTTTGAGCTGACGAGACAAGCTAAGAGCCAATGGCTAATAGCCAAGAGCTGATTTTTAAGGGAGACTGATTTGCCGGTACCGATTTCACAGATGTGGACCGTGGCGAGCTACGTGGTCAAACAAAAGCTCGCTGGACGCAAGCGCTATCCGCTGGTGCTGATGCTGGAGCCGCTGTTTCGCTGTAATCTGGCGTGCGCGGGCTGCGGCAAGATCCAATATCCGGCGCACATCCTGAAAAAAGAGCTCACGCCGGAGCAGTGTTTCCGCGCGGTGGATGAATGCGGAGCGCCTATGGTGTCCATCCCCGGCGGCGAGCCGCTTATGCACTCGCAGATTGGCAAGATCGTGGAAGGGCTGGTAGCGCGCAAGAAATATATCTATCTCTGCACCAACGCGCTGCTGCTCAAGGAAAAACTCGATCTCTTTAAGCCAAGCAAATACCTGACGTTCTCTGTCCACGTGGACGGCGAGCGCGAACACCACGATTTTTCTGTCTGCCGTGAAGGTGGATACGACCAGGCGATTGAAGGCATGAAGGAAGCGCTGAAGCGTGGCTTCCGTGTTACAACGAACACCACATTGTTTGATGGCGCCGATCCCAATAGCGTACGTGAGCATTTTGATCAGATGATGGCGTTGGGCGTTGAAGGCATGATGCTTTCACCCGGATACTCTTACGACAAAGCTCCTGACCAGAAACATTTTCTGGGCAAGGCCCGCACCAAGCGGCTGTTTCGCGCAATCCTGTCTAACCGGAAAAAGAGCTGGCAGTTTAATCAGTCGCCGTTGTTTCTTGAATATCTGATGGGCGATCGTAACTACTCCTGCACTCCCTGGGGCATGCCGACCTACAACATCTTTGGCTGGCAGAAACCGTGTTACCTGCTGCAAGACGGCTATGCCGATAGTTTTAAAGAGATGATGGACAGCACGGCATGGGAAGAATATGGCACCGAGTCGGGCAATCCTAAGTGTGCCAATTGCATGGTGCATAGCGGTTATGAAGCAACGGCCGTAAACGATACCTTTGGCTCGTTACGCGGCCTTCTGTCCACGGCGCGCGCCACAATCTTTACCCGCCACAAAGATGAACATGCTCTGAAGCTCCTGAATGAAACTGAGCGGCCTGTGCACAGCTACGATCCGCTGGTGCAGATCAAAGAAGCCAGCCAGATGGAGGAGACCAACGCATGACGGCTTCTGCTGACGGCAATAAAATTCAAAACCCTGATTCCCTGGAAGTAGCGCCCGGCTTTAAACATGAAAAGCTGGAAGGCTGGGTACCCAAATTAGCGAGCGAAGAAGAAGTTCGCCAGGCACTGGAAAAAGCCTTTGATTATCGCGGCGATGTAACCATCACCCGTAAAGATGGCAGCAAGGTTGAGGGCTATATCTTTGACCGGCGCACCGGCAAAACCCTGGCTGATTCTGCTGTGCGTCTCTTCCCCAAAGACTCAGACCAGAAAATCTCGGTTCCGTACGCAGATATCGCCGCGCTCGGCTTTACCGGTCGCGATACTGCGGCGGGCAAGAGCTTTGACGCCTGGGTAAAGAAATACTGGGAGAAGAAAGCCGCCGGCGAAAAGAATATTGGCATCCAGGCAGAAGTGCTGGATTAGATTTTTCTGAAATCCCGAGCGTAGCGAGGGAGCCCTGGCGTTAAATCGGGTGATCGCGCGTGATCGGATGATCTGGTGATCGGGAAAGGCCGAGAAGCAGTTTAGATATTGTGATGGCAGTCCTGAAACTAACATCATTTGGTGATTCAACGGTCGTCGTGATTCCGCCAGAAATGCTTAAGCGCTTGAAGGTTAGTGAGGGAGACGAACTTGTTGCCATTGAGGTGCCCGGTGGCTATTTGCTTACTACGCATGATCTGGAAAGGCAACGCCAATTGAAAGTGGCGTTGGAAGTTATGGATGAGTATCAAGAAACCTTGCGCATGTTGGCAAATAGGGAGTAGGGTTCCCTCGCTGCGCTCGGGATAAAAAAGAAATGAAAGTATTCATCACAGGAGCGACCGGATTTGTTGGCAGCCATGTGGCACGAGCATTGGCCGTGCGCGGCGCTGACCTCCGCTTGTTGGTTCGCTCCACCAGCCGGACTGACAACATCGCGGATCTGCATGCTGAAGTAGCCACTGGCGACCTGCGAGATCCTGAATCACTGAAGAAAGCAATGGCGGGCTGTGAGTTTGTTTTTCACGTTGCCGCGGACTATCGCTTATGGGTGCGCGATCCAGAACAGATGTATCGTTCCAATGTTGAAGGCACACGTGCCATTATTCGTGCGGCGCAGGAATGCGGCGTACGCCGGGTGATCTATACCAGTTCCGTCGCAACGATGGGATTTACCCGGGAAGGCCATATCGCTCGCGAAGACTCCCCAGTCTCGATCAAAGACATGGTTGGGCACTACAAACGGTCAAAGTTCATGGCCGAAGAGATTGCGCTGGAAGCCGGACGCAACGGAGCTAACGTGGTGGTGGTGAATCCCACAACGCCCATCGGTGAATATGACATTAAGCCAACGCCAACGGGGAGAATCGTAGTCGATTTCCTGAAGCGCAAGTTTCCTGCTTACGTGGATACGGGACTCAATCTGGCTGACGTGAGAGAAGTGGCACGCGGGCACTTGTTGGCAATGGAAAAAGCGCGTCCAGGTGAGCGCTATATCCTGGGCGGCGCCAACCTGACGTTGAAACAGATCCTGGATAAACTTTCGGAGCTTACCGGTTTGCCATCGCCCACCATGAAGGTGCCGCATGCCGTCGCCATGGGATTTGCCGTATTCGACCAGTTCTTTACCGGAACAATTTTAGGCAAGGAACCTCGCGCCACGATTGATGCAGTGAAAATGGGCCGCAAAAAGATGTTTGCGGCATCTACCAAAGCTGAATATGAGTTGGGATATAAAGTGCTGCCGGTGGAAGATGCGTTGCGGCGCGCCGTCGAATGGTTCCAGACCAATGGATATGTAGAAGAGCCAGGGCAGATTGCGCCGGTGAGTGCATGAGCAAAACCGCCATCATCGCGGCCATGGAAAGGGAATTAGCGCCGCTTGTTCAGGGATGGAAGAAGAGTGCGCTTTCTTCCGGGGCACGCGAGTTCATTCTTTTCGAGAGAGAAGGATTGATCGCCATTGTTTCAGGAATCGGCTGCAAGAATGCCGCGCTGGCGGCAAGCACGGCAGTTGAGAAGTTTCATCCGTCAACTTTGGTGTCAGTGGGATTAGCTGGAGCATTGATTCGCAGCCTGAAAGTCGGCAATATTTTTACGCCGAATGTAGTCGTCGATGCTTCCGATAGCGCTGAGTATCGTTGTGCCGCCGATAGCTCCCGCATCAGTGGTGGAGTGCTGGTAAGCGCCGCTGAAATTACAGGCGCAGAAGCGAAGAAGCAATTAGTACAGAACTTTCATGCGCTGGTAGTGGATATGGAAGCCGCTGGAGTGGCCAGGGTTGCGCAAGAGGCAAACATAGATTTTCGCTGCGTAAAAGCTATTTCTGACGAAGCTGATTTTGCGATGCCGCCGATGAACCGATTCATCGATGCTGCGGGGCATTTTCAGACCGGCAAATTTGCCGTCTGGGCAGTATTACGACCATGGCAGTGGCTCAAGATTGCGGCGCTCGCCAGAAACAGCAGCCGTGCCACGCGCGCACTATGTGATTGGCTGGCAACAAACCTGACCACCGGTTTGCAAGCTGAAGAAGTTGTTACACTAAATACACCAGAGTTCTCGGAAGCAAAACGCTAATTTTTCATGCATACAGCTACCAAATCAGAATCCGTTGCCTGCAGTTTCGTCATTCCTAAGACGATGCAAGCTGCGGTTTATCACGGCAAAGATGATGTCCGTTTAGAGACGGTTCCTGTTCCAGAGATAGGCGCAGGAGAGTTGCTGGTACGTATCCATAGCTGCGGCATCTGCGGCACTGACCTCAAAAAGATTTTGACTGGCTCGCATTCAGCTCCGCGGATTTTTGGCCATGAAATGGCTGGGCAGGTGGTGGCAATGGGTGCGGGCGTTAACAACTTCTCTGCCGGTGACCGTGTGATGGTGTTCCATCACATCCCCTGCGGCAAGTGTTATTACTGCCAGAAGAAGGTTTTCGCGCAGTGTCCGGTGTACAAAAAAGTTGGCGCCACGGCGGGCTTTGAGCCAAGCGGCGGAGGCTTTGCCGAATACATCCGAGTGATGGATTGGATCGTACGTAAAGGTGTGGTGAAAATTCCAGACCAGGTTTCCTACGAGCAGGCATCATTTATTGAGCCGGTAAATACCTGTCTGAAAGCTGTGGAATCGCTGCAATTGCAGGCCGATGAGACGGTTTTGGTGATCGGGCAGGGACCCATCGGGATCATTCTGGCTGCCCTGGCTAAACGAACGGGTGCGACCGTAGTAACTTCCGATTTGTATCCCCAACGCCTTAAAATAAGTGAAAGCTACGGTTTACAGCACAATGTGAATGCCGGGAAAGCTGATCCCACGGCGCGGGTGCGCGAGCTTACGGATGGACGCGGCGCTGACGCTGTAATCCTGGCTACGGCGGGAAACAACTTGATCAAGCCTGCTATGGATGGCGTGCGGCCGGGCGGAAAAGTAATGTTGTTTGCGCAGACACAGCGAAGTGAAGTGGCGATTGATCCTTCTGTGGTCTGCATGGATGAGAAAATGCTGATGGGTTCGTACAGCGCATCAGTGGATTTGCAGGATGAAAACGTACAACTGGTATTCAGCGGAGAAATTGATTTTGCGCGGCTTATTTCGCATCGTTTCCCGCTGGCACAATCGGTAGAAGCGCTCCATCTGGCTTCGCATCCCGGGCCTGATTCAATGAAGATCGTGATTCAGCCCGGCATGGAGTGGGAGAAGAATTGAAAAGACAAATGACAGCTGCGGTCCTCTATGGCAAAGAGGACATCAAGATTGAAAAGGTGCCGATCCCCACGCTTGAAATCGGTGAAGTGCTGGTAAAAGTGAATGTGGCGCTCACGTGTGGAACGGACCTGAAGGTTTACCAGCGCGGCTACCATGCGCGCATGATTGTGCCGCCGGCGCTGTTTGGGCATGAGCTTTCCGGCGTGATTGAAGAAGTTGGCCCGGGCGTGCGTGATTTCCGCCGTGGCATGAAAGTGGTTGCTTTGAATTCTGCCCCCTGCGGGGCATGCTTCTTTTGCCTGAAGCATCAGGAAAATATCTGCGAAGATCTGTTGTTTAATAATGGCGCTTATGCCGAATACATAAAAATTCCCCGCCGCATTGTTGAGACCAATATGCTGGCGCTGCCGGATGACCTGAGCTTTGAATCCGCTGCCATGACTGAGCCGCTGGCTTGCGCACTGCGCGGACTGCAGGAGACCGGTGCGGACATCGGCGACACGGTAACCGTCATTGGCGCGGGACCTCTAGGGTTAATGCTGGTTCAGGTGGCCAAACTGACTGGTTGCAAAGTGATTGCAGTAGTCAAGCGCGGTGAGCAGGTAACCGCCGCAAAAAGATTTGGCGCGGACGAAGTGGTGCAAGTTGGCAAAACTGATGATCCCATCGCCAAAGTTGTTGGCTTGACCGAGGGCCGTGGGTCCGACATTGTGATTGAAGCCGTGGGCCGCACGCAGACATGGCAGTGGGCTGTAGAGATGGTCCGCCGTGGGGGCGTGGTGAATTTCTTTGGCGGATGCGCCAGCGGCACCAAGGTGGAACTGGATACCAATCGGCTGCACTATTCTGAGATCACGCTGAAAGCTACTTTCCATCACACGCCGCAGACCGTGCGCAAGGCGTTCTCTTTGATCGCGGAAAAGAATGTGAAGAGCACCGACTATGTAACCGGTGAGGCGCCTCTCTCCAAACTCAAGCAAGTCCTGCAGCAGATGCTGGACCGCGGAAGCCAGATTAAAACGGCGATTATACCCGGCCATTAAGACATGCCAGTATTGCCTACAAGCACTTCGTCCATGCCTCTGGGATGG
>DASXLK010000065.1:0-33776 GCA_036496365.1 Candidatus Angelobacter sp. | reverse complement strand
CTATTCATAGCGCAGCACGATGATCGGATCCACTCTGGTTGCCCGGCGCAACGGTACAAGACTTGCTGCCAGAACAGCCACGCATATAACGGTTACGGCTCCCGCGTATGTCGCAGGATCATTGGCCGTCACACGGAAGAGCAGACTTTGGAGCAGTCTGGCTACCAGCCAGGCAAACACAAGACCAATCGATATACCTGTCAATATGAGTTTTAAATTTCCGCTCAGCACTAGCCACAAGATGGTTCGTGGCCGGGCGCCGCAAGCCATACGTATACCAATTTCGCGCGACCGGTTTTCCACCAGGTAGGCCATCACCCCATAAATTCCCATGGCAGCAAGGAAGAGCGCAAGAATGCCGAAGAACACAGTGAACTGCGCAAAAATCTTGAACGGCGCTTCCTGATCGTTGATCCTTTGCGCCAGCGGCAGAATGTCAGAGATGGGCTGGTCAGGATCCACGGCTTTCACACTCTCGCGTAGGCTGTTCACCAGAGCAAGCGGCTCCGACGCTGTGCGCAGCAAAATAGTGATCGTTCGGCTGGGCGATTGAATCAGTGGAATGTAACTCTGGTTCTTTGGTTCGTCCGCCAGGCTTGCTGTCTTCACATCTTTCACCACGCCAATGATCGTGCGCGGAACCGTATCATCCTTGCTAAGCCGTATCTTATGCCCCAGTGGATCTTCATGAGTGAAAAACCGGTGCGCCAGCGTTTCATTGATCACAATCACTCCCGCAGTCTCTGCTCCATCTTCTTCTCCAATAAATCTCCCCTTCACCAGGTGCAGGCCCAGCGCGGATATGTATCCTGGCGTAACCGAGTTTATGGCCATGCCTGCGACTTCTCCTGGCTTAGGATCAGGCCTGCCTTCAATCCAGACTTCAGCGCCGCCATAGGAATGTCCAAATGGAACAGACACGCTCAAACCCGCTGCTTGTATCTGCGGCAAAACTCGCAACCGGTCCAGCAGTCGCTCATTAAAAGTGATCAGCTGAAATGTTTCCCGATACTTCGCAACGGGCAAATTCATCTTGGCGGTTAACACGTGGTCAGCCTCGAACCCTGGATCTTCTTTGAATCTTTTTGCTAAAGATTTAGACGTGAGACCGGCAGGCACCAGTACTACCAGAGCAAGAACAATCTCCAGCACCACCAGGGCTTTGCGCAGTCTGCTGCTGCCCCTGCTGCTTGAACTTGACGCCGCAGCTTCCTTCAGAGATCCGGTCAGGTCCAGCTTGTTCGTCTCCATCACCGGCGCCAGCGTAAACAGCAAAACACTAAGGAGTGACACAGAGGCGGCATAAATAAAAGTCGCAGAGTCCATGTAGATCCGCCCATAATTGGGCAAATATCCACGGTTATCGTAAGGGATGGAGGAAGTTGCCCAATCCGCTCCCAGCATTGAGAATCCCAGTCCCAGCGCAACAGCGGCAGGAATAAGTAAAAGGCTCTCCGCCAGAAGCTGCCGCGCCAGCCTGATTTTTCGCGCACCCAGTGCCATGCGTACAGTCATCTCTTTCCGGCGCAATAGAGCTCGCGCCAGATACACGCTGGCAATATTTGTGCAAACAATCAGAAGGATGCAAATACCCATCACAAAGCCGGAATAAATTCCCTGCTCTCCCGTGTTCCGCCCAATCTCCTCAGACAGGCTCCTGAGCAGGACCCCTGAATTTGTATTCGTTTGTGGATAGTCCCTCTCTATTTGTTGTGCGATTGTGCTCATGGATTGCTGCGCGGCATTTTGTGAGACATCCGATTTGCGCCGCGCTATCACATTGAGCCATCCAGCTGCTCTGTTTGCTTTTTCCTTCTCAGTCAGTACTAGTGGCGTCCATATATTTGTCCGTCCCATCAGGGTGAAATGGAAATCCTCAGGCATCACTCCAATCACGGTAAAGCGCTCGCCATCCAGCAGCAGGGTCTTGCCTGGCAAGTCAGGATCTTTGTTGAAACGTTCGTTCCAGAACCCATAGCTCACAAGCGCTACTTGTCCCAGGCCGGGCTGGTCTTCTTCGGGGCGAAAATCGCGTCCCATCACTGGAGCCACTTCAAGCGTGCGGAAAAAATCTGGGCTCACTCTGGCGCCCGCAATCCGCTCAGGAAAATCCATTCCCGTTAAGTTGAACTGCCGGATCGTCCAGGCAGACATGCCGTCAAATGCATGGCTCTGCTCTCGCCAGTCGAGAAAGTCCGGCGCAGAGGCCGCTCCCGTCCATCCCTTTTTTGTATCTATTTCCCATGCGGTCAGTAACCGGTCTGAATGAGGAAAAGTAACGGCTTGCAGCACCCATTGGCGCACCAGGTTAAAGCACAGCGTGCTTGTCCCAATGCCCAGGGAGAGCGTCAGCACGGCAACTATTGCGAATCCGGGTGATTTGCGCAGGCCACGCGCTCCAAAGCGCAGGTCTTGCCAGAAAGACTCCAGGGACATAAAGGTTCTCATTTCTCTACAAGCCTCCTTGATCCGCGTTACGTTCCCAAAATTCTTTCTGGCTGCATATTGTCCTTCTTCCAACTGCTGGCCCTCAGAGCCATACTTCTTCTCTCGCATGGCTAGGTGAAAAGCCAATTCATCTTCAAGGTCACGGTCAAAGCGATGGCGATTCATTAAGGCTTTAAGGCGCAAATGGATTGTTGTAAGCCACTCCATATTTCTCCTTAGGCCGTCTCAAGTATCCTGGCAATGGCTGCGGACATCCGTCCCCAATAATCTGTTTCCGCCAGCAATTGCTTCTTGCCTGCCGCCGTCAGACGGTAATATTTGGCGCGGCGGTTATTTTCTGAAACGCCCCATTCAGCAGCCAGCAGACCGCGCAGTTCAAGCCGGTGTAGCGCCGGATAGAGTGCGCCTTCTTCCACGCGCAGTACGTCTTCAGAAGTTTGATGGATAAATTCGGCAATCGCATAGCCATGCATTGCGCCACGGGCCAGCGTCTTGAGCACCAGCAGGTCAAGAGTGCCTTGCAGTAAATCTCCGGTCTTTGTTTCTCGGTCTCCCATAAATTATTTATGGGAGTATGGGACTGCTTGAGAGGGAATGCAAGTAAAATTTTTGTTCTTTAATTCTAAGAAAGATGCGCCACTTCAAAACCTGAAAAAGGCAGGTCACACCAAAAAGCCATGCGCTGCCGCATGGCTTCTCTATTTTTGCGCCTTTCATTTATCGGCGCTCGTAAACTCCGCTGTTGTAGCCTTGCGAATACCCGCTCTGGTAGGCGTCGCGATATGAATCTTTGTAATAATTCTTGTTGCCATAGTTCGGGATATACCCACGGTCAGCATGCTTAAAGTTATCACCGTGAGTCGGGCGATAGCTGTGGCCCGTTCGCCGGTCCAGAGCGCCATCATTGATTCCATCCTGGTAGCCAAGCTCGCGCGCTGATTTCACGCCATACCCGCCGCCATTGAATCCTGGCCCTTCGCGGTACCCGCCCCCCACCTCATTGAATCCCCGTTCATAGCCTTCGCGGAATGCCCTCCGGTCATCGCGCTCTCGCCAGCGATTATTGTCCCCGTCAAAACGATGGTTGTGGCGTGCGTCCCACTGCCCTTGCTTGTATCCGTCATTGAATGCCTGACGATCGTCACTGTCACGATAGCCGGCCCCCCACTGCACCTGGACCACAGCCTGCGCCGCGGCAAAACTGCTTGCGCCCACAATCAATGCGGCTCCTAACAGCATCCCTCTCATGTACTTCATATGCCCTCCCGTTAAGGCCTTCGCTCCTGGCATTAACGTCAATTGCTTCCTGTGTAGAGTGCAAACACGGCGGGTAAAGAAATGTCTCAGAAAATTAGTTAAGTTCTGTAAGTGAGAGGAAGCAGCATGGCATAGGCGTGAAATTTAGCTGGAATTTATCTTGATTGCACGAAGCGAAGCTCTTTCGCTCGTTGCGCATATCCTTCAATTTTCTTGGCAGGGATCGCTTGATAATAGCTGACCAATTTTTTCACATAGCTCGCAACTGGTGTGTATTGCATCCCCAGTTCAGCTTTGCTGTGTACATTCTCAATCGACGACATCCACTGGCCGCTAAATGGAGAACACTCCGGCAATAACCCTTCACGATTAAGTTCTTCTCGCGGTGCGCGGACAATCTTCAGCGGACGGTGCACTGCCTCTGCCAGTATTTCCAAAAACTGATCGAGTGTCAGCGTTTCATCCTGTGCAATGTTGTAAGCGCTCCCCTTGCCCAGATCGCCTGCCGCCAGCCGCATGATGGCCTGCACCACATCCTCGCCATATACGTGGCGCACGGGCAAGTCAGTGCCCTCAGGAACAAGAATTGGCCCATCGTCGAGCAGACGCAGGAAATATCCGTAGATCCGTTCATAGCTGTCACGCTCGCTGTTCACCATGGGCAGCCGTAGGCTCGTATAAGGAAATTTTCGTTCGGACCATGCCATGGCAAATACGTCTTCCGCCGCGCGTTTATCGGCCCCATAGAGCCAGTTACTGTAGTCTGACTCGTCTGACTTTGGCGGTGCAGCCATCACCGGCCCGGCATAATCCTTTTCCTTGAATGGACGCTGCAGCCCAATGCGTACGAGATAAACCTGCCCCGTGCTCACAAACAAATAGCGGCCAACGCGGCCCGTAAACAGCTCCACGGCAGCCTCGGCTTCAGGGCCGGTGTAAAGCGTGGTATCCACCACAAGGTCGAACTCCCTGCCGCTTAAAACTTTCTTCAGTTGTTCTGGATCAGTGCGGTCGCCGCGCAGGCGCTCTACTTCTTCCGGCAAGTCATCGCGCGTCTGGCCGCGATTGAACACCGCAACTTCATAACCGTGTTGCAGCAATGCCTGGACAATGGAAGGCCCGAGATTTCTTGTGCCGCCAATAACAAGTGAACGCATGCCGTATTGTAAATTGCTATTTCCGTTTGCACGGCGCGCGGTATCTTATCGGCCAACAGTCGCGTAGAAAGCGTTGTTGCCGGTGCGCAGATCTTTGCCGTAGATCAGGATTACGCCAACGCCCAGCACTTTCAGCTTGGCTTGCGCGCCGGTGTCAAACAGCCACTTCTGCGAGCCCAGATTTGCGGCCGCCACAGAAGACGAATCAGCAATCTTTCCCACATCCAGAAACGGCCCCAGCTTCACGGTTACGTAACCGCCGGAGTATGTGTTCTTGTCTGTCTCCCAGTTGGAGAGAAGATAATTTTCGCCCAGCGGAGCGCTGCCCTTTTGCCCATGGCGCGTGCCCACATGCGCCCGCATCCATAGATCGTTATCGCGCTCCACGCCCAGCATAAAAAGCTCGTCGAATGGGACTTCTCCAAAAGTTTTGCCTGCGCGAATCCGCCATTGCACTTCGTAATCATCGCCCTTGGCCTGCGGAAGCCAGTGTGCTGCGAGCAAGCCTTGCAGCTTTTCAAAAGACTGCCCGGGCTGTGACCATATGCGTCCCGCCTGTGATGTGGCGCCGCTTGAAACAGTAAATCGCCTCTCGGGAGATCGCCATAGCTCATACGTGAGCTGCGTCTTCTGCTTGATCTGATAGCCCTCTGCCAGCAGCTGCGGAGTCAGAGCAATGCCTGTAAGCACATTGCGGAAATCGCGATGTGAAACTTCAATCCCAGCCGTCCAGTTCAGCCGCGCTCCCACCAGACGCATGATCTCAGCGTTCACGCTCTCCCGGCGCAAATTCAGTGCGCCCAACACGGTGCTTGGGCCGGCAAATGAAGTCTGTACCGTCCAGTTCTCATTGCGCAGGTCCGCGCCCACCCGATAGCGCCATTTTGGATCTCCAGTCAGCGGCCCGGAGATTGAAACAAATGCGCGACGCTTGTCCGGGTCCACCCGCAGCAGAGAAAGAATGTTTGTGGCTGAGCCATGCAGGTTGTAATACTCCGGCGTGACCTGCTGAAAAAAGATGCCGCCAAACGTACGGAAGATCGCCTCAAGCTTGCTGTTGCCAAACCCATCCCGCTCCTGAGCGCGGAAGATCACGTCAAAATTGCCGTCAGGCCGCGCCGCCAACTCAATCTTGTATGCGGGAAAAATCTCCAGACCATGCAAGCGTGCCTGGCTTGTGAGCAGTTCATCCACGGTCAGCGTGCTTGCTGGCGCCAGCGCAAAAGCATGGTCCAGCAGTGCCGGACGGACACGCAATGCCGGTTCGCTCCGCACTTCCATCACCTCGGGCTTGCCCACCCGATTCCAATATTTCAGCGCAACTTCTAAATTGCCTTCAAGAAAATAAATAGTGGCCAGGAATTCATTGGCATAGGCGTCTTTGGCATCAAGCCGCAGCGCTCTCTGCAGATCGCGTTTCGCCTCTGCAAATTTCTTTTGCTTGAACGCAACTCCCGCCAGTTCTATGGGAAAGCGCTTGTCACGCGGAGCAAGCCATTGCCCTGATGAAAGCGTTCTGCCTGCTTCCTGCCAGTGCTGCTCATGCGCGAGCGCCAGACCATAGTAATAATCAAGATCGGCAGAAGCGCGCGGGACTTTCTCCAGCAGTTGGATGAGTTCCGGCCAGCGCTCCTGTTCAAAGAGCTGTTTGGCTGACGCAGTTGGATCAGTTTGTGCGTAGATGCTTAAACAGCAGCACACGGTAAAGATCAGCAAGACACAAAAACGTTGTGCTTTCATTTGGGCAGCGCCAGCAGCGTCCACTGCTTTACTGCCTTCCATTGTTTTTCAAAGCTTGCGCGATCTTGTTTGAGCAGCTTGCGCTGTGCCGCATCATTTAGGTAAACGACGTCCTGCTCCGGATCAACGCCTACAACCACCACGTAATGCAGAGAAGTCTCAAGCGCTGAGGGCTTTAGCGCAACAATCAGCGGACGCCCCTTTTCAAGATGCTGTTGTAAATCGCCCCATTTTCCCGTGAAGGCAAATGTCTGATAGTTGTGCTGCTGAAAATATGCCTCCAACTCGGAAGCATGAATGCCGTGGTCTTTGCTGGAATACAGGACACGCTGGATCTCGACCGCATCAGCGCTTGCATCCATGGGCATTGACTTTTGTTTAAGCCAGTATTGCATCACCATGGCGATGCTGGCAGCACCGCAGCCATCTTTTTCCTGCCGGATAAACGGCACGTCAAGCCACACGCCGGGCGTTGCCGCAAAGACAAAGCCGCAGAGACACAAAATACAAAGTAGTCTCTGCGGCATAAGTCGCATCATGAAAACAGTTCTAGCGGACAGCCACAATAATCAGCACAATTACGGCAATAGCCAGAATAATCAGGATCAAATCGCGTTCAGTCAGGTTACCGGCTGTAAAATCTGCTTGTGCCTTGTCTGCCCGTGCAGCAAGCTGCGCCAGTTCCTGGTCGTTGAGTGTGGAAACCGCGGTTTGCACCTGTTGGGGGTCCATCTTGGCCGACTTCATGGCCTTCTCGGCCGCCGGCGTAGACAACAAGTGTTGGACAGAGTCCAGGTTATGCTGCCGCACCTGCGAAGAGGCTACTGCTTCCTTTTGCAGGTCTGCGGGGCTGACCACGTGGCTCTGTGCAAGCGCCTCCGTGGGAACAATGAAGAGTGCAACCAACACAACAGCAAGCGCCATGCGAAGGCATTGCCGCAAATCAAATTGCATAGTCAAGCTTCCTCCACTAGTGTTCCGGCCAGATAAAAAGTATACATGACCCATGTTTGATGATTTGCAAACAAGAGTCCAAGTACCTTGGTTGTCAGCACCAACAACATGCTGGCATTCAGCATGCTCCTGGAGGCAACTTTTTTGGTCCCTGCCCGGTAAATTTGGTTCGTCACTCACTTGGAACAAGAAAGCAGGGGAGCAGTTGCCTGCTCCCCCTGGGTATTTACATCTTAGTAAACATGTTTTCAGGCACGCATTCAGTTCACTGAGTCTGTTTTTGTCTGCATGCCCGCGGATTCGCCGCCAAGCTGCAACGTATATTTCTTGCCCGCAAACTGCAGTGCGGTCAATTTTTGATCGCCATTTGCGTTCGTTGTTTCCGCTTGCGTGTCAGCCGCTGGCTCGTTCAGGGCTACTACCTGTGCCGGCACTGTTGCCAGCACCTTCTTGCCTTGCATAATGCTTACCTGGACGGTGGGACCAGATCCTTCCCACTTAGCGGTGTAATCGCCTGCTGGTATCTCAGTTCCGTTGACCTGTGCGGGAGTAAAAATCTGGAAATTGCTTTTGTGCGAATCGCTGCCCGCAAAGGCGCTTGTTGCCAGAGTGAGTGCGAGTGCCACGAATAGGATTTTGGAATAGAACGAGGACTTCATTGACTGCTTCCTTCTTTCCCGAAGTGCGTCGGGAATCGGCTGGGGGCAGCCTCATTCGGGGCACGGAAAAGGTTGTGATTCTTCTCCAATGGCCCTACAATGCATTCGCGTGGGTGCAGAAAAGGGCGCGCAAGCGCGTACCGTTTTCCGGGGATTTGTCCTGGCCTGGGGCCGCCAAACCGTGGGCTGGAACAATCCCTGAACCCCGTGAATTTTCTCTTTCGGAACTTTCTCTATTTTTAAATTCTCTTCTCTACTGTTCCCTACTTGCAAAGACGATGCCAATCGCGGAAAAGTTTCATCGAACTTCAAGTCTTGATAATTCTTTAGACGGAAGCTGGGAATACGCGTTAGCTGTTGTGTCTTTTCATGCGTAGTCTTTACGAGCTTTTAACAACTCGTCACCATTCTGAGTTGTTCGTCCCCGCTGGAGTGTTCGAAAACGAATGGCTGACGTTCGAAAATGAACAGTCAGGGGCCGAACAGTCAACGGGTTGCAGCAGCAACAGGCGCTGAATAGCTTGGCCAGACCTCAAGCGGCCTTAATCACTCATGTCAAGAATTGACCTTTTCTCACCCTCGGCGAGAAAAGTTTTAGCGCTTCTTAATAGCTCTCAACTTTCGTTACAGCTCTCAACTTTCGTTTTTTATTTGCATACAATCTTTTGACACAACCCCACTCACGGAGGAAGAAATTAGTTCTTTTAATCTATGTCCAATGAAACCGTAATCTCGTGCTTTTAAAACCATGTGTAACAGATCAGGGTGCTCTGAAACGGATGAAAGATACAGAGCACTATTCCAGGTAGAAGTAGAAAAAATGGGCTTTCGGGGGCCAGGCAGCAAAAAGCCGGCCAGGAAGGAATTCCGTCACATGGAACTCTGTTATATGGTAAGCATCAGCGTGCTGGATGAGATTTTAAATACTGAAGCCAAGGCAGACACGCTCTATACCCTTTTGGCGAATGGCGAAACAGTCACGGTCGTGCACTTTGGACCGGGCGGACTGATCAACCAATTCGCTTTTCCCATTGTGCACCGCATACCAGACGTGCCTGAGGATGAAGGCACAATGATGCTTCTGGTGGCCACGGAACGCAGCCGTGAATGGCAAAGCTTTTGGCTGCCTCTGGAGAACAAGCTTTCGCACTGCTGTTCTCTAAATACAGTGGCTTGATAAAAAGTCCTGAATGGCGGCTCAATCAGGGCGCAATGGACCGTTATTTCACCGGGTCCAGAGCGAAGTAGAATGTTGCTCCGTGCCCGGCGGATTCTCCCCATATCCGCCCACCATGGCGCTGCACGATTCTCTGGACCGTCGCCAGACCAATTCCCGTTCCGGGAAATTCAGCCTCTGAGTGGAGCCGCTGAAAAGGCTTAAAGAGCCGGTCAGCCTGGCGGGCATCAAAGCCGGCGCCATCGTCTCTTACGAAATACACAGTTCCAATTGCTCGCTTCTCGCAGCCAAACTCAATCCGCGCCTGGGCGTGCGCGGAAGTATATTTCCAAGCGTTGTTCAGCAGATTTTCCATCACAATTTGCAGTAACCGCGTATCGCCTTCCACCGCCGGACAATTGGCAATCATAAACTCCACCTGGCGCGCCGGCTCACGGCTCTGCAGGTTGGAAGCAACGGCTTTTGCCAACTCGGAAAGGTCAACTCTTTCCGCTTGCATGCCAGTTGTGCTCACGCGCGACAAGTTCAGGAGATCTTCAATCAACTCAGACATGCGGCGGGAAGAAAGCCTGAGCTGCCGCAGGTAGTCCCGGGCACGGTTATCCAGTTTGGATTCATAGTCCGTTGCCAGCATGTGGACAAAGCCATTCATGGTCTGCAAAGGCCCGCGCAGGTCATGGGAGACCGAGTAGGAGAACGCCTCCAGTTCATGGTTGGCCGCCACCAGTTGCTGCGTTCTCTGTTGCACACGCTGCTCCAGTTCGCCCTGTGCGCGGAGCAGCGCCTGGTCGCGCACCTGGATCTGCTTCAACATGTCATTGAATGCATCTATTAGTAATCCAATTTCGGTCTTGTCCTCCACCGGAGTAGCGCGCAGCGAGTAGTTCTTTTCCTCAGAGACGCTCTGTGCGGTCTGCGCCAGGTTAACAATTGGGCCTACAAGCGCATGGCGATAGACCGAGGAAATGAGCAGCGCAACAATCAAAGACACCAGAAGCACAATTGCGGCAATCAGGATATAGCGCCAAAAGCGATGGGAAAGCGCTGTGAGGCTTGAGCGTATGTAGACAGCGCCAATCTTCTTGCCTTGAAAAATAATGGGGCGCACCAGAAACACTTCGTCAGAGCGTGACTCAACCACTTCATCGGTGCTGGAGCGAAGCGTTACCACGGCAATAACGCCTTGCGAGGGGTCCGGCGAGTAGCGCGCAAACACGTGTCCATCCGCGGCATAAATGCCGGCGGCCAATATCTCCGGGAAACTTCTGAGTGCGGAGAGCGTGTTCTCCGCTGCCTGCGGATCATTGAATGTAAGCGCGGAAACGCTGTTCGACCCAATAATCTGGGCTTGCGCCGAAAGATTGCGCACCAGAGTCTGCCGGAATGTGAACTGGTCATAGGCGAGAAAAGCCACGCTGGCCAGCAGAAGCGCGGAGCCGCTCACAAACAGGTTCATCCAGCTAAGGCGGCGTGAAAGAGGCGATACGCGGGGCTGAGTTTTGCTCATGGTTGCTCCCCGCGGCCCTTGCCTTTTACCAGGCTTGCAACCTTCAGCAGCTCAGAGCTGAGCGTGAGTCCCCCGTTTTGGACCGAATCAAGGTTTACCTCAAACCGCACGCGGTTTCCAATGAACGTGAATTGGATCATTCCATCACGATCAAGAAAGCCGGGCATATCGCTTACTGTCAGCACTCCCGCTTTACTCAAGACCGGCAGTAGCTTGCGGACCTGCTTGTCTTCAGACCGGCTAACGAACAGGACCTGGCAGCCGGTAGCATCCTGCGCGCGACTCAAACGTCGCGCGGCCACCGGTTTTCCCGCAATTTTTTCATCGCGAACAGTGGCATCCAGCACCTGACCAAAAGGATCATCGCCCAGAACGCAAATGGAGAATTTATCTTTTTCCGCCAATCCTGCGGTGGCGGGCCATTGGATGAACTTGCCAAAATTCAGAAGATAGGCCGCTTTCACCTCGTATTCCGTGGCAGGCGGTTGGGCGCGAAGCCCCAGTGTGACCGCGAATACCAGTACAAGGGCCACGCCTTTTACGTTGATGTAGGTTCTTGCGCTCCGAGCCATTGGATAATGTCTATCTTGTCCAGGTAATCTTGGCGTACACCGACCTCTTAATTTCAACCAGGCCGTTGGGATCGCCGCCAGCTTCAGCGTGGTGAGGCTGCAGCAGGTTCTGTCCTGCAATCGACAGGCGAATATGCTCATTCATGCGCCAGCCAAAGGTCGTATCCGCACTGGAATACGCGCGTACGCCCTGGCCCGGCAGCGCACTTATGTATCGATAGATAAGGTCCAGAGTGAAGGCTTTTGCAATATCAAAGCCTGATTGCGCAGAAACCTGATGCTGCGGACTGGAACCCTGAATACCCGGACCTGAGCCAATATCAGCGGAATTAGGAGCTTTCTCAATATGCATTACAAGAAATGAGTATGATCCGCGCAGCCGCCAGAAACTGGCAGGCCGCCATTCCGGGGCAATCTCGCCCCCCGTGGTTGTACCTTTCAGGCTATTGCCAAACTGCGCAGGCAGCAGAAGATGTGGAGGCGCAACAATATTGTCACCAGCCGGAGGAGGCGTGTCTTCCAGAAATGGTGCACCAGTTATCTCCTCGCTGAAGAGATGGTCATACTGATTGAAAAAACCTGCAAGGTCAAGGTAGAGATTTTTGTGAATAAGCCGCCTGTATCCGACTTCATATCCCTTCAGCGTCTCTGATACAAAGTTCCTGTTGGCGTTGAATCGGGCAAAAAATGGTATGCCGCCCGGGCCAAGGCCTTGAAAGCCAGAGAGGAAAAAGTCTCTCTCCACATCGGCGGGAGTACGCACGGCACGAGTGAAGGAAGCCCATACAGTCTGTTTATCCGAGGGAGTCCAGAGCACACGGACGCTCGGCTCAAAATCGACACCAGTGAAATTTGTATGCAGCAGTTTTGTTCCGGCGATGAGCGAGAGCTTATGCGGAACCAGCTCAATTTCGTCCTGGATAAATACCGTGAAGAGTTGATCTGTTTTGTCTGGTGGATCAAACGTGAGACCGGTCACAATTTCCAGTTCATCGCCATCGCTCAATCTTGCTCCGGCCCCCACGGAAAGACGCTGCCGTGCAGGCAAAGGGATCCGCTCAAGAAAATCAATATCAACTGTATTGCGAATATCGCCAAAGTTCGGTTCATGGCGATTCGTCCGGTCATAATAAGCTTGCAGTTGAAAGTCTTTGCCGGCGCCCATCTGCCGCTTCCAGAGTGCCATGATATTTCCGCCGGAAAGGCGCGCATCGCCATTGATAACCTGCGAAAAAGGCGCTGTATAACTGGTGGCCACCACACTTTCTCCAGCGGCTTCGTCATACATATCGCCCTGGAGCGTGAAAGTGTCATGGTCGTTTTTTTCCCAGTCCATGCGGAAACCGGCCTGCCCGGCCCGCCAGCCGTCAAAGTTCTGGCCTTTGCCATCAAACTCCGCGCTGCGGTTAAAGCCCTTTCCGTACACTCGATAATTGAGTCTTTCCCCATTGCTTCCGCCGGAGCGTAAACTCGCAAAGCCCTGCTCTACATTGCCACCGCCCACTGAGGCCAGCGTGCCCTGCGTATCTTTGCTGTCCTTGGTAATTACGTTGATTACGCCATCCACGGCATTGGGCCCCCATATGGTGCCGCCGGGGCCGCGAATTACCTCAATCCGGTCAATGTCCTCCATCACCGTGTCTTGCACTTCCCAGTAAGTTCCGGCAAACAGGGTGGTATAAACAGTGCGCCCATCGATAAGCACCAGCACGGAGCGTGAAAGGCGGCTTCCAAACCCGCGAATGCCAATCGACCATTTATTGCTGTCGATACGCGCTACTTCTACGCCCGGCGCCATACGCAGTGCCTCAGGGATAGTGGTGGCCCCGGAACGCTCAATGTCCTCATGCGTGATAACGAAGATGGCTGCCGGCGTTTTTCTTACCTTCTCCGGCTCTTTTGAGGCAGTTGTGACCTCTATATTGCCAAGCTGCTCCAAGCTGAGCTTCTTTACCGGATTGTCAGCGTCGGCATCAGGCCCCTGGGCGAACACAATATTCCCAGAAAAGACCAGGAGCAATATAAGGGACAGGAATCTGACGCAAAAACTAGCGCAAGTTCGAAAGGACACAGTTGATTAGAGCTCCAGTCAAAAAAAGGAAATACCTTAACCTGTTTTTCAGCAAGATTCCAGAACGGACATCAATAAGACATAGAGCAAAAACGCATACCTCAACCCGATGCGTCTTAAATAGGGGGAGAACCGAGCGCAAAGTGAGATGCTGAAGCATCGAAAATAGGTTGCTTCCCTGATACAACCCGCCCCAAATCAATATATAATCCCGCCAAACATCGGAGACCCAATACAAACTGTGGCCGACCCCAGGATTCTGATCATCGACGATGAGCCTGCTCATCTAAAGCTCTATTCATGGATCCTGCAGCGTGAAGGGTTCCTTACGACTACAGCACTGGTTGAGCGCAGCCGGATTGAACTCCCCTCTATCCAGGAAGAGTTCGATCTAACGCTTCTCGATTATCGTTTGCAGGGAATAAAAGCAGTTGATGTGGCTAAAAAAATCCGGGACCAGTGGCCCGGAATGCGGATCGTGGTGCTCTCTGACATGATGTGGATTCCCGAGGACATGGCGCCCGTGGCAAATGGATTCATCCGCAAAGGCGAGCCGCAGCTATTGGTGGAGAAGCTCACGGAAATGACCCGGCATGGCGCAGGTCCCAGCGCAGAAATAACTTAAAACAAACAATAAAATTATTGCTGACGCACGCGGTCGTAGGTCTTTGTCGCCAGGTCCGCCATAATCGCGCCGCTGGAAGCTAGAGCGCTATCTATGGTGGGCTCAATACCCCAACTCAGCACATCACGGCTGCCACGCCCCTGCACCACATGGCCTAATGATAGGCCCCTCCTGGATTCAGGCGGTCAGTAACAATGTCCGCAAGATAATCTCCCAGCCGAATCGTCAGCGTGGAATGATTTGTGCTGGCCATGGTTTCTTCCAGGGCCACACAGTGCGCATCCAGAACCGCGGCAATCGTATGCTGCGGGAACCGGTCGACTGGATATTGGCAGATTCCAATAGCAGCTTTGCCCGGATAGGTCGCCTGCACCAGCTTTTCATAATCCAGAAGCTGATCACAGAAATGGGCGGAATTCCCTCTTGATTCCTCAAGCACCCAGGACATTTCACCAGCCGTGCGGAATCCAGTGAATCCTCTTGCCACTGCCTCTTCAATAGACCGCTCCAGCATTTCCATCATGCTGTGCGGCTCAAAACGCCCGCTGGAAAAATAAACCTCGTCTTCCGTGTGGATCTCCAGCGCACCGCGAGAAATTTCATTCTTTGTATCAACTCCGAGCAATTCCAGAGCTTGATAGATTTGCGGGATCATGTGCGGCTTCTGGGCACAAAAACAGCGCTCTCCCTTATGCAGACCCGCAGCCAGGTATGCAGCCAGCGTCTGCGCCAACATGACTTCGTCCCGATAAAAAAGACAGATGTGATCTCCGCGCTTAAACTGCACCAAAGGATGCGATGGGAGCACAAACACCTCCAAACCTGTATAAAGTCCCCGCTTATTCTAATTTGGGTAATACCTTTAAAGTCAACATCATTTGGCCTATGCTCAGGCAAAACATGACACTAAGGTCACTGCATCTCTCAGGAAATACATTCTGAAACTTGCGGCGCAAAACCATATCATTTTTTGAAAATCTAATAAATTTGGTTTGTGGTGCCGGAATTGGAAAAAATCAAACGCCTCACGCCTAAAGACTTAAGTTCTTGTCCGTTGCAGGTAATAGTGGATGACAGGCGTAAAGATTACTGAAAGCACCATGGAACTAAGTAAACCACCTACCACCGCCACTGCCAACGGCTGAAGCATCTGTGACCCTGCGCCCAGGCCCAATGCCAGCGGCAACATACCTGCAATGGTTGCCAATGCGGTCATGGCAATCGGACGCAAGCGGCGGCGGCCCGCCTGGATCATGGAATCTTCCGGAGAAAGCTCCAGGACGCGAAAGCGGTGTTCGGCATCCAGCAAAAGAATTCCGTTCTTTGCCACAATGCCAATCACCATGATCAAGCCAATAAATGAGGCGACGTTAAATGTGATGCCTGTGACAAGAAGCGCGATGAAACCTCCGCAAGTAGAGAGCAAGGCAGAAACCAGAATTGCCGTTGGCGCTGAGAACGTCTGGAATTCAAAGAGTAGCACGGCAAAAAGCAAAAGCACCGCCACCAGCAGCACCATGACCAGATCATGAAAAGACTTCTGCTGCTCTTCATAAAGCCCGCCATACTCCACGCGTATTGTCGCGGGAAGATGCAAATCCTTGACCGCCTTTTGCACCTGTGCGATTCCGCTTCCCAGATCCACGCCCTCCAGCCGCCCCGTGACTTCGGCCATTCTCTGCGAGTTCTCTCGATTGATTTCTGTCTCGCCCGGCGCGGATTCCACATGCGCCAAAGCTCCCAGCGTGCCTGTTTTTCCTGATGCGCTGACCAGCAGCGTATTTGCCATGCGATCAATAGATGCGCGGTTCTCCTCCGGGAAGCGAACTCGAATCGGATACACGCGATCATTGATCACCACCGGAGTAGTCGCGGGTTCACCTTCCAGCAGCGCGGATGCATCCACCGCAATCTCTTCAGGCGTGAAACCTGAGCGGGCAGCTACCAAAGGGTTCACCTGAAAAGTCACCGCAGGACCGCTAATCGTGTTCTCTACGCCGTCAAGCACATCCACTACACCGTGAATTTTTCCTATGGCATCAGCCACCACCGGAGCGGTATTACTCAAAAGCTTTCCATCTTGCGAAAAGAGTTTAATTACAATCGGCTCCGGCTGGCTGGTGAGATCGCCAATCATATCCTGCAACACCTGGACGAATTCCACCTTGGCTGCAGGTTCCTCTTCCTCTACCTTTGAGCGGACATCCGCGATAATGTCGTCTATAGCCCGCTTTCGTGAGGTTTTAAGCTTCACCGTAAAGTCGCCCCGATTCACCTCTGTTACAGCCGCCAGCCCCAGTTGTAACCCAGTGCGGCGCGATGTTGTTTCTACCTCAGGGGTGGAACGCAGTATTTTTTCAACGTGTTCCAGGATTCGATTGGACTCTGCCAAAGAGCTTCCCGGCGGTGTGAGGTAGTCAAGAATGAAAGCGCCTTCGTCCATCTCCGGAAGCAACTCGCTGCCAAGAAATCTGTAACTTGTATAGGACAAGACGGCCAATGCAACAAATGTTGCCGCCAATACCCACGAGTGCTTGAGCACCCACTGCATCGCACGGGTATAAAAGTCAATTACTCTGCCAAGAACTCCCGAGAAAGTCTCTTCCTCAGCGGCGAGCAAGGCTTGGGCATCAAGTTCACTCGAAGCAACTGACGTGCCAGCATGCTTCGTATTCACGTTGCGTCTGACAAAATACTGGCTAAGCGCGGGAGTCCAGGTAAGGGCAAGAAGCAGCGAAGTGAGAAGCGATACCGCCAGAGTGATGGCCAGTGCGCGAAAGAAGCTGCCGGTAACTCCGGTGATAAAAACAAGCGGAAGGAAAACAACAATTGGCGTAATGGTAGAGCCGATAAGCGGGACGGTAAGTTCCTGCAAGGCGCTTTGAATCGCCTGAAAGCGATCTTGTCCCGCATCGCGGTGAAGAACAATATTTTCCAGCACCACAATGGCATCGTCTATTACCAGGCCGACTGCGGCGGCAAGACCACCCAGGGTCATCAGGTTAAAGCTTTGACCTGTGAGCCGCAGAACAACAAAGGTGATGCAAAGGGTTACAGGGATCACAAGACCGGCCACCAAAGATGATCCCCAATCGCGCAAAAAGAGCACCAGCACAATGGAAGCAAGCACAATGCCCAGCAAAACAGCATCGCGAACGCTGGAAATCGAATCGCTGACAATTGTGGATTGGTCGTAAAAAGGTTCGAGCTTTACATTGGGCGGCAGCGTTGCACTTGCCTGCCGAATCAGATCGTGGACTTCATTCGCAACTTGCAGCGTATTGCTATCTGGCTGACGACTTACATTCAGCAATACTGCTGGCTTCCCATTCGCCGTGACGACGGTGTATACCGGAGCAACCGATGCCGCCACCGTGGCAATGTCGCCGATTCTGACAGGCACGCCGGCTGCTGAATTCTTTACCACAATTTGCCCAATTTCTTCGGGCGAATGGACCTGGCCGCTCACCAGACCGAGCACTAGATGATGGTCACTCTCGATCAAGCCGGGTGAATCGATTAAATTGGTGCGCCGAATGGCATCGAGAATGTCTGTGATGGTAATTCCCGAAGCGGCAATCCGCGCAGGATCAGGAGTGATTTGGAATTCAGGAACGCGACCACCTTGTATCACTACCGTCGCCACTCCATCCAGACGGTTGAGGCGCGGCTTTAAATCGTATGTGGCTACTTCCCAAAGTTTGTTAGGAGCCACCGTGTCGGACGTAAGACTGTAGCCGATGATCGGAAAGGCTGCGAAAGTGAGCCGGTGGGTATCAAGTTTGGCTGTAGCAGGAAGCTCTGACTGTAAACGCGCGACCACGGCATCCACGCGTTGCAGCGTCAGCACCATGTCTGAATTCCAATCGAAGAACAGATCAATTTCGGCGGAGCCACGGCTGGTGGTGGATAAAACTTTTTGGAGCCCAGGCACGCTATTCACTGCTTCTTCAACCGGACGCGTTATCGTAACCAGCATCTGGTCGATGGGGGCCACGCCGTTATCCACACCGATGATAATTCTTGGAAAATCAGTATTGGGAAAGACGGAGACGGGAATCGTAAAAGCCAAGACGGCGCCGACCAGAGCCAACGTAGTAATCAGAAATAATAAAGAACGGGAAAACCGATGAAACCACGGTTGTGGTGTTCCGTTGCCTATCCTGCCCGGAGCCTGAGTGTGTTCCGCCATGCTAGCGACTAGTCCTTGCCCTTTTCCTGATTCTCGCCGGCGGCGTCATCCTTTTCAGATTCCACCTGAATCAGCGCTTTGTCAGGCAGTCCGTAGGCGCCCGAAGTAATGACAGGATCGCCTGGCATAACGCCATTGACGATTTGAACTTGGCCCTTGCTGCGAATACCAATTTGCACCGGCATAAACTCAGCGTGATTGTCGATGCCGGCCAGCACAATGTAATCAGCGCCCTCGCTGTTCTTAAAAACGGCGGAGTCAGGAACGACAACAGCATCTTTAACAGTCTGGGCAATAATGGATACTGAAACCGTCATCCCGGGCTTCAAGGCTGAATTCGGTTTTTTGGATTCAACCCACACTTCAACCGTCGTGCTTCCCGTATCAAGCGCTGGACTGACCAGGCTTACCTTGGCTTCAATCGGATCGCTGATCCCGCTAACTTTGATCTGCGCCTTGTTGCCAGCTTTTAGAAAAGCGGCATCCGTTTGCGCGATGTGCGCTTTAGCGATTACGCGCGACATGTCCATTACGGTGAGCAGAGGCTGGTTGGCAGTGGCCAACTCACCGGCAAATTGCGGCCTGTCCGTTACCACACCATTGATAGGGCTGCGAATTTCAGAATACGTAAGTTGTGAAGTTGCCCCCAGATACTTTCCGCGCGCAGCCGACAGCTGGCCTGATGCAGACTTCAACGTTTCTTTTTCACCGATACGCTTCAGATCATCTAATTGCCGCTGCGCTACTTCTGCCTGGGCGCGTGCCTGGGCCAATGCCACTTCAGCGGAATCGAGATCGCGCCGCGGAATTGCGCCTTGCTGAAACAGGTCTTTTCTACTGTCATAAAGTTTTTGCTGGGCTGCAAATGCCGCTTTGGCTGACGCGGCATCTAGCTCCGCTTTTTGCAGTGATTCAGGAAGATTGGCCCCCGTGGTTGTTGCATAGCTGGCCTGGGCTTGTTCAAATTCGCCTTTGCTCTGTTCAGCAGCAGCCGAGAGATCGGCATTTTCCAAAACTGCCAGCAGTTGTCCCTGCCGCACCTGGCTTCCCCTTTGCACCAGATATTTCTTGATCGTTGAAGTGATCTTGGGCGCAATCACGGCTTGCTGCAAAGGAAAAACGAGGGCTTCAGCCGTTACAACTTGATCGATGGAAGACCGTGAAGCCGGCGTGACATGCACCGCGATGACCGGCTCTTTTTCTTTTTCCGCAGAATGGCAGCCGGTTGCGAGGCTGAACGCAAGCGCGCACAGCAAGACAGCAGACCAAGGTAGACACCTGTTCGCCAGCGTTTTCATTGGATAAGAGCGTCTCCGGTGAGAGTCTGCAGATTCGCCAGCGCGACCCGGAATTTTAATGCGCCATCCTGATAAGCCGTACTGGCTGAAGCGGCGGTATTTTGTGCGTCCACAACTTCCAGCACGGTCGCTTCTCCATTTTTATAACGTAAAGTCGTTAATCGAAGACTTTCGGCAGACAGATCGGCTGACTGGCCCAGACTGGCCAAATCGTTTGAGGCAGTTTCGGCCTCCGCGTACAGCGACTGCAACTCCGCCAGCAATTTGCGTTGCGACAGTGAAAGTTCACGTTTGGCCTGGTCACGGCGCAGCTCCGCCTGTTTGATCTTGCTCTGTGTAGCGCCCCAGTTCCAGATAGGAACATTCAGTGTGACCGTCACGGCAGATCCAAGGTTCGATATTCCATCTGTCCGGGTGGCGAAGTGTGCAGCGTCAATGCCATAAAAGTAATCAAAGCCGAGCGAAGGCAAATATCCAGCGCGGGAGGATGTGACCGCGAAATTGGATTCTTTCACCGACTCCATAGCAGCATGAATTTCCGGATTGTGCTGGGCGGAATGCTGCTGGAATTCTTCCAGCGAAGGCATATTCGCACCTGCATGCAAATCATCGGCTATTGCAAAATTGCTATTGAAGCTGGGAAAGATCAGAACGGCAAGGTCCAGACGGGCATTGAGCAGTGCCAGTTTGGCCGCCTGTAATTGCCGTCGCCGATCATTTACCTGCAGCTCAGCTTTAATTACGTCCGCGTGTGCCACTTCCCCGCCGCGTTCAAGCTCCTGTGTCAGTTTTAGAAACCCTTCGCCTTCGTCTGCGGCTTTTTGCAGCGCTTCAAGTTTCAGTTGGGCCGCAGCCATGCTCCAGTAATCCTGAACCACCGTAACCACCAGTCCGCGAGAGGCAATTTCAGCTTGCGCCCGAGCCACAGCAGCTGTGGCGCCTTTGCGCCGGAAGTCGGCAAAAGCGGCCAGATCAAACGCCTCATGCACATTCGCCTGACTGATGTATTCGTGCACGGCGTTGTTGGCAATAAACTTTACGGTGTCGTTTACGCCTGTACCCTGGGTGTAAATGGCCGAATTGTCATAGGCGACGCTGGGAAGAAGCGAGGTGAGCGCCTGCTTCTTATCTTCGTGGGCAATGCCTGCATTTGTGACCGCCAACTGAAAGCTCACACTGTTTTGCCGCGCTAAATCCAAAGCCTGATGCAAAGTCAGCTGCAATGGCTCAGCTTGTGGCTGCGCAGCCTGCCCCTGCGCCCAAGAAACATACACCCCGGCCAGGAAAAAGACGAAAAAACACTTGAAATGTGTGAAAGTCATAAAAGCAGGGCCGGACGGGGATGTGTCCAACTCTTAAAGGGTATCGTCTCCCAGATAAATACTAGATTAACGATAAATACGAGATTAACGATCAATATTAGATTCAACGATAAAAGGCGGAATTAACGCGGGCTTGCTGTAGGCAAGAAGATGCTGAAGAGGCTTCCCTGCTGGCCAGAATGGCTCAGTTCGATCCGCCCGCCATGCGCCTCGGCAATCCACGCACTAATGGACAACCCCAGGCCGGCTCCGCTGCCTTCATTGCGTGATCGAACTTTATCCACCCGAAAGAAACGCTCGAAAATACGAGAATGCAATTCTGCGGGAATCCCCTCGCCTGTATCGCGAACGGTAATGCAATATCCAGTATCACAATCTTTGCAGGCAATCAGCACCTTGCCTCCCCGCGGAGTGTATTTCACGGCATTATCCAGAACGTTCAAGATCATGCGCCGGAGCAGGCTTTCATCGGCGCGGATGGGCAATTCTTTTCCAGCGTGACTGGCAAGTTCTACACCCTTCGCAGCCGCCAGCGTCCGCAGATTTCGCGCGCATTCACTAATCAGTTCGTCCAGATAAAAGTCACTGACTGTAAGAGGATATTGGCCGGCATCGGCGCGTGTGAGCGTAAACAGGCCTTCCACAATATCTTTGAGCCGCCCAGCCTCACTGCGAAGAATGCTCAGGCTTTCCCGGTACTCCTCTGGAGAACGTACGCTCTGGGAGAGAGCAACATCCGCTTCGCCAAACAAGATTGCCACGGGCGTGCGCAGTTCATGCGAGGCGTCCGCCGTGAAGCGCTGCTGCTGGTCAAAGGATGCATCAAGGCGTTGCAGCAATTCATTGAACGAGAGGGCCAGTTGCCCCAATTCATCCGTCGAGTTCTTAATCGACAAGCGGTCCCGCAGATTGGATGCGCCAATCTGTTTTGCCTGCTCACTCATTGCCACAACCGGCAATAAGCTCCTGCGGGCCAGAAAATAACCGCCAACGCTGGCCAGCAAAAGTGTGAGAGGAATGACAATTGCGAATGTTCCTGCCAGGTTTTCAAGAAATTCATGCTGGCGATGCAGGGATTGCAGCAGTATCAGCTTGAGTTCCTGGCCATCTACTGTGAACGGTTTTACATAGCTCCTGTAAGAATGGTTTTCGACGCGGACTGTGCGCAATGATTGCAATGCAGCCAATCCGCCAAGACCATTGAGATTGAGCGGATGATCTTCAGAGGAAGCAATCACTTGTCCGTGGGAATCCAATGCAATAAATGTCGTGTCTGCCAGGCGATGCTCGGCAATCGCCGTCGCCAGAGCATCTTGTAACGCCTTGGGGCCGGATTCATCCTTGGTCTCAGCGCTTACCGTGGCCAGAAAAGAGCCAGCAATCTCCGCGGCAGAGCTATCCATGCGGCGGCTAAAATTCTCGCGCAAAACAAAGTAGGTGGAAAATGCCAGCAGCACGAGCACACAGGCCAAAACACCCGTATACCAGCAGGTCAGGCGGACGCGGACTGAACTAAACATCGGGATGGCCCGCCATTCCTTGCGATAACGATGGATGATCGTCTTCAACAAGAATGTAACCGGAACCACGACGGGTGTGGAGTAAAGCCTTCGTCTGGGGGAGATCTATTTTGCGGCGCAAGCGATTGATGTATACCTCAATTAAATTAGAAAAGGGATCGAATTCTTCGTCCCACACATGCTCGGCAATTTCAGCTCTTCCCACCACGCGGCCGGTATTGCGTGCCAGAAATTCCAGCAACGCATACTCTTTTGCCGTGAGCGGAATATTCCTTCCTTTTCGGGAAACGTGCTGCCCAATGGTGTTAATCACCAGATCGGCGATGATAAGTTGATCAGGCACAAGCCCACTCGGCCGCCGAAGCAAGGCCCGCAGCCGGGCAAGAAGCTCGCGAAATTCAAACGGCTTTGTCAGGTAATCATCTGCGCCATAATCCAGGCCCTGAATGCGGTCTTCAACCGTATCGCGGGCCGTGAGCATCAGGATCGGCATGCGCTGTCCAGCCTTTCTAATTTCTTTGCAGACCTGGAATCCATCCGGGGCCGGAATCATCACATCCAGGATCACCACATCGTAGTCCGTCACAGACACTTGATATAAAGCGGCCTTGCCGGAGCCAACTTCATCCACTGCGTACGTCTGCTCGCGCAATCCTTTCGCGACAAAACGCGCTATTCTCGCATCGTCCTCGACCAGCAAAATACGCATACAGCCATCATAATGCCACGGCAAATCAGAAATGGCACAGAGCTTTCGCTTTTCGCCGCTTGGGAATTTAGGTTCTGTTTATCTCCGGTCAAATAGAAATAGTTCTAGCAGGATATATAAGAAGGAGCCGCCATGATGCTTCGCTCAACTCATAAACATTTAGCTTTGATTTTAATTGGTCTTGTTTCACTCCTACTCAGCTCCGTTTCAGGTCAAGCGGCTTCTCCTAAAGCCGGCCCTTCCGGATATGAGGTCACCAAAACGATCCCGATCGCAGGCGATGAAGGCTGGGACTACGTGGCCGTGGATAGTGATGCGCGCCGGGTATACGTCTCGCATGGGAGCCACGTTGTGGTGCTCAATGCCGATACATACGAAGTAGCCGGCGATATTCCCGATACGCAGGGCGTGCATGGAATCGCCATTGCTTCCGATTTAGGCAAAGGATTCACAAGCAATGGCCGCGCCAACACTGTGACTATCTTTGACCTGAAAACGTTGAAGACAACCGGAACCGTGAAGGCCGGAACGAATCCTGACGCCATTGTTTATGACGCAGTGACAAAACGCGTTTTCACCATGAACGGGCGCAGCAATGACGTGACAGCAATCAACGCCGCGGATGGCACTGAGGCTGGCACCTTCGCGGTGAGCGGCAAGCCTGAATTTGCCGTGGCGGATGGCAAGGGAAGCATTTTTGTAAATATTGAAGATAAATCAGAGCTGGTGCAGTTTGACGCGCAGAAACTGACCATCACGAACCATTGGGCTTTGGCCCCGTGCGAAGAGCCCTCTGGACTAGCCATGGATACGAAAGCACGCCGCCTATTCCTGGGATGCAGCAATAAGATGATGGCAGTCGTCAATGCCGATACCGGCAAAGTTGTCGCGACTCCCGCGATTGGCAATGGCGTGGATGCGAATGCTTTTGACCCCAAAACTAAATTCGCTTTTGCTTCCACGGGCGATGGAGCGCTGACGGTTGTTCATGAGGATTCAGCGGACAAATACTCCGTGGTGGAAAACGTAACAACAAAGAAATCTGCCCGCACCATGGGATTAGACCTGAAAACGCACAAAGTCTTTCTGCCAGCAGCGGAGTTTGACACACCGGCGCCTGGCCAGAGAAGAGGAAAAATGAAGCCCGGCTCATTTGTTGTGATTGTGGTGGAAAGAAAGTAAACGGCAGGAACGATGTTTTTTTGACGATGCCAGAAGGTAGCTGGCAGCTCCTGAAAATACCCGCCGGGAAACCGGCGGGTATTTTTCTGATTATAGTTATAGATCAACCCAGGCATCACGTATCAAGCGGCAGGCCGCTGCTGTTTAGCTTTGCCGCTGAATAATTCAATCATTGCGCGATTGAATGCCGGGATATCGTCGGGCTTGCGGGCAGTTACCAGATTACCGTCCGTCACGGCTTCATTATCAATCCATTCTGCACCCGCATTGCGCAGATCAGTTTTAATAGACGGCCAGGAAGCGATCTTGCGGCCTTTGGCTGCGCCCGCTTCAATAATGGTCCATGGGCCGTGGCAGATCGCCGCCACCGGCTTGTTGGCGTCAAAGAATGATTTCACAAACGCTACAGCTTTGGGCTCCATGCGCAGTTTGTCGGGATTTATCACACCGCCCGGAAGTACCAATGCGTCAAAGTCTTCAGCGCGCGCATTGCTTAGCGTGAGATCCACGTCAACTTCGCCGCCCCACTCTGTATGTTTCCAGCCTTTTATGCGGCCATCTTTGAGCGAAACAACTTTGGTTACTGCGCCGGTCTCATCCAGGGCTTTGCGCGGCTCCAGCAGCTCTGCTTGCTCAAAGCCGTCAGTTGCAAGGATTGCTACTCTTTTGCCTATAAGTTTCTCATTTGCCATTTATTAGTCCTTTCTTCAGTGATGTATGGGAATTAACGAAAAGCGGCACCAGCAGCCGACTTTAAGCCAACCGAGTGTCGGCTGCTTTGCCAGATCATTTTGCTTTGCGTCGTTATCTTAAGTGAGATGCGTGGCGAATATTTTGGGTGCACTATGAGCAATGCTTTTCGCGGAGCTCAGGAATACTGCAAAAATGATAGACCACGAACGCAGGAGAGCACGTTCGCGGCCAATAAAAATTAAACGGTTGCGGCTTTAGCAGTTTCGCTTTTTGCCTGGCAGAGTTGCACTCCAGCCGTAATGAACCAGATTGCCTGACTCAGAGCTATCATGCCGAACCCGTGCACGTTGAGAGTAAGATGACCAGAGACTACGACAATGATCGTGAGTGGCCCGATGAAGCACCCATATACTGCAAGCGCCCGAGAAAACAAATGGCTGCGAAAGATGTCCGCTGACCAGAACACAATTGCAGCTGATGAAGCTACAACAAAGATCAGGGCAAAACTCTGGTTCAAGTGAGTGCTCAGTTGTAAAACAGCCCGCCATGTATCTGCCAAACCAGGCTCGGCAACCATGTGGTGAATGAGACCGGGAGTTACCAGTCCGCTCACCGCCGCTGCTATCATTACAGCAACTTCAGCAAATCCGAACAGCACAAGACCGGACAGCGCAAGCCGGTTTGGCGAAGCCAGACATTGCGTGAGTCCAAGAGCGCCCAGGAACAGGATTGGAATGCACACCAGGGCCAGCGAGTGAACTGCCACGTTCAGCCGCATCATGGATGCAGCGTGTTCAGAAGAAATAAGATCGTGCCCAGTGGGGTGAAAAGCCATCGTTATAATAAAGCCGATCATTCCTGCGATCAGCGCTGCGCCACTCATGCGATTATCTCTCATGAATTGCACTCTAGAGTTGAGTTGATGGGCCGTCAATGCTGATTTGCGTGAAGTGCCGCGATCCTGAACAAAGAGGTATCGAATGTCCGGGAAAAAGACCAAGGCCGTGAAGGCAACAGCCAAGCCAAAGCCAAAATTAGATCGCCGCGCTTGGCGCACAAGAAATGCTTTGGGAGATGCGCTGATCGAGTTGATGCAGGAGCGGCCCTTCAAATCCGTTACAGTGCAGGACGTATTGGATCGCGCTAAAGTAGGACGTTCAACTTTTTACACACACTATCGTGATAAAGACGATCTGTTTCTCAGCGACGTAGAAGACTTCTGGGAGATGATGTCCAGCATGATCGAGCGAAGAGGTGAAGACTCAAAGCGCGTGGCTCCGGTGCGTGAATTATTTAGCCATATCGCCGAGGTCAAGAATCTTCGAGAAGCGCTGGTGGCTTCCGGCAAAGCCCGCGATGTGATGGAGTTCGGGCAAGGGCAATTTGCGCGTGCCATAGAGAAGCGGCTCATAAAATTGTGCGCAACAAAAGAGACGAAAACCGGGCAGTTTGCAGCCTTGTCGCATGCGCTTGCCGGTGCGCTGTTTTCGTCACTCAATTGGTGGATGGATCGCGGCATGCCGGTTTCCGCGGCGGAAATGGACGATACATTTCACCGCCTGGTGTGGGCTGGAGTAGATGCTTCTATCAAAGAAGCTGCCGCAAAGCCTGTGCGCCCTGCAAGTGGCTGACAATAGAGAAGTAAAAATTTTGCGCGCTCATCATGCCAAGCATCTACGTGCCTGTTGAAAATCTCTTTCACGCTACGAGTTATAATCAAAGTTTCCACCATGAGCTACCAGGTACTGGCACGTAAATACCGTCCCCAGCGTTTCTCTGAAGTGATTGGTCAGGACCACGTCACCCGCACGCTGAAAAATGCCATTGAGCAGCAGCGCATAGCGCACGGTTATATCTTTAGCGGACATCGCGGCATCGGCAAGACCACCATTGCGCGCATTCTGGCCATGGCATTGAACTGCCGCGCCACCGACAAGCCCAACCCAGAACCCTGTGGCGTTTGCGAGTCTTGCGTGGAAGTGCGGGCGGGCAGCGCGGTGGATGTGATCGAGATTGATGCGGCGACCAACCGCGGCATTGATGAGATTCGCGAGCTGCGCGACGCGGCGCGGTATCGTCCGGCACGCGATCGCTTCAAGATTTACATCCTGGACGAAGCCCACCAGATTACCGATGCAGCCTTCAATGCCCTGCTAAAGACCCTGGAAGAACCGCCGCCGCATATTATTTTCATGATGGCGACCACGCAGGCTGAAGACATTCCGCAGACCATCCGCTCACGCTGCCAGCACTTCAGCTTTCATGCGGTCAAGTTTGATGAGATCGTTGGCCAGCTCGGCGCGATTGCGGCAAAAGAGAACATTGCTGCCAATAGTGAGGCTCTGGCCGTGCTGGCTGAGGCCGGCGACGGCTCCATGCGCGACGCTCTCTCCATTATGGACCAGGCAATTGCGTGTTGTGGCACCACGCTCAATGGCGAACTTGTACGCGGGCTTGTCGGGAACGTTGGCTCCGAAGTAATGGAAGATCTGATGGGCACGGTCGCCCGGAGTTCCAGTGAAGAAGCGCTACGACTGCTGGACCGGCTGATGACAGAGGGGCATAACCCGGCGCATTTCGCGCGGCAACTGGTGCGCTTCCTGCGCAATACAATTGTGGCGAAAGTGGCGGGCGACAGTTCTCCGCTGCTCCAGATTTCCTCAGACGAGCGGTCTCGCGTGGGCCGGGTTGCCGGCGAATTTTCAGAAGAAGACCTGGCGCGGTTCCTGCAGATCATGCTGCGAACGTTCGACGAGCTGGGATATCGCCAGGAACAGCGGTTCCATCTTGAATTAGGCGTGCTCAAGCTGGTCCATGCACAACGCATTCTTCCGCTGGAGCAAATATTGAGCCACGTTGAAGGCGTGTCACATCCACAAAAGGCAGGTGAAGCACAGAGAACGCCGGCATTGCGATCTGCTCCGGTAGTTTCCAGTTCACCTGCATTTGCAGCGCCCGTCACCAAACAGCAGGCCCCAGTTTCGCCTTTTGAGGCTGATCGCGCCCGCAAAGGACGCTTTGACTCGGAGATGTCTGCCGCCACCGGCCCAGCGCAGGAGCAGCCCTCCGTTCAACATCAAACGGTCCAGACACAGACGATACAAACTCAAATCGCTCCGCAAATAGTTACACCCGTTACCGAAGTTGCGGTGAAAGAACCTGAAGCTTCAGGCGATCCGGCGACGATTCTAGGGCATGTTCTAACTGCGCTGGAAAATATGCCGGGCGGAGACAATCTGGCTGCTACGCTGGCGGAAGGCATGGCAACGATTCAAGGAAATGAGCTGCTTATTACCGTACCCAAGCCGGCATCGGTAATTCAATTTCTTATCAGCGCTGAACAGAAGCAGGCGGCCAATGCTGCTGCAACCGCAGCCGCCGGACGTCCACTCAAGGTAACTCTCGTTGGTGGCGCCAAGCCGCACGCAAATGGCGACGCTCCGGCAATCGTGCGCCCGCGCAGCAATGGTACAAGCGCGCGCAGCCGCGCTGCGGACGACCCGATCGTGCAGCGCATGCGCGAGAAATTTGGCGCGGAGATTCGCACGGTCATCGACCATCGGGAAAAAAATTAGAGCGATAACATTAGAACGAGAATGAGGGATAAGCTATGGGCGGATTCAACTCACGCCAATTTCAAGAGATGCTGGAGCAGGCACAGAAGCAGGCCCAGGACTTGCAGCAAAAGATGAAGCAGACGGTGGTGGAAGCTTCTTCCGGCGGCGGCTCAGTCACCATCAAGATGAATGGACAAAAACAGATTCTGGAAACGCGCATTGATCCTGAAGCGGTCAAGGCCGGCGACGTGGAGATGCTGCAGGACCTGGTAACAGCAGCCGTGAATGCCGCCACGCAAAAAGTGGATGAAGCAATGCAATCAACCGTTGGCGGAATGCTGGGCGGAATGGGCCTTCCGGGACTCTAGAGGAACCTGTGGCAAAGTTTGCCGAGCCCATGGCTCAACTCATTGACGAACTGAAGAAGCTTCCCGGCGTCGGCAGCAAAAGCGCGCAGCGCATGGCCTTCCATATTCTTCGCTCGAGCACGGAAGACGCGGACGGGCTCTCCATGGCGATTCGCAACCTTAAAGATAAACTTCATCTTTGCTCGGTATGCAGCAATATCACTGACGTTGATCCGTGCACGTATTGCGCCAGCGCCACCCGCAACCAGCGCCTGGTTTGCGTGGTGGAAGAGCCTACGAATATCGCTTCCGTTGAAAAAGCGCGCTTTTATAACGGCGTCTATCATGTGCTGCATGGAGCCATTTCACCGCTGCACGGTGTGGGACCAGAGCACCTGCGTATCCCGTCACTGATGAGAAGAATTGAGAACGGCAGCGTGGATGAAGTAATTATCGCCACCAATCCCACGATCGAAGGCGAAGCGACCGCAGTCCATCTCACTGGATTGCTCAAGCGACCGGGCGTAAAAATCACGCGGATTGCAACCGGCATTCCGGCTGGCAGTGATATTGAATATGCCGACGAAGTAACGATGCTAAAGGCGATGGAAGGACGAAGGGAGCTGTAATTTTGCCTTCCTTTTTAACTTCTGTTGACAGTCAATCGTTGACAGCCAAATCCATGCTGCTAGACTGGCACTATGGAAATTCATCTTACCCCGGAGAAAGAGGCATTATTGCGCCAACTAGCCGATCGCACAGGACAAGATACGGCCCAGGTGATCCAGGAAGCTGTCGACCGGTTGTTGGACCATGACACATGGTTTAACAGTGAAGTTGAGAAAGGCCAATTGCAAGCCGCCGAGGGGAAGCTAATCGAACACGATGAGTTAGTGGCAAGAATAGAAAAGCGCATTCAAGAAAGACAATCCCGTTCCTGATGCGGGTTGTTTGGACGCACGCAGCAGCGAACGACCTGGAACAAATTTCTGACTATTTATTTGAGCAACATGCAGAAATTGCGGTTGATACGATTCGTCGCATTTATCAGACAGCCGCAGCGCTAAAGCAATTCCCCCACCGTGGCCGGCCAGGCCGCAAACAAGGCACACGTGAACTGGTATTGATCCAGTTACCCTATCTAGTTGTGTATGAGATTGTCGGCCAGCGAGTTCATATTCTCAGAGTTTTGCACGGAGCCCGCCGCTGGCCCGAATAAATTCCTTAAAATTTAATTTCTCAATTTCGCCAGCAGATCCTGCGGATGGACGGGCTTGGCCAGAATCTCAAACTCATGTCCCTGGGCGCGCGCCTTTTCCAGCAGGTCTGCGGTTGCGGCCTGGCCTGAGAACAGCAGAATCTTGCAGCCGGGCAGCACCTGGCGTATGCGGATAGCCGCTTCTATGCCGTTCATATCCGGCATAATGACATCGCTGATAATCAAATCAGGTTTGGTTTCGCGCGCACGGTCCACGGCCGCGGTCCCGGTATAGACGGCTGAGGCGTCAAATCCATTCTGGTTGAGGATAATCGCCAGAGTATCGGCAATCACACGTTCGTCATCCACTACCAGTACACGGGGTTTTGAAGGCTGGCCATTCGATGTCAAATTGAGGGCTCCTGTTACGAAGAAAGTTCAGTAATTATCTTCAGTAATGATTATAGCGTGCCGCGTTGTCTCTAACAGAGATGCTGATTTCCGTGAAAAAGTGGGCTGAAGCCAACCTGAAGTTCTCTGGCCGCTTCTTACACCTTGGGTGCAATTTTCAAGGGACAATCCTTTAAGGGACAATCCTTTAAGGGACAATCCACGGGAGTTAAGCGGATGATGAACAGAGCAGCAAGGCTGGCGCTGTTCGCGCTGATTTCATTGGCTACGGGCCTGGCTCAGACTGCCAACACCGAGCAACCTTCCCAAAATGCAACGCAGACCCCTTCCACCGCAGCAGGCGTTGGCCAAGTTGCGGCGGGAACGGAAATCCACGCCACGCTTGATACTCCGCTTTCCAGCAAGACGTCAAAGCCGGGAGACCGCTTTACAGCGACGATTGCCGATGAAGTGCGCGGTCCGGATAATGGCGCATTAGTGATTCCCGGCGGCGCCCGTGTCGAAGGCGAAGTAGCGGAGCCAGACGACAATAAGGCGATTGCTTCCCTTCACGGCAAAGGCACGCTTAGCCTGCGTTTCCGTGACGTGGTATTACCCAACGGGCAGACGCTTCCGCTGATGGCAACCTTGATTTCAGTGCATGACACATCTACGCATGGCGCATCAGTGCGTAACAGCAACAAAAACATCAACCCATCAGCGCAGGACAATGGAGGCGCAACTCCAATTGCCGGATTGACTTTTGGCGGGCCGGTGAAAGGGATTGCCATTGGCGCACGGGCTGGCGGCGGGTATGTGGTTTCCACCAAAGGTAAAGACGTGAACCTGCCGGCGCAGACTGGTATGGTGATCCGGCTGGATCAGTCTGTAAGTTGGAATGGAACTTCGGCAGCAATCCGATAAAAACCGCTCACAAAGTGTTTCTATTGCGGAAGAGAAGAAGCTGGAATCACCAGAGTGCAGTCGGTTATTGCTCCCTCTCTCAGAAAGCCTGAAGAACATCGGCGAATATCCTCAACCTTAGCCGTGGCAGGTAGTGATCTTAGATAAATGTCATACTCTCCCGGCCCTATCTTTGGATAATCAAAGATTCCCTGGGCATCTGTCAGCGCGATAATTTGCGGACCGTGATGTAAGACAAGATTAACTGCAAGATGGGGAATTGGCTCCCGCTTGCCTGCAGAGTCTTCTTTTAAGATTTGTCCAACAAGCCTGGCGCCGTCATGCGTTGGGATGCTTTGCAGCAAGTGCAGTTCAAGCGCAGACTCGCTCACCGGCGTAACCCGTGAACAATATGTATCCATCAGATTTAAAAGATGACCTATCAGAGACGGGCGAATGTACCCTGCTATCAGGTACTCTTCACCAACGTTGAACTCTCGATAAGGCAGGATGGTAAATCTTTGGTTCCATCCGTAAAGCCCCCAATATTTGTGCTCCGTTCTAGCGACCGACCATGGAAACATGGCTACGATTCCTGCAAACTGTGCAAAACGGTTCGAATGGTGGGCGTAAATGATTTTTGCCGTGTAAACACTATGATCAGGTGAATCGGGTGAATCAAAGAGCCGGGGGCTGCAATCTGGGGTGTAAAGAATCTGATAGATCCCCATCAGAGCAGACCCCGTAAGCAAGACTAAAAATCAGCAGACACCAAAGGCAAGCCTGGTCCATCGTGAAAATGAGTGAATATAAGGCGGCCATTGCCGGCGGGCGGTAATCATCCAGAATATTGCGGGAATACCAAAGAAAACTGCAATAAATCCAACAATGAGGAGGAGGCTGCGCAGAGGATGGTCCTCATTGGCTAGTTCAAGGAGATCAAGAAACAGCAATAAGCCTGCGGTCAATGCGGCATCAATCAGAAAAAACTGCGCTGCGCGTTTGCGATTGCGAAGAGCGATCAAACATACGGCAATTGGTCCAATGGCTAAAAGCACCATTATGGCCAGCCCAAGAGACAGGTCTTGCATGTTTGCCGCATATAAGAAAATCACGCAACCGGCCGCTAACCAAAGAAGCAGAATTGCCCAATCCAATAATCTTTTCACGGCCGACTTGATGGTCAATGAAGCTCCTTACACAGACGAGTAAGTCATAGACACCGTGGCGCAGTCCAGGGTTTCAAAGGCTTTGGCTTCATGATGCAAGGCGTGAGAGGATTGTGCTTTCGCAAAGGCTACGCGGCTTTGGCTGCTTTGAGCCGGCGCAGTCGCGCGGCCTCTCTGCGCTTTTTACGTTGGCGCATGACTTTTTTCTGGCGGACAACTTCATCTTCAGAAAACATCGTTTTCCGGCAGCCTTTCAAACCGCAATAGCATGGCGCTTTTTCGCCTATATCACCATCGAACAAGTTGTAATCGTAGGTGAGTTCTTCTCCAGCTTTGATGTCGCGCAGAGCCATGATCCAGATGCGATTATCCAATTGATCGGTTTCACAGTTGGGATCGCAGGTATGGTTCACGAAAGCGGCAATGCCAAAGCCATCAATGATCGTGTCACCATCGTCCATGGCAAAAAGATAGGTGACTTCCGTATCCGCATACATGCCTTCACAGGCTTTTGCGGTGAGGCGAGGACCGGTATATTCCAGAACGTGAGCGCCTTTTTTGATGGGAGCCGTGGTATAAACGCCTGCTCCGTGCAAAGAAGATGATTTAACAATCAGGGCCATTCAAAACTCGCAAGGGTCAGAGATTTTTGCAAAGACGAGCACTCGTGCCGCAATTACTTTATCAGGAGCAATGCAGTTGTGTTTATGCTTTTGCCTGGCGCTGTACCGCCCTTTGCAGTGTTTTATCCAGCGCAGCTTTGGCCGTTGTATAGTCCTGCGGACTGATCTTTCCTTGCAAACGGTCTGATTCCAGCTGGAACACTTCTTCTTTCATTGCGTCAAGAAGAACGCCAGCCCGATCTTTTGGCGTGGAAGGTGTTGCAACCGGCGCATTCTGATTTGAGGTGTAAATAAAAGTGGCGCCTGCCGCAAGAAAGAGCGAGAGCACTCCAAGAAACATCCACTGCCCATTGTGCAAAGGGTCGGGTCTTTCATTTGGCACTCCCAGACCGCCGCCAGGACCAGATGGCTCTCCCCGGCCATTGGCTTGAGGTTGTGCAGATGCTTGTGGCTGCTCTTGCGGCATTTGGCCCTTACCGGCAACTTCAAACGAGGCTTTTTGCTGC
>DASXLK010000064.1:0-23364 GCA_036496365.1 Candidatus Angelobacter sp. | reverse complement strand
ATCTATTCGTATTCGACGTTGACCAGAAACAATCCGCTGGCGGGGGCGGTGGCAGCGGCAGCGGAGCGGTCGCGGAGTTCAAGAATGCGGCGGACGTCCTGGGTTTTCAGGCTTCCTTTGCCGACCAAAAGAAACATGCCAACGAGATTGCGGACCATGTGGTGGAGAAATCCATTGCCGCGGACGGTGTAAATGAGTTCGTCGGCGTGGCGATGCCAGGTGGAGAGGAAGATAGTGCGAACGTTGTTGGGCTCAAGGCCTTCCTTGCGGCTTTCAGGGTCGACGGCGGCGAAGCTGGTGAAATCATGCTGGCCCTGGACAAGGGAGGCGGATTCAATCATCTGCAATTCATTGAGCGGGTAAGGGTGGTGGTAAACATAGCGCGCCTGGAATGGAGAACAAATTGCTCCACGAAAGATGTGGTAGCGGTAGGTTTTGGCGACGGCAGAGTGCCTGGCATGGAAGCCAGGTGGCGCTTCTTCAACGTTTAGCACGCGAATGGAGCGAGGAAGAATATCGTTAAGTGCGCGAACCAAATTGGTTGCGGGAATTGAGGATGCTATAGAGATAGTGGCGATCTGGGCAAGAGCGTGAACGCCGGCATCGGTGCGTCCGGAGGCTTGCGGGAGAGTTTTTTCGCCGGTGAGGTGTTCGAAAGCGGACACCAGCGTCCCTTGAATGGACAGTCGGTCAGGCTGGACTTGCCAGCCGGCGAAGTCATGGCCGTCGTACGCGAGGGTAAGTTTAAGATTGCGTGGCAAAAGTCCGCACCTAACACTTTTTAACGCCCTAAAGCATGGCTGAGCCGATATACTAACGGGTTTCCGCCAAACAGAGCGTCAGAATCTGGAACCATAGAGGGTAATCCCGCGTATCTGAGATGTAAGCAGGTGACGGAAGCGGGAGATTACCGTCTCAATAAGGTACTCATCATCAACTTTAAGCACAAATTAGTTTATGCGAATTGGGAGAAGAAGAATGTCCGCAGCTTTTATCCGCAGGGATTTTATGAGCAAGGTCATCCGAGAGATTGCCGCCGTTGTGTGTCTATTTGCTTTGCCCATGGCGGCACAGCAAACCAATACGGGAATGGCCGTACAGTCGGGACAGGAACCGACAAGCAAGTCCATGCCAGACGCGCCCACGCCCAAACTGCCTGAGCCGACGAATGTGGATTATTCCAAACCCACGCCGCTGCTGCCGAATCCTCTGGCGCGCTTCATGTCCCGCGATGTGCCGGCGCCGGCATTCACGAACGCGCCGAAGATCGAACAGCTGATTCAAAATGGGAAGCTGATGCTCTCATTGGATGACGCAATTGCCATTGCATTGGCAGACAATCTGGACATCGCCGTGGCCCGGTACAATCTGCCCATTGCGGATACCGATATTTTGCGCACCAAAGCTGGTGGATCGTTCCTTGGCGTAAATTCAGGAGTTGTTGCAAATACGCCCGGCGGCGGACAAGGCGGAATTGGGGCCGGAGTTTCCGGTGCCGGTGCGGGCGGAACAACAGCTGGCGCCGGTGGCGCTGGTGTTGGCGCGAATGGTTTCGTAGGTACTACTAGCGGCGCAGGCCCTCAGCCGGATAGTTTTGATCCAGTGATTTCAGGAACGTTTGCGATAGAAAAATCTACTTCTCCCACCAACTTCGGATTGCTCTCTGGTTTGGGTGGTACTGGCGCAACGATACCCGTGGCGACAGCAAATACAACTACTGGCGCTCTGACCTATTCGCAAGGATTTTCACCAGGTACAGCTTTCTCTGTTTCAGTTAACAATCAACGGCAATCCTCCAACGGTGCCGCACAGACATTCAATCCTGTCCTTACGTCGACCTTTCGCGCCACGGTTCGGCAACATTTATTGCAGGGATTTGGACGCGACCTCAACTTGCGTCTGTTGCGCACGGCGCGTAACAACAAGAAGATTGCCGAAGAAGGTTTCCGTCAACAGGTAATCTCCACGGTAAGCCAGATAGAGAATATTTACTGGGACCTGGTTAATGCCTATGAAGCTTTCAAAGTGAATGAGCGTTCGCTGTCATTGGCGCAGAAGACTCTTTCTGATAACCAGAAGCAGGTTCAGATCGGTACTCTGGCCCCGTTGGATGTCGTTCGCGCTCAGAGTACAGTGGCCACTGCGGAACAGGCGCTGATCGCGTCAAAGACCAATCTCCAGCTTCAGCAATTGACCATTAAGAATGCAATGACTCGTACCTTGCCCAATGATTCTCCTATCGTTCAGGCAGAGGTAATTCCAACCGATACCGTCTTGATCCCTGACCAGGAAAATCTACCGCCCATAGAGCAGCTGGTGCAGCTGGCCCTGCAAAACCGGCCTGATTACACCCAGCAGAAGATTACCTTGAAAAATAGCGAGATCAACATTAAGGGCGCCAATAACGGATTGCTCCCAGTGGTGGATCTGGTTGCTTTTTATGGCGCTTCATCGCTGGCGGGCGTACAGAATCCTTTAGGTATATGCCCCGTAGGCGTAAGCCCAGCTACCGGCTGCACATTGGCCGGAACGATCCCGAATAGCGGATTGGGTAGCAATTTGTCGAATCTGTTTAATTCTTCAGGCCCGGACAAAGGCGTCCAGATCAACATCCAGATTCCTCTGGGTAATCGTGTGGCTGAGTCCGTTCAGGTGCGTTCCAAGCTTGAATACCGGCAGTCACAGTTATTGCTGAAAAGCGTCGAAAACACCATTATTATTGGCATCCGTAATGATGTGTTCACGCTGCAAAATAATCGCGCCAGCGTAGTCGCAGCCCAGAAGGCGCGCGACCTTGCAGCCCAAACACTGGATGCCGAACAGAAGAAATACAATCTGGGCGCGTCAACTTATTTGAACGTATTGTCGGATGAGCGCGATTTGGCTCAGGCTGAATCCACTCTGGTCAGCGCCATGACGAATTATGCCAAGGCGCGAGTGCAGCTTGATCGCGATACCGCCCAGACGCTTGATCGCTACAACATCAAGATTGATGAGGCCGTTACTGGTGAGGTCAAGACGCAGCCAAATGTTCCCGGGACCACGCCTAGCAAGACCGCAATACAGGATGCGACTTCTCCCCTGGAACCGCCAGCAGATCAGCCTCCGGCGCAGCAGCCGCCAAAATAGTTATCCTCAAGCAATACTAAAACGGCTGACTTAGGTCAGCCGTTTTTTTTGCGCAGTGAAGTTTAGCGCTCGTACCCAGTCTAAAATCGCTGGCTTCCACCATTCTTGTAAGGTATATTCTCTCTACCCCCCACTGCTCTCATAGAATTTACCTTGAATGGAGATAGGTTCATGTCCCACATGCGGACTTTTGTACTGTTAGGTCTGCTGGTTGCCGCTCTTGTTGCTGCCGCCAAAGACAAGAATAAGGATAAAGACCAGCCGGAAGGATGGCTTCCCATCACCCAGCAAGATCTCGCAGTGAAGGATGTTCCGAATGATCCCGGGGCAGATGCTATCCAGCTCTACATGCGTTACTACAAGGATGACGATGCAAATTATTTTTCGGTCTATCATCGCATCAAGGTTCTCCGCGAGTCAGGAAAAGATCGGGCAGATGTCAACATACCCATTGACGCGGGGCAATCACTCAAAGAGTTGGTAGCCAGGACGATCCATCCTGACCAGACCATTGTTGATTACACCGGAAAGCCATTTGAAAAAATTCTCGTCAAGCAGCGCGGTATAAAGGAAACCGTACGGACCTTCACCTTCCCGGATGTAACCGTGGGCAGCATCATTGAATATCGCTATACCGTTACTCTGCCGCGCGGTGTGGTGAGCCCCATTTCCCAGTGGCCTGTCCAGGAAGATATCTTCACCGTCAAGGAAGATCTTGGCTTCCGTGCTTATCAGGGTGTTGTCCTCACTCCCACCGAGTGGACGAATGTTGTTCGCCATTCACAAGTTTCCTATTCTTATCTGAACCAGATTGCCGGTGACTTGCCCCACAAAAACCCGGACTTTAGCATGCAGCTTCAATTACAAAATGTGCCTAAGTTTGATGCTGAAGAGTACATGCCTCCGGCGGACGACTTCAGGCCGGTAATCCTGTTTTATTACGGCGGACGGGAAATGGCTTCGCCTGATCAATTCTGGGATGAATGGCAGAAGCTGATCACAGATTACATGGAAAAATTTATCGGCAATTCGCGTGACGTGAAGAATGCAGCCATGCAGGCGATTGGCAATGAAACTGATCCGCAGAAGAAGCTGCTCAAGCTATATGCGCGGGCCCAGCAGGTTCGGAATCTTAGCTGGGAGCGCGACCGTACGGCGCAGGAAAAAAAGGAAGAACACCTCAAGCGCAATGCTACTGCGGAAGAAGTATTGCAGCATGGCTATGGCACGTCGCGGGATATTAACCTGCTATTCACAGCCATGGTCCGCGCCGTGGGCATGGACGCCAGCTTGCTTGCTGTCTCTGATCGCAAGGAGCGTTCTTTCAACAAGATCATAGTCTGGCTGGGCCAGCTTGATTTGAGCGCTACTCTTGTCAATCTTGGCGATAAAGAATTGTTTCTTGATCCCGGAACGCCCTTCTGTCCGTTTGGCCTCATGCGTTGGAGAAAAACGGCAACCACCGCATTGAAGTTGGGCAAGATAAGCGGGGGTTTTATTACCACGCCGCAGCCTGGGATTTCTCTATTGCATCGGGTGGCTCACGTTACATTGGCTGCGGATGGCGCGCTCAACGGTGAAATAACAGTCAGCTTTAAAGGTGAAGATGCCCTGGAGTACAGGCTTGACGCGTTGGATGAGGATGAATCCGGCCGGCGCAAAAGCCTTGAAGATGCAGTGCAACTGTGGCTGCCGCAAGGCGCGGTAGTCAAGCTGAAAGAAGCTCAGGGCTGGGAGAGTGAAGATGATCCGTTGGTCGCCAGCTTCACCGTGAACATTCCCGGCTTCGCGTCGGCGGCGGGGAAGCGTCTGCTTGCGCCTGCGTTTTTCTTTCCTACTTTGCAAAAAAATATGTTCACCAGTGAATTCCGCAGATATCCCATAGCTTTTCCTTATCCTTTTACTGAAGAAGATGAGCTCTTTATGAAGCTGCCGGAAGGCTATGAAGTGGAAGAGCCACCTTACCGGCGCAAGGCCGGGCTCACTTACGCCGGTTATGAGATCGCATCTTCAGTTGAAGACCGCGAGCTTGTCACCAGGCGCAAGCTGCGTTTTGCGGAATTGCAGCTACCCTCGGATAAATATGAAGAATTGAAGAACTTTTTCAGCATTGTCCAGAAGGGTGATGAAGGGCATGCGGTCTTGCACGTTGGCGGAGAGCAAAAAGCACAAAGCCAAAACTAATGACGCATGATTTTCGTAGCCTGATGTGCCTTTAACAGGCTGTTTTAAAGGCTATCGACTGGCGCAATAGCACTAAGAATTGGGTATAAATACTCATAGTAAGTTCCTGAATGTTGTTATATAGTTTGCCAGCAATCCCCCTAAAAAAGTGCCGAGGCTCCCACAAGTGAAACTTGTTCGAACATTTCTGTCATTGATTTTTATTGCTTTTCTCGTAGTGTCTGCACGGGCCCAGAAAGAAGATTGGCTGCCTGTTACACAGCAGGATTTAGATGTAAAGCAGGTTCCGGGTAATCCCGGCGCTGATGCAATCCAGCTTTATTATGCTGACTATATTAACGATGTGGACCACAATGAGTTTTTCTATCAACGCATTAAAGTGTTGAATGAAAAAGGCACTCGTCATGCCGACGTAGAAATTGTGATACCTCCTGATGGTTCGGTTTCAAGCCTGAAAGCCCGGACCATTCATCCGGATGGAAAAGTAATTGAGTTCACCGGCAAGCCTTTTCAAAAAATTCTTATTAAAGGGCATGGCATCAAGATTCTGGCCAAGACCTTCACCATGCCGGATGTAACGGTCGGCAGCATCATTGAGTACAAATATAAAATCGATGTATATGGAGTGTTTACCGATAACTCCTGGACCATCCAGCATGATCTCTATACGGTAAAAGAGAGCTTTCGTATGAAACCCTATGCTGGATTGCTGGAAGGCTTTGAGGATGGCTATCAAGTGGCCGCGCTTTACTCGCACATGCCAAACAATGTTAAGCCTGTTCAGAAAGGCGGCGGGTATGAGCTGGACGTGGAAGGTATGCCGGCATTTGAGGCTGAAGGCTATATGCCTCCGGAAAAAGATTTCGTGCCGCAAATGCGATTTGTTTATGTTGGCCGCCAGCTTTCCACTTCAGAAAAGTTCTGGAAAGATGCAGGCGAAAAATGGAACGCCGAAGCTGAACACTTCATCGGCAATCGCAAGGAGATTGGTCAGGCCGCTGCGCAAGCTATTGGAAGTGAATCCGATTCTGAGCAGAAATTACGCAAGCTCTATGCCCGGGCGCAGCAGATCAGGAACCTCACCTATGAACGCGAGCGCACGGAAGAGGAGCAAAAAAAGGAAAATCTCAAAGGAAATCAGAATGCGGGTGATGTGCTGGCGCGTGGAACCGGTTACCGTGACGATATAACGCGCCTGTTTGTTGCGCTTGCGCGCTCCGCTGGATTTGATGCGGCGGTTGTTCGCGCCGGCAATCGCAATGACAAATTTTTTGATAAAGGCCTGCTTTCAACGCGCCAATTGGATTCTGAGATAGCAGTCGTCAGCCTGGGCGGGAAAGATATTTATCTTGACCCCGGCACTCGGTTTTGCCCATACGGCTATATCCGCTGGATTCGTACCTCCACCATGGGACTCAAGCTGGATAAAAAGGGCGGAGCATTTGTTACCGTTCCCGGCGCGCCCTATGACAAGGCCATGACCAGAAGGACCGCCGATATGTCCCTGGATGATTCCGGTGGCGTTAAAGGCACGATTACCGTGAAATTTGAAGGCGGAGAAGCGCTGGAGCATCGCCTGGATGGCCTGGATACGGATGAGGCCGGCAAAAAGAAGTTGCTGGAAGATGAGTTACAAGAGTCAATGCCTTCCGGAGCAGTCATTAAACTGGAAAGCTCTGAAGGCTGGGAAGTAAGTGATACGCCGCTCACAGCCACCTTTGCCGTTGAGATAAGCGGTTATTCTTCCGTTGCGGGCAAGCGTCTCCTGGTTCCATCTTACTTGTTTCAGGCAAAACGGATGGACGCTTTCAAACACGCAGAGCGTAAATTCCCCGTTTATTTTCCCTACGCCTTTGCCGAATCAGACCGGGTCAATATCAAGGTTCCAGCTGGATATGCGTTGGAGAGCGTTCCGCAGGAGCAAACGGCGCGTCTGGGCTATGCCGGATACCAGAATGTGGTCCAATTCGATGGCAAACAATTGGTAACGCAACGTGTTTTACAGGTGAACGGTATTTTCTTCCGGCTGGACCTCTATCCTGAGGTCAAGGATTTCTTCGGCAAGGTGCAGGCGGGCGACGAACAACAGGCGGTTCTCACGGGAGGCAGTACCAGTGCTCAAAAAATTAACTAGCATCTTTTTATTTTTATTTCTTGTAAATCTGTTTCCCGCGGCCGCCCATGCCGCTGTTCCTGATTGGTTGAGAAATCTCGCCCAGCAGCCGGCAAAGAAATACGCTGACGATGTAAATGCCGTCACATTGCTGGATGATCAGGAAACCACAGTGAAGGACAACGGAGAAATTCTCACTCACGAGAGGATGGCGATCAGGATTCTGCGCCCTGAAGGAAAGAGTTATGCGGTGCTCTCTCTCGGTTTCGATAATGAAACCAAAATCAATTCGTTCCACGGATGGAGTATTACCGCCAAAGGCCAGGAATACGAATCGAAAGAAAAAGATGCTTTTGAGCGCAGCCTGGGCGGACAGCGCGAGTTTGACGATACCAGGGAAAAGGCCATGCTGCTTCCTGGTGCCGATGTGGGAACGGTTGTTGGTTTTGAATTTGAGCAGCGTCGCCGTCCTTATCTGTTCCAGGACTACTGGGATTTCCAGAACATAATTCCCGTGGAGAAGAGCCGTTACACGCTCCATGTGCCGGCCAAGTGGGAGTATCGTGCGGATTGGCTGAACCATGCCGAGCTGAAGCCCGCGGAGCAGAATGGCACTTATACCTGGGAAGTCTCTGACGTTCCGCGCATTGAGCAGGAATACCATGAGCCGGATTTCCGTGCGCTCGCGGGGAAGATGATCATAACGCTGTTCTCTGACCGGACCACGCACCGGAACTCCGAATCGTGGAACGATCTCGGCATATGGTATTCGCAGCTCACAACGGGCGTTCGTGATGCCACTCCTGCCTTGCAGGCCAAAGCGCTGGAACTTGCGCCCGCAAACCTGCCCATGTTTGAACGCATTCGTGCGCTAACGCTGTTTGCTCAGCGCGATGTGCGCTATTACGCGATTGAAATTGGAATTGGTGGCTATCGTCCGCATCCAGCCGGCGAGATTTTTAGTCATCGCTATGGCGATTGCAAGGATAAAGCTACGGTGCTCAGCTCCATGTTGGCCCAGATCGGCGTGAAGTCGTTCTATATGCCGATTCATGATGTGCGCGGAATTTACACGGAGAAAACGCCGCCTAACTCTGCCTTCAATCACGTGATCCTGGCAATTCAGATGCCGGAGGGAAGTTATTCCCAGAAATTGCCGGCCATGTATGAACATCCCAAACTGGGCCACCTGCTCATTTTCGATCCCACCAATGATCTGGTGCCTCTGGGACAGCTGCCTTATTATGAGCAGGATAGTTTTGCCCTGCTGGTAACAGATTCCGGTGGGGAATTGATTCATCTGCCTGTGAGTTCACCCGAGCTCAATAGAATCCAGCGCAATGCCAGGTTGAAGCTGCTGCCGGATGGCACGTTGCAGGGTGAAATAGAGGAAACCCGGTCTGGCTATATGGCCATGTATGAACGGGCGCGCTTGCAGCACCAGACCGAAAAGGACCGCAGGAAAGCACTGGAACTGATGGGGGCAAATATCGGCGGCTTCCAGATTGACGGCTTTGATCTGGTCAATGAGAACGACATCGACAAAGACCTGGTGCTCCGCTACAAATTTACCGCCAGCCATTACGCCAAGAGTGCTGGCTCGCTGCTGCTGGTGCGGCCTCGCGTGATAGGAGAGATGGCCGGAGCCTTTGATGTAACCAAGCCGCGCCATTACGCGTATGAGTTTGACGCTCCATTTCTCCGGACTGACAGCGTGGAGATTACCCTTCCAGAGGGTTACAGCATTGATGAGCTGCCGGAGCCGGCGAAGGCGATTTTTCCTTTTGCGGAATATACCAGCAAAGCGGAAAAATCAGGCAATGTTCTTAAATACAGCCGTGAGTACAAAATGCAAGCCACGCAGGTGCCAGTGGACCATATTGAGCAGCTCAGAAAGCTATTTTCACAGATCGGCGCCGATGAAAAGAGCATGGCGGTTTTGAAAAAGGCCAATTAAAGCTTTTTCGTCCGACGAATTTATTTCCCGGCAGTCCTAACCAGTGGACTGCCGAGTGCTTTCTCTCGGGAGCTGCCAACTCTTTTTCAATGATTTCGAAAAGGACAGGAATCCGCCCCTTCTCTGGCTTTTCCGCATCTTCATTTATCATGAGAATAGGATTTCTTTATGGCAGATCACATAAATAAGAAGAAAGACCAGAGCGGCATAGCGGAAAGCCCAATCGCAGAAGTTTTTGCAGGCCGTCATCCAGCGGACTCTGAAAAACACTGGGCGGAAACCACACTGGCCAAAACGCTGGAGAAGGCCCCGGAAAAGCCCATTGGCGCGGCGACTGGCGTCAACCTGGATGAAAACGGCCATGCTCAGTTCACCACCATTAGTGGCGTGCCCGTCCGACGGCTGTATACCCAGGCCGATCTGCCTGAAGACTGGAACTACGAAAAGTATCTGAACTATCCTGGCCAGCCGCCTTATACGCGCGGCATTCATGCCAGCGGTTACCGCGGCCGCCTTTGGACCATGCGCCAGTTTTCCGGCTTTGCCTCTCCGGAAGCCACCAATGAGCGCTATCAATATCTGTTGGCCAGCGGTGGCGGCGGCCTCTCCGTCGCATTTGACCTGCCCACGCTCATGGGCTATGACTCGGATCACGCGGCGAGCGAAGGCGAAGTCGGCAAATGCGGCGTTGCCATCGATTCTCTGGAAGACATGGAAATTCTCTTCAACGGGATTGACCTGGAAAAGACCACTGTTTCCATGACGATCAATTCTCCTGCTTCCGTGTTGTGGGCCATGTATCTGGTAGTAGCGGAAAAGCAAGGCGCTGACTGGAACAAAATTTCCGGCACGCTCCAGAATGACATTCTCAAGGAATACATCGCCCAGAAGGAATACATCTATCCGCCTGCTCCGTCCATGCGGCTGGTGATTGATACGTTTGAGTTCGGCGCAAAATTCACGCCCAAATTTAATTCCATCTCCATCAGCGGGTATCACATCCGCGAAGCCGGGTCCACCGCTCTGCAGGAACTCGCCTTCACCATTTATGACGGCGTTGAGTACGTGGAATGGGCGCTGCGCCGTGGCCTGGATATTGACGAATTCGGCCCGCGCCTGAGCTACTTCTTTAACTCGCACAGTGACTTCTTTGAAGAGATCGCCAAATTCCGCGCTGCTCGCAAGATCTGGTATCGCCTGATGAAAGATCGCTTCGGCGCCAAGCAGCAGCGCAGCTGGCTCATGCGTTTCCACACGCAGACCGCCGGCGTCTCACTGACGGCCCAACAGCCCATGAACAACATTGCCCGCGTGGCCATTCAGGGATTGGCGGCAGTGCTGGGTGGAACGCAGTCTTTGCATACCGATTCATACGATGAAGCTCTGGCCCTGCCCACGCAGGAAGCCGCGCGCATTGCCTTGCGCACGCAGCAGATCATCGCTTATGAATCCGGAGTGGCCCAGACTGTGGATCCGCTGGCCGGTTCTTACTTCCTGGAAAAGCTCACGCTCGATATGGAAAAAGGCGCATTCGATTACTTTGAGCGCCTTGACGCGATGGGCGGGATGGTCAAAGCCATTGAAAACGGCTTCCCGCAAAAAGAAATTGCCGAGGCTTCTTACCAGTACCAGCGTGCGGTAGAAGCGAAAGAGAAGATCGTGGTTGGCGTGAATGATTTTGCCGTCGAAGAGAAGCAGATGGACACGCTCTATATTGACGAGTCTGTCGGTAAACATCAGTCGGCAAAATTGAAGGCCCTGCGTGCCCGCCGCAACAACGATGAAGTTATCCGTACGCTGGACGCTTTAAAGAAGGCCGCTGCGCAAGAGCCTGTAGTCCGTGCCGATGGCCGCATTAGTGACGCGAATACCATGCCCTTCATCATCGACTGCGTGCGGGCTTATGTTACCGTGGGCGAAATCTGCCAGGCGCTGAAAGAAGTTTATGGGATCTATGAAGAAGTGAGTATTACTTAATTTTTCTGCAGTCCCGAATCCTGCACAGCAGGTGAGGGACTCCTATGGCCAACAAAGAATTTCGTTCAGCGTCTGATCCATGTCTGAAGTTGTGACGATGGGATTTCATTGGTCAATTGCTCGTCGAGCGTATAAATCGTTACTCCATGATCGTGATCAATGGCCACAAAGGTTTTGCCATCTGCATTTACTAGGAGTGCGTCCCAGTTAAAAAGCAGGGGAGTTATCAATACCGCTTTTAAGCCCGGAGTTTCTTTCTGATTGAACAAAAAAGCCGATGAATCCAATTCCAATTTTGATTGGAGAACTGATTCAACTATTGTCCATCCAATTTCTTCAACTTCGGTTGTTCCTATGCTGAAGTCTGTGAGCCACAGTAACCAGTCCTTCTCTTTATCTAAAATGCCCACCAGATTTGCCGCTAAATAAGCAGAAGAATCATTTGATTGTCCTCCGGACAAATGAATGATAGCCGGTTTCCTCTCTACAAAGCGCACATTGCGTGGGCTATCGACCGTAATTCCCCGATGGTTTAACCATGCCTTTGCGGCATTATCCGTGAGTGTCTGCATGGTGAATTACTTTATACATAACCCACTGCTCTGTCCCGGCAATCTTCTCCAGCCATCCTGCAGTAGCCAAAAGCCTTTCAAACTCTATAAAACGATACGCTACATAAACCTGCCTTGGCGCTTGCTCAACTGACAGGCGGAGATTCTCCAGGATCTTAGCGAACGTCGGCTCAGAAAAGGGATTGAACAAATACACCACCAGCGGCCCGGCAGGAAACTGGAAGTCGCGGGCATCCATGCAGCTGACTTCTATCTGTTGGCATTTCTGGCGATCACTTGGATAATTGGCGATATTTTCCCGCGCAGCCCGGCACAAATCGGGCATGAACTCCACGCCTATGATTTGCTGAAACGGATAGTCCGCTGCCATCAACAAGGCGCGGCCTTTTCCCGCTCCCAGATCAACAAAAGTGAAGCTTGCAAAATCAATAGGCAGGGCCTGCATGATTTGTTCAAAGAGCCAGGGCTCGCTGGCAAAGTAAGGGCGTCCCATCACGCCGGTAATGAACTGCGTTTGAAAGCTGACGTTGGAGCGCGTGGTATTCACCGAGTGCTCCCAGTCAAAATCCAGATCGCCAAAGCGTGCCTTGAGATGGGATGGCAAAAGTTCAAGCAGGGCCAGCCACGTGGCGCTGAGCAATTCCCTGAGGTATCGAAGCAACCCGAAATAGCGCACGCCTTCCCGCCAGTGGTGAGCCAAAGCCGAACGCGAGGGAATCGCGTCTGCGGGCCCAGCATGAGCAGAACGGGTTAGGTTAGAATCAGCGTCATCCATGAAAAAAGCCGTCGACCATCTTACGAAATCAGATGTCATTTTAGCTGCAATCATTGCGCGCGTTGGGCCATGCAAGATGACCTATCGCGAGCCCAGCTTTGAAATGCTGGCGCGGGCCATCGTTTTCCAGCAGCTGAGCACCAAAGCCGCCACCACGATCTATGGCCGGCTGGAAGAAGCAGCGGGTGGATCGCTGACGCCGGAGGCCATCCAGAACCTGAGCGTGGGAGAGATGCGCCGCGCCGGGCTTTCCCGGCAGAAGCTTGGCTACATTCGTGATCTGGCCGAGCATGCCCTGAGCGGCAAAGTTGATTTCGCCCTCCTGCCCGGCATGAGCGATGAGGAGGTGATCGAAGCGCTGACGGACATCAAAGGCATCGGTGTGTGGACGGCCCACATGTTTCTTATGTTTTCCCTGCGCCGGCCCAATATTTTGCCTGCGGGCGATCTCGGCGTGCGTATGGCCATCCAGAAGGCCTATAAAAAGCGCAAAATGCCCACGCCAAAACAGATTGAGCAGATCGCCAAAAGCTGGCATCCCTATTGCAGTTATGCGGCATGGTATCTGTGGCGGAGCTTGGAAGCGCCGAAGAAGGAAGAAGCCCCAAAGAAAGCAAAGAAACGCGTAGAAAAGCGTCCTCTGAAATCCCGACCCTGAGCTTGCGAAGGGGAGGGATCCCTATTGCTAAAAAGTATTCTTACTGCGCGATATTTTGCTGATTGGTTGAAGTTGTTCTGAGGCAATTCTTGCCGAAGAACATCTTGAGATGATAGGGATTCCTCGCTACGCTTCGGGATTGCAGAAAAAGCTCTTGTGTCCTCTGTGGCCAAGCGCTTTTGGTAGAATCTAAAGAGCTAAATGGCTGCTGACCGCAAAATTCGCGTACTTGTCGCCAAGCCTGGCCTTGACGGACATGACCGTGGCGCCAAAGTAATTGCTCGCGCCCTTCGAGATGCCGGTATGGAAGTCATCTATACCGGACTGCGCCAGACTCCGGAAATGATTGTTAATTCAGCCCTGCAGGAAGACGTGGATGTGATCGGCCTCTCCATTCTTTCCGGGGCGCACAACGCCATTGTGCCTCGCGTCTCTGAGCTTCTGCGGCAAAACAAGATGGAAGATGTGCTTTTTTTGATAGGCGGCATTATCCCGGAGCAGGATTTTGAATTCATGAAGAAGTCGGGCGTCCACGCAATCTTCAATCCTGGCACTCCCATGGACAATATTTCAGATTTCATCCGCAAGAATGTAAAGCCCCGTGGCCTGATTACTGCCTAGTTTCCTTTGCCTGGTTCCCTTTGCTTAGTTCCAGGCTCTTAGTAATCTCTCACAAATAAAATACTTGCTCCTGCAATTTGCCTCGGCGCGAAAGGTGGGTGTCATGGCTCCCGTCCAAATTAGGATGTTATTTCGTACCAGGCCGGCTTATCGCCCGTTGATTCCCTGGCGTGGTCTTAAAATTCACAGCGATTCTGCCTAACCAACTCACTCTCTTGGGGTCTAACCACTCGAATTGAGAGGTAGACCATGAGAAAACTGATTGTCTTTGCGCTGGCTTTGCCGCTGTGTATCGGCGTGGGCCGTGCAGAAGAGCTTCGCGGTTCGCACAGTTCAACCGTCACTATGAATGACAATTCATCCAGTGACAATTGCAGTGATCACCTGCGCACCAACAATGACGAGTACCGCACCAATCTGCGGGATGAAGAAGTTCAGACTATTTCCAATCAGCCGCTGACCATTCACGCGGACCAGAATGGCGGCATTCAAGTCACCACGTGGGAAAAGCCTGAAGTGGGCCTTAAGTTGTGCAAGCAGGTATCGATTAACGATGAAAGTGAAGGCCGCAAGGTATTGGCAGAGACGCGGCTGGAGATCAATGGTTCGCAGGTTTCCGTGCATGCGCCCAACGGAGAAAATCATTCTCTGGGCACGCTTTTGCTGGTAAAAGTGCCGAAGAATGCTGACCTGAATTTGCATGTTCAAAACGGCGGCATCTCTTTGAGCGGGTTCACCGGTACGGCTGTGGCCCATGCGCAAAATGGTGGTATTTCTTTCCTGGGAAGCACCGGCAAATTGACGGCTGAAGCGCAGAATGGCGGCGTTTCCATTAAGGATTGCGGCGGAGATGTAAACGCCAAGGTAGAGAATGGCGGGCTTTCCATTGTGCTGCCGGAACGCTTGGAGGGTAAGGGCCTGGAAGCCCATGCGCAGAATGGCGGGCTTGTGGTCTCAGTGCCAAAGAATTTTAATGGCGGACTGGAAGTTGCCGCTTCAGAGCACACGTCCATTATTTGCAAAGACGATGCCTGCAAAGCCGGCGAGCGCACCTGGGACAATGGACGCAAACTGTTCCGTATTGGCGGTGCAAATCCTCAGGTCAAGGCCAGCACGGAAAACGGCGGCATTGTGATTGCAGAGCGGGGACACGCACGCGGGGAAATGTAAAGGCGATTGGAGTGGTTGTTTCCTGAATTGGGCCGCGTGGCATACGAAAAACAGAAGTCTTTGCAGGAACGGGGCTTCATGAGTTTCGTGTGCTTTCGCGGCTTTTTCCTTCGGTTTTTACCGTCCAGCCCATATACTTAAAGCTACTGCCATGATCACGCTGGACCAGATAGTTGCCGCCACACGCGAACGCGTTACTCGCTCCAAGGAACGCGCACAGCTGCGTCCGTTGGAAAAAGCGGCGGCAGCGCACACGCCGCGCGGATTCCGTAAGCGGCTGGCAGCCATGTCACAGCTTGGACCGGCGGTAATCGGCGAGTTAAAAAAAGCTTCACCCTCCAGGGGCGTCATTCGCGGTACCTTTCCTGTGGGCGTTCTGGCCAATCAGCTTGCCCGCGGCGGAGCGTCAGCCTTATCTGTGCTTACGGATGAAGAATTCTTTCAGGGGTCGCTGGCCAATTTGCTGGAAGCCTCAGCCGCTACTGACTTGCCATGCCTGCGCAAGGATTTCATCGTCGACGAATTTCAGATCACTGAAGCCCGCGCGAACCATGCTGACGCCATCTTGCTGATTATGGCGGCGCTGGACGATGCAACCTTCCGCCGCCTGCTGGATTATTCCCGCGCGCTGGAACTGGATGCACTGTGTGAAGTCCATGATGAAGAGGAGCTCAGACGCGCGCTTGAAGGCGGAGCGGACATCATCGGCGTGAACAGCCGCAATCTTAAAACCTTTCAGGTCAGCCTGGATACGGTACTCGATCTGGCCGGCAGCATTCCTAATCACGTGTTGCGCGTGGCTGAGAGCGGGATTGACAGCGGAGCGGAAATACGTGAGTTGCACGGCGCAGGTTATCAGGCGTTTCTGATCGGTGAGACGCTTATGCGCGCGGAAGATCCAGGGCAGAAATTGCAGCAGCTCTTGCAGGAAGCAGGATGGTATTCACCGTCCGCATCGGCTTCTCCTCATTGGCGTGGCACAGTCCAGTAAGAAGCCAAGCAGCTTTTCCAAAACAAAAACTTGTATGCATACCTGGATTAAAATCTGCGGGACCACCTGCCTTGAAGATGCGCTCCAATCCGTGGAAGCGGGCGCTGACGCTCTGGGGTTTATCTTTGCGCCCAGCAAACGCCGGGTCACTCCGGAACAGGCACAGCAGATTATCCGTGAATTGCCGCTGGCGGTGGAACGGATTGGTGTATTTATGAACAACACCCCGGCGGAGATTGCCCGTATTGCCAGCGAAGCAGGACTGACGGGCATTCAGATGCATGGCGACGAATCGCCCGCAGAAATTTACAGCCATCTTCCTGTGGGCCAGCGTGACGCGTTGCGGAAAATTAAAACCATTTTGGTACAGGATGGATTTGAAGACAGGTTTGATGTTGCCGTAGCGGCTGGCATGGTGGATGCTTACCTATTAGATTCAGGCGCGGGCAGCGGCAAAACATTTGACTGGCAAGCAGCGCGCACCCGATTAGATGGCCGCCAAGAACGATTGATTATTGCCGGCGGACTGACGCCGGAAAATGTTGGCGAGGCAATTCGGGCCTTCAATCCGTGGGGTGTGGATGTGGTAACTGGAGTTGAGCGCGAGCCAGGTCGAAAAGATCCGGAAAAGTTGAAAGCGTTTGTTGCAGCAGTGCGGAGGGCGGAGCAGCTATGAATGGAAGCGCATTGAAAAAAGACGTATTGAAAGAAAAGAGGCCTGTTGCCGGACGTTTTGGCGCTTACGGCGGGCGGTATGTCCCGGAAACATTGATGGCAGCGCTGGAAGATCTGGAGCGCGAGTATGAAAAGGCCCGCAAGGACAAAAAGTTTCGCGCGGAATTTGAACGGCTACTGAAGGAATACGCTGGACGTCCGACTGCGCTGTTTCATGCACGCCGCCTTACTCAGCAACTGGGCGGGGCAAAAATTTATCTCAAGCGGGAAGACCTGCTGCATACCGGCGCTCACAAGATCAATAACTGCATTGGCCAGGCATTGCTCGCCATGCGCATGGGCAAAAAGCGCATCATCGCGGAAACTGGCGCAGGGCAACATGGCGTGGCCACGGCCACGGTTTGCGCTCTCTTCGGATTGCAGTGTGTGGTCTACATGGGAACAGAAGACATGCGCCGCCAGGAGCTGAACGTTTTCCGCATGCGCCTGCTGGGCGCTGAAGTTCGTGGCGTGGAGTCTGGTTCACGCACACTGAAAGATGCCATCAATGAGGCCATGCGCGATTGGGTCACCAACGTCCGCGACACGCATTATCTGCTGGGTAGCGTGCTGGGTGCGCATCCGTATCCCACGATGGTACGCGATTTTCATTCCGTAATCGGACGTGAAGCCAGGGCACAAATTCTGAAAGCTGAAGGCAAATTGCCAGCAGCGATCATCGCCTGCGTCGGCGGCGGATCGAACGCGATTGGCATCTTCCATGAGTTTCTAAAAGATAAAAAAGTAAAGCTCATTGGCGTTGAGGCTGGCGGCCGCGGCACGGGACTCGGCGACCATGCGGCGCGTTTTCAAGGCGGACTTCCGGGCGTATTGCAGGGAACATTTTCTTATGTCTTGCAGGATGAGCACGGACAGATTGCGTTGACGCATTCCATCTCTGCCGGGCTCGACTATCCCTCGATCGGGCCGGAACACGCGGCATTAGCAGACAGCAAGCGCGCTGAATATGTTTCGGCTTCAGATGAAGAAACGCTTGAAGCATGTACGCGACTGGCGCAAACGGAAGGAATTATCCCGGCCCTGGAATCGTCCCATGCAGTAGCAGAGTGTATTAAGCGCGCGCCAAAGATGAAGAAATCGGAGATTTTGATCGTGAATATTTCCGGACGCGGGGATAAGGACATTGGGATATTGCGGGAAAACTTGAAGATCGGATGAGGGAAGAGATCAGGGAATCGGGACATCGGAAAAAGCAAAAGCAAGCTTACCGCGGAGACACGGAGACGCGGAGGAAAGCCAAAAATAATATGGGCACCATTCAAGAACCAAAAAGCCGTATCCGCTTCACACAAAAACCTGGCCTCGTTGTTTATGTGACCTGCGGTGATCCGAATATCGCCACCATGCGCGAAATAGTTCTGGCGGCATGCCGCGCTGGTGCGGATGTCATCGAACTGGGCGTTCCGTTCAGTGATCCGGTGGCTGACGGGCCAGTGATTCAGCGTGCCAGTGAACGCGCGCTGCAGCAGGGAACATCGCTTGAGCAAGTGTTGCGACTGGCCAGCGATGTGCGCAAGGAAACCGATGCTGGCCTGATTATTTTTACTTACCTCAACCCGCTGCTGCGATTTGGCATGGAGCGTTTTTGCGTTGAAGCAGCTAAAGCCGGAGTGGACGGAGCGCTGATTACGGACCTGACTGTAGAAGAAGCAGACGAGTATCGCCGATTGATGGCCGTGCACAATCTGGACACAATTTTCCTGGCAGCGCCCACCAGTCCTGATCAACGCCTCAAGGCAATCGCCCAGGCATGCAAAGGATTTGTCTATGCGGTTTCACGTACGGGCATTACCGGCGCGCAAAAGCAGTTAGCTTCTGACGCGGAGAGTCTGGTGAAGCGGATTCGCAAATTCACAAAGCTGCCCATTGCGGTGGGATTTGGGATTTCCAACGCCCAGCAGTTTGCTGAAGTGGGCAAATTTGCCGATGCTGGAGTGATTGGCAGCGCAATTGTGCAATTGATCGAACAGAATCCGGGAAGAGAGGCGCAGGCGGTTTCTCAGTTCATTGCTTCAATAAAGAAGAGAGAGCGCATGCCAGCAAGCGCATCTTCTTAATATCATTAAGCTAATGAGCGATAGTCTTGATTTCGTAAAGTTTTGCCTCTTCCTATATGCTATTCAACAGGGAACTACGAAACCATGGATATCGTTGACTGGCGTAAGAAAATTGATGAGTTAGACAGCAGACTGGTGGAGCTGCTCAACGAACGGGCGCACGCCGCATGTGAAATTGGCAAACTGAAGCGGAATACCAGCATGCCGATTTATGAGCCGCAGCGGGAGAAAACGATTTTTGAGAATGTGTGCCGAGTGAATCGCGGCCCGCTGCCCGATAGCGAATTGCGCCAGGTCTATGAACGGATTATTGACGTGATGAGAAACATACAGAAAAACCAGATCACGCCCAAGATAGAAACCGGCAGCCAGCATACGGAATTTGATATTGAAGTGAACGATTAATCCTTTCTGAAGTCCCGAGGCACAGCGAGGGAACCCTATCGCTAACAATAAACATAGGGCGAATTTATTTGATTTGGACAGACTAAAAAGGAAAAAGTGGTCCCTCACCCGCCATGCGGGATTCGGGATTTCAAAAAAATATGATCGTAGCCATGCAGGAAACCGCCGCGGAAGAACAGATTCAGAAGGTCATTGAGCGCCTAGTTGGAATGGGATTTGAAGTCCATCGCTCTACGGGAGCGCGGCAGACGGTGCTGGGCGCGGTGGGTGCGCGTCCGGAATTTGATATTCGCGATATCGAGGTGCTGCCCGGCGTGGGCGAAGTGCATCGTATCAGCTCGCCTTACAAACTGGTAGCTAAGAGTTTTCGCCCGGAAGGAACGATTGTAAAGTTCCCCGGCGGCGTGACCGTTGGCGGTGAAGAAGTTGTGCTGATGGCCGGTCCATGCTCGGTGGAATCGCGTGATCAGATTTTTGCCGTAGCCGAGTCTGTCTCCCAATCCGGGGCAAAGTTTCTGCGCGGCGGCGCATTTAAGCCGCGCAGTTCTCCTTATACCTTCCAGGGGCTGGGCGAAGAGGCGCTAAAACTGATGCGTGAAGCGGGCGATAAATTTGGCATGCTGGTGGTCAGCGAGGTCATGGAAATTTCCCAGATCCCCCTGATGCTTCCTTATGTTGACATGCTTCAGGTGGGTGCGCGCAACATGCAGAATTTCAATCTGCTGCGTGAAATAGGCAAGGTGCGCAAGCCGGTGCTGCTGAAGCGCGGCATTGCGGCCACCATTGAAGAGCTTTTGCTTTCAGCTGAATATGTAATGGCCGGCGGCAATTACGAAGTAATTTTCTGCGAGCGCGGCATCCGTACCTTCGAAACATACACACGCAATACGATGGATATCTCCGCGATTCCTATCGTCAAAAAACTTTCCCACCTACCCATCCTGGCTGATCCCTCGCACGGCACAGGCCGGCGCGATAAAGTCTCTCCCATGGGGCGGGCCGCCATCGCAGCCGGAGCAGACGGCCTGTTGATTGAAGTCCACAATTGCCCTGACAAAGCCCTTTCCGACGGAGCTCAGTCCCTGTATCCTGAGCAGTTTGCCAAACTGGTGGGCGAGCTGCGTATGATTGCGCCTGCAGTTGGGCGTAAGCTTAGTTAGAATTCAAATAGAAACAATTAAGTAATCTGAACTGTCGCGCTGGATCTAAGAGTAAGAAACGGCTGGCGCAGACTTTTGTGTCTCTGGGAAAGAATTGTGTTTAAGCAGATCACCATTATCGGCACTGGCTTGATCGGCGGCTCATTTGCGCTGGCGCTGAAGGCCGCTGGGTTTGAAGGCAGGATCGTTGGCTGTGATCGCGGGGGCGTGCTGGACCGCGCACGCGCCATGCGCGCCATTGACTCTGGCACGGAAGACCCAATTGAGGCTGTGACTGGCAGTGATCTGATTGTGCTGGCTACGCCCGTGGGCGGAATTATTGACCTGATTGAGCGCATCGGCCCCATTGCTCCGCCGGATGCGCTGATTACTGATGTGGGCAGCACGAAAAAAGAAATTATTGAGCGCGCCCGCGCCGTATTTGGCGACCAGGCTTCGCAGCGTTTTCTCGGCGGACATCCCATGGCGGGCAAGGAACACAGCGGTCTGGAAAATGCCGAGGCCAAGTTATTTCTGAATGCCGTATGGTTGCTGGTACCGCAGGCAGGCCAGTCCGTGGACCAGGGCAAACTCAAGGATTATTGTGAGCTGCTGGAAAAACTGGGCGTCCGGCTGCTGAAGATGGAGGCTGACCGCCATGACCAGATGTGTGCCTGGATCAGCCATTTGCCGCAGATGATCTCCACTGCGCTGGCAGCGACCCTGGTGGAAGAGCTGGGCGACAATTCTGACGTGCATGCCATTGGCGGGCGTGCTCTGCGCGAGATGACGCGCATTTCCTCCAGCCCATTCTCCATGTGGCGTGATATTGCGCACACCAACACTGCGAATATCCAGCACGCCATTGCCATGCTGGAACAGCGGCTGGTGCATATCCGTGAGAATCTGCGCACGCCGGCGCTGCGGGATGAATTTGACCATGCCAACCGTTTCTCCATTGGCACAAGAGATGTTGCCGCTACGGTGCTGGTGCTGCCCGGATGGCAGAATTCCGGCCCACGGCACTGGCAGACGCTGTGGGAACATCAAAACCCCATTTTCCTGCGGGTGCAGCAGCGGGATTGGGAGTATCCGCACCGCGAGTGGTGGCTGGAGCGGATCACGGCAGAGGTAAAGCAGTCACCGCCGCCCATTGTTTTTGCCGCGCATAGCCTGGGTTGCATTGCGCTGGCGCATTGGTGCAAAGCCGCGCCCACTGAGGCAGCCAAGATTAAAGGCGCATTGCTGGTCGCACCCGCTGACGTGGACAGCAAAGATGCTCCCAAGCCGCTCAAGGATTTCTCTCCCATTCCGCGCGACCTGCTTCCATTTCCTTCCATTGTGGTGGCCAGCAGCAATGATCCATACGCCACGCTGGCCCGCGCCCTTGAATTTGCGCGCGCCTGGGGCAGCCGGTTTGTCGAGATCGGTGCGGTTGGACACATCAACGGCGAGTCGGGCTTAGGTGACTGGCCGGAAGGCAAACGGCTGTTGAGACATTTGATTGAGGGCGAGTGAGCCGTAGGAGACTCATTCATATTGTATTGCTATACGAAGGAATCTTCCTCTTGGCGTTCAGTAGTATTCCCTTGACTTTTCTGATCCCCCTATGTAGAGTTACGACTATGGGAGCCAGTCAACCACGAATTACAGCTCAAACCCTGAAAGTCCTAGGGGCATTAATGACGAATCCTCAGCTAGAGCTGTCCGGTTCGCAGATAGCTGGAGCAACAAAGCTTGCTTCCGGAACTCTCTATCCGATCTTGGTGCGGCTCGAGGGAGCCAAATGGCTGGAAAGCCGTTGGGAAACTGAAGACCCAAGCGCGCTGGGACGGCCGAGGCGACGCTTTTACCAAATTACCGGTATCGGTACGAAGGCAGCGAAGAAGGCGTTTAAAGAGATTTCCTCTGCGATCGGAGGTTTCTCATGGGCGTGATTCTTGCTATTCCGGTTTTTGTCCTGGGAATTATTGCATCTGCACTGTCCCGTGTACTAGCAGATGACTTCAAAGAGTGGACTCCATGGTTCGTTGGACGGTTGATTCAGCTTGCAGTTATGCGTTTGCCAAAATCACAGCAGATTCGGTACTCGGAAGAGTGGCGAAGTCACGTAAATGACATCCCCGGGCACTTTGGTAAGTTGTGGGTTGCTTATGGATTTTTCCGTGCAGCCAATAAGATTGCTGTAGCGGAGAAAGCTGTTACTACCAAGAGAATTAGGATCGAAACCGGAGACGTAACACGGGTCCTTGTGCAACTAACCGCTTTTTTCGTGGGGCCTGTGTTTTTGTTGCGATTGTTGTCCCATATGAACCCTCTCTCTTGGGCACAGTTATTAGAGTTTGCGGGGGCGAGCATTGCTCTTACCACCTATTTTGAGTGTACAGCTTACTCAAAAGCTAAGAATGAACGGGAAAGACGAACTCATCAATGAGCTACTTTCCAGCCAGCAATTCTGTTTTGCGAATCGCTAGCGGCGCTGGAGAACGAGGATCCAGCGCTGTATCAAATGTCCTAGTTCCGACCCTATCAGTTTCTGACTGCTATTGCGCGTAGCGCCAAGACGAAATAATTGGTCTTCGCCAGCAACGCTAAATACCACTATCGCAGGGGAGGGATTATCTTTTAAGTTTTCTCGGGACAGGAGTTTGTGCATTTTTATAGTTGGTGTTGCCCCACGATCCGGTTGCTGGCGCATGCATCCCATTTTGCGGTATTCAGAATTGCTGTAGAATTTCTTTTTATGAATAAAGTCGTTGCCAGCGCTGATGAAGCCGTCCGGGATGTGCAGGACGGCGCGATGATTATGGTCGGCGGTTTTGGATTGTGTGGCATTCCCGCCGACTTGATTGACGCCTTGGTCCGCAAGGGCGTACAAAAC
>DASXLK010000063.1:0-1702 GCA_036496365.1 Candidatus Angelobacter sp. | reverse complement strand
GAGATTAAGTGGCTGATCTGTCCATCTGAATCGCGCAGGGGGGTAATTGTTTTTTCGATAACAAAGGTTTCTCCATTTTTCTTTCGGTTGGCCAACACCCCATGGAAAACCTGCCCTGCCAAAATGGTTTGCCACATCTGCTCATAAAACTCGGTTGTGTGTTGCCCGGACTTTAGAATTCGTGGAGTCAGTCCCAGAACTTCGCCTTGCGTATAGCCCGTGACTGCCTCGAACGCAGGATTGACATATTCGATGATCCCCGCACGGTCGGTAATGATCACCATGTCTGCGGACTGTTCTACGGCCCGCCCCAGTTTGCGCAGCATGTCCTCAGCTTTTTGCAATTGACGTTCATTGCAATATGCGTTGACGGCATTGAGAATCTTCTGCGATGAAAGATTTTCTTTGCCATCTTTCTTTTCAATACTCTCCTCAACCGCTTCTCGCAAGCTTGCTCGGTTGACGTGATCGCTTAGGAAAATTACCGGCAGCTGCGGTACAGCTTTGCGCAACTCATGAATAATTTGCAGCGCACTATAGTCTCCCGCTTCGTAGTCACACAGAAGCAGGTCATGGTGAGACCGCTTAAGTAGCGGCAACGCCTCTTCCAGATTGCGCGCATGGTCGAGCCTGAATTGACCATCGATGGGGCGGGTCAGCACGTTGTACAAGCGCGCATAATTTTTTTCACTGCTTCCTACCAACAATACATTCAGCCTCGTTCGGACACCCGGCGTGCTTTGTACATTCTCCATGCGTGGCTCCGCATTGCTTACATCGGAAGCTCATGGACGAACATGGCCAAGTGATTTTTTCAGAGAGCCGTTTACGAAGAGCAAAGTGTCAATTGTGGAAATGGTACAGATTCGGGAAAGATGATCTGAAGCAGATAGCTAGCGCGGCAGATGCGCGTGCTGCATAACCCAGGCTGGAACTTCGGGAAACTTCATCCAAACCACGATGGCTGCGGTAGCTAAAAGAATTACTACAGTTCCGAGCGTATAGCCCAAGGATCCCCCACTCCGTTTTGCCGTTTTAGATTCGCCAAGATGCGCGAGGAACGACGGTGTCACTGGCTCGCGATTCAATTCGGCCGCTTGCTGTGGCTGTGCTGCTGCACATTCCACGCAAAGCCGGCGGTGTCCTGAAACAGGGAAGCCGCAGGCCTGGCAATTTCCAATGGTGCCCCGTTCGATTAATGGCGCGTCGTCTTGCTTGGCAGCCTTTGCCGTCGGTCCGGCTTTGGTCGCCACATCTTCTTCAATCGCCAGAGGGTCGAGTTTGAGAGGAACAACGCCAATTTCTGGAGCCGGTAAGTCTTCTTCGAAAAACGTATTTGGCGGTGTTTGCTTGGCGGTATCGGAGTGTTCCATGGCGGTTTCCACCATTTCGCCCAGCCGCGCCAGCGCGCTCAGGTCTCTTTCCTCAAAGGCTTGAGTCATGCCGGAGAGCAGTTCAAACACTCCAATAACTTCCGGCCCCCGCGCCAGCGGCATCACCATGGCTGAGGAGATGCCAAACTTTCCGCAGTTTTCCGAATTTGTACGAATATCCACCGAGATGTCATTGCAACGCAGAATCCTGCGCGTCCGCACGCTCTCAGCAGCCAAACCTGATTCCACCTGAAGTCTTGTCCCCGTCTTCTGCTTTGGAGTTCCCGTGCAGGCGTGGCAGATCAGTTCTCCGTCTTCATACAAAGAAA
>DASXLK010000062.1:0-41020 GCA_036496365.1 Candidatus Angelobacter sp. | reverse complement strand
CCACCGCTGCTGCAGTTGGGCTCAACAAGTCTGCCCGCCAACAGCCATGCCGGCATTAACGCCACGGTGCTGTTATTTACAACCTTGCTGGCAGTGGTCTGCGGCATGCTGTTTGGTTTGGCTCCGGCCCTGCACATGGCGGCGCTTGATCTGCGCTCCGCATTGAATGAAACCGACCGCGGCGCGGTGGGCCTGGGTGTTATGAAGTTGCGCGGCGTTCTGGTGGTGAGTGAAGTGGCTCTGGCCATGCTTCTGCTGGTAGGCGCAGGATTGCTGATCCGCAGCTTTGATCGCCTCTCCAGCGTTGCTCCCGGATTCAGCGTGGACCATATTCTGATTGCCGATCTTCTGGTTTCACCAGCAGCCCATCCTGATAGAACAGAGCGCATGGCATTTTTTGATCGCGTGCTGGACCGCGCCGCAGTATTGCCCGGTGTGCGTTCCGTTGGAGCGGCTTCTTTTCTGCCGGTAAGCGGCGCAGGGTCGATTATTCATTTCAATATTGATGGCCGTCCGCCCAAGAGCCCGCATGAATACGTGATGGCCAATTATCGAGTGGCCAGCCCTGGTTATCTCAAGACGCTGGGCATTCCGCTGATTAACGGCAGGCTTTTCACTGACGCTGACCGCGATGGCACGCTGCCGGTGGTAGTCATCAATGCCACCATGGCAAAGACGTTCTTTCCCAATGAGTCGCCGCTGGGCAAACATCTGCAGCTGGGCGCAGTGCCGGAAAAAGACCAGCCATGGATGGAGGTAATTGGCGTGGTGGGCGATGTAAAACAATCGCTGGCCAGTGAAGCGCCAACCGAGATGTATGTTCCTTATCGCCAGACGCTCGCAGATTTGCCGGTGTTTAACCTGTCACTGGTTCTGCGCACATCGGGCGATCCGCGAACGCTGGCTGCATCACTGACCAGCGCCGTCCATGAAATTGACCACAACCAGCCGCTGGTAAAGATTCGCACCATGGAAGAAAATCTTTCCGCTTCCGTGGCGCAGCCGCGTTTTCGCACGGTCTTGCTGGCGATTCTCGCCGGACTGGCCCTGCTGATTGCCGCCGTTGGCATTTATGGTGTAATGGCATTCTCCGTCGGCCAGCGCACGCGGGAGATTGGCACCCGCATGGCGCTCGGCTCAACGCCCGGACAAATCTTCAAATTGGTCATTGGCGATGGGTTGCGGCTTACTCTCATCGGCGTGGCGATAGGACTTGTGGCCGGAATAGGGTTTGCGCGCGTGCTCTCCACCTTCCTATTTCAGGTGGGATTGATAGAGCCGGCCACGATGATTGCAGTTTCGGTTATTTTGATTGCCGTGTCCCTGACTGCCTGCTACATTCCGGCGCGGCGGGCAACACGCGTTGATCCTACTGTGGCACTGCGGTATGAATGATTTTTTCTGAACTGGCCCTCTTTACTTTGTATGATGGCATTCATCATCTGCCTTAGGAAGAGTGAGTTCGTACAATGAATATGGGCCTGCGCGCTTTATATAGATCTTTTCTGCTGTTGGTTATTTTGGGCTTGTGCTCCTGCAATCACAGCAAGGAAGAAGCGCCATTGCCGGACCATCCGCGCCTCACCGCTGGTGTGAAATTGGTGGATGTAACTTTTCACTCTGTGGCCCTTGGCCGTGACATGCAGTACCGTGCGCTGCTTCCGGCACAAATTGCTGCCGGAGAAAAATTCCCGGTAGTTTATCTGCTGCATGGCGGCGGAGGCGGCTTTCGCGATTGGTCCAACTACTCTGATGTTGCCCAGTATGCCGAACACGGATTGATTCTGATCATGCCGGAAGGAAACTCTTCTTATTACACCAACTCCGCCGACCATCCGCAGGACCGCTATGAAGATTACATCGTCCATGATCTGATCGCCGACGTTGAGAGCAGGTTCCCGGCTTTAGCTGACCGCAGGAATCGCGCAATTGCCGGCGTTTCCATGGGAGGATTTGGCGCGGCTGTGCTGGCGCTCAAGCACCCTGCATTGTTTGCTTTTGCCGGAGGCTTGAGCTCCGCATTGGATGTTCCGAGCCGGCCGTTTTCCATCAAGCGCATTGGACAATGGCGGCAGCACAGCGCAATTTTTGGTCCCTGGAAAAGCCAGACCCGCCGGGATAGCGATCCTTATATTCTGGTGCGCGCCGCTGATCCAGCAAAGGTTCCTTATCTTTTTCTTACCTGTGGTGAGCAGGAAGGCCTGCTGCCTGCAAACAAAAAGTTCGCCAGCACCCTGCAGGCACGCCATTTTCATTATGAATTTCACACCGCTCCCGGCGGCCATGACTGGAACCAGTGGGACCACAACGTACCCGCGCTTATGGCAAGTCTCACCCAGCATATAAGTAAAAACTAAGCCAATTGTGCTGAATTGTGGCACGGCAATTGCTTCTCTTTGTTGCGGATCTATGGACCCGATTGGGCCCTGGCGCCTGCCGGGGCGGAGGAAATGCATGCAACTGAATCAAGAGAACAATCACGGAACCGCGCTGCTGGAAAACCCGCCCGCTACTGCCGCTGTCCGCTCAACTGTACCTGAGGCTGTTGGGGTTCCGGATGAACGCCTGGCCCAGACTTATCGCCGCTGGGACAAAGCCATGAAAGAGTTCTGGGACGTGGCGCATGGCATGGTGGGGCAATTTCCTGAAGATCGCTCAGCCCGCTACTTTCTGGCTGAAGTGATGCAGGCTTCCGGATGTTCTGATCTGGCCCTGGACCAATATGAGTGGCTGCGGACCAACGCGCCAACATCAGAGGTGCCGCGCATCACGCAGTCCATGGAGCAATGCCTCGCCGACCACCATTATTTTCCTCCGGCCTATGCCAAGCGTCTCTCCACGGGTGAGTATGCTGCCGGACACAATGCCGAAGTCTGGCGTAAATATGCGCGTCGCGACATTCAACGCGGCCGCGAAATTGTCCGCATCATCCGCCAGTGGATACCGCTCCGCGGCAAGCGCGTGCTGGATGTTGGCGGCGGTTACGGCGGCATGATGATCTCCATGGCGGAGCAGGGCGCTCATGTCACGGGAGTTGAGATTGATCCTGAGCGCGCCCACATGGGCAAGCAGCGGCTGGCTGAGCTGGGCATTTCCTGTGACTATCGTGAAGCCGATATCTGTGATCCCGTCGCTCGCGGCGATATGGGACTGTTTGATGTCATCACCTGCCAGGACGTTTTAGAGCATGTAATGGAGCCAACCTTAATGGTGCAGACCATGTGCTCCATGCTGAAGCCCGGCGGAGTCATTTTTGTGCAGGTGCCAAACAAGTGGGGCGCGCAGCAGTTGATGGCCGACCATCACTATGCTCTTACCGGTATTACCGCGCTCTCGCGCAATCAGGCAATTGAATACTGGCAGCTGGCCACCGGAGAAGAAGCGCGTCACTATGGCGTGGGCTATCCGCGCGGCGAGCGCTTTTACATGAACGCCTTTGCCCGCTGCGGCGTCACGTTGAGCCATCTGCAAAAATACAACAGCCTGTCTCACGTGGCATGGTTCGCGCGCGATATTTCTACCCTGTGTGAGCGCGTACAGAAAGAAATCTATCCTGGCCTCCGTCCTGAACTGCAGGCTCGCATTCGTAACCGCATCGTAAAAGTTCTTGAGCTGTATGCGCACGCCAGCGAAGTGATCAAGCAGATACAGTCGAACCCCACCGGCGCGGCAGAAGCCTGTGACCAGACCGTGCGCCGCCTGTGCGCGCCACTCTGGAGATTCATCGGAGTGAAAGCAGCCCAATAGCTTCAACGTGCAGTTGAAAATCGGCGTAAGCAGTCCCAAGCAGATCGAGTTGGTAACCGGTGATCGCGATAGCGCGGAGTATGCAAAGCAAATCCGCGCTGTGCTGGATGGTGGTCCCGGCGGCAAAGCCTGAACGCTGGTTTGAAACTAAACGCTAGTTGTCTGCAACCTTCAGCACCAGCTTGCCAAGGTTTCCCCCATGGAAGAGCTTGCACAGCGTCTCAGGGAAAGTTTCCAGGCCGCTCACAATATCTTCACGTGACTTCAATTTACCCGTGGCATACCAGCCGGCCATTTCTTGCAGCGCTTCCCCATAACGCGCCGCATAGTTGAAGACCACAAAGCCTTCCATGCGGGCGCCGTTTACCAGCAGTGAGAGATAGTTGTTCGGTCCCTTCACGCCGTCGGTAGAGCAATACTGTGAGATTGCCCCGGAAATCACTACGCGCGCACCGCGTGCCAGCGTAGCCAATGCCGCGTCCAGAATTTCGCCGCCCACATTATCAAAATATACGTTGATACCCTTGGGGCAGTGCGTGCGCAACCCGGCTTTTACGTCTTCGCCCTTGTAATCGATGCAGGCGTCAAAGCCCAGCTCTTTCACCACGTACTCGCATTTCTTCGGGCCGCCGGCAATTCCCACTGCTCTGGCGCCTTTGATTTTTGCGATCTGTCCCACGGCCATCCCCACGGCGCCCGCCGCTCCGGAAACAACCACGGTGTCTCCGGCTTTGAGCGCACCCACTTCCAGCAAGCCAAAGTACGCCGTAAGTCCAGGCATGCCAAGCGTGCCCAGATACACAGGCAAAGGCGCCAGTTTAGGATCGACCCTGTTGAGCCCTTTGCCGTCAGAGATTGCATACTCCTGCACTCCGAAAGCTCCTACAACATGGTCGCCCACGGCGAATCCCGGGTTCTGCGATGCAATCACCTTGCCGATAGCTCCTGCACGCATCACGTCGCCAATACCTACCGGCGCAATGTAAGACTTAGCGTCATTCATCCAACCGCGCATCGCCGGATCCAGTGAAACATACAATATCTTTACCAAAATCTGGCCCGGGCCAGGATCTTTCACCGGCTCTTCTGTGTAATTAAAATCGCTGCGTTTAGGTAAGCCAACAGGGCGGGCGGCAAGACAAAACTGATGGTTCGTAAGAGACATAGTGCGATGATTGTAAATTCAATTTTTCAATTTGGATAATCGCCAGTCTGAATTGTCTCCTCAGCCGGGTTCAGAAGGTAGCCACGCATTCACGTCGTTCACTGCCGGCGATCTATATGCTGAATCGCTGCAATCCACTAACGGGTTGCCTGAAAATAAAAAAGTAAACTTTTGCCAGTAAATTCAGCAGTCACCAACTTACAGTGACCCACAGTGCATCCCACTTACAATCTGAGTTGCTCCGACGCGCAGCATTGACGGATTCAGAGCTGCAAGATGCCGCATGGAAGGCGGCTGATAAGTAAACAGCGTGCCAGCGGAGTTGCAGGAAGGAACACAACCCGAAACATGGAAATGCAAGAGACAAACAACATAATCTTTGATCAGTCTGATTGCCTGCTGACTCCGGGAGAGCTGGTCCAATACTCCGGCATCTATGAGATATGCCACCACAATGAGCCCCGCTCCACCGTGATACTCACGCGCAATACCATTTTCCCGTACTGCCGGTTATGCGGAGAGCGGGTGCGCTACAAAATTCTGGAACTGGTGCCGCACATCTCTGAAGATCCAGACTTCCAGGAAGACTTACCGGAACCGGACAACCCGGGTTACAAGATGAGTATTCAAACCTCTACGTTCCCCATGCAACTCAATCGAGCGCATGGCTTCCGATTCCAGCAGGAAAGTTTACAAACCGGGTCAGACGGTCCCCAGTTCGGGGATCTATAAAGTCTTGCACGCCGAACATCGCTTGCCCCACAAGGCCAGCTTTAAGGCGCAGGAGAAGTTCCCGCAGTGCGGAAAATGTGCTGCTCAGGTGCGCTTTGAATTGATGGTTGCCGCGGAAGAGGAAGAAAACATCGAAACGATTGAATAGGCTCGACGCCAAAGAGCCGGAACCCAGGATTCAGGTACCGGCTCAAAAAGTAATATCTATATTTCCATGCTCGCGCGCTTATGCCGTCTTGGCCTGCGCCGCTTTCTTGGCTTCAGCAGAGTCGTAACTCTCGCCGTAAATCGCTGGGACCTTCCCGCCCATGGGCCGCAGATAAACTGAGAGCTGTCCGCGATGGTGGATGGAGTGGCTGATCGCCATCTGGAAGAAGAGCACTGCCGGCGTCTGGAACATGCCGCGGAAATCCAATACCTTGGTCATTTGTTCTGTCGTCATTTTTTGCAGGCGAGGCACTACCGCATCAATCATCTCGCCATACCATTTGGCAATGTCAGCCGATGTCTTAACAGAATCAGGCCTTGAAATGGGTGTGAAGTCAAATTCGCCGTCGGCAATGCCGTTATAGAAACGCTTCTCTGCAGCAGCAACGTGCCAGGCCAGTTCCAGCGCGGTCTTGGCATTCGGGTCAGGACGGTAATCGCCTTTGTCGACTGGAATTGCCTCAATTACTTTGCGCATGGTCGCGCATTCGCGCTGCATGGCTGGAAGATAAACGGTATTAAGAAGAAAGGTGGCAGTATCGGCGGAAAGTGTTTGGCTCATGGCCCTAAGTATAAATCAGCGGGGCAGTTCTCGAACATTTCCCAGCGTACCCCACATCTGAATTCATCTACTCTGCTTATTTCTTCGATTTTTGTAGCTCGCATTCCGCGAGCACGCGGCGAATCGCTGCGAGAACCGCTTCGGGTTTTTCAACCGGAATATTATGCCCGGAATCCGGAACAAGTTCTTGATGTCCGCGCGTGGATAGCGCGGCATAGGCATCGTGCGCGCGCCCGGCTTCCCGGTAAAATAGTGTCCCCTGCTCATGGACATCGGCGGGAAAATCTGGAGGCATATCTCGGCGGCCCGCCGTCAGCACCACCAGAGGCATGTCACCGTAGCGGCGATGCGGATTGATCGCCTCGTCCTGGCTCTTGCGAAAATTGTCCAGCGCCGAAGCCTCCGTCAGCATCCTCGCAGGGTTGGCATTGAGCTGCGAAAGGGACACTTCAAGACCTGAAAAATCGGCGGGCAGGCGAGGTGGACTTGTGCACTCGTCGAACTCCGTTGTGCCACGTTTCAGCGTGCTGCTTCTGAGTTTGGCAGCGCAGTGCCGCAACGACTCCGCCTCCGCAGAACTCAACCCATCCACACGTAGCGCAAACTTCGGCGCGACACGTTTCATAACTGTGCCTTGTTCGGGGATGGAAGGATCCACCAGAACCATTTCTACAACGCTCTTCGGGTTCTGGTCAGCGAAGCGTAGCGCGACAAAGGCCCCGGCAGAGTGCCCGACCATCAGGTGGGGACCATTTAGGTCCGCCCCTTTCAATGCATGCTCTAGATCTTCTGTAAGGTGAACTGCATCCTGCGGCTCAGAGCTGGGGCTACTGAATCCGAACCCAGCGGGATCCCAGGCACAGACGCGGGTAGTTTGTGCAAGCTGAGGTTGAGCCCTGCGCCACAAAATCGACCAGCTTTCCAACCCGGCTGTTAAGACAATTGTTGGCGAACCACTACCGAGGCAGACGAGATTAATCGTGCGCCTCTTACCCACACGAACCAAGCGCTGGGGTGTCAGGTAAGGGCCGGGTTCTGCAGGAAATTCGGCCTGAGGTGACGCTGCGTCCTGCGCGACAATTCGTCGCAGACAAAAACACAGCGAAGATAACCAAACTCGCGCGATCAAGCAGAAATCCACGCTTTGTGCGATTCCGCATGCGGACAGTATAACGCCGAGCGCTTTTATGGAACCCGCGCTATCCGTTTGATCATGGCTAAATTATTAGCTCGCTTCTTCTATCTCCATAATCTCGCCGCGTTCGGCTCTGGCATGTGCAACGATCTTTTCCTGTTGCGCCGCCGGCACAAAGTCATAATGTGACATTTCCATGTGGAAGCTACCGCGCCCTTGCGTCATTGACGTCAGGTCGGCCCCGTAAGTCAGCATCTCGGCCATGGGGCATTCAGCTTTCACAATCGTCTTTCCGCCCTTGTTGTCCATGCCCTGAATGCGTCCCCGACGCGAGTTGAGATCGCCCATAATACTTCCGGCAAATTCGTCGGGAATGTTGATCTCCACCTTCATCAGCGGCTCCAGCAGCGTGGGCTTGGCCAGTTCCATGGCTTTTTTGAACGCGATGCGGCCTGCGTTCTTAAATGAAAGCTCGTTTGAGTCCACGTCGTGATAGCTGCCGTCATAGAGAATCACGCGGAAATCCACCACCGGGAAGCCTGCCAGAAAACCGCGCGCTGCCGCTTCCACAATCCCTTTTTCCACGGCAGGAATGTAGTTCTTGGGAATGGCGCCGCCAAAAATATCATTCACAAACTCAAAAGTTTTGCCCCGTTCCAGCGGCTCCATTTTGATTTTGCAATCGCCATATTGGCCGTGGCCGCCACTCTGCTTTTTATGGCGTCCCTGCACATCGGCCTTGCCGCGAATTGTTTCACGGTATGGGACCTTGGGCGCTTTCAACAGGACTTCCGTGTGATAGCGCCGCTTAAGCTTTGAAACCATCACTTCAATGTGCTGCTGGCCCGTCCCAGCAATCAGAAATTCCTTGGTCTGCTCATCGCGGAAGAAGCGCACCATGGGATCTTCTTCCATGAGCTTGTGCAGGCCATTGGAAAGTTTGTCTTCGTCATTACGGCTCTTCGGCTCGATTGCGAAAGTAATGGCTGGCTCCGGCAGCATGACCCCGGCAAAACGAATGGGATTGGTCTTATCGCCCATCGTGTCACCCGTCAGCGTGTCACGCAGCTTGGCCACCGCGCCAATATCGCCCGCATGGAGCTCGGCTACCGGCACCAGATTTTTTCCCTGCGGGATCGAAAGGTGAGCAAGCTTCTCTGAGGTGCCACGAATAAAGTTTTGTAGCGTGGCGTCGTTCTTCACCACTCCGGAGAAAACCTTGAAGAACGTGATGCGTCCGGCAAAGGGATCGTTCGCAGTCTTGAAAACATAGATGGACGTGGGAGCAGCATCACTCACCTGCAGGTCAACGCCATGGCTATCACTGGCACTGGCTGCATCCGCATGCACTGCGGCGTGTTCGGCGGCTGTGGGGAAATAATCCACCACAAAATCCATCAGGTGGTCCGTGCCGATATTGCCCAGACCAGAAGCAAAAAGCACAGGGAAGATGCGGTCTTCCTTGATGGCTTCATGCAGCGCCGGAATCAGGTGCTCTTCAGAAATGGTTCCTTTATCAAAGAATTCTTCCATCAACTCGTCTTTACCCTCGGCCACAACCTCCACCAGTTTTTCATGGGCCTCTTTTGCGGCTGCTTCAAGTTCAGCGGGAATCGGGCCTTCCTTGCCTTTGCCGGTGCCACCCAGGTCATAGGTGTAGGCCTTCATAGTCACCAGGTCCACCACGCCCTTCAAACTCTTCTCGCTGCCAATGGGGATTTGCACTGGCACAACCAACCGCCCAAAGGCGCTTACCAGGCTGGCCAGGGCAGTTTCATAATTGGCACGTTCGCGGTCCATGCGGCTCACGCAGATCACGCGCGGCAGGTTGATCTCTTCCGCATACTGCCATACCTTTTCCGTCACCACTTCCACGCCGGAAACTCCATCCACCACCACCAGCGCCGCTTCTGCTGCGGACATGGCAATCCGCGCCTCATGCGCGAACATGGTAAAGCCGGGAGAATCGAATAAATTGATTTTGGTGTTGTGCCATTCCAGAGAAGCGATGGCCGTGGAGATCGTCATTTGCCGGGAGATTTCTTCTTCGTCGTGATCGGTAACGGTTGAGCCATCATCCACGCGGCCCAGTTTGGGCGTTGCGCCGCCGGTATACAGCATGGAAGAAACCAGGGATGTCTTGCCTGAGTGAGAGTGCCCAATCACAACGAGATTGCGAATGTCCTTGCCTTCATAGACTTTCAAAAGCGCCTCCTTCAACAAGCGGGGCCCGGCCAGTTAGCAGCCGACAAAAACCAGAAGCTCTGCATTTGAGACTGCTACCTGTTGGTCAAGAGGGGTCCGGGACTCCAGTGGTACGAGAGTAAGTGCCTAGTGTCGGTTATTATTACGCTGGATTAGGGTTTTGGGAAGAGTATGAGAATCAGAAAAGCGCGCATTTATTGGGCAGGAACTCTGCAGTGTCCCAAATAATGCCCAATTTTTGGTGCAATCCGTCAGAGGAATACGCGCAGATTGTTCCGAAAGAAAAACCTTACGGCGGAAACTTCTGCAGCTGCTTTCCGTACTGCCTTAAGAAACATGCTTTGGTTCGCGTCTAGTGGTGTGCGCCCCTGAAAGGCAGTCAGATGAGGCAATAGCCGAATGAGTCATGCTTCTCCCACTTATTACTCGTCCTGCACGTTTCAATAAGGCCCATTATTACTGGACAGCAATGCCATTTCGCGTTGACAATTTCCGGTACTACTTCGGTGCACACAAATTCGGATGCACGCTAACGCCCGGCTCGCTGACATCGCCCCTTACCGGGAAACGTATTGCAGCGAGAAAAGAGAGAAAGGATTTTCCTCACATGAATAAGCTGTTTAAGAGTGTTTTGTGCCTCGTCCTGCTCGCAACCACATTAGTCGCACAGGGGAACGGCAAGAAAACTTCCGCCGCAAACGGATTGCCGCCTATCATCGACCGCGAACTTATCTTTGGCAACCCAGAGATTGCCGGCGCACAGATTTCTCCTAACGGGAAGTACATCACGTTCCTGAAACCTTGGAAGGACACGCGCAATGTCTATGTAAAAGGCGTGGATGAGCCATTCAGCGCCGCACGCCTGTTGACCACTGAAGCCAAGCGCCCCGTGGCCGGCTACTTTTGGAGCCGTGACAGCAAATATGTTCTCTACGTAAAAGATAATGACGGCGATGAAAACTTCAACGTGTATGCCGTTGATCCCACAGCTAAGCCGGCGGCCGGGGCCGATGCGCCTCCCTCGCGCGATATGACTGGCGTTAAGGGCGCGCGCGTGCAGATTATCGATATCCCCAGGACCGACCCCGACACGATCTACATTGGCCTGAATGACCGTGACAAGGCATGGCACGATCTCTATAAGTTGAAGCTTTCCACGGGCGAGAAAACTCTGGTCCGCAAGAACACTGAGAAGATTTCCGGCTGGGCTTTTGATCTCAGTGGACAACTCAGGCTGGCGACGCGCGTGGCCGACAACGGCGACAACGAAATTCTGCGCGTTGATCCTGACAAATTCACCCAGATTTATTCCTGCACGGTAATGGAAACCTGCGGCCCGCTGGAGTTCACCAAAGACGGCAAGCAGGTCTATATAGAAACAAATAAAGGCGATGACGTTGACTTGGTCGGGTTGGCGCTGTTTGATCCCGCAACCGGCAAGACGCAGGCGGTGGAATCCGATCCTATGAAGCGCGTGGATTTGGGCGGCGCGCTTTTCTCTGAAGTCACGCATGAACTGATGCTCACGAGTTATCTTGACGACAAGCAGCGAATCTATTTCAAAGACAAGGCCTTTGAAGTCGATTACAAATGGCTGAAGAACAAATTGCCGGGAATGGAAATTGCGCTGGGATCACACACGCTCGATGAACAAACGTGGGTGATTGTCGCCAACAGCGATACCGAGCCCGGTGTAACTTATATTTTTGATCGTAAAGGCCACAAGCTGGCCAAGCAATTTACCGTGCGCGAAAAACTGCCGCGTGAATCGCTGGCCCACATGGAGCCTGTCCATTACAAATCGTCAGACGGGCTGGAGATTCCGGCTTATCTCACTTTGCCCAAGGGTGTTCCAGCCAAGAATTTGCCCACAGTTATCTTTCCTCACGGTGGCCCGTGGGCACGCGACGTGTGGGGCTACAACGGCTACGCGCAGTTCTTTGCCAATCGCGGGTATGCAGTGCTTAGCCCGAACTTCCGCGCTTCCACAGGTTATGGCAAGAAATTTCTGAATGCCGGCAACCTGCAGTGGGGCCGAACCATGCAGGATGACATTACCTGGGGCGTGAAATATCTGGTGGAAAGAGGCATCAGCGATCCCAAGCGTGTTGGCATTTTCGGCGGCTCTTATGGCGGTTACGCTACGCTTGCCGGTGTTGCGTTTACACCGGATACCTACGCAGCGGCCGTTGATCTCTTTGGCCCTTCCAACCTGATCACACTGCTTGATTCCATCCCGCCATATTGGGAATCCATCCGCAAAACTTTTTATGTGCGCATGGGTAATCCCACCACGCCGGAAGGCAAAGCCTTGCTGAAGGAGCGTTCGCCTCTCACCTCGGCAGATAAGATCAAAACGCCGTTGCTGATTGCTCAGGGCGCGAATGATCCACGCGTAAATCACGCGGAGTCTGAGCAGATTGTTGTAGCGTTGCGGGATCGCGGCTTCCCCGTAGAGTACATCCTGATTCCCGATGAAGGCCACGGCTTTGCCCGTCCTGTAAATAACATGGCAGCGAACATGGCTGCTGAAAAGTTTCTTGCCAAATATCTGGGCGGACGCTTTCAGGAAGGCGGAACGCCGGAGGTTGTGGCAAGGCTGAAAGAGGTCACGGTTGATCCCAAGACCGTGGTGCTGGCCAAGAAAGTTGACGCTGGCGCTGTGGGCCTGCCGAAAACTGCAGTTGATCTCCAGCCGGGAACCTCTAAATACAAAGCCATGATTGAAATGGGTGGCCAGCAGGTTCCGCTGAGTGTCTCCACCACCATTGCAGAAGAAGGCGGCGGCTGGACTGCCACGGACGTAATTGATACGCCGAACGGCCCTGTCACCCAGATTTCTTCCATGGATAAAGGCACGCTGGTTGCGCGCAAACTTGGCGTGAAACAAGGGCCGGTCTCCATTGACCTGAACTTTGCTGGCGACAAAGCCTCTGGCAACGTGAATATGAGCGGCAAAGACACTCCGGTTTCGGTGGATCTGGGCGGGCCGCTGTTTGCGGAAGGCGCAGGAGCCAAGGAAGCACTCTCATGCCTGCCGCTTGCTGAAGGCTACAGCACCACCTATCGGAACTTTGACGTGCAAAAGCAAAAAGTTCAGCTGATGCAATTAAAAGTCACCGGCATGGAGAAAATAACGGTGCCCGCCGGTACGTTTGATACTTATAAGTTGGAGATCACATCAGACGGCGACTCAGACAAGGAAACATTGTGGGTGGCAAAAGACTCGCATAAGCCGGTCAAGGAGTCGGCGGTATTGGGATCCATGGGCGGCGCGGTGCTCACACAGGAGTTGATGCCATAGCCCGGTGGCGGCTATCAATCGTTCCTGAAACATATGATTTAGTGAGCTAGACATGTATCCTTTTCCAGCCACTGATATTAAGCATGCAAAAGAATTACTGGTGCACTGCCTGCATCGGGTAAATGCGTTTATTTGTAATTTACGTGATAGCAAAGATACTGATGCAAAATCTGAAATCTGGAGAACAATTCGGAGCCAAACATTCCAGCAAGGTTACTTTATGACGCAAAAGTGCTTTATTCTGGTCGACAACAGGTCAGCGCAAATTTCTCGCGTTCGGCCGAAAAGATGTTGAATTAGTACACTTAGATAAAAAGGGTGAGGTGCACAAGATGCTGGATTTATTTAATGCACTGATCCTAGGCATTTAGTCATGCTTCACAATGAGCTGGCAAGTTTTGTTGCGACTTTCTGGTGGGATTTCCATCATGCGGCACTCATCCGCGTCGTACACAAAGGATGAGGAATCTGGTGTTGTGATAGCAGCGTTGCGGGTCTTGTCTCGTTGTGGCCTTGTGCAAGAACGAATGACGCTTGTTATTGCTGTCGATCTGACGCAGTCGGTGAATTCATTGCCAATTGATTGATATTGAACATGTTGCGGGCCATTTGTTGAAAGTTTATTGAATTTTATTGAAGCTGGAGGCTTGTACTATCACATTTTTGCCTACAGTCCGATTAGACTGAACCCTTTTCCTGATACAGTTTCCGGTTATAACACCTCGCGGCCTTCTACAATGTAAACCGTTCACTTGGAACAATAGTACCTTTCACACTTTGCAACAACGCTGATCTCCTCTCCGTCATCTCATGATCCCTCCGAGCAGGATAAGGGCTGAGGAAGGGACAGCGTCCAAATCCCTTCCCCAGTCATCCTCGTAGAGTGTTAATCCTTACCTTTTCCTCCATGTCCCTGATCTCCGCGATTGTCATCATCTTGCCCGTCGCAGCCCCGGTCCTTGCAATTATCGTCATCGCGATTAGCATTCAGCTCTGCAAAGAAGATGTCCAGGTCGCCAGCGCTGTGTAATGTGATCGCGTCGAAGACGGCAGTATCCTGGTACACGCCAGTTACGAAGACCTGGCCATCCGGTGTCACGCCCATTTTGGGATTCGCCTCAAAATTGTTCTGGCCTGGTCCATCTGCTTTCTTGGCCCAGTCCAGGCCACCGGTTTCAGATTTGAACTTGAGGACAAAGAGATTGAAGGGCTTCTCGCCTGCCAGAGATTTGCCTTCGACGTTGATCGTGCCTTGAAAGACGCCAGTCACGTATAAATTGCCTTGGTGGTCGTAGGCTATCCCACTGCCGCCGTCATCCGCGATCCCGCCAATGCGGCGTGCCTTGAGCAACACTCCAGAGCTGTTGTACGTTGCAATGAATGCGTCCTTGTTATAGGGGTTCGTCAACTGTCCTCCGCCGAGATTGATATTCTTTCCATTCTGCGACGTGGCGATAGTCTCGGCTTGTGAAGGCGTGCCGGCGATGTTTCCGATGAAGCCAGTGATACTGATCTCGCGCCCATCGTCGCTCATGGCGATGTCAGTCGCGATGCCTTTGTAGCCGCCAATCAAGTTGGCCCACTTTGCGTTGCCTTCAGCGTCATACTTAACGATGAAAGCATCATCGGGAAAATCGGAACTTTGAATAGGTTCACTCAGTCCGGTAATATTCAGGTCCTGGCCGTTATTGCTGTGAAATGTGGCTGTGCCCTCGAACCAGCCGGTTACATAAGCGTTGCCGTGTGTGTCTATCGCAACCTCGTGCGGGACGGTATTGACTTCGGCTTCGTTCGTTTGGCCCCATTGAAAGTTGCCGCGGTTATCATACTTCGTCAGGAACATATGCCAGTCGCCAACTCCCGGAACTGTGTTTTGGGTACCGTTGGTTGACGAGAATGTGTCGTCCCCCTGACCCCTGCCGGTAATAAACACCGCTCCAGTTGCCTGATCTACCGCCACGCCGAAGGCCTCGTTTTGGCCGCCGAACGACCCGATACCTGTTTGCACCCAGACGAGTTTGCCTGACGGATTGTATTTCGCCAGAAAAATCGTCTCTGCTGCTCCGGTCACCGTCTTGGATGGGCCGTTGATGGAAGGAAACGTCGAGCTGTCAGTAAACGAGCCTGCCAGATAAATATTCCCCTCGTGATCCAAGGCGATATCGTTCCCCACATCATCTCCAGCGCCGCCGGCCTGGATCAGCCAGCGAAGCTCGCCGGAATCCTCAAACTTCGCCAGAAAGATGTCAGTGCCGCCAGCTGAAGTGAGCGTCTCTTTGCCGAATTTTGCAGTTAAGGAAAAACCGCCAGTCACATATCGGTTGCCGCGCGTATCGACCTTGACGGCGGAGCCGATGTCTGCCCCACTGCCTCCGAAGCTTACCGCGCGCGTCCACGTCGGTGTGTGGTTATTCCTCTGGAAAGATTCTCCAGCGGTATAGGATGAAAACGAAAACAACATAAAGGTTGAAGCAACAAAATACAGCAATGAATTGGCTTTCATGGAACACTCCAAGTTGCAACTTGCGAATTGGAATCGATAAGCAGAGCTTCTGGTTGTCACAGCTAAGGTTCTAAAGTCGAGCAGAGTGAATTCTTAACAGGAATAGTCAGCACCAGAGGGAGTAATTAGGCTTTAGAGTTAACTTTTGCTGATGTTTCGAACGCAGTGGCGTAACCGAAGGCCATTTCCGGCTCCCATTAGAGCCGAGTAATTAGCAGAAAAAGTTCCAGCGCATGAGCAATTTCTAATAAAGCTTGCCCTACCTGCCGATTCGAAGGAGTGGCTAGAGCGAGAACTAGGGACTTTGGATATGCTTGGGGGAACAAAGTTCAAGGCCGTATGGTCTACTTTCCTCTGCTCCAACTGAGGAAGAAATCAGGACCTAAAATACTCTCGATATTTCTCAAGGTCTGTGGCGCATTGCCCGTTCCGCCGCGCAGCATGTTAGATATGAACCAAAACAATGTTTGAATTAACATCTCCGGAAGATTAAATGTTTGGTGAGAAATACAAAATAAACCAGATGAGGCTACGAGAAAAGTGGCAGGAGCGCCTCAGGTCTGTGAATAATTGACAATATCTCCTGAAGAAACTGCCCTGCAATCGGCTTCTGGCTCGTAATGTTCCCGAGTAAAATCAGTTCCTCCAGAAAACACTCGTTAGCGCTTCTTGAGGGCTTCCAAAAAATTTGAACTGCCGGCGCAGAGATTAACTCTTCTGCACCGGCAGCTTTGGCCAATCAAATCACGGCAAAACCAACTGCTTTTGACGCCGTGTGTGGGCCACCATTACTGTTAATGATGGTCCTGTCGGAACCGGTTAAGGTAAGCGTGTATCCGCATTTGTCGGGCTTGTTCGTATCGAGCGAGAGCGACCAGGCAAGGTTACCGTCGCCCTGATCGGCAAGTGAGTTGTAGATGCGGCAGGATGGCACGGCAACAGCGCCGTTGGTGTGAGTCGCCGGCTGTAGGTCCAAGCTCCATTTTCCAAAGTACTGGTCAATCACACGCAGATGCCCGTGAATCGTTGCGCTTTGGCTATAGCTGTGACAATCACCGCCGTCAATCACGAGATCCAGGTCTTTTGTAGAATCGATCAATGACGTTGCCACTGTGCTCGCCACCATTTGGTAGTTGTGCAGTTTGATGCTCACCACGTGGGACTGGAGATAGACACCCGGCGCATCCGTGGTCTTGCGGTATTCAAGGCGCAGATCGAAATCGCCTTCCAGACTTCCTGTGTCCCAGACAGCCAGCAGGTTATCTATTTCGATAATAGGCGGGGAGGCGAGTTGGTTCTCAACGTAATAGAACCAGCCGCTGCCCAGTCCAGGCTCTGTTCCCGCAATTTGACTTACAGTGACTTGAGACGGGAAAGGCAAAAATGGTTCTTCAAGCGTGAATTCCTGCGCAAAGGTTACCGGCGTCCAACTTGCATCAACGTCCGGGTCAGAATGCTTTTTATAGCGAACGCGGAAGCGCACGGAATTGGCCGCGCCCGCGTTGTAGATATGCCCCTGAATGTTCACGAGTCCGCCCCATGGCCGATCCATCAGCGGCCCGTCGCAGGCACTGCCGAGCACTATTGACGGATATGCCAGATGCGTTAGCGTGCTGATGTCTGACAGCTTAACGCCACCCACATAGAAAATGTCGGCGGCCAACTCACCATTGGTGACAGGAGTACCCGGTCGAATTTGAACGTGAACATCCAGCCTGTTGCCCCAGGCGTTGAGCGCGTTAGGGTTGGTGGTGGAAGGAGGCGTGGACCATGAAAGCACGGCACGGAGACGTATTACATTGGGATTTCCGCACTCACGCAGATGCTCCACGATTCCCGGCGCAAGCAGAGAAACGGAATAGCGTACGCCGTCAGATGGAATCGTTCCCAAATCGTGCACATTAACGCTCGTAGTTCCCAGGTATTCAAAAGTTCCATTGTTATTCCAGTCCGCCCAAAAAGCCACATATTCCCTGGAACCTGGACGGCAGAGGTCGCCGTTGTAACCCAGCGGTCTTTTGATTTGAATGACGGCTCCCACCGTGTCTGTTGCCGAGTGCAAACCAGCGCACGTAAGCTGCTCATAGCTCACGTCCGCGGATGTGTTCTCCAGCAGCTTCAACGCGGCCGCAAGATCAATGCCTTGCTTGCTGAGGGATTGCAGGCTGCTGGCGGGGATGGGATGCGCCACGCTTTGCTTCGCTGTGAGCGAACCGAGCACAGGAGTTAGAAAACGATGGGGCTGTACCTTCTCGTCTTTGTACTTCTGGGCAAGCTCAATGAAATCCGGGGCGGCCGGCAAGGGCAGCGGCGACAATGGTTTTTCCAGGTCAAACTGCTTCAGTGCCTTCAGGCCTGCATTCAAAACACCTGACTCAATCAGGCACGCAAGCGAGAACGGTTTGGGCGCCAATTGGATGTGAGCGTCAACCATATTTCCAAAAGCGTTCAGAACGTTAGGATTGGTGCCTGGCACCGTATTCCATGAAAGAACGGCCCGCACTTTCGGAGTGGCAGGAGTGCCGCAACAGCGGCGATGTGTCGTATCCAGCAGCGGCATCTGCACGACATACTCAATCGGATGAGCGACCGCGTGAGAGTCAGGGACGTCGTGCACATCAAAGCTCGTGTATCCAAGGTCCTGAAAACCTGATCCGTAATCAATGAAGAAACGCACGAATTCCTTCGACCCAGCGGAACACAGCCCTCCGCTGTATCCGGTTTGCTGCCTGATGGCCACTACGGCCTGCAATGTGGAGGTCTGCGGGTTGTAACCGACACAGGTCAGCTCCTCCCAGTTTACGTTTCCAGTGAATTGAACTATCCCCCCCAGTCCGAGGTTGAGCAACAGCATTCTTCGAACCGGCAACAATTCTTCCAGTGCTTCTGACGATACCTTGTCCTGCTTCGCCATAAATTTCTCCTTCTTCCTCCTGCGTGGGCGCCCAGCGGCTCACGTGCGTGCGGTGAGCGGAAATCCGAGCTTTCGTTCACTCCGGCAACTTTGGCTCGACGACTGGGAATCCAAAACGCATCACTGTAAACAGCGGCGAATCACCAGAAAAACCACCCTCGCCTCTATTCAAAATTTTGTAAGGCGGAAATGGAAACAAGCCAAGCAGATTGACGGCTGGAAACGTGCCAAAACACAGGGACCAATAATGATGGAATTTGCGCCTCGCCATTGATGGCGGCGTGCATGTTGATGCGGAGGTGCTTTAGAAGTTTGAAGATTGAAAATGGGCTGAGCCCAGAGCAAAATGAAACCCTTCTCGACCCAGCCTTGGCAATGATTTCTAAATGATTTAAAGATATTTTCTTACTGCTACCTGCAGTTTTCCTTCGACGATCTGCTTTGAAACCTTTGCGTGAACGACGAACTTATTGCCCGGAACAAACAGGTGTTGCGCACGGCGTGCGCACCTGGCGTCGAGGGAAAACAAGTGGATCGTGCGGTCAGCCTTTTGAATGCAACCCTCTGACGCAAGTTCTTCAAGGAAGAGCTGCTTTCGTTCGGGCGACGTAATCTCCAGCTTGAGTTCCTTGACCTCCGCTGTTTTGGGATCAATGAAGATCATTTCAAAGACCAGACATCTTACGTCCGTCACGTTTCCCAGAAAGCGCAGATCTGCAATGGAAAATTCCAGCACTGCGTGACTGGGATACGCCTCATAAGAAGTAGCCAGTTGCAAAACCTCCGCTGTGGGGGTTCCAGGGGGCTTCGTCGGAGTGGGATATCCGGTGGTGTTAAAGGAAATTGGACCGGGGATCGGCGTTGGAGGGTCGGGGTTCAGGTTTGGTGGTTTCGGTTTTGGCGTGGTGGATGCTGCCATATAAATGTTCCTCCGGCAATTTTAAAAATACGTTCTGGGCCATCTTGCGGTTTCGAGCAGAACGGCATTTGTGTTTTGCTTTCCCCGGATACAGGCCAGATAGCGTCCATCAGGGGAAGGAGCAATTGCAATAATGACGTCCTCCTTAAATAGCGCCAAAATTCTCGGTTTACCACGAGGAAACTTAGCATTGGATCGCTGGGCCAATACCTGGGAAACTTCATTGTTGGTGACCACGTAATAGATCTCATCGCCCCTGGCGGACCAGTGGGCCTGGGCATTTTCCGGGATGCCTGGAAACGTATTCACCAAAGCTCCAGTGGCCGCGTCAAGAGCTACTGTTGACCATCCTTGACTAGGATTCAGGGAGTATTCGCACAGAATTTGCTTGCCATCCGGCGAAAACACCGGATTCCTGGCCAGGTTTGGGGTGAATTGGCGTGGCTTTCCACCGTCTATTGAGACGATCCAAAGGGTCTCGCTGCCATTGGCGGAAGAACCGTAAATCACCCATTTACCGTCAGAGGTAATCGCCGGGTTTTTGTCCGCACTGCCTTCTGTAAGACGAATGGCTCCGCCGCCGTTTAAATCCGACCGCCACAAATTAGCAACGCCTTCCCGGTTAGAGACGTAAACCATAAATTTCCCGTCGGGCGCAACCACAACGTCTTTCTCGAAAAACTTATCCTCCGTGAGCCGATGTTTCATCAGGGTAAAAGGATTGATGGACCATAGATCAGGTGCGTCATCCATTATTGCTTCGGAAATCAAATCCCCGGAAGGGGTCCAGGCGATGCTTGTAAGCTTGGCTGGAATATCAACTTTCCAGTGGCTATCAGGTTGCGCGAGAGGAACAATCCAAGCCGCGTATGTGCTCTCACTCTTGATAGCAGCCACATAGCGGGAATCGGGCGTGGCATCGAGATCGCCGTAGTCGTCGAAACCCCACTGCGAAACTTGCCCGCTGGGCCACGACATCTCGTGCAGTTCCGCCTTTATGTCACCGGCGCTGGCTGCAACCAGAGCCAGACTTCGCCCGTTTTTCAGCCAGATTGGTCGGTTAACCCAGTTCCAAGGCTGGGGTATCCGTCGAAGGATCTCGCCGTCCGCCACTCTGATCTCGATTATCTGAGTGTCTTGTTTGACATCAAAGTTCCATGCAGCACACACGATCGACCGGCCGTCAACAGACCAAAGCGGCGCCAGCAAAAAAAAAGCGTAAGGACGTCCCAGTTGCGGCAGCTCTCTTTGTGATTCGATCTTCGCAAGGTCGTTCGCTGGAACCACAACCACTGAAGCGGTGGTTGGATTGCCAGGATGTATGCGCAAGAAGGCGGCCTGCCGGCCATCGGGAGAGAAACTCACGGCCGTATCCACGTCCCTGCTCACCAGCCTGGAGTCATTGTCCTCAAGTGAAAACTGGTATAGGGTCCCCTCCTCGTTGAGTTTGCGAACGTAATAGAGACTTTTGCCGTCAGGGGCAAAAGTGATGCCGATGTATTTTCCCGGCTCTGCCTCTTCGACCCTTTTGTCCGGGTGACCGAATTGCCTCACATAAAGCACCTGTCCTCTATCAGCGGTGGAGGCATAAGCTGCGTATTTGCCATCGCGCGAAATCGCCACTTGCATTACGTTGCCACTGCTCGTCAGTGGGGTGATTTTTATGATTGGCTGTGCCCGGTCGATCCACCGCCGGTATGCTATCCCTGCGACACACAAAAGAATGAGCATAACGGCAAGTCGCTGCCACTTCCGCCAGCGCGGCGGATCCACGATGACAGGCAATTCGAGAAGCGCCTCCTGCACACTCTGGTAGCGGTCTTGTATTTGTGGCGAGAGCGCCCTGGCCAGCCAGCGGTTCAGATCTTTATTGTCACTAGGGCGCCCACTAAGAGCACGCGGATCGGCGGGAAGATGGCCGGTGATCATTTCATAGAGCAGGGCTGCCCAACTCCATAGATCGCAGCGTGCGTCAGTTTCGCCTCTTCGCGCCTCGGGCGACATGTAATCCCAGGTGCCAAGGAGCACCCCGGGAATGGTACGCTGGCCGGGAGGAAGTTTCACTAGCTTCGCCAATCCGAAATCCAGCACCTTGATGTGCCTGCCTCCTTTTAACACCATGACATTTTCCGGCTTGATGTCCCGATGAATAATGCCAGCGTCGTGCGCTGATTCGAGTGCCTCTCCAATTTGCCGGGCATAATGGACAGCTTGCGCCGCCGAGAGCCGCCCGATGTATTTCCGCAATGGCTCTCCCTCCAGGAATTCACTCACAATGAAATGCCTGTCTCCCTGCTTGCCTATATCAAATATCCTGAGGATGTGCGGGTCCGCCAATTTAGCGGTGACCCTGGCCTCCGTTTTAAAACGTTCCTCCAGATCCGGATCATGTACAAGGTAGTTGGCCAGAAATTTGATTGCCACCTGGCGATCCAGTGTGGAGTGCTGGGCCGCGTAAACTTCGCCCATCGAGCCCTGGCCGATAAAGCCGAGGATCACATATTGTCCGATCTGGTCTCCTGGATTGAGACGTGAATAAAGCCCGGCCAGGTAGTCGGGGAGTGGTCGGTTCTCAAAATCAAGCATGGAGAAGACGTCGCTCTTCACGTTCGGATCGGGGCAAATCTTCGTCAAAAAGGATTCGCGTTCGTCCGCGGGAAGGGCGGCTGCCCGGTGAAAGAAAGATTCAACCTCTTCTTCATGTTTCCGCAAATGGCTTAATGCCGCGCTATGAATGGATTCGTCGCCATTGCAAGCTGTGGCCAGATATTCCCGGCGTTTCCCAGGTGATAAAGTCAAAGTACGCCGGAAAAGCGACTCGGCTTTCTCCTGCTCACTCTCCATTGGATTTTTTTCTGTCCTTTTTCCGACTCGCCATGTCCTGATGAAGCCATGCCGCGGCAAACTTACAATCCTCGATTACCGTGTTCGGGGCAATTTGCAGGACTTCGGCGATCTCGTCATTCGTTAGCCCACCAAAAATACGCAATTCAATGGCCTGAGCCTTGCGGGGATACGCTTCCATTAACCGGTCAAGCGATTCATTCAACGCGACCAGATCCACGGATTGTTTTTCGGCGACATTGAGCGCTTCTTCCAGGGCGAGAACGACATACTTTCCCGGCCCCTTCTGCCGGTTGCGATGGTCAGCATAGTCGATCAAAACTTGCCGCATGGCACGCGCTGCTAAAGCAATAAAGTGCGCCTTGCTTTGCCATTTCAGGTTTAGCTGCCGGGTAAACTTCAGATAAACCTCATTTACCAGCGCGGTTGGCCGCAACGTGTGATTAGGACGCTCGCTGCGCAGAAGGTAAGAGGCAAGCCTTCGCAAATCGGTATAAACCAGCGGAGTCAAGGAGTCCAGAGCGCTTTTGTCCCCTTGGTTCAAGCGGAGCAACACGTTTACGACTTGGTCAGGGGCGGATTCGAGTTTTTCGCGTTCATTCAAAAGAAACTTCACTTCACCATAAATAAATTCGTCGTTCTCGCACTCTTTTGTGAGAAAAGCTTCTCGTTCATCACGGGGGAAGGCAAGAGATCGTTCGAAAAGCAGGTCAATTTTTTCCAAAAGCATCTCTGTTTCCCTGTTAAGTTGGGGATCCTCCCCGCACTTCGCCATCAAAAAAATCTTACGTTCCCGCGCGGAAACCAAGGCTTGATGGGAAAGTTCCTGGAACCTGCTTAATTTTTTTCGTTCCATACTGGCCATCCTAAAAATATTTCCATGAAACTATACGAGCTTCAGTAGAAGCAATTGACTCATCATTTGAGCATTGTCCACACCAAGCCCTGATCACTTAATGTTTTCTCCATAAGAGTGCCTACACTATTTCACTGATCGCCCTGCCTCCAGCTCTTCAGGTCTTGAAGTGGCTTTCCTGCACGTTCTGGCGACCCTGAACTATGCGCGATGTGATCCATCGGCATAGTCGAGCGAATCACAGAGTCCAGGCAATCCAGTTGCAATTGATTGCACATCATAGTCGAGGGTTTTGATGAACTCCAGAGCAAAATTAAGATTTATATATAAGGCCGCTTCAACCCATAAGGGGTTTTTAATGATTTTATTTATCGGAATGGGCTAGTTATCTTCGCGTAGTGCCGCTTAGTTGAATAGCTGAAGAATATCGAAGGAAAGCAAGGGAACAGCAACATGCAAAACCCTAAGAATGCGATCTTGCACATTTTATTATGGTTATTACTTACCCTAGTAAGCCTTAGCTGTAGCGCCCAGCCACAATTGTCGGCGCAGCAATACAAGAATAAGGCTACCGGCAGCGATGTTATTGCTTGTTTCTCTAACCGGCCATGCATACTCTGGCTTCGCCAAAACGGAGGAAAGCTACAAATAGGGTGGGAAGGCCAGGGAACCTACGACACTTATATTCTCCGCTGGTCGGAGGGGGGAAAAGCACACCAAATCAAATTGCAAGGCGGACAAGGCGGCACTTATGAGCTGGACAATCTTAATCCTCATGCAACTTATTCCCTAAAAATACGAGGCTGTAAGACGCTACGCACCAAAAGAGTTAGATGTAGCCGGTGGGGAACTGCTATTTTCAACGTTGAATCGAATCTTCAGCTTGAATCACTCCAATCCATGTCGGAGGTATGCCCCATGTCCAACGACCGCAAATCTCCTCTGCGTCTGGGGGCGGAAGCGGACTAATGGCTCAGCAGCCTGTCACGCCCATCTTGACCGCACCACGGCTCTCTGACGAGCAGTTAAAGGCGGCGGCCGATCGACCTGGCCTGGCATCGAAGAATGGCAGCTCACCCAAAGCCGAAGATGGGCTGCTTTGCTGCGGCATACCATTTCAGAGGGCCATCCACTTGCAACTGACAACACTGACAGTATCACGATGATTGCGAGATTGGAGTTCTGAAGAATGGTCAAAACAAGCGCATAAACATATAAATAAAGGGAACATCCGATGAAACCTCCTATCCTGCTACTTCTGTTTGCTGTACTGCTCATGGACGTGGAATACCCACGCGCCTGTTTGATCCGCCTCAGTGCCTTTGGCCAAGCGTTAATTGACCCGCGCAGAGATGAATTTAATCGGGATGGGCTTAGCCAATACGTTTTTCAAAAACCTGTCAAGATGAACAGTCTCACGCGATATGCGGTTCTGCTACCCTTCTTATACTTAAGCGGCCTTCGGACGCGTTGTGATGTGGACCTGATATGCGGAAAACTCGCCTTACTCGAATTGTCTGCTGCGCGTTTGTCTTGATCATAATTAGCGCGGCGCAAGAACAGCATGCCGCACACAATTGGGATTACGGCGACGCCTACGGCCCGAGTCATTGGGGTGACCTCAGTCCGGAGTTTGCACAGTGCAAAATGGGACATCACCAATCACCCGTTGATATTCGCAATCCGCGGAAGGCAGCCCTGCCCGCAATTCACTTCCATTACAAATCTTCTCCTCTGCACATCATCGATAACGGCCACACTATCCAGGTCAATTACGCTCCCGGGAGCTTCATTCTGGTGGGCAATAAGAAATATGAGCTTCGACAATTTCATTTTCACAGGCCCAGCGAGGAAAAGGTCAACGGTAGGGGTTTCGATATGACCTTGCATCTGGTGCATATGGACAAAAACGGAAAACTGGCTGTCGTGGCCGTTCTACTCCAGGAGGGGAAGGATAACACTCTCATTCGTAAATTATGGAACGACTTGCCACGAGAAAAGGAAAAGGAAGAACTTTTCGAAACAGTCCGGATCGATATATCCGCTGCGTTGCCCTCTGAGCAAAGTTATTACACTTTTTCTGGGTCTCTCACCACGCCACCTTGCAGCGAGGGCGTAATGTGGTTCGTGCTGAAACATCCCGTGACCATTTCGACGGCAGAGATCAACCAATTTTCTCAACTGTATCGAAACGACGCTCGTCCAAGTCAGCCGTTGTATGATCGCGTTCTGCTGGAAAGCCAGTGATCACACGCGTAGGATGGCTTGTGCGTCGGCAAAAAATTCTGAACTGCCGTGGTTCAATAGTCTCTACAAAACTTCAGCAAGTTGTCATTACCCTGAGGATCCCGTTCCTGCGGTAATGCATTTCGTAGTGATGCAGCGCCGTTTGAGTGAGCAGCTCTCCAAACGGGATCAGCTTCGAAAGGCATTCCTCTTTGGCCGTCCTGACCCATCGCCCGCATACGCATTCAGGTTCGGGTTCTTCGGCAGCAGAGCTACAGCGTATCTGGCTTGGCAGCGGCTGCAACTTCGGCCAGAGCTTTCCGTGCCAGCCGATGAGCAATTCTCTATATCTTTCAATACCGCTCTTCTTGTTTCCTTGATTCTCCGACCACCACGCCGCTTGATTTAACTGCTCCAGTCGCGTCGAACAATGTGAAATTTGCTATCGCACCCCCAGTAAACAGGAGGTGCCCACCTGTAAATGAATTAGTCCGAGCCACGATGCTACCCCCTAACACCGAGGTCTTCACCAGCAGGATTCTAACATCCGTCTGCTTGGCGATAGTCATCAACTTTTCCGCCCGTAGAATTGCCGTTAGGGTAACTGATCCGGTGTTTGTCACCGTCGACAGAGCTGTTTGCAGCGTTCCGAATGCTGTTGCAGTTGCAGCAATTGAGACTACGAATCCTGCCAAAACCTTTAGGAACTGATCCCGCGCAGCCTTCAAAATGTTGGCTGTCGTGACATCCATCTTAGATGTTGCAGCCGCGCCGAACAGCCTCAGCGCATACTGCTGCGTCACATCTCGCATTCGATCCAAGCCTACCTGCTTCGTTTGCAGGGCTGTACGCTTAGCAGCATCGGTTTCTGCAGCGATTAGGTCATGATTGGACTGGCTGGCTTGATCTGCTTGAAGGTATCCACCGAGTGCATCGCTTATCTGTTGGAGTTTTGCTTGGTCCTGGCCAGCCTGATCCAGCATCTTCGCAAGCGCGGATTGCACCGCTAGAAGTTGATCCATGAACGCCGATGTGTCGTCGATCACTTGTACCGGTACAAGTGCTGGTTGATAAACTGTCTTTCCAGCCATGTTCAGGTGTTCCAACACTGCCGCCGTCAAAGCTGCATCGTCCGCCGTAAAATTACTATAAGCAATGGTAGTGTTTGTCCGGAACATTCCGATAAGATCGGATACGGTCTTTAGTCCTGCCAGCGCTAGCCCCGGAGCAAGAATGCCGGCAAGTGCTTTTGCCGAGATAGGCGTTTGTGGCAGAGTTAATAGTTCCTGTGCTGCTGGATGAAGATTGTCATCAAACTCTGTCTGCAATCCTTGAACTTGCGTTTGCAAATTCGTCAGCATCTTTATCATTGCCTTGTAGTTCACAAGGCTGTTGATTTCAGTCTGATCATAGACAATGATCGGTTCCTTTGCATTGACCTTATCTGCTATTTTCCTGGCAACCTCCTGCAGTTCCATGTACGCCAGCCGTTGACTCGGGAACGGATTAGCTCCCGTCACCGTAAAAGCCCCGGAATTTGGCGTTGCGGTTGATGCGGGAAGCGCGCCCGCCAAAAGTGCTTGCTGGTCCTGCTGTATTTTCAGTTTCGCGTCCATTTGTGCCTGTTGAGCCTGTAACACCGCAAGCATCGGATCTGCCGTAGGCTGGGTCTGAGTTGAAGTCTGATCGGGAGCTGAATTTGTCGTTGTCATTATCGTTACCAACACCAGCGTGATGTATTTTTTTCATCGTCATTGCCCGCTTGTTTCCTTAGCGTGCAAGACTACTTAAGTGCCGCGAAGAGATTCACTCTTCCAAACCCAAACAGATCGCTGTGTCCATTGGAATCGACGGCGCCCATTCTTGTTGCTGTTCTTTTCAAAAGGTCTTTCAATTCATCTACTCTAAGGCCCGGCTGCTGTGACAACACCACCGCCGCTACGCCCGCTGCTATTGGTGTCGCAGCAGATGTGCCGCCAAAACTATTCGTGTACAGTCCGTCTACTCCTCCATCAGCGCAGGCGCCCAGATTGAATCCCCGGTTCAGCAACGACACGTCACATGTGAAAACGCTTCGAACACCACCGCTCGATGGGGCGACCAACGCCAGTTCGGGACCGAAATTGGAATAGGACGCATGATTGCCCTCGTCAGTTGACGCTCCCACTGCCACCGCGTACCGGCTCCTAGCTGGGAATCCCACGATTGATTGACCATCGTTACCTGCTGCACAAAACACCGCGCAACCTTTTCCATTTCTTCCTTTGGACGTTGCGTCTTCCATCGCTCTTTCGATCAGAGGTGTCTCTGGACTAACCCATGAGCAAGAGAGAATATCCGCAATACTTGCAGCATGTTGAAACGCGTTGCTTACTTTTTCATCCGACGCAAAGGCATCAGCATGGAAAATCTTCACAGGCAATATCCGGCAATTGACGGCCACTCCAAAAGCTCGCGCGTCCGATGCATTTGCGACCACCAGCGCCGCACAGGGCGTTCCGTGTATATCATTGCCGGACATTTCATTAAATGGAGCACGAAACACTTTTGGACGGGGATCGAAGTATCCCGCATCGGTGGGGTCCAAGAAAAAATCCCGGCCGTACTGGTCAGGTGACGCCACATCCGGATTGCGCCAGATTTGATTTTTAAGCGCTGGGTGCTCAATATCCACCCCATCGTCCAATACCGCTACTATGATCGCTGGGTTTCCTGTCGCGATACCCCATCCTTGCTTTGCACGCACATCTTCCCCTGGCATTTGCCCTGGGACTTGGCCAGTGTTGTCGAGATGCCATTGCTCCGCCGGAATCGCCGGCACCGCCCGTTTAAATTGTGAAACGAAATTTGGCACGGCTAAAACAATGTCATCGTCCAGTTCTGCCAGTGCATTTGCCACATCTATTAAATCATTTCCGCGTTTTGCATCATTCGAGTCTCGAACAACAATTTGGTCCAGCACAAAGGGGTTTCCCCGTACAATCTGCAAGCCAAAACGACCCAAATAATCTCGGCGTTTTTGCTCAGACACATGTGGCCTAAATCGCACAACAAGCTCACGGTAAAAACATCTCAGCAGCTTTGTTTGCCCATCCCGATAAATTGAGGGAGGGCGGCGCGGCCCTGCCTTCCGAAGAGTTCCTTCATTTACGGGACTTCCGAAAAATGTTCGCGTTGCCCTGGCCAGTCGGATTATGTCGTGAGCCTGCTCATTCACATCCCCCGGTCTCAGGGCATCACCCAGAAGCCCGGAAATTGGTTCATTATCCGCTTCTATCAATTCGATCTTCTTGCCGTTTAATCCATAAAAATACATAGTATCGCCTTATGCGCAACAAGCGGATGATCAGGGCTTTTCATTCACCGCCACTTAGACCCGCTGAAATCGCGCCATGGTTTCGGGCACTGCTAATCTGACATTTGGATCGTCTTTGAGTTTTGCAATAAGGTCCGGCTGATAAATGGTCTTGTTGTCCCGTGCTTCAAAACTGAGCTGCTCTCGTTTGAACTCGTTCGTCTTCAAATACCGCAAGCCGTGCGAGTCTTCAAACAAATGGAGCGTTTCTCTCGACGGTGGTTCGTGAAACTGAACTACAATCTTACCCGTAGGGAGTAACTGTTGACCTTGGCCGTCTAATATAACTGGCGAAGCAAAATCGATCTGATCTCCGTACTGCCGAATCAACTGGTCCCATTGTTCACGCGCGCTCACATCCGGCGCTGGACTCCGGAATATATAGAGTCCCGTAGAACCCGCAGCTTCCGCCGGCAATCCGGCCGGCAAGTTACCGGATTTCGGTTTAATCACAAAGTACTCGGAACTTGGAATAGACATTGCTCAGCCAGTATATCGTTCGGCATGTCCCTCCAAATCGCATATTCCGCTCGCCCGTCGCTGCAAATAAACTAAGTGCTTTTAGCGCCTAAAGCAGCTCCACAAAGAAGAACGTAACCCGCACGAAAGTACCTTTCCAATCCTCCATTAAATTTTAAAGTGCAGATCTTAGGCTGGCATGTTCAGCATAGCAAGGCTCACTTTAGCTGATGAATAATTGGTTAAATCATACCAATAGGCGTGATGCAGTCATGTACCGGGCCGACCGTTCTCCTCGCTCCTCGCGCTGCCGGTGCAGCTGCCCCAGTTGCACTGGGGTTAAACTGAATATTCAGCTTTGTAAGACCTACCATTGCAGCTATGCTCTTGAAGTCACTCGTTGCTTCAGGATGCTGCGGATTTTCATCATGCACAACGGGGTGATAATTAATTGCTACCTCTACATGGTTTTCTCCGGGAGCGATATCAATAGGAAGAGGCCAAGTATGGGGTTGGCCTCTGGCGTCGGACCATTCGAGAGAAGGGCTTCCGGTGGTTTGATACAGCAGCCTCACCCCAGTAGCCCAATATTTGTATTTATTCGTCGGCGTGGTGTCATAAATTTCGCAGGATGCAGGAGACAGACATACCATTCCCCATGGTATAGGCAGCGTAATGTGAATATATTTGGCCGGTGCTTTTGGCTTAGGCCAAATATATATATCACTAGGGTCGCCATCCGGCATTGTAGGACAATACGGCGTTGGCCAAGTCGTGGCAGTAGTTGGGCCCAACAAGGAATAATCCCCGACATCTAGTTTCATGCTATCTACGTTAGTGGCAATGCCGGCCTCATGTTTGTACGCTGAACCGACATTAGGCAGCCATATGTCTAGAGAGTTACTATTTCTTTGCAGTGCCATTGGTCCTACAACATTGATAGCTAGAGGTAAATTTGCCCCATTATTTGCCATAAAGACTCCTGTTCAATTTTGATTTTTTCGCTTATGGGTTCCCAAATACAGAAAATGAAGCCCAATAATATGGATGGGAATAGCCTGGGCGTGATTTGATTTCCTGCTGCGCCTGCCTAAGAGCATCGACGGTTTTGCTTCCAGAAAGAAGGTGGCGATAAAAGCCCGCCATTAATAGAGAAGTTGCATGTGAGTCTACCGGCCATCTGCTAGCTACAATCTGAGGCACGCCTGAAACCAGGAACATACGCGCCAGGCTGCCGCTCGCGCTTAACGTTCTGCTGCCATCGCCAGCGGTTCCACAGGCAGACAGGACCACAAGCTTTACCCTTTCAAACTTGAATTTCTCCAATGCCGCTGCATTGATGACTTCAGCCCGTCCGTCCGCATTCACGCCGCCGAGCAGCAATCCCGAGCCATCTTTCTCAGAAAGTGCATGGCCGACAAAATAGAAAATGTCGGCATGCCGTGTCGCTTCCATGATTGTGCCGAGGGACGTGTCTGGGCCGATCAGCGCTCGGGAATGCGGCATTAATCGGCGGATATCTCCCGCCTCATCAGCCGCACTTTCGAAGCTGGCCAATCCATTGATGCCGGGTGCACGCGATGTCGAATTTTCTACGATCAGTGCCGTTGTTGCAGAGTCTGGCCGCAGTAATGACCGCGCCGCTGCAAGATATGCAATTCCGGGCGAAAAAGCGATTTCATGCTCCTGTCCGAACGGGATTCCATTCTCATCAATGAGTGTTTCGAAGGGCAGTGTATCCAGGGTTCCGTCAGTTTCGATCAGAAGTTTCTTGCGACCGGCTAATTGGCCTGCGAAAGGACGAATTAGGATGTCATAAAGATTTCTCTGCTGGGAAAGAATTCCGGCTTGATCGGAATCTTCATCCGCATAGTCTCGAGTGAGGCTGTGAGCGCTTAGCTCTATCTCGTGCGCTGATGCCGGTAGCTTGTAATACCGCGTATTGGTGCCACACCGTACCCAAACACCGGCTTCAGGGTTCAGCAAGATATAGGAAACAACCGCTACATCTTCACCAGAAAATTGCTTTGAGGCTATGAGATGTTGGGAAGTGATCCTGGATATCGTCGGCCGGTCTAGCACCGTTGCATTATATCTTTGCGAAACTCTAAGAGGAGCTGCGCGATACCACTCCCACCAGAAGAAAGCTTCGAGAGGATCCTGCTCTAATTCCAAGCGCATGAGAGAGCGATAGGAGCGTTCGTATTCCCTCATCCAGAGGAGCCGTTCTCGCTCCCCGGTAAGGGTCTGCAAGCTTTTTTCAGCGATGGCGACAGCCTGGAGAGACGACTTTCTGGCGATATCAGTAAGACCGGCCGCACGAAGCACATCTGCTTGCGTCTCATAGAAGTCAATTTGCACAAAGCGATTGTCAGTTTTTCCCGCCCATTCCAGCGATTTTTCAAGACGTCGACCGGCACTCTCAATCTTGCCTTGTTGAAGGTCAACTCGCGCCATTCCAACATCAGCAGCAACCCTCAATATCGTGCCATTGTCATCTTGCGGCGCAAGTGCAAAATGATTGAAAGACTTCTGAAAAAAATCTTCTGCGACGCCAATCTGGGCTGAGCGTAAAGCTGCATTGCCAACTCGTTCGAATTCCACGCCAAGCATGGCGTGATATGGGCTATCCACGATCAGTCCTATTGCCTCACGTCCTACAGTTACCTCGGTAAACCATTCCTGCGAATCTTCTGCAATCGAATCCAACACTGCGTAAAGGCTGTATCCGCGCATTGGCGAATAGGCCCCTTTCCAGAAAGTCTCCAGACCGGCATCCGCTAATCGAATCGCATCCCCAAACTTGCCGATAGTCCAGTCCAGAGAAGCCATCAGCGCTAACGCGCGAAGGTAAAGGTTTCCATACTTGTGACTTTCCGCCAAAGCAAGCGCGCGGTTAGCACCGCGTATTGCCTCACGCAACCTGCCGGTCATGTTGGAGCAAATGGAGGCCTCTAACAGGGTCTGGATTTCGAGCCACGCATAGGCCTTACCATGCAATCTGGACAACAGGCTTGAAGCTTTTTGATAACAAGCCTCGCCTTGCTGTAATAGGTGTGTCGAATAAACTTCTTCGAATTGTGCACCCATTCGCCCAGCTTCTTCTTTAGCTTCGAATATGCGCGAGGCACGCTTGGATAAGGTATTGGCTTCTTGAAAAAAGCCCATACCGTTCGATTTTTTGGCTTTCGCAAGAGTCAAAATTCCCAGGTTCTCTGTCACGTCTCCATTGATCTCAGCCAACAGATCGTGAAGCCATGAGTCCTGATGATTCTGAAACGCCAACTGCGCAGTAATCTCTGCGGCGCCCTTCGGCCCCGTCTGAGATCCCAAGCCGTCCTGGTTGGCTACAACATCTGGCAACCAATCGGTCAAAGTGATAGCCATGTAAGACTCGATTTTTTGGTCGAGCAACTCGCTTTGGGCAACCGGCGCTCGATAGAAATTCTTGACCAAGATATCCGGACTATCGAGAGGCTGCTCGCTTTTTTTTCTATACTCTTCTATCTCCTTCTCTAGTTTTTCCTTTCGCGCTCTTGCCTCTTGAGACCATGCGGAGTGTGGGTCAATTTTTAAATATTCAATCCATGCCAGCCTCGCTTCGGCAAACAGGTGCATTCGCTCGCTCACAATGGCAAGATTGAACCAAGCCGTTGCGTTTAATGGACTCCGGGTCACTACGTCACGAATAAGGTTGACACAGCGTGGCAAGTCTTCTTCAAAACCAGGTTTGGATGACCTCTGAAATAGTGCGCTTGCGAGATCAATTTCTACGTCGTCAGCTTGTGGCGCTAAACGGTAGGCCTCTTCCAAGGTGCTGACCGACGAACCATAGTCGCCCTGTAGCAGTTCAGCTCTACCTTCGGCAGCCAGCCAACCGGCATCGTGGGGCCGGCGATTCTCGGCTAATCGTCCTAGTGCCTTATATAGCGCTGCAGAATGTTTGGTATTCGAATCGACTCCAGCCCGTTGCTCGCGAATTTGGCTATATTCTGCGCCGCTTACCCGCAGCTCAATCAATCTTGGTTCCGTGTACGCTTGTGCCAGTAACTGATTCACGTCCGGTTCTCTGGTCTTTAGCCAGATCACCCAAGCTGCCGTCACAACAACTGCCAAACTCGCGATGGTCCAGGCCAATCTTGGCCACCATGAAAAGCTACGCTTCTCTGCTTTTTCGGGTTTCTGCTTGGTGAGCCTCCGTTCTCCGGACGTCAGTGCCCCTTGGCGCTGGCTCTCGGCACCATCTCGCAACCCGATCTCTTGATTGGCTGTTTTCATTTTCGGGCTGCTCGGCACGGTCGTACTGGCGGGAGCACTCGTCATTGCAGACAGTTGGTTAGCCATCTTGCGCTGCCACTCTGGAGACGCAACGGTAAGCCTATCCAGAGCTTCCTGCTCTTGTGGAGTCACGTCTTGTGTCAGGTCTTCCATTGCTTCCTTCAACAGTCGTCCACACCAGTCGCAGGTAGCAGCGTGGCTCACGTGCCCGCTGGCCGACTTATCATCCATCAGCCCTGCCGCCAACTGAATCCATACACCGTCTGCAGGGCACTCCGTTCCGCGTGTCGAGAGCCTTGATCCTTCGTGTACCTTCCCCAGGCCACTCAACCTCAAATCGGCAATGCGATATCTTTCTGCCACGGATTGGCAAACTGCACACCCACTAAGGTGTTGTTGTGCCTCGGACGCTGCTGCGCCGCTGGCATTGTCATTCGAACTGGCCGCTCCGAAGAGCAGTTGTTCCATTTCCTGCGGTGTTAAATGTGCATCCGCCGGCCTCATGGCTGCCCTTCTCCTTTCAATAACGTTTTATCTGAGACGAAACCTTCAGTCTCATCTTGAGACTCATTGCCATGTGGACTACGCTCAGCAAATCTTGCGCGCAGATGGTTTTTAAGCCTGTGGAGAATGCTCTCAACTCCTTTTGTTGTAAGGCCAAAGGTGAGGATTTCGGCAATTTCGCGCGCAGTTAGACTCTGCCGGTGGTAGAGCCAGAAGATTTCACGATCACGGTCGGCAAACTCTGAAGAAAGAGATTGCAAAGCATCGTCGACTTCCTGCAGCAGAATCAGGCGCTCAGTATGCTCGGGCCCGCTGGAGTTGGAGGGTACTAATGCTTCTATATCGCTTAGATCGCAATGCGCTATTCTTCCGCCCCGCTTGTCAGTGTCACTGGCGCGAAAGTAATCGTGGACAACGTTGGTTGTTGTAACTTTGAGCATGCCATAGATTGCATCCGGATGATGTGGCTGGAACTCTCGTAATAGCCGGCAACTGTCGGCACAAACCTTGACATAGGTTTCCTGGACCAGGTCTTCAATAATTAAATCGCTGGTCTCTCCGTATCGGCGGGCCACTCGCCAAGCTATTGCAGTGATTAGCTTTTGGAACCGGGAGACGAATTCCAGCCATGCTTCGGCATTTCCCGATCGGGCACAGACACGAACCAACTCATCACACGACAAAGAGCGGTAGTCCATTGGAGAGTGTGGAAATTTATATCAGTAGATTTTACAGAAAGCTATAGGGAAACAAAATCATTGTGAGGTCACCTAGCCTAATAATGTCAACGAGCCGGCTGGTTTTTATTTGCGCGACTTTCCATCCTAATATTGTGGAAGGTTGAAAATCTCAAATAATCATTGCAGAACCGGTTGTTCTCTTCTAAATAGGGAATCTCGGCAAACACCAAGGCGCTACGTTCAGTCCAGAGAGATGCAGCACCGGCATGGGGCGCTCAGTTAAATTCGACATAATCGTGAGGTCGAAGAATAACACTGCGTCCGTTGTCACCGGCTGAAGTGACTCAACCCAGCTTTGGCATCCCTGTGCCAGCTCGGCAATGATGTCAGCGATTGGCTGCCCGACACCCCCCACGCGAAGTGAGACCCAGGGCGGCATGAGATATACAGGCGGCCTGACATTCGGGATTCTGGTTGCTGGGTGAATACTCATAGTAAGCCGTCATGGTCACGTAACTGAATCAGTTCCAGCGTTTCTGGAGTAGCACCTCATACAGCGGGCCAACTGGCACGAGAGCGAACGTGCGACGGGAGCAGGCCTTTTCTGTGTTTGAATGAATGTCATAGGGGAATGAATGTCCTTGAATGACGGTAGAGGAAGCTTCGTCGCTGGCTTGGCCATCTGCTGGCTTCTGAACATTGCGCAGCTGGGAATTGGCTGGCTGCTGCTGGTGGCGGATGTCCGCTTGCTGCCGATGGTTTATGTGCTCATCGGCGCTATCGGCGCGGTGCAGATAGGGTATGTGATTCCGATCTGGCGTCTTCTTATGCGCAAAGGAAAGCCGCGCGCTGCCAAAGGACTGCTGATTGCCGCCGGAATTATGGTCGTTCTTAATGCCGTGGCTGTTGTGATCTTTAAATACAGATTTTAAAAGGGCGAAACTCCATACAAAACAGCTATTTGGGTACAAATCGGCAATTTCCCCTTATACTGGAATGCTTTTATGTTGTCGCCCGGACTTCCCGAAACGCCCAAGAAAGCTCGGTTCAGTTTGCTTCCCACGCTCAAGCGCGGGGAGATGTGGCGGTATTTTGGCCCGGCTTTTGTGGCCAGCGTGGCTTATATCGATCCTGGCAACTTCGCCAGCAATTTTGAGGGCGGAGCACGTTTTGGATACACCCTGCTTTGGGTGCTGCTGTGGTCGAACGCCATGGCCATCCTGATCCAGTATCTTTCCGCCAAACTGGGAATCGCCACCGGCAAGACGCTGCCGCAAAACTGCCGCCAGCATTTCCATCCCAAGGTCAATTTTGGTCTCTGGATAGCCGCTGAGCTGGCCGCGCTGGCCACCGATCTGGCGGAATTTCTGGGCGCTGCGCTGGGATTTTATCTGCTGCTGGGCATTCCTCTGTTTCCTGCCGCGCTGCTCACAGCAATCGTCGTATTCCTGATGCTGGCGGTAGAGCTTTACGGCTTCCGGCGGCTGGAACAACTGGTAATGGTTTTTGTTTTTGGCGTTGCCGCCTGCTATGCGTTTGAGATGTTCATTGTGCATCCGGACTGGAAGGCCGTTGCCGAAGGCGTAATTATTCCCCGAATCAATTCCCAGAGTATTTATGTTGCCGTGAGCATGCTGGGCGCAACGGTTATGCCCCACGTGATCTATCTGCACTCTGCATTGGTGCAGCACCGCGTAAGGGAGGACGCCACTAAAGACCATCCGGAAAAATGGGTGCTCACCATGCGGCACCTCCGTTATGAACTGTGGGACGTGCTGGCCGCCATGAACGGCGCATGGCTGATCAATTCCGCCATGATCGTAATGGGCGCAGCTGTTTTCTTTAAGCACAGTGTGCCGTTCAGTTTTGATGAAGCGCACCTCACACTGGCCCCACTTCTTCCGGCTGTCTCAGGTACTGCGTTTGCATTGGCGCTGTTATTTTCCGGGCTTTCATCTTCCACGGTCGGCACCATGGCAGGCCAGGTGATTATTGAAGGATTCTTAGACATTAAGTTCAGCGTCTTTCTGCGGCGGTTGATCACCATTGTCCCGGCGCTGATCGTAATCTCCCTGAAACTCGACCCTCTCAAAATTTTGTTACTATCACAGGTTGTGCTGAGCTTCGCGATTCCATTTGCACTTGTGCCTCTGGTCCTGCTGACGCGCTCAAAAACCGTGATGTCTGACCTGGTTAACCGCCGCACCACCAACTACATGGCTTACGTGGTTACCTCCGTCATTGTTGGCTTGAATCTTCTGCTGCTCTACAATCAACTTGGCGGCAGTTTCTAAGCGCCAGCGCCCGCGAGTGAGTTTGTGGAACCTCTGCCAGCCCCAGATGAATCCAATAGGAAGGTGAATCTAATGAATAGTTTCGGCAGCCGCTCAAAGTTGCGCGCCGGCAATCAGGAATATGAAATCTACCGGCTGGACGCACTGGACAAGCATGATTGCTCTCCGCACCGCCTTCCTTTCTCTCTGAAAATTCTTCTGGAAAATCTTCTTCGCACTGAAAATGGCCGTAGTGTTACAGCGGATGACGTGCGCTTTATTGCCCACTGGCAACCGCAGGCCATTCCTGACAAGGAAATCGCCTTTACTCCAGCACGCGTGCTCATGCAGGATTTTACCGGCGTTCCGGCCATAGTAGATCTGGGCGCCATGCGCGACGCCATGAAAAAAATGGGCGGCGATCCCACGCTGATCAATCCGCTGCAACCGGCTGAGTTGGTGATTGACCACTCAGTTCAAGTCGATGAATTCGCCACCGTCGGCGCGTTTGCCGTGAACGCGCAGCTTGAATTTGAGCGCAACAAAGAACGCTATGCGTTTCTGCGCTGGGGGCAATCTGCTTTCAGGAATTTTAAAGTTGTGCCACCGGACATGGGCATTGTCCATCAGGTAAACCTGGAATATCTGGCGCGCGTGGTCTTTACAGATAAGCGCGATGGCGTAACCGTGGCTTATCCGGACACTCTTGTTGGAACCGACTCACACACCACCATGATCAATGGACTGGGCGTACTGGGCTGGGGCGTGGGCGGCATTGAAGCCGAAGCAGCCATGCTGGGTCAGCCTGTATCCATGCTATTGCCGCAAGTTGTGGGCTTTAAGCTGATCGGGCAATTGCGCGAAGGCTCAACCGCCACCGATCTGGTGCTTACCGTAACGGAAATCCTGCGCAAGACGGGCGTGGTCGGCAAGTTTGTAGAATTTTTCGGACCCGGTCTGGCATCTCTGCCGCTGGCGGACCGCGCCACCATCGCCAACATGGCCCCGGAATATGGCGCAACCTGCGGCATCTTCCCCGTGGACGAAACAACCTTGAATTTCCTACGCACCACCGGACGCGATGCCCAGCAAGTTGCATTGGTGGAAGCTTATTGCAAAGCACAAGGCCTGTTTCACACCGCGCAAACAGAAGACGCTGAGTATTCGCAGACAGTGGAGCTGGATTTGAGCACAGTAGAGCCTAGCGTGGCGGGGCCGAGGCGTCCGCAAGACCGCTCGCCACTTTCCAAGGCCAAGGAATCTTTTGAGACTGCGTTGCCAACGTTGATTGGGCCGCGTCCATCACAGCCAGCCAGAAAAGTTGCGCCGCAGCAGGTGGAACGGTTTGAAGGTGAAGGCGGCACGCCGATCGGCATTGCCGAAGATCCAACATTGCCCGCAGGCACCAAAGAGCTGGGAGAAGATGTTTTTGAATATCTGCATGATGGCGCTGTGGTGATTGCGGCCATCACCAGTTGCACCAATACTTCAAACCCATCGGTAATGATGGCCGCCGGGCTGCTTGCCAAGAAGGCCGTGGAGAAAGGGCTGAACCGCAGGCCGTGGGTAAAAACATCACTGGCCCCGGGCTCGCGCGTGGTGACCGAGTATTACCGCAATGCCGGCCTGATTCCTTACATGGACCAGCTTGGCTTCCACACCGTGGGCTATGGCTGCACAACGTGTATCGGCAACTCAGGGCCGCTGCCGCAGGACGTATCGCACGCCATCACGGAAAAGCAATTGGTCGTGGCTTCCGTTCTGTCCGGCAATCGCAACTTTGAAGGCCGCATCAATTCTGAAGTCCGGGCCAATTATCTGATGTCGCCGCCGCTGGTGGTGGCTTACGCGCTGGCCGGGCGCATTGATCTGGACATCACCAAGGATTCACTCGGCAAAGGAAAAGACGGCAAGCCCGTTTATCTGCGCGATATCTGGCCTACGCAAAAGGAAGTGCAGGATACGGTCAGCAAGGCGATCAACTCCAGCATGTTCACCAAAAATTACGCCACCATTTTTGATGGCGACGATGAATGGAAACATCTCCCGGTGCCTGAAGGCGAGACGTATGTATGGGAAGGTGATTCCACCTATATAAAACGTGCTCCTTATTTTGACAACATGCCGGCAAAGCCCGCTGCCGTGAAAGAAATTAAAGGCGCACGCGTGCTGGCCAAGCTAGGCCACAGCGTCACAACCGATCACATTTCGCCCGCTGGCTCCATTAAAGCCAGCAGCCCTGCGGGAAAATATTTGCAGGAACACGGCGTGAAGCCGAACGATTTCAACTCATATGGTTCGCGCCGCGGCAACCATGAGGTAATGGTGCGCGGCACATTTGCCAATGTTCGCCTGCGCAATCAGCTTGCGCCGGGCTCCGAGGGCGGCGTCACCAGGCATTTTCCTGATGGCGAAACCATGTCAATCTTTGACGCCTCAGTGAAATACATTGCCGACGGCATACCGACGATTGTGCTGGCCGGCAAAGAGTATGGCTCTGGGTCATCGCGTGACTGGGCCGCCAAAGGCCCGCTCTTGCTGGGCATCCGCGCGGTGATAGCCGAAAGCTACGAACGTATTCATCGTTCCAACCTTGTAGGCATGGGAATTCTGCCACTGCAATTCCTGGCGGAAGAAAATGCCGAAACCCTGAGCCTGCAGGGTGATGAAGTCTATGACATTATCGGCCTGCCTGCGCTGCTGGCCAGCAAGTTTGCCAGCGGCAAACAGGTGCAGGTCCGCGCCACCAATGCTGAAGGCGTTGTAAACGAATTCAGCGCGCTGGTAAGGATCGATACGCCGCAGGAAATTCTTTACTACGAACACGGCGGCATTCTGCAATACGTGTTGCGGCAATTGCTGGCAAGCAAGCCGCAGCCAGAGGCGGTGACGGTATGACTGCTCTCCTCTCCTCGAGAATGATCTAATTCTGCGCAAGCCTCATTTGACGAAGACGGAGGGACAAGGATAGCTGAACGATCAAGCCAAGGAGAAATATTGTGAGTCAGAATATTTTCAGCAAATTATGCATTGGCGTTGTTGTTTTGCTGAGCGCTATCGGGGCGTTCGCACAAGATCACAAACCGCTGTCATTTTCGGCTGATTCCAAACTAACCAAGACGGGTGGCCAGGAAATAACAGCCGGGAAATTGTATATCGCATGGCCAAAGGTTCGAATGGACATGAAGGACGTGCGGTATGGGTTTACGAGTTCTGTGATTATCGACTATGTCAAACAAAAGGCAATAGCTATTCTCCCGCAATATCAGACATATTCGGAAATCAATCTCGATCAACAGAATCAGACGATGAAATCGAATCTTCCGGTGGGACCTAATATAGATGCCTCCAATCCGTGTGCCCGTACCGACTGGAGCTGCAAAAAACTCGACCCTCAGACCATTGCTGGCCGGTCGTGTGAAGTGTGGGAAATCGTTAGCGATAAATTGGGCTCGATTACTACGTGGATCGATACAAAGCTCAATTTTCCTATCAAAACCAAAAGCGCAGATGGGTATATCCTGGAGTACACCAATGTTCAGGAAGGCCAGCCCGCTCCTGCTCTTTTTCAAGTTCCCCCGGGCTACAAAAAATCTGCGGCTCATTCCGAATCAACGCCTGGACGCTAAAACCATGAAATAGTTTTGGGCGTAAACTTTGCAACAAATGAGAGAATCAACCGGAGAAGCAGAAAGACTTAACGCTTCTCCGGTTTTTAGCCTTCAATTGATATCCTTGCAACCAGGGCTGACGAACTGGCCCTGAATGCTATATCCTCACATGTCCGGCTATTGAAAGCTTTGGGACGACCCTTATCTGATGAAAATTCTGGTTATTGGCGGAGGCGGCAGGGAGCACGCACTGGCATGGAAGCTGCACCAGTCGCAGCGTGTATCTCAGGTATATTGCCTGCCGGGCAATGGCGGCATCTGTGAAGAAGCCACGTGCCTGCCGGGCGATCCCAAGAGCCTGGCCAGCCTGCTTACGGCAGCCCACCAGATTCAGCCCGATCTGACCATCGTGGGCCCGGAAATACCGCTCTCGATAGGCGTGGTGGACGAATTTACACGCCGTGGCCTGAGAATTTTTGGTCCCACGCAGCGCGCCGCGCAACTGGAAACCAGCAAGAGCTTCGCAAAGGAATTCATGCAG
>DASXLK010000061.1:0-73694 GCA_036496365.1 Candidatus Angelobacter sp. | reverse complement strand
ATAAACTCCAGGAATCGTTCGGAACCTGGAAAACTCCCTGGGGAGACATCAATCGCTTCCAGCGGCTGAACGACGATATTGCACCCACATTCGATGACGCGGGTCAAAGTATTCCGGTCGGCTTCACTTCAGGCATCTGGGGATCGCTTGCTTCGTTTGGAGCGCATGCGTATCCCGGTACCAAAAAATGGTATGGAACCAGCGGGAACAGTTTTGTAGCCGTGGTTGAGTTTGGGGAACAGGTCCGCGCTAAAGCTGTCACAGCCGGTGGTGAGAGTGGCCATCCTGGCTCGCATCATTTCAATGATGAGGCTGAACGATACAGCAAGGGCAATCTGCGGGACGTCTATTTCTATCGCAACCAACTTCAGGGACACACGGAACGAAAATACCATCCGGGAAGCTGAGCACTCCTGAATATAGACGTTTATTTTTAAGTGGATTGCTGAAAGATTTGGCTGCCCCCCAGGGATTCGAACCCCGATAGGCTGCTCCAGAGGCAGCTGTCCTACCATTGAACGAGGGGGCAACAGGTTGATAAGCCGGCTCAGCAACCGGCTTCCTTGATTTTATGATGCCCTTTCAGGCAGGTCAAATTCAAACTACTTATGCCCTTGCTTCTCCAGTGTCGCCCCAGCTTGTGACGCTCCCTTGCCATCTGGTTTGTACTCAACTATATAGCCAGCAACCGCGCTTGCTGCCACCGTGTATGGACTCGCTAGATACATCAGCCCCGGACCGCTGCGGCCGGGGAAATTGCGGTTCTGCGCGCTGATCACCACCTGGTCAGGGCGCGAAGAAACTCCTGGCCCGGCATTGATACATGCGCCGCAGCTTGGCTCAATCACTGTGGCTCCCACTTGCTTGAAAACGTCAAGATAGCCTTTGCGCACGCAGTATTCACGCGTCTCCTGCGAGCCAAACTGGATATAAAACTTGCACGAATCTGCCACGCGTTTGCCCTGCTGCAACGCCTCGGCCAGAACTTCTGCATACATATCCATGTCTGCATTTTTGCCCGCTGTACAGGTTCCACCATAGGCGATCTCCACCGGAACCGGAGTATTCAGGTCGCGAATATATTTGCCATTCCCCGGATCGCCCGGCGTCGCAATCATCGGCGTGATATCGTCGGCGTTCAATTCAATCACGTGCGCATATTGCGCGTCCGGATCACTAAAGAGTCCTTCGCAGAGCTTTTCTGCCTCCGCCTTGGACATGCCACGACGCTCCATCAGGAACTCCACTGTCTTCTCGTCAGGAGCAACAATGCCAGTAAAGCCGCCAATCTCTGCCGCCATATTCGTCATGGTGGCGCGCTCATCCACGCTCAGCGCTTCAATGGCCTCGCCGGAATATTCCATTACCTTGGCCAGCGCTTTGCCGCTACGGATATATTCCATGCTGAGGAGCAACAGAATGTAATCCTTGGCCGTAACGTTGGGCTTGCGCTTGCCGCGAACAATCACCTTCACTGACTCCGGAACTTTCACCCGAACGTCTTTGGTGATCCAGGAATTGAACACATCTGTAGTTCCGATGCCAAACGCTATGCAGCCCACAGCGCCCACATGAGGCGTGTGCGAATCAGATCCCACGTTCATTTGTCCCGGCAATGCATACATCTCCGCCACAATCGAATGGCAGATTCCCTCTGAACCTTTGCGGTCTTTCAATTCTCCATGCAGCTTGATCCCCTGCTTGGCCGCAAAATCTTCCTGCTTATATTTAAGCTGCCCAGCCAAATCTAACAGCCCCATCTTCTTTTTCTCTTCTGAAATTACCTCATCCAGAAAAGTTAGGTGGTCGCGGAAAAACAAGATCGTCGCAGGATCATTGACCTTGGCGTCCTTGCCCACAAAATGCTCAAAGAAGATCGCCGACATCGGCGTGACATATTCATGGCTGAAGCGCAAGTCAGTCCGCGCAAAGCCGGAGTCATCCGGTTTTACATAGCTCACGCCCGGCTCATTCTGCTCGTTAAGCATGTGCCGCGCAAAAATCTTTTCTGCAATCGTCATCGGGCGCTTGGCCGTAGTGATCGGTGGAAGAAAGACTTTCTTCTGCATACGCGCCACGTTGAACGGGAATAATCCACCGTACTCAATTACCTGGCGAGTAATGTCATCTTCGCCTTCAGTAAATTTGCTGAGCGGAATCTCCTGCCCCGCGCGGACTTTATCAATCAGACCAAAATCTGTTGACGTCAGCACGCCCAGGTTCTGGCAGTTCTGCTTATAAATACGCTCAATATTTTCTGCGATCACCAGCTTGATTCCGGCACACAACTCTGCATACGGAGACTGCTCACGGCTCGACCCCTTGCCCCGGCGCTTGCCGCTCACGGCCGCCACAAAGCCGCCCTTCTTCACATCGCCGCGCTTGATCGGCACTTCATTGCCGCACTTCAATCCCGTATAAGGCCACTCGCCCAGCTTTTCATCAAAAAAGAAACAGATGTGCGCCGGTGTGATCTCGTCCGTAGAAATGTCGTCGCGCAGCTTGGGATTGTTCTGCGGGTTCTTCGTGTCCCAGGGCAGGTCTTCACCCGCTAACTGGCGGCGAATCAGCTCAGGATCTTCAGTAAGAAAAAGGATACGTCCCTCAAACTTGCATTTATCGGGGCGCTTTTGGATGGCGCGAGTCAACAAAGAAGGTTCCACACCAAAATTCTAACAAGATTAGCGAAGCTTTGCAGGAACCAGCAATTTACAATAAGAAATAAAGTTTAGGAGCTCAGCTTGGCTAATTGCCGCCAGTGTGGCACAGAATTACCTTCTTTTTCGTTTGGTAACGCTTCGCCCTATTGCAAGGCTTGCCGCTCTCAGCTTCCAGTTACGCCTGGGCCGGAGGCGACATATTCTCTTCCCGTCCAGACGGCTGTCGTATCCAAGCCTCCAGTTGCCACTTACATCTTGCTGGCTGTAAACATCGTCGTTTTCATAGCCATGCTAGTGTCCGGGATTGATTGGCTGAATCCCGCCGTGGATAAAGTCCTCCAATGGGGTGCGGACTACGGCCCTCTCACTTTCAATGGGCAATACTGGCGTTTGATCACATCAATGTTTCTGCACTTTGGCATCATTCATATTGCCGGAAACATGTGGTGCCTCTGGTCTCTAGGTCAGCTTGCGGAAAAACTGCTGGATTCGTCCAGCGTCATCGGAGCCTATCTGCTTACCGGGGTTGGAGCTTCGCTCCTGAGCCTTAGCTGGGACCCGATGCGTGTAAGCGCTGGCGCGTCCGGTGCTATTTTCGGTATCGCCGGCGTGTTGATCACCACTCTCTATTACGGCAAGCATAATCTCCCAAAAGAATCTGTCCGCCGTTTACTCGGATACGTTGTCAGATTTTCTTTCCTGAATCTCCTTTTCGGATTGAGAGGACACGTTGACAACATGGCGCATTTAGGCGGCCTGGTAAGCGGACTGATCATCGGCCTTTTTCTTGCTCGCTCTTTCACTTCCCCCGTTGAACAACGCACCCACCAGCGCCGGACCGTTCTGGCTATCGGCGTTGCAGTACTGCTGGTTTTTCTTGTCCCAATCGCCAGAGCCAAGCAATATGCCGCGGAATTCGGCAAAGGACAAATAGCTTTCGACCAGAAAGCCTATAAGGCGGCCATTGAGCACATGCAAAAATATGTAGCTGAGCGGCCCAACGATGCTTATGCCCATGCGATACTCGGCACTTCGTTGGAAAATACTGGCCATCTCGACAATGCCGTTCACGAATATGAGCTTGCACTCGCAGCTGCCCCTAACTATGACTATGTGAAAGAAAATCTGGTTGAGCTTTATGTCAAGCAGAACAAACCAGAGAAGGCCATTCCCCTTTTCCCCGGCATACAACAAATTAAAGACGCAGAGACTTTGTATTTTTACGGCCAAGCTCTTTCGCAGACGGGCGATCTAAGCCAGGCGGAAAACGCGTTAAGAAAATCCATTCGTGCAGATGGCAAATTAATAGAATCTCATCAATTGCTTTCTCAAGTTCTCCAGAAAGAAGGCAAAACTGAAGAGGCCAAAGCAGAGCAGGACATAGCTGATTTATTGGAACCAGAATCAGCTTCTCCCGACAGCACGAAGCCCGCTAAATAGAATTCATTATTCTGCCGGTTTCGCCACCTTCAGCACATAATCCATGGGTATCCGATAAATATTGCCCAGGCCGTTCATGGTGCCGCGCACTTTCTCGGCAAATTCATCATAGGTAACTGCGTGCTCGCGCTTCTCCGTAGGAAAGCCCTTCTCGCTGGAGAAAAGGAGGTACTTTCCATCCGGTGAAATCCGCGGACTGTAATCGCGCGCACGCGTGTTAATCGTCGGGCCCAAATTCACTGGCTTTTGCCATGAGCCATTCTTGTTGTAGCTGATATAAAGATCGGCATTGCCCAGGCTGTCCTGCGCAAAGCTGCCCAGCAGGATGTAGCTTTCATCCGGTGCGACAAAGGCTTCAATCGTATAGCGGCCATCATTCACTGCTGGCCCCAGGCTTTTCGGCTCCTGATATTTTCCACCCACTAGCCGGCTGCAATAAACATCAAATGACGTGCCGCTGCGGTCTGAAGTGAAATAGAGATTGCCATTCGCCGCAAATGAAATGAACTCGGTATTTTCTTTCTCATTCACCGGGCCTTGCAATGCATGAAGGTTCTTCCAGGCGTTGCCTTTGCCGTTGCGCTCCACCGCCCAGGCATGAAAGCGGTTTTCTTCAAGACCTTTCGCCGGACGGTCTGAGACAAAATAGAGCGTCTTGCCGTCGCCACTGATCACCGGATCAGAGTCACGATATTGCCCGGAGAATGGCAACACCTCCGGCGTGCGCCACTTCCCTTTTTCAAACCGTGAAACATACATCACATAGTGATAATGCGCCGGAATCGAACGATCAAAATACATCACGATCCAGTCTTTGTCCGGCATCGCACCAAACTCATCCTGACTGGTGGAGATCACGCCTTCACCAATCATCTCTGGCGTAACAATGGCATCAGGGTTGGGCACCGGAACAGCAGCGGCCATACGCGTGAACAAAATCGCCATAACCACAAGCAGACTTGGAAACCACTGCAATCTAATCAGCTTCATTGTTCCGCCTCCAGCGCGTCCACGCTGATGTAGTAGATATTGCCTCTGCCATTCAGCGGACCATCCCAGAGCTTTTCAACCTGCGCGCGCGCCATAGCTTTCGTCGGAATCTCAAATCCACTGCGCTCACTGCCCCAGAAAAGATATTTTCCGTCCGGCGTAAAGCTGGGGTAGACCTCTTCTGCAAAAGAATTGACTCCATGTTCCAGATGCCGCGCCGGCGTCCAATGGCCATCGCGATTTACGCTGATATACAAATCCTGGCGGGGATAAGGCTTGCCGGCTGCGATCAAATCCTGTGGCCGCCTCTTCTCAGGATCTTCCGGAGCAGCGTTGGAAGCAAAGACCAGCATTTTTCCATCGGATGAAATCACGGGTGATACTTCGCTGAACTCAGAATTAATCTCTGCACCCAGCTTCTCCGGTTCCTGAAACTTCCCGTCCACAAATTTGGAATAAAAGATATGCAGATGCCCGGCGGGATCCCCGCGGTCAGAAGCAAAATAAAGATCGCCAATGGCACTCAGGCTTGGATCAAGAGCATGGCTGTCATCCTTATTCACAGGCGCTGGCAGCGGCCTTGGTTCTCCCCATCCATTGGTTAACTTCTCGGCCACCCATATCCTGAAGCGCGGAACCTTGCTGTCTGGCACGGGCCGTATCGAAGCAAAGAATAGCTTCTGGCCATCGCTAGTCAGCCGTGGCGCTAAATCCATATATCGGCCGGAAAATGAGACTGTTTCCGGCTTTTGCCAATGTCCATTTTCAAAGTGACTCACACAGATCATGGCGAACCGAGGTGCCGTGGTGTACGGAGCGATCAGGGTGAAATAAAAAATTTTGCCATCCGGACTGAAGACTCCGCTTGCTTCATCTAGATCAGTAGAAATCTCGCCCTCGGCGAAAAGATGCGGCTGCATCACCTTCGCGCCCAAATCATAAGGAACCCGACCATCACCCCGGTCCTGCGCTGCGCCCGGCACCCATACCCCGAAGGCCAGGATAGCCAGAATCACAGCCCACTTCCCCGCCCAATCTAGTCTTCCCCGCTGCCACCTAGAATCATCTTTAGCCATTCCGCCACCCTTCACTCAGATCGACATTCGATATAAGCGCTCTTTTCTAGACGGAACACGCCCCGAAAGGTCAACAGACACAAAATTTTGACATCCTTGTTATCCTGTATCCACGATGCCTAGCTGCCTGAAGTGTGGAGATGCCCTCACCGTGAATGATGAGGGAGTCGCTCCCGTATTGTGTGACCGTTGCGCCGGTGTAGCCACCGGCCGCGCCCGCAGAAGTATGAATATGGGGATTTTGTACAAATCCCCTGCTACCACCATTTTGTTGGCCATCAATATTCTAGTTTTTATCCTGCAACAGATTCCTGGCCTGTATGTCACTTTCTGGGGCGAAAATATCGGCCCTTTCACCCTAAGCGGCCAATATTGGCGGCTATTTACCGCCGGATTTCTGCATGGTGGCATTTTTCATATCGGCCTGAATATGTGGTGCCTGTGGAGCCTGGGACGGCTTTCTGAAAGGCTGTTCGGGAAATGGCAGACATTTCTGATCTATATGCTCACAGGCGTTGGCGGAGCAATGCTAAGCATTGCTTATGACCACGGACGACAGGAGTTAGGCGCTTCCGGCGCGATCTTTGGCATTGTCGGGGCAGTTATCGCAGGGGTAAAGTTTGGCAATCTGGATATCTCCAGCGGTGAAAAGCGTGCCATTCTCAGCAGCAGCATCAGCTTTGCTGTCCTGAATTTTGTGCTGAGTTTGCCGAGTGTTGGCATGTTCGCAAATATCGACAACATGTGCCATTTAGGCGGGTTCGTCACTGGATTGCTAATTGGCCTGCCGCTGGGCGCATTTTCCCGTAATAGAGTTATGCAACTCGCCACTTTCATGGTCACTTCTGTCGTGCTGGTTGCTGCCGGACGTGAATTGATCCAAGCCAATGGCCCGGCTGCACAAAAAACCGTCGCAAGAATGGCATATCAGAGCGGTGATTACGTTTGGGCGTCAGAGCTTCTGGAAAAATATATCGTCTCAAACCCAAATGATGAAGAAGCTTTGCTCGCCTTGGGCAATTCCTATCTTGAGACAGGGCACCAGGATCGCGCAGTAGTCGCTTTTCAGCTTGCCTTAAAGGCGAACCCGGCTTCCACTCAAGCAAAGGACGCTCTGGACGAGTTAAAAGCTCCAACGGCACCAAACCAGAAATGATAGTTCTCCGATTTAAGTTGTTGCGCTTAAAAAGTCCAGCAGGCTTGTGTTCTGGATCTTTCCTCCAGCGGCAAGGATTGCAGACCGGTTCGTGAGAGCGTTCTGCACATCAATGGTTGCCTGGCTCAGATCAATGCCAATGGCCGTGTTTTCCTGGCTTGCCAACTGAATCTTGTTATTCGAGAGGTATGTACTGGTGCTGTTAAGTTGCGTAAGCTGGCTGCCATAAAAAGTACGCTGGGACGTAACGTGATCAAACACGGCGCGCAGCTGCGTCACCGCCGCCTGCACTCCATTCCCGCTCTGTGCCGCCTGGGCCAGATTGTTCAGTGCCGCAAACACATCACTCGATGGGCTGGTTAAAATCTGCGATCCAGGCACATTGGTGGCGATGCTCTGCCCCTGGGCTATTTCCACGTTATTCACGCCACTATTACCCTGATACGTTACACCGCTCGGACTGGCGGGATCTGTGACGTAAGCCGGCTGCCCGGAGTTATTGCCGGCAAAGATATAACTGCCTTGATAGGTAGTGTTGGCCAGTGAAAGCACCTGCGCGCTTACGCTCTGAATCTGATTGCTCAAGGTGGCGCGAGAACTGGCGGAAATCGTCCCGTCGCCTGCCTGCACGCCGAGTGTGATTGCCTGAGTGAGTGCGGTAACGACTGAGCTCAGCGTGGAATCAGCAGTTTGCAGCAAGCCACTCACGCTGGAAATATTCTGGTTAAATTGGTCATCTTGAGATGACTGGGAGTGGATTCCAATAGCGACAGCAGTGGCGCTGGGGTCATCCGATGGCTCATTTACGCGGCGGCCTGTGGCAAGCTCTTCCTGCGCAATAGCCGTTGCCTGGTTGTTTGAGTTAAGACCAGAGAGAATATTGTCGTAAAGATTCGGGTTAAATCGTACTGACATTACGTGCCGCCTACTCCAAGATTAATAGCTGTTTGAGTGAGTGTATCCACAACGTTCACAATGCGGGCCGCAGCCTGATAGGCGCGCTGGAACTGCACCAGATTGGCTGCTTCTTCATCCAGCGAAACCCCGGAAACAGAGTCGCGCTGGGTTTGCAGCTGCTGCACCACAATGTCCTGTGCAGCGCTTTGCGTGGTGGCCTGTTGAATGTCTGAGCCTAACTGGGCCACTGTATTGGAATAAAAATTCAGGGGCGTGTCTCCGCCGGTAATGTTCTGATTTTGTAATTGCGATAAAGCCAGCGCGTTGGCATTGTCGCCGCTACTGCCATTCTGGCTGGCTGCTACCTTTGTTGGATCTGTAAGGTTTACCGAAATCGACTGAGCAGTGCCTGGGACACTGGCCGGAACGGTAAAGAAGTTTTGCCCCACGGCGCCATTCAAATCAAACCCGGCGGCTTGCTGGGTGTTCACAGCATTCGCAATGCCGGAGGCAAGCGTATCCAGCTTACCAAGGAGTGATGGAATGGCCTGGTCGCGAACGCGCAGCAGTCCTCCAATGCTACCTCCGTTAATGCTGGCGGTAAGATCTTTTCCCGTAGACGAAAGAATCTCATTCTGGCCTGTCGTGGGACTTGTGGCTACTTGCAGGTTGAACTGCTGCCCGCCCACAACCAGCGCTGCACCAAGCGCAGTGGAAAGCCCTATCGATCCATCGCTTCCCTGGATCTGCGAAATGTTAATGAGTTGCGATAGCTTTTGAATCAGTTGGTTGCGCTGGTCTTCCAGCGTACCTGCGTCCTGTCCGGAAGATTGTGACTGGCTTATCTGGAGGTTCAATTGCGCCACAGACTGCGTCAGCGTGTTCACCTGCTGCGCAAGCGTGGGTATCTGCTGGTCTGTCGATGTCTGCAAAGTATTCAGATTGGTAGCTGCGGAATTGAATGCGCTCGCCAGATTCTGGCCGGCTGTGAGCACGCTCTGCCGCAAAGGAACACTGCTTGGATCGGTGGAAAGCTGGGAAAAACTATTAAAGAATCCGCTAATGGAGCTTTGCAAGCCTGTGCCTGCGGCTTCATTAAAGCTGGCCTGTACTTGCTGCAGCGGGCCCAGATACGAATCAATTGCAGATTGCGCTTGCGTTTCACTATTGATACGGAAGTCGAGGACCTGGTCGCGCACGCTCTCAATGTTGTCAATCTTGGAACCAGTGCCTAACTGCACCGAACCCAGCTGGAGTGTTGCCGATTCCGAAAAGTTTACGCGCTGGCGCGAATAGCCCGGAGTGTTCTGATTGGCAATATTGTTCGACGTCACGTCGAGCGCTTCCTGATTGTTCGCCAGAGCGCTAAGGGCGATAGACATACTTCCCGATAGGCTACCCATACTGTTCCTCCATCCTTCCATAGGATTCGTGCGGTCCGAGCCTGGGGTCGGCATAGACTAATGCAGTGGCGTAAAGATTACGGAGAACCGCATTATTGTGGCTTGCCTGGCGAACCATGCCGCCGTAAACGCGATTGATTTGCTGGACTGCGTTCTTGAGTTCAGTGGTGCGCTGCAGCAGGTTTTTGGCCCGTTCGGCTTCGCTGGGGGAGAGAAAATTTGGTAACTGGCTGATATCAGGTCCAACGTGGTTTGCCAGTGTTTCCTCAATGCGCCTTATTTCATTGCAATGGGAAGATTGTTGCTCCACCCATTGCATCATGGAATCGAGATCGGAGTGGATAAAAGCGGATCGGCAGCCGAGCAGGCTTTGCGCCAGAGCATCGTAACCAGCCAGGCGCTTCTCTAACAGGTGCATATACTTCGTGCTGTTGAACGAAGGGTTTGGGCCGCGATGAGCGGCCACGGAATATACGATCTGCTCCATAACGGTTCTTTCACACGGACTTTCTATCCGCGGTTAAAAAATTCCTTAAATATTGAATCAGTCAGCTGGCTGTCAGAAACGTTGTGCGTGCCCGCGGCCCGCGCCGACTTGATCGCCTCAATGCGGTCCTGCCGGACTTCAGGCGTTTGGGCCAGCCGTTCCTGCAGCTGTGGGGAAATCTTCACGCCGTCCTGGGCCGGTGCAGGCGTCTGCACGGCTTTCTTATCTTGCTTCCGGTTGACCTGCTCTGTATTTGCAACGTCCTGTGTGTGATCAGATGGGTTAATACGCATTTTGTGTCTCTCTCACGTTCTTCATGACTAAAGTATCGTCAACATAAACATCGTCAGGTTTTCAGTAAAACTTTAAGTACTTTTGTCATTTTCTTAATCTCTGCCTGCGCTGCCTCGGCAAAACTTGCCTAGTGCTCATCCGGGTTAACTCATCGGCAAGGCTGCCATCACCTTGAGATTCGCTCTGGTTACTTTGGCCCATGAACCTTATCGTTCTCGCCAGACTGCTCTTTCTCCAGTTTTTTCAATAACATACGGCCAATTCCAATACCGCCAGATTTAGCCATGGCATTGCCCACGGCCTGCAATCCCATATCTAAGAAAGATCCACCAACCGGGTCCCCTTCAAAGGAGTCCTTCATATCGTCACCCATGCTCTTCCAAAGCGTCCCTAGCAGCAGACCTTCAAAATCCTGGGCTGATTTTTCCAGCTCTAGCCGCTTTGCGGCATCTGGCGTATTTGGCGCGCTTGCCAGGTTTGTAAAGTCGATTCCGTTCATTTTTTTAGATGACCTCCAACTCGGCGTGCAGCGCATTGGCTTCTTTAATCGCTTGCAGGATTGCCACAATATCTCGTGCAGTAGCGCCAATGGCTTGCAGGCCTCGAACCAGGTCTTCCACTGTCGCTCCTTGTTTCAGCTCAATTCTGCGCGCAGGAGCTTCCTGGGCCTTGATCGTGGTTTCTGGTACCACAGCCGTTTGCCCATTTGAGAGTATTCCCGGCTGAGAAACTTTCAGCTCTGTCTTGACTTCAATTTCCAGATTGCCATGCAGTATGGAAACCGCGCCCAGTTGCACGTCCTTACCCATCACCACGGTCCCGGTGCGTTCATTCACCACTACTTTAGCCGCAGTGTGCACAGCAACCATAGTTTCCTGGACTTGGGCCAGCAGATCAGTTACGGTGCCTGCCGCTCCAATGGTGGAAACTTCAATACGCCGGCTATCCACTGCCCGGGCCACCGGCTTGCCCACGGATTGATTCACGGCTGCCGCTAAATCGCGTGCCGTTGCAAAGTCTGCGCTGCGCAGCAGGAAACAGAGAGGTTGCATCTGGGTCAAATCTACCGCCAAAGGCTTTTCCACGATTGCTCCGTTCGGAATTCTTCCAGCCGTAGGATGGTTGACGAGCTTGGAATTTCCGCCGCCACCCGCCGAATATCCGCCGAGTGTCATCGGCCCTTGTGCCACGGCATAAGTCTGTCCGTTGGCGGCCGTGAGCGGAGTAAGCAACAACATGCCGCCTTCAAGACTTTTAGCGTCGCCAATGGAAGCTACTGTCACATCAAGCTGCATGCCTGGCCGCGAGAATGCCGGCAAATTCGCCGTAACAAATACGGCAGCAATATTGTTCACGCGTATTGCGTTGCCTGCCACCTGCACGCCCATGCGCTGCAAAATATTGGAAAGTGTTTGCGTGGAAAAGATAGTCTGTTGGCGGTCTCCAGTGCCATTGAGCCCCACCACCAGGCCGTACCCAACCAGAGGGTTCTCGCGAATGCCTTCAATGGTCGTGATGTCTTTCACGCGCACCATGGTGGTATTTGTCGTTAGTGCAGAAGGAATGTTCGGTGCAGGAGTTGTAGTGCCTGTTGAATTACTTGCGCCCGTAGCGGCGGTACCCGGTACTATGGCGACGCTCGGTACTGCGCCGCTATTTGATGCTGGCGTGTCTATAGCTGCTGACGTTTTGCTCGGTACCGCAGGTTTGCCTGGCCCCGGATTATCGGCTGCCAAAGCAGCCCCTGCAATGCAGAGACTCCCCAGCGCCACGCAAACAACGCGACTCATCAATATCTTCATCATTAGAACCCAAGAACCTTCAGTACCAATTTCACGATTTTGTTAGGCGGACGAGTCGAATCGGAAACCACGCCCTTGCCCTTCAGCTGCAAGTGGAGATCGCTGACTGAGCTGGAAAGGACGGAGTTATCTGCCGCAACGTCACCGGGCCGTATCAGGCCGCGCACGATAGCCGTGGTGCGTTCATTGTTAATGTCCACGTCGCGCGAAGCTTCAATTACCATGTTGCCATTTGCCAATACCTGAACCACGCGGCCTGCCAACACCGTTGTCATCGTGGTGTCAGAGGTTGAGGCGCCCTGGCCATTTAAAGAATTACTGGAATTTGCGTTCAGGAGCTGCTGCAAATTATTTGCCGCGGAAAGCTTGCCTGCGAGCTGCGTTACGCTGGCATTGGCTGCGCCCTGGCGGCTGGTTTTAACCGTGCCGGTCTGGGACGCGTCAGTTTTTTCCAGAATGCGAATCATCACAATGTCATTTACCCGGTGCGCCTTATAGTCCTTGGACATGTCGGAAAGAATGCCCTGATCAGACCACAGGCTACCCGTTGTATGTATCTCCTGCGCGTCGGTTGGAATAAAAAGCGGTGGTGGAGCGTCTGGGGTCTTTTTGTTCTTTCCCCAGGCAAGAGTGGCAAATAACAATGTGGCAACTACAAGTTTCTTCGTCATGGATTCCTAATTCTCCCGGCTCACTGCGCGCAATAACCCGGCACTTATAATCTGGGCGCGGTAATTGCGTTTGCTGATTTGCTCACGCACACGGATGGTTCCACTCGCTTTTCCATCTTCCAGACAAACCACCATCAACGTTGCACTGAAACCTTCACCATCAAGCTGCATTGCGGCAGTTTCGCCGCGATGCTCCAGAACGGGCGAAGGGGCTGGAAGCTGTACTTTGTTTTTTGCTCCAGCATCGTTATGCCGGACTTCCAGAGTTGCCATGGCTTCAAATAACACTGCGTGTGGCGCGCCTGACGTGACAAACCATGCGCGATATTTATTGATGGCGGAATCAAACCGCAGAGTACGCAACTTCAAACCATTCACGTCTGTCACAAAAATAGCGGCTTGTAACTGGATGTCTTTGATTGTTCCCTTACCGTCGCGACTCTTTAGTTCGGATTCAATCAAAGGTTTCAAATCGGCGGCGGAAATTTTGCGTCCCACGCGCGTTATGCTGATCTGGTCCGGCCCGTGAAGAGCATGCACTTCGCCGCTCTTCTGCAGAAGGATTGCCAGCTCCGCCATAGTTATCGTTCGCACAGATCCAATCGTTGGCGCATGGCAGATAACGAGATTCTCATAAGGAACTGAATCGTCAACCACCAGATCGCGCAGTGTAACTTCGTCGGTGGCCACTTGCACTGCTGGCTTAAGCGTCAGCACATCTCCTACGGCGGCACGGGCCGGCGTTTGCAGCGCCAGCCCCATCGCAAGAGATTGCACACCGCATGCGAAACCGATTTTGGCAAAAATATTCAAGCGGCCTTATCTACCCATGTTGTTCAACTGCTGAAACATTTCACTGGCTGCGGTCACTACTTTAGAGTTGGCTTCATACGAGCGCTGGGCCAGGATCATATCTACGAATTCCTGCACCACACTCACGTTCGATTGCTCCAGGCTTCCCTGCAACAAGTTACCTAGGCCGTCGGTTCCGCCCGCCGTGCCTGGTACAGCATCGCCAGAAGCCGTCGTTGGAAGAAAAAGATTCGCGCCAATGCTGTTTAAGCCTTCAGGGTTAGCAAATCCGGCAAGCTGGATTGTGCCGACTGGCTGTGCCGCTGTCTGGGCGGCTGTGGTAACGCTAACGCTGCCGTCTCCGCCAATGTTGATGCTGGTTGTTCCCGGGGGAATCGTGATCGTCGGTTGCACCTGGTTTCCATCCGTAGTCACCAGAATTCCGTTGGCGTCAGTATGGAAATTTCCTGAACGCGTGTAGCCAATTTGACCGTTTGGCAGGAGTATCTGAAAAAAGCCGTTGCCCTGAATCGCAACATCCAGCGGGCTTCCTGTCTGCAAAAAGTCTCCCTGCTGCTGGCTGACTTCAGATGCCACTGTGCGCGTGCCAAGGCCGATCTGCAAGCCTGCTGCCACGGTAGTCTGTTGCGTGGCCGCTGCGCCTGGCATCACCATATTCTGGTAGTACAGGTCCTGGAACTGCATGCGCCTGCGGCGAAAGCCGGTACTGCTGGCGTTGGAAATATTATTGGCGATATTGTCCAGGTTGTTTTGCTGGGCGGTCATGCCGGTAGCTGCGGTATAGAGTGCTCGAAACATCAGGCTCCTTTAAACGCGCGGCAGGTCTTCTGCCGCCGACTTGTTGAATTCAGTATGAAAAATGTTGAGGGTGCGAAACATCATGTCTGCGTAACGTTGAATTGAGATCAGGCCTACTGACGCTGAAACCGCGCTCAGGTTCGCGCTCTCCAGCATTCCCTGGCGTATGGACGAATCGGTTGCAGGCTTTACCGTTCCACCTTCAATGGAAAAGTTCGCGGCGCCTTCAGGAATCATCTTCGCGCCCTTAAGATCCACCATGCTGATTCCGGCCACAACATTGTTGTCCACTGAGATCGTGCCGTCGCTGCTTATAGCAACCTGCCCCGCAGGTAATTGAATAGGCTGGCCCTGGGTACTGAGCACGGGGTCGCCGGACTTCGTCTGTAGCTGACGATCGGCAGAAAGGGTGAAATTTCCATCGCGGGTATAGCGTGTGCCGTTCTTCGTTTTGACCTGGAAGAAACCGGTGCCTTCAATGGCAAGATCAAGATCGTTGGAGGTACGTTCCATGTTGCCCGGAGCAAGGTCCACACGTGCTCCGCCCAGTACGCTGAAATCGTTCACTGCCTTATTCAAAGGATTTGCGTTGGCGGCGGCATCAGCCACTAGCGAGCTGAAGTATTCGCGCTGAGCTTTGTATCCGGTGCTGTTGATGTTGGCAAGATTATTGGCCGCCACATCCAGGGCGTCCGTACGGGCAATAAGACCGGCACAAGCTGCGTAATATCCACTCTCTGGCATTTAGACCTCGCTTATTTACTTATGCAAGCGGTGGGCCAAAGCATAAAGCGGTAGTGCAAAAGCAGATGCAGGGTTAAGGCTTCTAAAATCAACGCCGTGACACAATCTCGTTGTGCATCACGGCGTGGTTCAACTCTAAATTTTATTTTATTTTCCTGCCCGTACTCGCCTAGCGGCAAAGCTTGCCTAGGAGTTCACTTGCAGAATCACCTGCATGAGCTCTTCGTCGCACTTCACCAGTATCTCAAAGCGCTGGCCACTGCCGAGAGCGTGAATGTGATAATCAGCACCATCAATCGTGGTAGGAATGGAAAGCATGCAGGTATCGGCAATGCCCGGTATGCGCGACTTAAAACTGCCGGCCAGCATGTTACAGATCTCACCGAGAGCATCCAGTATCTGGCTATCGCACTCTGGCGTGCCCAGCATCTTTTCCGCCATTTTGGCGCCAGACTCGCGGCTGCAGCGGATGCTGAACAAGCCGCACAACGATCCTGCCAGTCCAACAATTGCCGTAATCTGCGAGACAACAGCGGCGTCTTCGCACGGCGTTATTTTCATGCCAAGCATCATGCCAAAAACTTCATGAAGCGAGGCGTGCGTGTAATTGATCCACTCTGACTTGGGAATGGAAGCCGTCGAGGTAGGGGTTGTGCTCATACTTTTTTCACCAGTGGAAGGACGTGTTCCTTTACTTGATCGGGCGTGAACGGTTTGCGGATATACCCTTTGGCGCCGTAGGAAAGAGCTTCTACAACATGGGATTCGCTTGCTTCAGTGGTGATCATTACAACGGGCACATCTTTCATGCCTGCAACATCCTGCAGTTTCTTCACGAACTCAAGACCGTTCATTAAAGGCATATTGATGTCGCTCAATATAAGATCGGGTTTTTTGTTTTGGAGAGCGGCCAGGGCTTCCACGCCGCTGCCAGCTTCCATTACTTCTGAGAGCTCAATCCCCGCTTGCCGCAGGGAACGCTCCACAATTTTTCTCATCACGGATGAGTCGTCAATAATCAGTGCACAAATAGGCGTCATACGGTTCCTTTTGAAACCAAAACAAGATTGCGGCTTTCACTGCCCGAATTCATTGCTGCTACCGGGCTATATATGTCTTTCGGCAAAGTTTGGGAATACGATAATTCCGGCGAACTTGGAAACATTACTTCCGGGTTCGCATCATCCAGAGGCAATTTCCACAAGAGCCGCGCCCAGCGGCCAATTTCGAGAAAATCTGTCCCAAAAATTTCTTGCTGCTTTTTCGCCGCTTCAGCAGAAACGTCGAGCCAGTCAGGAACAAGGTCCGTCTCACCACTTAAATGCAGCAAAGGCATCAGCCCGATGATGGACAATATGCCTGAAACATAAGCCTGTTCCGGAGCCTGATCTTCATTGTTTTCACCCGCCGCGGCCAGGGCCTTGTAAGCGTGCGCCACAGCAATTGAAGCTATTTCCTTCTGTGCTCTGCTGGACCACGTGCTGTTCAATTCATGCAAAAGAAATGCGGCTATTACCGTAGTCCAGACCCGATCTTTCCCCAGCAGGACCACCAATTGATCAACGGGGACGGTGATTGGCTGGGCCGGCTCTGCCATGCAGGAAATCCGGATGAAGTCAGAACAGATCCGTGGATGTACTTCCAGTGCCGCACAAACTTTTTCCAGAACAGTACTGGAGTCCTCCAGGGCACATTGCAGGTTTCTGAGAAACCACGGCAGACGTGGAAGATGATCAGCCAGCAGTTCCGTTAATAACACGGTCCGCACGTAATCATCTTTGCCTCTGAGTGCTTCAGGCGACGCGCTTCCGTGCTGAGGGTACGAAGTCATAATCGCTCCTGACCACTCATCGGCCCAGCAAGCCAAAACCTTTAAGCGCTGCAAGTTGCGGTGTTAATCAGGCGGTAATTGCCTCAGAGACCTGAACAGGCAAACTCGGGCCTCCCCAGAAATGTCTTACCGGAAATACGGTGGTCTAGTACTCATTAAGACCAAGTACAGCCGGTCTGAGTGTGGCGATACTGGTAAGAAAATGTGTTGCGACAGTAGCGCGTGAGACCGCGCGCACCCATATCTGGTCATTGCAATTAGCTGCGGAAATTCGTTCTGAGCGCAGGCGCAATGCGTACCCTGCGATCATGCTCACAAGTTCCGTGCCGGAGAGGCTGTTCAAAACATACTCCGCAGGGCGCTCTTGATGGGCTGCAGAGGCCATCACTCGCATCAGGGATGATTCATCGGCAATGCAGGCCTCAGTTGTTACTCCAAGCATCTGTTGAATGGAATAAAGAATGCTGTGGTCCACAACCTGGGCAAATGCCAGATGCAATTTATTGGTTTGCTTGACAAAATAGACAGGCAGCATCTTGTATCTTTGCATCAGGGCAAATGGAACTAACTGTGCCGCTTCCGGAACCTGGGTTGGATCCAAACGGAATACCGGAACTGACCATTGTGAGGCAATTGCAGCCGTGATCTGGTCCTCAGTTACCGCACCCATGCTGATCAATATCTGGCCAAGACGAGTTTCAGGCTGTTGCTTTTGCTGGAGCAAGGCGGTGCGGAGCGTTTCCGCGCTGATGCCGCCGCGCGAAATTAACTCCAGCCCCAACGGTATACGATGTTGCCTGCGTACCGGTACGTTTTTGGGACGCTGCGTCAGTTCAGCAAAGCGCTCGGCAAGCCCAATACGCAAACAGTCGGGGCTGCAATAGCGGGCTTGCCCCAGATATGCGCCGCTGCAAAGCAATCTGGTGCGCATTGGCTTGGCCCGGCACAAAGGGTTAGCGCACACATTCAGCCATGAAATAGCTTTCTTTAAATTCATTTATGCAATCTCTGCCAGCCGTTGGCTGGGGGAAACTATTTCGGTAATTCTGATGCCATAGTTGCCGTCAACAATCACAGCTTCACCGCGTGCGATCACGCGGCCGCCCAGCAAAAGTTCAATTGGATCGCGTACGCGGCGGTCCAATTCCACCATGGCGCCTGAGCTTAGATCCAGAACGTCCTTTAGCATCATCTGGCGTCGGCCAAAGCGAATGGATACCTGCAGCTCTACATCAAGAAGTAAATCAAGGTTTCTGTCGCTGATGATTGAGCGGGCGGCGTTCCCCGGGCCGTCGTCGGGAATTTGTGCTCCGGTCGCCTGAGGCTGCGCAACGCGAGGAGCCTCTTGCTGCGGCGGCTCCGGCGTCGTTTCCTTGGCTTCGACTTCCGGCTCATCTGCGGCAACACGAGTCTTTGTAACCGAATTCACCAGACCGGTATCCATGCCAAGCGCAATGATTATGGCCGGATCAGTCTTCACGATTAATGCAGAAGCTTCCGCGCTGGCCCAGGCCGGCGCCAGCATGTCCTTAAAGCGGACAATGCATTCCCTTCCTAAAATACCTTTTAATTGGAGTGCTACGCTTCCAGCAAACTGACGGAACAATTCAGCCAACGCATCAAGATGGTCAGGAGTGAATTCTGCCGCGGCATCAGCCGTTTCGCCAATAAACAACTGTCCCAGATGCAAAGCGTCAGCTTTGGAAACGGAGAATGCCTGCTCGCCCAGCAGGGCATCGCTCATGGTGAAGGTCACCCAGAAGCGTTCTCCTTCCGGTTCCTCCACGGGCGGCGTGATCTCCGCATCTACTTCTTTGCCCATGAACTGTGACAGCGTTGCCGCCACGGACTGAGACCAGAGCGACTTATAATTTACTACGCCAAAAATATCTTCACTCAATGCCATTGCTCCCTTTTTCGTCGTCGTAAATTGGGGTTACCTTTTGTATATATCCGGCGCGCTTCTCGTCCTTGGCGACCGGAAAAGCATGGAATAGAGGCGATCCAGCCACCGTCATTGAAATTGGGTCCTGAACTTTATGCGCCAAAGCCAAAACGCTTCCCTGCTGTAGATCAAGCAATTCTCTGGCCATAACTGGCACCGGCGGCAATGAAAGTTCTAATTTGAATTCGCTTTGCATAATCCGGCTGCGGATATGTTCCGTTGCAGCCGCACTGGTGTGGCGGCGTCCGCTTTTCTGGAGAGCGCGCTGCATTAATACGCCAACTGCCGAAGGAAAAACCATGTTCAGCATGGCCTGTGTTTCCAGCATGCGCAACTCAAAGCTGATGGCCAACACGCGCTCAGTGGGTGAATTAATGTCAGAGGCTTCCTCTTGCCCCATGCGTCCATCAAAAACGAAACGCAGTCCCATCGCTTTCCAGCAATTGCTCAGTTCGCGCACTATTGTGGAAACAACACTGCCAAAAATCTCTTCCTCGATTTCCGTCAGCTCGCGCATCTGTGCCTCTGAGCGGCCACGCCCGCCCAGCACCAGGTCCAGAATGGGAAACGCGATTGGTAATTCAATTGTGATACCGGCCGGCTTCTCCAGATCGTTCACTTTCAGTGAGCCGTAATAAGTTCCTTCCGGCATGCGCTGGAGAAATTCTGCATACGTGAGCTGCTCCACTGAAACTACCGCCATTTCCATGGCAATGCGGAGATAAGCACCAAGTGAGTGCCCCAGGTTGCGGGCAAAGGTCTCATGCAATCCTGTCAGCAGGCGTAGCTGTTCCTTGGTAATCTGGCCGGCAGAACGAAAATCGCAAAGGGTAATGTGGCGCGACGCCGCAGATCCGGCAGCGGATTTAACGCCGCGTGCGCGCTGGAACAGTGCATCAATTTCTTCCTGATTTAGGATCTTCTGCATGGTTGTCCCTTTCCGCTTGCCGAGCGTTGCGTCGGACGTTCAGCCAACAGATCTTGCATACGTGAGCGCAGCCGTGTAAGCGCCGCAGAACGCAATTGGCTGACCCGCGATTCAACAACTCCCAGGATTTCCCCAACTTCGCGGAGCGTTAGCTCCTCGTAGTAATAAAGGACGAGGACTTCCCTTTCTTTCTTGGGAAGGTCACCCAGGGCATTTTTTAAAATTTCTTTCATCTCCGTGCTGGCGCAGAGGAAAAAGGGGTCTTGCTCCGGAGCATAAGGAATATAAGTGCACAACTCATCGTGGGAGTCTTCATGGTCCGTTGAATCTTCCAGCGAGCCCAGAGTCATGCCGTGCAACGTACCCAGGAGCTCATAGTATTCCGTAAGACTAAGCTCCAGTTCCTTAGCAATTTCTTCTTCAGTCGCCGCCCGTCCAAATTGATTGCGCAGCTTTGTCTGCACCTCTTCCACCTGTCGGGCCTGGCGGCGCAGATCACGCGGTCCCCAGTCACAGTCGCGAAGACTGTCAAGAATGGCGCCGCGAATGCGAAATTTTGCATACGTTTTTAACTGGGCGTTTTTGGTGGGATCAAACTTCTGCACTGCATCCAGAAGTCCGACCATGCCGGCTTGTACTAGATCATCAAATGGAACATGCTGAGGCAGGCGCTCATGGATGCGGCGCGCTATATATTTCACCTGCACCAGCATTTCTTCCACAATTTTGTCGCGGTCGATGGTCTGGATCTGTATAGCTTCGTTGTATTGTTGTGCCGGGTTCATCTCGTCCTACTTTGCGAAATAGTAATTTTCATCATCATCGAACCATTCCAATGGATTGAATCGCTGTTCTCGATGGCACTTCGCCTGGAGACAGCACCACCACTTTCGGTAAAATCGGTTCCAGCAGCCGCCTCAGGTGGAAACGGGCTGGACTGCTGCATAAAAGGATCGGCGTTGCCGTGGCGTAATCATCGCCCAGCAAGGCTTTGAGTCCATCCACCAAACGGCGCAATAGCGAAGGTTGCAAGCCAGGATTGGGCGAGGCCACCTGTGCGCCGAACATCTTCACTACTTCCTCTTCCATTCCTTGCTCCAGTGCAACAACGCGCAGCTTGCCGTCGTCACCTAGGAATGGACGCACCAGACTGCGGCCCATGGCCTGGCGGACAGCTTCTACCAGGAACACCGGGTTCTTGGTGAGTGGCGCTGTATCCACCAGCGTTTCCAGAATTAATGTGATGTCCCGGATCGATACCTGCTCACGTAAGAGCTGTTGCAGGACCTTCTGTACATCGCCCAGGCTCAGAAGCTTGGGCACCAACTCTTCCAGAAGTTTGGGCTGGCTATCCGCAAGCGAATCGAGCAGACGTTTGGTTTCCTGGCGCGTGAGCAGTTCATGAGCATATTGCTTGATAACTTCAGAAAGGTGCGTGGCCATCGCCGATGTCTGGTCCACCACCACATACCCCAGTGCCAGCGCCTGTTCCTGCTGCGCCGGTGAAATCCATTTAGCAATCACGTTGAATGCCGGTTCTTTAGTTTCCACACCTTGCAGCGGTGGTGGATCACTCTCAGAGCTGATCGCCAGTACGCAGTCAGGCAACATCTCCCAGCGCGCTACTTCAGTGCCGCGCAAAGCGATTACATACTCGCGCGCACGCAGCTTGAGATTGTCTGTAATGTGCACCGGAGGCACCATGAATCCAAGTTGCACAGCGAGGTGACGGCGCAAAGCCCTGACGCGCTGCAAGAGCTGCCCGGCCTGCTTCTCATCCACCAGTGCCACAAGCCCATACCCGACTTCCAGGCTTAGATCATCCAACTTGAGCAATGCATCCAGTGAATCGCCGACAGGCTTCTTCTGTTCGTCGCTTACCACCACTGGCTTCGCATCTGCAATCGCTTCCTGTTTGGTTCTCTTCTGCGCCAGTACACCCACGGCAATTGAAACGGCGAAAAATGGAATCTTTGGCAGTCCCGGAATCAAGCCGAGAAGCGCCATCACTACACAGGCAATCCACAGTGGCTTAGGTCTGAAGAACAACTGCTGGGTCAACTGCGTTCCCAGGCTTGCCGAAGATCCGGTGCGCGTCACCACCATGCCGCCGGCAACCGAAACAAGCAGTGATGGGATCAGAGTAACCAGGCCGTCGCCAACCGTGAGTACGGTGTATGTCTTTACTGCCTCCTGAAAAGGAATGCCAAGCTGGAAGACGCCAATCAGGAATCCAGCAATAATATTGATCGCCGTAATAAGGATGGTTGCCATGGAATCTCGCTGGCTGAAACGTGCCGCGCCGTCCATAGCACCGTAAAACTCTGCTTCCTGCGCAATCGCTGCGCGCCGTTCTTTGGCCTGCACCTCATCAATAAGACCGGCGTTCAAGTCAGCATCGATTGCCATCTGCTTGCCTGGCAATGCGTCCAGGGTAAAGCGCGCGGAAACTTCCGCCGTACGCACTGAGCCGTGTGCCACCACCAAATACTGGATTGCCACCAGCGCAAGAAAAATTACAAAGCCAACCACATAGTTGCCACCGACCACGAACTGCCCGAAGGCTTCAATCACGCCGCCTGCTGCTGCTGCGCCTTCATTGCCATGCAATAGAATACGGCGGCTGCTGGCCATATTGAGCGAAAGCCGGAACAACGTAAGCAACAACAACATGCTGGGAAAAACCGAAAACTGGACCGGACGCAAAATGTAAATTGCCGAAAGCAATACCAGGACAGAACAAGTAATGCTGAGCGCCAGCAGCATATCCAACAGGATCGCGGGCACAGGAACCAGCATGATAAAAACCATGGCGACTGCCGCTGCCGGCAGCGCCCAGTCTGTGCCGGACCGTTTTGTCTCTGCTTCGATAGTTGCAGCCATTTATGCCCTGCCTCCATTGCGCTGCGCGGCCTGGGCTTGTGCGCGATAGACGAACGCCAGAATCTCTGCCACAGCCGTATACAACTTGTTTGGAATCACGCTGCCCACATCAACGGAGCGATAGAGCGCACGCGCCAAAGGAGGGTTCTCCACCATAGGCACGTCATGCCATTGAGCAATTTGCCGGATCTGTTTTGCCACCAGGTCCTGGCCTTTGGCCACAACCACTGGAGCGCCCATGGTCTCCAGGTCATAATGCAGGGCAACGGCAAAGTGTGTTGGGTTGGTAATAATTACGGTAGCTTTTTTCACGTCCTGCATCATCCGCTTCTTGCGCATCTGGCGCTGCAATTTGCGAGTGCGGTTCTTGGAGTGCGGGTTACCTTCATTCTGTTTGCTTTCGTCGCGGATTTCCTGCTTTGACATCTTTAGATCGTTTTCGAATTTGCGCCGCTGCAATGCGTAGTCAACTACAGACCACAGGGTAAAGACGAAAGCGCTCTTCCAGCCAATCTCCCATACCCGTCCCATTAAGGCATTGGGCAAGGCTGCAAGGCCCGCGGTAGAAGCATGAATAATCGCTGACCAGTCAGAGGTAATAATGAGGAATGTGATGTAGACGACTATCGTCAACGGCACAAGTGACTTCAACAGCCGGCTATACCCGCCTATGCTAAAAAGCTGCTTCACGTTTTGAGCTGGACTAAGTTTTGTGAACTTGGGTGCGATGGCCACTGGTGCAAATACGATTCCGCCCTGTGCAAACTGCACCATCACCGCGGCCCCAAGACCCACAAGAGCGGGCGGGGCAATCCATTTGAATACGGCAACCCCAGTCCAGGAAAGCACCGCGCTGTTGGTGCCAATATCGCTGTTTACCGCGGTATTCAGCAAACGATCCATTAGATCGTGCCACTCCTGTATCCAGTTTGGCTTGCTCCAATGTAAAAGACAGATCACGCTCATCAGGGCAAGGGATGAGGAGAGTTCGCGGCTGCGGGGGATCTTTCCTTCTTTACGGACTTTGTCCCGCCGCTGCGGTGTCGCTTTTTCTGTCTTGTTATCTGCCATGAAATTCTGTTAGTGCATTACCTTAAAAAGATGTTCGGTATTCAGTACTGCTGCATAAAACCATTTGTGCGCCATGGCCGGCCAGAAAACCACTGACGACCAGATGGCGGCATAACCGCTCAGCATTTTTACCGGCAATCCAACGGAAAGCACCGGCAGCTGCGGTGAAGCTTTGGCCATAAACGCCAGTGCTACATCTGTCATGATTGTCACCACCAGAGGCGGCGCTGCCAGTTGCAATCCCATCATGAAAATGTGTCCGGTTCCCTGCAGCAGCGTTTGCATTGCTGCGTGTGACACAATGACTGTGCCCGGCTTTACCGTGTCGAAACTCTGCACCAGCAGGCGAAAGAGCCAGTGATGAACGTCGCCTTGCAGAAAGATCAGCAACAACACGGTGTAATGAAAGAAATTCAGAACTGAAATCTCCACATCTGATTGCGGGTCGATTACGTTGACCAGTGAATAGCCGAATTGAAATCCCAGCACCTGCCCGGCAAACCTTGCTGCTTCGAAGACCAGTTCCAGCGTTAGTCCCATGCCCAGACCGATCATCAACTCTCCGCCCACAACGGCAACCAGGTTCTCCGGCATCACGTGAGGCATGCGTGAGCTGTAAGTCGGCGCCAGCAAAGCAGTCAGAACGAAGGTCAGGCCGGCTTTGACCTTCGCCGGAATGCTTACACTGCCCAGAAAGGGGGCAAACGTCATAAGTCCGCCGAGTCGTACACCCAGCAGAAAAACTGGCGTCAGCGTATTGGAATCGATCTGTGGCAGCATTCGTCATTACTTTAAAAACGGGTGAAAATCTCCAAATAAACTGGTCATAAAAGCAATCATGTGTCGCAGCATCCAAGGCATAGTCACAAACAGGGCACCGGCAACCGCAGCCAGCCGGGGAACTGTGCTGATAGTGACTTCCTGAATCGAGGTCATGACCTGCAAGACACTAATAATGATGCTTACAACAATTCCCACGATTAGAATCGGCGAGCACATAAGGAGGGCCTCCTCCAGTGTGCGACGTGACAGCGTAAGTACGACTTCCATATTCATAAGGGTCTGAACTCTTAATAAAAACTTTTCATAATGGACCCAACCAGCAGGTTCCATCCGTCCGCCATCACAAACACCAGCAGCTTCAGCGGAGTTGAAATCACCACGGGCGGCAACTGCATCATGCCGACCGCGGTCGTGATTGAAGCAACTGCCATATCAATCACCAGAAATGGCAGAAATAAAACAGCGCCAATCTGAAAGCCGGCTTTCAGCTCGGAAATAATGTAGGCAGGAACAACCACGCGCATGGAAAGGTCCTGCGGCGTCTTTGGCCGTGGCTCTTTGCTCAATTCCACAAACAGCGCCAGATCTTTTTCTCGCGTGTAGCGAAGCATGAATGTCTTCACCGGTGCCGTGCCTCTGTCCAACGCAACCATGACTTGAATCTTGTTGTTTTGCAGGGGTACGACCGCATCCTTGTAGATAGTGGCCCCAACCGGTTGCATGATGAAGTAAGTGAGAAATATTGAAAGCCCCATCAATGTCTGGTTTGTGGGAATGCCTTGGGTTCCCAACGCCTGGCGCAGAAAATGAAAAATCACTAGCAAGCGGACAAACGGCGTTGTAGCCAAAAGAATCGCTGGAAGCAATGTAAGAACAGTGAGCAGCGCAACGATTGTCCATGGTGTTGTGGCTACGGACTTGCCCACATCAACCACCAGAGGCTGCGGCGGGAGATCAGAAGATGGCGTCTCGGGCTGTGTTTCTGCCTGCTTCTTTGGTGTGCTGGTGCGCGACGCCTTGCTACTCTGGCGAGCTTGCGCTATGCCAGCAGCTGAGACTGTGAGCACCATCATGATCAACCAAAGCATGGAGCGCAATTTCACTGAGCTCTCCCTGCAAAAGCTTTTACCAGCCGTGCTTTTGTTGGTACGCGGCGTTTCAATGGCAACTCAATATTGTGGGCGCTATCTGTTTTTTTCTCAGCTTGCCCAGGATTTGTCTGCACGGCGACGGGCACAAACGCTGCAGTTGACTCCACATGCTGTGTTGGAGTCAGCACTGGCTGTGAATTTTTCCGGGATTTCGTGGCCTTAACTCGTGACCGCCGTTTGGCCGGTGCTTTTACGGCTTTGGCAGCAACAGCTTTTTCGGGAACAGCTGCCGCTGGCGGCGGAGCCAGCAACACAATGGAGTCTCCGCTGCAACCAACCATGAATTCGCGCTGGTCCAGACGCAAAAGGACAACCGACTGTTTATTGCCCAGCGTAATGCGCTCAACAATTTCAATCCGTCTAACACGGCGCTGCACTTTGGCAGAGCGCGCGATGCTCAAAAACCGCGCCCATATTTTTCCCAGCAATGGTCGCTGGTCTTCGCGCTTGAGGTCCGCAGCGGGTTTAATTTGCAGCAATTTTGCCAACGGACTCATATCAACTCCATTAGTCTGACAGCCAGCCTGTCACCCAATACTTCAAACTCGACCCATGCCAATCCCTGACCATTTACGTTGAGTGGCAGATTCACTGCTTGTTTGCAACGCGTGTCCACAACTGACTTTTTCTCCAACTGCAACAGATCACGCACGGTAAAATTTGGCACGTATAGTTCAATGGTCAATTCGCAGATCAGGTACTGCGCCTCTTTCCACGTATCAACCGGCTCTACCTGAGGTTGCTGAGTCACTATTGCGGCGGACATTTAGCGTTGCACCATAAATTCATTGAAATAAATTTCACGTACCTTAAGCTCCGGCAAGCGATCATTGAGTACTTTGAGCAGGTTCTGCTTTAACTTTGCCTTGCCATCCGGAGTCAACAGATCGTCAGACCTGAGCGTGCTCAACAGCGTGATTACTGAGTCACGTATCACAGGCACAGTTGCCGGCGGCAGGTCATTCTTTGCTTTTGTTGTTTCGCTTTCGGTCCCGAGATCAATACCTATACGCAGATAAGAATGGCCATCGGCCAGGTTGACTACAAAGTAGTCCAGATGGATGGTTGCTAATGCGGCTGCTTTGTCATCTGCAACATCGGCCTTTCCGTTTTGACAACCCAGCAGGCAGCCCCCTGCCGCAAACAGTAATGCGACCGCCAAAAAACAGATTGGCGTTTTCCTATTGGAAGTCATCATCTCAGTTGCGTTAAGTTGCGCTAATAGCATGGCAACTTACGTATAGGCAATTCCGTTGCCTAACTGAATTAAGAAATTTCTTTTTTTTGATGTGATAGCGGCGATGTGGCTAAACTGCTGAATTCACGCTGGCCAGCGGCCAGGTGCATACTTCTCTCGGGTGAGAGCCGCAGTACATTTGTACTGCTTGCACATCGTCTCTAAATGCCATCTTAGAAAGCGGACCCTGCGCCTGGATCTCAAGCGCAGGGCTTAAGGATTTACTGTTTTAGGTTGATGGTGTCCTGGGTAACCTGATCAAATGTGGTCACGGTTTTTGCATTTGCCTGATAGCCGCGCTGTGCCACAATCAGTGCGGCAAACTCTGTTGAAATATCAACGTTGGAAAGCTCCAGTGAGCCGCCCAATACTTCTCCGCGTCCCCCGGTCTCAGCGGTTCCAATATTTGCTGCACCCGAACCGATGGTCGCCGTGTATGAGTTTCCCCCGTTTGACGATAGTCCGTCCACATTGGCGAAAGACGCCATCGCAATCTGGGCGATGGCCCGTGATTGCCCGTTGCTGAATACGCCCTGGACCACGCCTTCCTGATCCACGGTAAAGCTCACAAGCGTCCCGCTAGGCGAACCATCCTGCGATGAGTTGGAAACTGCCGAAGCAGCTGCGAACTGAGTAAGCGTGGTCTGTGGTGCGGCAAAGCCATTCCATGCGAAGGTGAGCGGAGAAGCGCCATTGGCAAAGCCAGTGATATTAATGCCAGTGATGTTTGCCGCTGGGGCCGTTAGCTGCCCTGCTCCATTGAACGTAAGAGTTCCGGTGTTGATGGTCACAGGGGTTGCGCTGCCTACATCCGCACCCGGAATACTGACCGCATAACTCCAGTTGTTGGCTGAAGTCTTAGTAAAGTCAAACGTGAGGACATGAGGAGCGCCGAGCGAGTCATAAACCGGAGTGGAAGCGCTGAAAGTCGAGCCCACCGCGGCTCCGGCATCCAGATTTAATCCAAACTGCACGTTGGCCGTGGGAGTCGCTGGTGTAACCTGGCCCTTGGGAACTGAAATCGCCGAAACCGGAGATTGCGTATTCACAATCCCGTTCACCGCAGTGTAACCCAGCACGTTTGCGCCATCGGTTGTTACCAGATTTCCACTCTGGTCCACGGTGAAATTGCCGGCGCGAGTATATTGCTGCAATCCGCCTTTATCGGTCACGAAGAAACCATCGCCCTGAATGGCCATGTCAGTGCTTACACCGGAATTTTCAATGCTGCCCTGGGTAAAGAGACCGACATTTGATCCAACCCCGGTTCCCGCGCCAATCTCAATTGGTTCGCCCGCGCCGGTAGACCCGATCTGCTGATAAAACAGATCGCGAAATTCCATTCGTGTGTCTTTATAACCAACCGTGTTCAAGTTGGCCAGATTGTTTGAAATGGCGTTCAGGTCCTGAGAGTTGGCTTGCAGTCCTGACAGCGGAATTGAAAATGATGGCATGTTTTTTCTCCTGCGTCTTCTTACGCAACCACGTTAAGTAGTGATGTTTGGTTTTGGGCAGTCGCACTCTGTATGGCGTTCTGTGCCGCGCTCTGGCTGCTGGCGGAAGACGCGGGAAGAGCTTGCTGCAAGTTTGAGTTGATCTGAATCAATTGCTCCAGGCTGTTGAATTGAACAAGCTGGCCAACAAACTCTGTTGGATCAGTTGGTGCGGTTGGGTCTTGCGACTTCAGCTGGGCAGTCAGAAGAGTTAGAAAAGAATCTCCTGTAAGTCCACTCAGGGATTGCTGATCTGGAGTCGTTGTTGTCGAAGCTGTGGAATCGAATGCTTGTACGTTCATAATTTCCTCATGCCAGCAGGCTCAGCGCCCGCGATGGTGTTTCTTGTGAATCAACATCGTCAAAACTTGTTGTGCCGGAATGTGTCTCGGATACAAAATTCGAGTAGACCGCGTTGCGTTGTTGCTGCTGCGGTTCCTGCTGCTGTTTCGGCTCGTCACCGCGGCCATTGTTCTGCAGTCCTGCATCAGTCACTTCAAAGGTCTTCAAATTCAGATCGTCCCGGGAAAGAGATGTATGCAACTCATGCATATTGGCCATCATCCAGTCCCGCGTGCCGCCGTGCTGCGCCGCTACTGTGGCGCTGATGTTGCCATTTTCAAGCGTTGCACGCACGTCTACCGTCCCGGAAGCATCGCTTTTGAGTGATACGCGCATCTCGGCTTGACCTGCGGCTTCCATCAGCCGGGCTGCGTGGACAATCCGGGGTGCAGGGTCAGTTCCTGCCAGAGCGCTAACATCGCGCACATTTACTGCCTGGAGCGTAGCTGCACTTGCCTGATGATTCGAAGCGACTGCAGGGGCGCTATGCGCGGACGTTTGGGTCATCGCTGCAAAGTTTGTTGGGTCGACAGCGGTTGAGCTTGTGGGGGCAGAACCATTCGACTGTGCTGGCGTCTGTTCAATCTGAGTTGTTGAAGCCGAATCTTTCTTAGTCTGATTGCCCATATGGCTATCACCAGATTGTGGCTGGTCCTGGCTCTGCGGCTTTGCATCCGTGCTCTGGTTCTGCGGGGCAACTTGGACCACTACTGGCTGGTTATCTTTTACTGCCACATTCGCGGTCACATCTTTTTGGTCTATTTTGCTTTTAGCTGAAACGTCAGACGTTTTTGCTGCAGCAGCTGTTATATCTGCATTCACATGCACAGGAGCTTGTGGTGCATCAACTCTTGCCGGTTCTGCTGTATGCGAGGCATTCAGCGCTGCACTGAAATCATTCTTTACATCCGCTGGTTTTACGTCAGGGATATTTACAGCAGAAGTCTTTATATCAGTCGGCTCCTGATCGGCCTTGTTTACAACAGGCGCAGGTGCTTGAATGTTTGCTTTGTCCGCCTGGGGTTTTGCATCGACCAGATGCTTGTCCTTGAGTGCCAGGGCTAATCCGGGAAATTGTTGTTCCAGGGCTTGCAATGCCGCACGCTGATCGGCACTGGCTGGTTGAGCGGAAAGCTCGCTGAGTTGCGCTGCTGGACTCTGCGCATTCGGCTGGATCTGGGCAGTTGGCTGTATCTGTGCGGCGGCCATTGAGGCGAGCCACATAGCCATTACCGGATTGGTTCCCGATTCATCGACTGGGTTATCAGTCTGGCGATTCACAGGCATTGCAAGCTTTGAATCTTTAGACTGCGCCACTAACCCTGGGAGCTGTTTCATCTCGTCGGCGATGCTAGAAAAGCCTTGCCCCAAGTCTGGCATTATTTGCGTATCGCCTGTGCCGCTCAGATCGGGCCCCATCTGCTGCATCAATAAGGCGGAAAACAAAGAGCTGTTGTCGCTTTGTGAAGCCGTTTGCCCAGCCAATCCTTGAATAGCCGGGGCGGTCTGTGTTGCGCCGAGATTGACGATGTTATTCATGTCTCGCCTTGTATATATGCAGCTGAAACGCCAAACTTCGCCGCTGAATCATCTCTTGAAACTAAAGGATTTAAGTTTCTCAGCCGATAGGGAAAGGTTTTTTGCGGTAAATCAGCTAGGCAAGAGGTGCCGCCCTGCGGCAAAAGCTATCCGTTCGATTGGATACGGCGCATGGCAAACAGATCGTCAATCTGCTGTTGCTCTTTGCGATTTTGCTCCACCACATATTCCTGGTGCTGGCGCAGGCGGATGCTGGCAATGACCTCACGGTCTTGCCGTGCGCGAAGAAATTTTGTCCGCTGTTCGTTCCAGAGTTTTGACGCTCCAGCTTCTGCGCGCGCAGCCTCAGCTTCAGCGACTTCCAGTCCCAATTTTGATGACAGGTAAGAGTGCAGCTCTGAGGCATCCATGCCGCTGGCCATGGTGGTGCGGAAATTTGCTTCCAGCGCGGACTGCTCTTTTTTAAGAACTGCGCATTTTTCCCGTGCAGCGTACAAATGCTGGGTGGCAAGCTCCAGGCGTGCTTGTTCCTGGCGCTCATAGCTCACGCGCAGGCGAAGCACGGATTCCAGCGCAAATCGAAATGCCATTTAGATCCGGAGGGCCTTCAACGCTGCAAATGTCTGGTCCAGTGTGGAAAGATCATTCTTTTTCTGTTGCAGCACAGCATTAATGGCTGGCAGAAGATCGAGTGCTTTATCGAGTATAGGATCCGCGCCGCGCTGGTACGCGCCTACGCGAATAAGGTCTTCAGAGCGGGCATATGCACTGAGCAGCCGTCGAACTTCAGTAGCGATTTTGATGTGCTCAGGCGTCGCTATCTGCGACATAAGCCTGCTCAGACTATCCAGAGTTGCAATAGGAGGATAGTGTCCCTGCGCTGCGAGCCGGCGATCCAGCACAATGTGCCCATCGACCAATGAACGCACGCAATCTACCAGTGGATCCTGTTGATCGTCGCCTTCCATCAGGACGCTATAAAAAGCCGTGATGCTGCCGCAGGAAAACTGGCCCGCGCGTTCCACCAACTGCGCAAGCATGTTCCAGCAGGATGGCGTATAGCCTTTGGCTGTGGGCGGTTCGCCGGCAGCCAGCCCAATTTCGCGTTGGGCCATCGCATATCGAGTGAGAGAATCCACCACAAGCAATACGTTCTTGCCCTTGGACGCAAAGTATTCCGCCACGGCGGTTGCCGCCATGGCAGCACGAATCCTCAGTAGCGGCGATTGGTCTGACGTGGATGCAACAACCACGGAACGCATGCGTCCTTCCGGGCCAAGCATTTCCACAAACTCTCCCACTTCACGCCCGCGCTCACCCACCAGCGCCAGCACGGTTAAATCCGCCGAAGTGCCGCGGGTCATCATTCCAATCAGGGTGCTCTTGCCTACGCCGCTGCCGCCAAATATGCCGATGCGCTGGCCTCGTCCGCAGGAAATAAAACCATCAATCGCACGGATGCCGGTTGCGATTGGCTCGCGAATAGGAACTCGGTCCATGGGAGAAGGCGCCGTATTATCAAGATGCCACGTGTCCCCAGGACGGCACGGGCCATAGTTATCGATTGGCTTTAGACTGCCATTCAGCACTCGGCCAAGCAGTTCTTCTCCCACGCCAACGGTTGGCGTGGATCCCCAGGTATAAATTTTGTCACCGTAGCGGATACCACTGGGTTTATCCAGAGGCATGCTCAGCACATTCGGTCCACGAAAGCCAACGATCTCACCAGGAAAGGAATTGCCCTCTTTATCCACGATCTCACAGGCCTCGCCCACGGAACAAACTGGCCCTTCCGATTCCACGACCTGCCCCGTCACCTTGGTTACGGATCCTTCCCATCGCCAGGTGGTGAACTCTTGTAAATGCTGAAAGTAGCTACCGAGATCGCCGGTGCTCATTGTTTTAAACTCCTCTGCTTTTGCTGCACCAGGTCGGAGAAACCCTTTTCGATTTCGTTGAGCTGCGCGTCAATACCTAATTCAGTGGAACCGTGATCGGTTTTTAGAAGCAGCTGGTCAGGGCGAAGAGAACCATCTTCCACCACCGCCGGCACCGTTGCTAAAATGGTTTGTTCAGCAAGGTAGTTTTGCCATGCCTGAGCGGCTGTGGGATGCACATGCAACGCAACATGGCTGGAGCCGGCAATCTTTTCCAGGGCAACCCGCACCACGCCCGCCAGAACAACGCGGTCGACCTGGGCTTCACGATGGAGAACTTTACGGGCAACAGCCAGCGCTAGATCAACGATATCTCCTTCGATCCGGCGATAATAAAGTTTGCGTTCCTGCTCAAAGTTCTTGAGATTCTCAGTAACAAAATTTTTGACTTCGGCAATTGCCTGCGCTGCTTCTGCCTGTACCGCTGCACGCCCTGCTGCTACGCCTTGTTCATAGGCCACGGCCTCGCGTTTTTTCAATTCAATTTCAGTCAGGTTTGGCGTACTCGCCTCTTGCGTTGACTCCGTCTTGCTGTTGCGCTCAAAAATCTGCGGGTCCACTCCCGCATCGGGCATTCCAGATGCGCCGGGGATTATCTGGTAAATAAAGTCCTGGATACCCGCTACGTATTGAGTGTGATTAGACGACAAATTCGTCATCTCCAGCAGTTTTTAGAATGATCTTTCCCTGCGCTTCAAGAGAACGGGCCAGATTTACAGCTTCTTGCTGGGCGTGTTGGATTTCGCGGGTGCGTATTGGCCCCATTACTTCCATATCTTCTTTCAGCATCTCCACGGCACGGGACGACATGCATTTGAAAAAATGGCTCCTCACTTCTTCAGACGCGTTCTTCAGCGCGGTACCGAGGGCTTTTTTATCGAGCTGCGAAACTATCTCGCGAATGCTGGTCTCAGGCGTGCTAAGGAAATCCTCAAAAGTGAACATCAGATTGCGGATGGAAAGCGCGACATTGGCGTCATTGGATTCCACGCTTTCAAGAATCGACTTCACCAGGTCCTGCGGCATACGGTTCATCATGTCAGCCACGGCTTTCAGGCCGGAATAGCCACGCTGCCGCGCCTTGACCACGGACTGCAATTTCTTATTCAGGATGAGAGAAACTTTCTGCGCCATATCGGTGGAGAATTGATTCATTTCTGCCAACCGGCGTACCACGTCAGCGCGAGCCTTCTCGGGAAGCAAAGAAACCAGTTCAGCAGCCTGTCGAACTTCAAGATGCGCGGTGATCAGCGCAACTGTCTGCGGGTGCTCACCTTCAAGAAACTTGGCCAACTGTTGCGGATCGGCTCGCCGCAATGAATCCAAATCTCCCGCACGTGCTTCCTCGGCCCGCTCGACCTGAAATAATAGGTCCTGTGCGGCACTTTCGCCGAAAGCCTTGATGAGCAACCGCTTGGCGAAAGGCTCGCCACCCTGGGTCACATACTGTTGCGTCTTTGTCAGACGATAATATTCGTCCAGGATTTCCGCTCCAATTTTGGGCGGAACGTAGTCCATTGACGCAATTTCTTGCGTGATCTGCTGGACATCCTGCTCGGGAAGATTGCGGTAAAGCGTGCTCGCAGCTTCATCGCCGATCATAATCATCAGGACGGCGGCTTTTTGCAGGCCGGACATCGATTCAACGGCTAATTTCATGAAGATGCCCCAGTTTTGTGGATCCAGCTTTGTAATAGACGCGACGCCACTTCAGGCTCAGTCCTCACACGCTCGGCCAGTTCCTTGCGGATGGAAGCCGAATCGTTTATTTCCTCTTCCGGAAGCTGCTTATGTGCCGGTGTTTCCGCAACCACAGGTTTCGGCACGCTCATTTGGCGCATGGTCGTGAGCACCTGGCTCTTCACAGGACGCAGCACCAGCATGTAGGCGACCAGGAACAGCGCCAGTATTCCAGCAATGCGTAACGCCCCGGTCCACTCATGCGCGATCCTTGTGACTTTTTCGACGACTGTTACCTTGCTCACGGGTTCCTGCACTGGGGCGCGAAAAGAAATGCTTTCAACCACAATGGAATCGCCGCGTTTGGTGTCAATCCCGAGCGCCGCGGTGGCAATGGCCTCAATCTGCTTTATCTCTTCGGGAGTCCGCGCTTTTGTCCCAGCGTCCAGCATCACCGCCGCCGATATCCGCTTAATTGATCCAGCCGGCTGGCTCATGTGGTGGACCGTGCGATTCACCGCATACGTTGCGCTCTCTGATTCCGACGATGGCCCTGCGTCCGTAGCTGTTACTGTAGGCTTGGGTATGGCAGTTGTTGTACTGGGGACATTGCTGGCTGTGCCAGGAATACCGTTGCCAGCTACACCCTGCGCGCGTTCGTGCGAAGTCTGCTTCGTAATGGCCACGGCTGAATTTGGATCGTAAATCTCTTTGGTTTCGTCGCTGGTTGAAGTGTCGTATTCAACGCGTACATTGGCTTTTACATGATCGGCGCCGAGCACCGGCTCCAATGTGGCGATCAGTTGCTGCGTAAGCGTTTCTTCCAGATCTCCGTCAGTCAGGCCGAAGGGGCCTTTTGATTTGGGCTGGAGCGGAAAGCGTCCGTCCGCGCTCACCAGGGAAACATTCGCAGGATTGAGTCCATCCACTGCGCTGGCGACAAGTTGCGTGATGGCACTGGCATTTTCCGGAGTTAGTTGGCGCTTGAGCTTCAGGACCACCGACGCTTTGGCATCGCGCTCACGGTCTGTGAACAACGATTCGCGTTCCAGCACCAGATGCACTCGTGCGGATTCCACTTCCTGAATACTGCCGATCGTTCGTTCCAGCTCTCCCTCCAGAGCGCGCTGATAATTCACTTTCTCGACAAAATCAGAGCCCATCCAGTTGGGCTTATCGAATAACTCGTATCCTAAGCGGCCCCCAGAGGGCATGCCATCACCCGCAACTTCAAGCCGGGCTTTATCGAGTTGTTCAGAAACTACCTCCACGCCTGTTCCTTCTGGCGTGACCCGTGATTGAATTCCTTTGGCCGCGAGCTTGTTATTTAAGGATTGCGCATCCGCAGTAGAAAGGCCCGATGCGAGTGGCTTGAAATCCGGTTTATTCATAAGCGCGACAAAAAACGCCAGCATGCCGGCCACCAGCAGGCCGCCACCGCCGATCAACAACTTCTGTTTAAGCGTAAGGCCGCGCGCAAATGCCATGATCTGCGCCGGCGCACCGCTTAATTGAAGTTTGTCACTCACTTTATCCTCTTAAAGTGTTTCCACGCCAAGGTGTTAAAAATTCATCCGTGAAATTTCCTGATAAGCCGCAACAATCTTGTTCCGTACCTGCAACATGAGCTGGAAGGAAAGATCCGCTTTCTCCACGGCAATCATCGCCGTATGCAGGTCTCCGCCATTCCCCTGCATTACTTCGCCAATCTTGGTCTGGGCCGTGCCCTGCGCCTGATCAATCTGCGTTACTGCTTCGCGCAATACCTGGCCAAAGCCTTCCGCCTGATCAGGAGCCTGAGCTGCACCGCTCGCGCCACCTGTGCCCGTTAAATCAACACTGCTGATTGGTAATCCCTGAATATTCATAAATCAATTCGCCTTTGTTGCTATTTCAAGATTTCAAGTGACTGCTGGATCATGCTCTTTGTTGCCTGTACCGCGGCAGTATTTAATTGGTAGGAACGCACAGCGCCCATCAGGTCCACCATTTCTTCAACGGGGTTAATTGCCGGGAACGATACATAGCCATCCGCATCCGCATCCGGATGACCGGGATCAAAGCGGCGTACGGCCGGCGTGGTGTCAGCCACCACGGCAGATACATGAACGCCTCTCACATTACGTTCAACCGCTGAAGTCAAAGCAGAGCCGAAAGAAGTTTGCGGCGCGTCCGTTTGAAACAACACATGCTTGCGGACATACGGTCCGCCTTCCGCCGTGCGCGTTGTTTCCGCGTTTGCCATATTGGCCGTGACGACCTCTGCACGCTGCCGCTGGGCAGTCAACGCTCTCCCGCTCATATCAAGTACTGAAAACAAATCCATGATTATTTCCCTTCTTCAATTGCCATGCTGATCCGGTGGAACTCATTCTGGATGAGTTCAATACCCATGTGAAACTGCAACTGCGTCTGAGCCAGTAATAAACCTTCCCGGTCTATATTCACGTTGTTGCCGTCCGGGCGCTCCATCAGGCCTTTTACTTCCTCGGCAGCAGGTTTCGGCGTATTCTCCGGAGAGTGCAGCACCTTGAGAACTTCCTGCTTGAAATTCAGGTCGCGGGTGCGGAATCCCGGGGTATCAATATTCGAGATATTGCTGGCAATCAAGCCTTCCCTGTGTGCCGTGAGATCCAGAAAATGCTCAAGAAGTTGAACTCTGGTTGTGTCTATTCCGCTCATGCCAGACGCTCCCTTAATCCGTATTCGTTGATTTTGTTCCGTACAGTCCGCACGCTGATGCCAAGCATTTGTGCCGTCTTGGTACGATTGCCACCCGCTGCAATCAAAGTCTGTTCAAACAACTGGCGTCCTACTTCACGCAGTGACATGCCTGTCTCAGCCGCCATTGCCGGCGCCGCAGCCGCGGCCGCCACCAACTCAGCCTGGTCAAGTTCAGTCTCTTCCAGCAGCTCAACTCCAAGAACAGGCGACGTGGACATGGCCATTAGACGACGCATAAAATTTTCCAGTTCACGCACGTTGCCCGGCCAGTCATACTGTGTAAGCCGTTGAATCAATTCGGGTGAAAGCTTGGGTCGCTGGCCAGCGGACGCGTGCTTGCGAATAAAATGTTCGGCCAAGCTCGTAATGTCCTCGCGCCGTTCGCGTATCGGAGGCAGCCTGAGCGGAACAACGTTTAACCGATAGTAGAGGTCCGCGCGAAACTTGCCCTCACGCACCAGATCCATCAGGTTGCGGTTGGTTGTGGCAATTACACGTACATCAATTGCCACCGAACGAGTATCTCCCAGACGGTCTATCTGACGCTCCTGAAGTACACGAAGCAATTTTGGTTGAAGATTTAGCGGAAGTTCGCCGATCTCATCGAGTAGGAGGATCCCGCCATTCGCCAGCTCAAAACGGCCCTGGCGTGAAGCCATGGCGCCGGTAAATGCACCACGGACATGCCCGAAAAGTTCGCTTTCCAGCAATGTTTCCGGAAAACCAATACAGTTCACGGCGATGAAAGGACCTTTAGATCGCGCACTATTCTGGTGGATCAGCCGCGCCAGCATCTCTTTGCCCGTGCCGCTTTCCGCCTGCACAAGAATGTCAGCCGTGGCCTTGGCCACATGGATCGCGCGCTCTACCACGCCGCGAATGGCGGCAGACTGTCCAATAATAGAATCTGATTTGCGGTCACTGCGGGTGGGGCTGATGATTGCTTCCGCAGCGTTCAGTATCTGATCCATGGAAACCGGTTTGATCAGATAATCAAAGGCCCCGCCGCGCATGGCACGGACGGCATCTCCCACGTCTCCGTGGGCAGTAAGAAGAATCACAGCCGTCAGCGGTGCCATGTTGCGAATTCCATCTAACAATTCAAGACCGGTTCCATCCGGCATTTTCACGTCAGTGATTACCAGGGGGAAAACATGGTTGCGGAACTTGAATAACGCTTCCTGCACGCAGGAAGCAGTCTCCGTGATCCAGCCACTACGGCGGAAGCCAACTTCCAGGGCAGTCCGGATTGCTGCGTCGTCATCAACAATCAACAATTCCTTCATTCGTATTCTCCAATGACGGGGAATTCCAGTGAAAACGTGCTGCCGACAGAAGGGGCGCTAAGAACTGAGATCGATCCGCCGTGCTGCTCTACAATGCGTTTGCATACTGCCAGGCCGAGCCCCGGGCCTCTGGAATTTCCGGAAAAACCGGGTTGGAATATCTTGTTCAGGTCAGCCGCGCCAATACCGCATCCCTGATCGCGAAATTCAACGCGAACCCGGGAAATGCCTTGCTGCTGCAGCGCGATCGTCAATGTATTTCCTGGCTTCATTGCGCGGAATGCGTTTACCGCCAGATTGAAGAACACCTGCTGGAGCTTATGTGTATCTCCGTCAATTGTTCCGCTGCTCACTTCAGGTTCAAAAACAATTTCAATTCCATGTTGCCGGGCAATTGGATTTAAAAGGCTGATCGTGGTACTCACGAGTTCAGAAAGCTGAACGGGGAAAAGCTGGACCGCGGCCTCTGAATAAAATTGCAAAACGTTGTTGACCGTGGCTGAGAGCAGACGCAAACCAGCGCGTATCTGCTGGTGCCATTCTGCTTCATCAGTGCCTTGGGCCAGGCTTTCTCCCAGTAAAGAAGCAAAAAGCTCCATGCTGGCCAATGGATTACGAATCTCATGCGCCAACATGGCGGAAATTTCAGCTAATGACTGCATGCGGCGGTTTGCTTCACGCTCTTTTTCCATGCGGCGCTGTTCCGTAGTTTCACGAACGATGACCACAGACTCTTTTTTGCGCTCCTCGCCTGAGTTGAGCTGCGCGCGTTTGATGGAAAAACTGCGCTGGCCTTCAAAACCGGGCAGTTCGTACTCGTGCTCGCGGCCAACTTTTTGCCGGATGGCATCAGAGAAAATCTTTAAGCTTTTTGCATTTCCGCCAGGAAGCAGTTTTATGGCTTCATGATTTCGAAGTTTTGGCTGACCGTTCTCATCCAGCACGATCACGCCGCAAGGCAGGCTTTCCACAATCCCGCTGAGCCAGTGCCCCATGCGTTCATTTTCACGCAAGCTGCGGTCCAGATCACAGTGGCTTTCCTGCAATTCCAGACGCAGGCGAGTAAGCTCCTCTTGCAAGTCGCGATACGACTGCTCAAGCACATTGGCGGCGGTAACGAACGTTGAGAAAGCTTCTGACAACGTCGCTTCCGAAGGTTGAAGCAGCGGAATGGGAATCGGGCTCGATTCGTATTGGGCTATCGTATGCATTTGATGTGACTCAAGCACGTCCTATACCACTTGGGCTGGCACTTTCTTAAGTTTCTTCTGAACCGTATCGAAAATCAGGTGCTCTTCAGTAAGACGAAGCTCATCTTCAGACAGAATGAAGGCCCTCTCAATTACGTGCTTCAACTCGCGAACGTTTCCCGGCCAATCGTGCTCTTGCAGTGCAAACTGCGCTTCACCATCGATCACTTTGAGCGGAGAAGCGTTCGTCCGGCAGAATTCTGCGAGAAAGTGCCGGGCCAGCGGAAGAATTTCTGAAGTGCGTTCACGCAACGGCGGCAGCCGAATGGGAAATACTGCCAGGCGGTAGTAGAGATCTTGACGGAACTGTCCGGCAGCAACTCTCTCAAGTAGATTCGCGTTGGTGGCGGCAATCACGCGTACGTCAACCTGGAAAACATCCGAGCTGCCCAGGCGCTGGACTTCGCCGGCCTGCAGAAAACGTAACAGCTTTGCCTGCATGTTCAACGGCAGTTCGCCGATTTCATCTAGAAACAAAGTACCGCGATGCGCTGCGTGAATCTTGCCCAATCGTGACTGCACTGCTCCAGTGAAAGCGCCGCGAGCGTACCCAAAAAGTTCAGATTCCAGCAGGTTCTCTGGAATGGCTGCGCAATTGACTACAACCAGCGGCCCGGATGAACGAGGGCTTAGTTCATGAATGGCATATGCCACCATGTCCTTGCCTACCCCGCTTTCACCTTGCAAAAGAACGGTACTGCTCCGGCGCGCTACAATCCTGGCCATCTTGTGCACACGCGCAAACGCTTCACTCTCGCCTACCATCCCCGGCAGCGGCTCAGTATTGCGGGCCTTAAGTCTTACAGGCTCGCTATCATCCAGATCCACGGCATCATCCGTGTTGATTTCTGAGTTTTTGAGCGCCTCAAACATCTTCTGCGCCCGCTGATTGGCCAGTTGGTGAGGTCCGGCAAGCTTGCCTGTGGTGGAATCTACCATCACATAAGAAATATTGGGATTTTGCTGACGAATGAATCGAGTTACGTCGCCAGAATCCAGATCAGGCAGTTTCGAATCAAGCACTGCAAAATCAAAACCGGTGCTGTCCAGATGAGCAAGTATTCCGGCGCCACCCTGCGCTTCAACAGTGGAACAATCGCAAGACTCAAGCGCACGAATCATTCGGTCGCGCACCGCAGGATTGGATGAGATTGCTACTATAGCTGAGTGGCCCGCTTGCGACGACGAAGTGGATGAGGTCATTGGTCTCCCCTTGTTGCTAAGGAGACAATCGGGTTTTAGGGCTAGTACTTAAGTCCAATCTTATTTCTTAAGAGATTTTTTATTGAAGTTCTTGTGGAAATCTGTCGAGGAAAATCCAATTTAAACCCAAGTCCATGGACTTCGAAAGATTTTCCTTATCCCGGAATGGTAGACGCGTGAGAGGACTTTCACGCATCCTCTGTTTCTTCTGAATTCTCTGATAAGCCAAATTCGTATCCAACACCGCGGATCGTCCGGATCAGCCTGACTTTTGCTCCTTCGTCAATTTTCTTCCGCAAATAATTGACATAGACATCCACCACGTTGGTCATGGTATCTGGAGAAAGCTTCCAGACATGCTCAATAATCATATTGCGTGTAATCCTGCGGCCGGGATTACGCATAAAATATTCCAGCAGCCCGAATTCTTTTGGCGTGAGGTCAATGATCCGCCCAGAACGATGCACAGTCCGCTGCATATAATCCAGTTCCAGGTCGGCCACTTTCAAATGCACCTGCCCCGCTTGGCTCTTCCGTCTGAGCACCGCCCGTATACGTGCCGAGAGCTCTGAGAAAGAGAATGGTTTCGTCAGATAATCATCCGCGCCCGCATCAAGACAAGCAACACGTTCTGATACTTCATCAGTCGCGGTAAGAATCAGAATGGGAATCTCTGCGTTTCCACTTCGCACTTTAGAAAGAACTTCACTGCCAGAAATTATGGGAAGGTTCAAGTCAAGGATAAGCAAATCAAACGCGCTTTTTTGCAACCGCTGCAGCGCATCGTCACCACTCGGAGCGATTTCAGTGGCATGGTCTTCAGATTTGAAGGCCTTAGCGATGAATGTTGCGAGTGGAGCGTCATCTTCGGCGATCAGAATTCGCATCCGCAGGTGTTCTCCATCAGGTAGTGGGAGCTTTCTCTACCCTTAAGTGAACTCATTCTAAACTACGTTACAACAATTACAACCTTAATACTGAATGAAAGCCGATAAGAAATATCTTAATATCGGACCAGGGCTAAACAAACTATCAAACAATAGTTTCGCCAACATCAACTGCTTTTAGACGAGCAATAGGACTCCGGGATTTATCCGCCCCACTGTTACTGAATATGGTCGCTAACTGTCGCTAGCTAATGATCCCGATGCCAGCTCTTAAACGCGAACTCCATTGAACCGATTCATGGTGTTCCATTTTGGAGCTTTGCCAGACCATTCAAAAAATACTTCACTTCGCCAGCGCAATGCTCCGTGTATGCCGAGCGATCATTAGATCCTCATCCGTTTTAATTACCCTAACCACACAACGTGACTCGAAGGAGCTTATTGAATCAGCATTGCGGTTGTTGGCCTCTACGTCCAGCAAAATACCCATATATTCCAAGCCAGAGCATACTTCTGCGCGAATGGGTGAGGCGTGCTCCCCAATGCCGCCAGCAAATACCAGAGTATCCAGTCCTCCCAGCACGGCAGTAAAGGCCCCAATAAATTTGCGCATCTGGTAGCAGAACATTTCCACAGCCATCGCAGCGGCGCTATCTGTCTCTCGGTTTTCTAAAAGAATTCTCATCTCGCTGGTTGCGCCGGAAACCCCCAGTAATCCTGCCTGGTGGTTGAACAATTTCTCCATCTGCTTCGCCGAATATCCTTTATTTATAAGATAGAGCAGCACACCCGGATCAAGATCACCGCTACGCGTTCCCATCATAAAACCGCCGGTAGGAGTCAGTCCCATACTTGTATCCATCGGTACGCCATCCTTTAGCGCTACCATGCTGGCGCCATTTCCCAGGTGCGCGATAATCGTGCGCTGTCCCATGTCTTTTCCTAACTTGCCTACAACAAATTCATAGGAAAGACCGTGGAATCCATAGCGCTTGATGCCCTGTTGCCAAAACTCCTCTGACAGAGCAAAACGTTTGGCTACTTCCGGCATGCCGCTGTGAAATGCTGTATCAAAGCAAGCTACCTGCGGTATGTCGGGATAGTGGGCGGATACAGCTTCGATCATGGCAACCTGGCTGGGCAGATGCAGCGGCGCAAATGGGATAAGCTCTCTTAATGCGCCTTTAAGTTCTTTGGTGATGCGCTGTGGCGCGGTAAAGTTTGGACCGCCATGCACTATTCTATGGCCCACTGCCGCCAGATCTTTTACGCTTTGCTCCTCAAGAGCAAACATCGCCTTAATGGCTTCTTCGTAATCGGCGCACGTAACGTTCTTATCGACGATGGTTTTATTTCCAGATCGTAACCATATCTTTCCGCCCTGCGCGCCAATCGCTTCAATCGCCCCGGAAAATGCAAGATCTTCCAATGCAAGATCTTCCGCCGATTCGGAAATGTTATAAATCGCAAATTTCAGTGACGATGAGCCGCCATTCAGGCAGAGGATGACGGACATTTATTTGGCTCCGTCAATCTTCGCTCCGACAATCAATCGCATCTCAGCCTTGGCTCCAGCGCCAGTTCACCACTTCCGGCATGTCCTCGCCGTGGGAAGTGACATATTCTTTGTGCGCAGCCAGCTTGCTCTCAAAAAGAGCAACTGCTTGCTCGGCTTTTAGGCCCGGGATACGGTGAATCGTGTCAATCGAGAGCTGAAAGCGGTCCATATTGTTTCGCACCACCATATCAAAGGGAGTCGTCGTTGTTCCCTCTTCTTTATAGCCGCGAACATGCATGTTGTCGTGGTTGCGGCGGCGGTAGCAGAGACGATGAATGATCCAGGGATAGCCGTGATACGCAAAGATGACCGGCTTGTTCGTCGTAAACAGAGCGTCAAATTTCTCATCGGTCAAACTGTGCGGATGCTCTCCAGCCACTTGCAGCGTCATCAGATCCACCACGTTGATCACCCTGATCTTCAAGCCAGGGACATGTTCCCGCAGCAATGAAACCGCAGCCAGAATTTCCAGTGTCGGCACATCACCAGCGCACGCCAGCACGGCATCAGGCTCTCCGCCTTCATCATTGCTCGCCCACTTCCAAACGCCGATCCCGGCAGAACAGTGTTTTATCGCCTCGTCCATATTCAGCCACTGTAATTCCGGCTGTTTGCCGGCAACAATAATGTTGACGTAATTTTTGCTGCGCAGGCAGTGGTTCGCTACGGAAAGCAGTGTGTTGGCATCAGGCGGGAAATAAGCGCGCACCAGTTCCGGCTTCTTGTTGACCGCATTATCCAGAAAACCCGGATCCTGATGGCTGAAACCGTTGTGATCCTGCCGCCACACATGCGAGGTCAACAGATAGTTCAGTGACGCGATCGGCTTCCTCCACGGAATATGGCGCACCGCCTCCAGCCACTTGGCATGCTGGTTATACATGGAAGTCACAATATGGATGAAAGCTTCATAGCATGAGAAAAATCCGTGGCGGCCCGTGAGCAAATAGCCTTCCAGCCAGCCCTGGCACATATGCTCGCTCAGGACTTCCATCACCCGGCCGTTGCGCCCAACGTGGTCATCGTTCGGAAGAATTTCGGCCTCGGAGGTGCGATCCGTTACTTCAAATACCGCAGAGAGGCGATTGGAATCCGTTTCATCCGGCCCCATGATGCGGAAATTAGCGTTTTCTTGATTAAGCTTTAATACATCACGCAAAAAGCGGCCCAGCACGCGCGTTGACTCGTCAAACGCGCTGCCCGGTGTAGCCACTTTCACCGCATAATCCTGGAAATCCGGCATCTTCAGCTCTTTGAGCAGCAGGCCGCCGTTCGCGTGCGGATTCGCCCCCATACGCCGGTTCCCTTTCGGAGCCAGTGCGGCCAGCTCCGGCAAAAACTTACCATTCGCGTCAAACAGCTCTTCTGCTTTGTAACTCCGCATCCATTGCTCAAGAATTTTCAAATGCCCCGGCTTACTTAAATCCGTCACTGGAACCTGATGCGCCCGGAACGTCCCTTCAATCTGCAAGCCGTCCACGAACTTGGGGCCAGTCCATCCCTTGGGACTGCGGAGAACAATCATCGGCCATTGCGGACGCGCCGCCTCTGGATTCTCCCGCGCCTCTCGTTGAATGCTCTGAATCTCGGCAATCACCTTATCCATGGTTGCCGCCATCAGTTGATGCATCAGCGGCGGATCGTCGCCTTCAACAAAATAAAGTTTGTAACCATAACCGGTAAAAAGATCGATAAGTTCTTCTTTAGGAATACGCGCCAGCACCGTGGGACCGGCAATCTTGTATCCATTCAAGTGCAGCACGGGCAGAACCGCGCCATCGCGCGTTGGATTCAGGAATTTATTCGAGTGCCAACTGGTTGCCAACGCGCCTGTCTCTGCTTCACCATCGCCCACCACGCAGCAAACCAGCAGATCAGGATTATCAAAGACTGCGCCATAAGCATGTAGCAGTGAATATCCCAGCTCACCGCCTTCGTTGATCGATCCCGGCGTATCCGGTGAAGCATGGCTGGGAATGCCTCCGGGCCATGAGAATTGCTTGAACAGGCGCTGCATGCCCGCTTCATCCTGCGTGATTCTGGGATAAAGTTCCGTGTACGAGCCTTCCAGATATGTATTTGCCACAATCCCCGGCCCGCCATGCCCCGGACCAGTCACGTAAATCGCATTCAGGTCATTTTTCTGAATCGAGCGATTCATATGCGCATAAATAAAATTCAGCCCCGGCGTGGTGCCAAAATGCCCAAGCAGGCGAGGCTTCGTGTGCTCCAGCTTCAGCGGCTCGCGCAGCATCGCATTGTCACGAAGATAAATCTGTCCCACGGAAAGATAGTTCGCGGCGCGCCAGTATTGGTCAATCTTCCGAAGTTCTTCCTGGTTCAAAGGGCCCGCATTCGCGATTAAGCTTTCGTGATCAAGTGTCTTAGGCATCGCACCATCCCATCTGTCATCACAATCTCTATAAATTGTAATCCCTTAGCGACACACCATTTTCAGCAGCCCGCGATATTTACCGTGGTTACATTTTTTGAGTGGTTTAGTTTTTGAGTTTTCAAAATTACCCGCCAAATCCCGTTCCCTGTGGATATCTGAACTAATCAGCTTCGTTTCCGCGCATATAGGTGATTCGGCTCTGGTCTTAAATATCAATTTTGGCAATTTCAGCGATTTTGGCAATTCCCACTTACCCTCTGAAAATCAGACGTTTGCTTTTGCCTGCCCAGCTCGAAAATACTCCCGCGCTGCTGGACGAAAAAGCACATAAGCAAAAATCGCAAGCACCACACAATGAGCCGCGACTTCCGTCCACGAATGGAAAGCGCTAACAGCTACATGGAAGCTGATCCAGGACAAGGCCAGCCAACGCGCCCAATTTTGGCTCCGTAGCATAAAAGCGCCACTAGCAACCGCGAGCAGACGGACAAATTCAATCCACACAAAATCATTCTGAAACAGATGCTGCACATTCAACTCTCGAAGATGGGACACAAACCCAATTGCACCAGTCGCCGCAAGTAAAAGACTGATGAGCGTCACCGAAATTGGGCGGGTTTTCATGAACTCTGCTTCCTCGCAACAGAGTTGCTTGCCTTTGCCCGCACAAAAGCAGCAATCTCCCTCAGCGCAGCACCAGCTTCAGGAATCAAGCCAGGAAAAATCTGCCATACATGAGGAAGTCCGGGATAAGCACTTAACGTGCTGTCCATGCCACTCTTCTTCGCCTTCTCGTGCAAACGCACTGCTTCATCAAACAGCAGCTCGGTGTTGCTGGCCTGGATCAGCAACGGAGGCAAGCCGCTCAAGTCGCCAAAGATTGGCGAGGCTTCCGGCTTTCGCGGCGAAATACCATTCAGGTATAACGAAGCAAATTCACCCACATCCTCAGGACAAAACATGGCGCACGATTCAGCGTTGCTGTAAGTCGCCGCGCCGGTCAAATCCACCCACGGAGAAAGACAGATGGCGCATGCCGGCATGGGCTTCTGGCGCGCCTTCAATCGAAGCATCGTTGCCAGCACAAGACCTCCACCGGCAGAGTCCCCGGCAATGGTAATGTTTTGCGGCTTCACTCCAATTTCCATCAGCCACAGGAACGCCCGCTCGGCATCATCCACCGCCGCGGGAAAGGGCGCTTCCGGAGCAAGCCGGTAGTCCGGCACGAACACGCGTTGATAAGTCAGCCGGGCCAGGGCCGCGGTAATCGGACGGTGCGTCTGTGGCGTGCAGCTTACATAGCCTCCGCCATGGAGGTACAGCAAAACATTCTCGTCCAGGAAATTTGCATCGGGAATCACCCATTCCCCGCACAGCTCGACTCCCTGCAATTCTTCAAAGCTCACTCCGTGCGAAAACAGAAAGCTCGTCCAGCCCGGTAAGCCCAGGACCCGCCGCGCGCGCAGCACCAACGCTTTATAGTCGCCGCGCGGCCATCGTTTCACCACAAGCCGTATCAGGCGTGTGATGATTCGCGCCTGCCGGCTAGGTGCTTCTGGCAATTGCGCCGCCGGGCTGCTCGTTTCGGTTATGCTGAGATCACCCATCTAAATATTTACTGCGGCACTCCATTCGGAAACAGCTTCTGCAAAAACTCCTTGTCGGCGGCCATAGGCTTGAAGCGGTCAAAATCCACCTCTTCCTTCCACTGCTTGTCAAAATCATTCGGACTGATCGTTTTCGTCTTACCAAATTCTTCCAGCGCCGCCGCTTTGTCTCCAACTAGATAATCCAAAAACGCCAACCGCATGTGGCTGCCAAAACTGTTGGGCGCATATTGCACGGCCTTTCGCGAAGCATCGCGAGCCTTCTGCATATTGCCGGCATCCAGAGACTTGAACGTAAGGTCCCCGTAGTTGTAAGCCAGATTTAAATCCAGCAGCCGGCGCAATTCCGTGAATGGATCGGGATTGTCATCCACATTGATATAAACGTAGCGATCGTTATTGATATTGCGGCCGCCCTGCTTTTTCACCACCAGCATTGACGCCGACTGCCGACCGCGAGCATCGCCACCCACCGCATCTCCAGCTTTCAATGCGGCAAATAACTTTTCCGCCAACTCGCCTTGCGTCGCGTCAAAAGCCTTGCCCATGGCTTCAGGCACCTGTGCGCCGACCAGAATATTTCCCTGCGCCGACCACGTTTTGCCTTGCCGATCGCCTGCCCACTTGGGCGCATTAGGGCCTGTATAAGCCGCAACATTTCCTTTAGCGTCGACAATTGCCACCTGTCGCCCATCTTTGCCCTCAAATTTGTCATCGGCCAGAATTTTCTTCAGAGCTTCCGGCGCGCTCAGCCCTTGCCGCAGCAAATCAAGGGCCTGCTGCCCATAGCCAACGTTTACATTGGCCTGCGTCGCCACGGCACCCACATCCGCCATGGCCCACGGCACAACCGAGCCCACTGAGAAATAGCGTGACGCCACGGCCACGCCCATCTCACCAGTCTGCGGATCAATGGCCACAATGGAAAATGTGGATACAGTTGGCAGAATTTCTGCGGCAGCAAAACTCCACGCCGCACCTAAAAAGGCTATAGCTAACAAAAGCTTCTTCATATTCTTCTCCCACATCAGAACAAAAACAGATGGCAATTCGCACCCGCTAGGCTTTTATTCCCAGCACATAGGCCAGCACCACAATCGCCAGCACCCCAAATGAAACAAGAGCATACTTGAAATCTCGTTCGCGCAAAAACTGCAGGCAGGCCACCACAATGCGCAATGCCGGCGTTACCAGTAGCACCAGCAACCCTGCGGCGGCAACCTTCATGCCCCAGGGCACAATCCACTGCAACAGCAATCCGGCAACAGTAAGAACCAGGGCCGTGTACGCGCCAAACTTTAGCGTGAGCGACAAAACGCGGTCTGCAGCTACATCTTGGCGGCTCATTGGAATCCCCCGGTGAGCAGCTTATAGATCATCTGCGCAGCAAGCCAGCCAGTAATGCCGATCACCAGCAGCAAAATATAGAATGAACGAATTTTGTGTGAGACGCGCGCGCCCAGCAGCGATCCCGCAAATACCCCGGCCACCAGCGGAGTTGCAATATCAATGCGGACATCTCCGTGTCCCCAGTAAACATAGGCGCTGGTAGCCGCAGTAACGCCGATCATAAAGTTACTGGTTGCCGCCGCCACACGCAACGGAACCTTCATAAATAAAAACATCACCGGAACTTTGATCGGGCCTCCGCCAATCCCCAGAAGCCCGGAAAATCCGCCCGCAATCAATGAAGCAGCCAGTCCCAGAGGATAATTCTGCGGGGTGTAATCAGGAATGCCCTCTTCTCTCTTTACTTTTCGCGAACCCCAGGCTTTTTTTACCATGGAGCCCGCACTATAAAGGAGAAAGCAGGCAAACAGCATTGCCAGTGTACGACGGTTAATGTGATGGGCGACCAGCGCTGCAATCAATGCGCCTACCGTCGTCGCCAGTTCCAATGTCATTCCCAGGCGGATATCAGTCACATGGCGCTCTACATACAAAGAAGACGTGGCCGTGGAGGTGGCTATCACGCACAACAGCGTTACGCCAATGGCCTGATGTATGGGAAGACCAAAATAGATGGCCAGCAGAGGCGTGACAATAATGCCGCCGCCAACTCCGGCCAAAGCGCCAAAGCCGCCGGCAAAGAAGCCAATCAGCACAAGCAGCAACACTGCGGCTAATGTCATTGCGCCTTGTCTCTAAGCATCAGCATATCGTCGCCCGCAGGCTCCTGTTCCACCTCAGCACGCAACACGGCCCGCACCGAACCCAAAACCACCAGCGCCGCAAACACCATCATCAGCGTTACCGGCTCTCCAGTAAGCAGCCCTTCCAGCAAAGCAATCAGTGGAACAATCAGGCTGATCGTCGAAAGCTGATATGGCTGCAACTTTTTCAATAGCCAATAATAAATAACGAAGGCTGCTGCTGATCCAAAGATGGTCAGGAACGCCATGGCCACTAGGGCTGTCCTGGTCCAAACGGCATGCCGATGCGCCTCCAGCGCCCATGTTCCCCACAATAAAACAACCGATCCTAACAGCAATTGCAGTCCGGTGGCGACCACCGAATCAACATCATGCAATCTCTGCTTGGCATAAACCACTGACCACGAACTCAACGCCATGGAGACCAGCACCGCTACTCCGCCGATAACGGCCAACTTGTTCGTGCTTGGGTTCGTATAAAAAAGGCTTAGCAATCCGCCGAATGCCACCACCATGGCAAAAACAGCCCGGCGCGGGACCTTGCGATGCATCATCGCCGGCGTTACCAGTGCAACTGCAAGCGGCATTGCCGAGTACAGCACAGCCGTCATGGAAGACATTATGTGCTGCTCAGCCCAGAAAAGCAGGCCATATGGCACAGCCATGATCGTAAGGCTCAAAACAAAAATGGCGTTCCACTGCGCTCTCCCTGCGGGCCAGCGCCTTTTCTGTAGGAATGCCGCAACCAGCAGTAACACACCAGCCGCAAGAAAACGCAGTGCAGCAGCTTCCAGCGGTGGCACATCCCGCACTACCAGCCGGATCGCCAGCCAGGTGCTGCCCCAGATCAAGCACAATGCGATGTACCCCAGCAATTGTGTGCGATCTAAAGACGAGTCAGCCTGTGTGTCTGCAGCCATTGGAATCAACAGTCTATCTGATACTTATGCGTGCCACCGCGGGCTGCACAAAAGAAAAGGCACGGCGCACCGTGCCTTCTTTTGATCTGTACTTGAATTATTGTGAGCTTGGCGCGTGGCTCGGCATCTGGCTGGTGGCCACGTTCTTCGGTGTGGAAAGATACCCAGTAACGGTATTTTTATCCATACTATTCACCACCACTTCAAACAGCGCGCGCTCGCGTCCAGTATAGAACTGCAGCGGCTCATTGATGGTCCGGTCTTTTTTCTCGATCTTCTTGTCTTCTGCCAGCACATACAGCGTGAACTTGCTCTTTTTAGGGTCAGTCTTCTTAAGCTGCAGGCTCACGATGGAAAGGTGTGTGGGTTCTTTATCTTTTTTCAGTGTGAATTCAAAATAATCGCGATCACCTTTGTGCTTCAGCATTTCCAGCTCATCGTGGGATGTGGCAATCAGCTCGCTGTGCTTATTGAGATCGCCAATGGCATGGTCCAGTTTTCCTTTGGTCACAGCCAGATCGTTCTTGGTATCGGTCACATCGGCGCTCACCTTGCCCACGTCACCTTTCACCCCATTCACTTCCGTGGTAACTGCCCCAATTTGCTGCTTGGTGGTATCTTCATCGCTCTTAAGACGTTCCTGCGTGGCCTGTTCCTGGGCCTGCAAGGTGGTTGTCTTCTTGCTCAAGTCCTTTTGCGTCATCCCAGCTTCTTTGGCCAGCACGGTAATGGAAGCCTTCAATTGAGCATTCGAATCAGTCATTTTCTTGGTGAGTTCTTCCTGTGCCGCAGCCTGCTTCTTTTCCATATCGCTGATGCGGCTTTGCGCCTGGACCATGAAGATAACGGAGCCGATCAGATAAACCACAGCAACGACCATAAGAATCGTGCGAACTACCGGGCTTCCGCTATCGTTCTGCGGGACATCAGACATAGGTGTCTCCCATTGAGAGTGATTGGATTTATCCAGACATTGTTGAGCAGAACCGCTCCGGTGTCAATTAAATGGCCGCTCCAACGGCCATTGGCCTCTTTACATATCCTCCCAATCAACAATGCACCGCTAAAAGCTACTTGAAACAAGGCTTTGCATCGCACAGGGAATGAATTTGCATCTAAACTTTCGTGGCATTTTTTGATCAATCTCCGCGATTTAAAGAGCTCGGCAAACCCGTGCCTAACCGCCTGCGGGCTTTCCTGAAGCAGAGAGTCGTGTCACTTACATTCATCATTGCCGGCATCCTGCTGCTGGGTTACGTTGGCGGCGAATATTGGGCAATGTATCGCAGTCAGAAAAATCTGGAAGCCGCATGGCAGAGTCAGGCAGCCGCGTTAAGCTCTTCTAATCAGACGCACCAGCTCAACATCGCGCCAGAGCAGATGCTCACGCGTCTTGTCGTCGCAAAAATTGGGATTGATGCCATCGTCGTTGAAGGAGCCTCCCGCAAAGATCTCTCTGAAGGCCCGGGACACATGAAGCAAACCTCCGAGCCCGGTGAAGCTGGCAACGCAGTAGTTACCGGTCATCGCGATACGTTTTTCCGGCATATCCACGAACTTGCCAAGGGCGACCAGATTCAGGTGCAGCGCAATGGGCGAAATTTTATTTATGAAGTTACAGGCCGGCGAATCGTTATGCCGGAAGACATCAGTGTGATCAATCCCACCAAAGACCCTGAATTGACGCTCATTACTTGCTATCCCACGTATTACATTGGCCCGGCACCCAAGCGGCTAGTGGTGTTTTCTAAGCTCATTGAGAGTGACGGCCAGCCCATCAATCAGGCGCAGGCTGCGCAGTCGGCTGAAGCGTCCGGCAGCAGCCAATAATTCTTTCTTATTTATTACAATGGAGTTGTGAACTCTTCCTCTTGGAATGTAATTATCAGCGGCGCTGGCATTATTGGCGTCTCGCTTGCCTTGGAGCTGCGAGGACGCGGCGCGCAGGTTTTGGTCCTTGATAGTGGCACTCCTGGTCGTGAAGCCTCATCCGCTGCTGCAGGTATGCTGGCCCCCGCTGATCCCATGACTCCACCTGCCTTGCGGCCTCTGGCAATGGCCAGCGCAGAGCTGTTCCCTGCCTACGTGCAGAAACTGGAAGCTGCAGCCGACATGCAGGTTGATTTCCGGCAACTGGGGACCATTGAACTTTCAGCGGAAGCTGCTGCTCCGCATGAATATAAGGGTCTTTCCCCTGCCGATCTTCAGCGCCTGGAACCATCCTTAAAAAATCATGCCCGTTCTCTTTTATCTGAAGAGCTGTCCGCATTCTTTGTGCAAGAAGATAGTGTTGATCCGCACTTGCTCATGCAGGCAGCCTTGGCAGCGGCCAAAAAACTTGGAGTAGAAATACGTGGAAACACCGCAGTAACAGATATCCATTCTTGCAACGGCCAGATTGAAGTTTTAGGTGAGGTTGAAGGCCGTTTAATGGCTAAATCATTCGTCAATTGCCAGGGCGCATGGGCAGGAGCTCCCGTAAGGCCGCGCAAAGGACAGATGCTATATCTTCAACCGCAGACCAACATATTGCGGCATGTTCTGCGCACGCCGGAAATTTATATCGTCCCGCGCAGCACCGGAAAGGTCTTGATTGGCGCAACCGTGGAAGATGTTGGCTTTGATAAATCGGTAGAACCTGAAGCCCTTGATATGCTCCTTACTCTTGCCAAACACTATTTGCCGGAGCTTGCGGCTGCGCCCATCATGCAAAGCTGGGCTGGATTGCGTCCTGGAACACCAGATGATCTGCCCATCATCGGGGCCACGGACATTCAAAATGTTTTTATTGCCAGTGGTCATTTTCGCAACGGCATTCTTCTCGCGCCCATCACTGCAAAAATCATGGCCGATCTGATCGAGGGCCGAACCTCATCTTTAGATATCAGCCCGTTTTCTCCGGCGCGTTTCAGCGTCAAAACTGTTTAGCGCAACCATCCTTGCGGCCTGATCGTGCCTGATCTATGAAACAATAGCCCTGTGGACTTAGAGTTTCTGCTGATCCAGCTCCTGCTCAAGATGGGCGTCGCCACGGCCGTTGCCAGCGCGCTTGGGCGCTCGCATGAATTCAAGAAGCTGCTCTTTGCTGCACGGCGCTCGCGGGAGCGAAATATTCTCTTTGTCCTCTTTACCTGTATCCCTTTCGCACTGGGAGTCTACTTTCGTTTCCGCGTCAAGAACTTCCAGTGTGCTGACCTGGGTTTTGAAGCCGCCATTCTGGTTGGGGTGCTCGGAGGCCGCGTGGCTGGCACTCTGGGCGGCTGCATTATGTCTTTGCCCGCGCTGTTTTACGGTGAATGGCTCACGTTACCGGTAAATGCTGCGGCCGGTTTCATCGCTGGGTCGTTACGCCACTTTTGCCGCAATGAAGAAGAAATCTGGACCTTCTCCCCCTTCGTCGACCTCAGTATTTACCGCTGGATAAGACGTAACCTGCGGCATCCTCGTATTGACTGGCAGACAGCTTTCTTTCTTATCATTATTGCCTTGCAAGCTGGACGCCTGGTTTTGCAATACGCTACGCCCAAGATGCTTTGGGTTCTCTACCTTCCCACGCCTGTAGCGCTGCTCGCGGTGTTTGCCACGGTCGTCGCCACCGTCGCTATTCCCATCAAAATCTGGAACCTCACGCGCATTGAGATGAAGCTGGAAGTACAGGAACGTCTTTTGCTGGAAGCCCGCCTGGACGCCCTGCAAAGCCAAATCAATCCTCACTTTCTTTTCAATACTCTGAATTCGGTCTCTTCGCTGGTTCGCTTTGATCCTGACCGTGCCCGTGAATTGATCGTAAAGCTTTCTAAAATCCTGCGCCGGCTGCTGGGCAAGCATGATGAATTTGTTCAGCTGCGCGAAGAAATTGAATTTGTCGACGACTATCTTGATATAGAAGTTGTGCGTTTCGGCCGCGACAAGCTGCGGGTGTACAAACATCTTGATCCGGAAACACTGGATATTGTGATTCCTGCAATCCTTCTCCAGCCGTTGGTGGAAAACAGCATTAAGCATGGGCTGGCGCCCAAGGTTGATGGCGGAAGTATTACCATACGCAGCCGTATACAAGACGGCAAGCTCATGATTCAGGTGGAAGATGATGGCGTAGGCATGAGCGCGCCACCTGCGATTGCGGCAGAACATATGGGCTCGGGCCGCGGCATTGGCATGCTCAATGTTGCCGAGCGCTTGAACGTTCTCTTTGGCGATGAAGGCAAGCTCACCGTGCGCAGCCGTGACGGCCAGGGAACGCTGGTAATGCTGGAAATACCAATCCTGAACACAGAGCTGCCGCCGCAAGGCGCTGCGGCCGCAATCTATGCAGCGCGTTCTAACACGCGCTCGTAAAACCGTTCATACTCAGGAATGATCCTGCTGGAGCAAAAGCGCGACTGCGCTTCCCACCGCGCAACTTTTCCCATCTCGCGCAACCGCTTCTCGTCTGAGAGAATGTCTATCGCGTAGCCCGCCATGGTCTCCACGTCGCCCACTTCGGCAAGAAATCCGCTGCGGCCATGTTCAATCACCTCTGAAACTCCGCCAACTGCCGTGGCAACCGACGGCAACTCGCACGCCATGCCTTCCAGTGCGGCCAGTCCAAATGATTCCATTTCGCTGGGCACCAGCATCAGGTCAGCAATGGAAAGCTTTTCATAGACCCTGTCCACCTTGCCCAGAAATTCCACCCGATTACGCAGCCCTTTTTTGTTCACCAGCCATTCGGCCTGTGAACGGTCCGGTCCATCACCCATTAGCAATAGCCGCGAAGGGATCTTCTTATGTACTCGATCAAAAATTTCAATCACGTCGCAAATCCGCTTGACCGGACGAAAATTAGAGACGTGAACAAGAATGCGCTCATCTTTGCCGGCAAATTCAGCTCGGGCTTCCTCGGCCTTGGGATCGCGCCGGTAAATGTCACAGTTCACAAAATTGTGGATCACTTCAATATGATTGCGAATTTCAAATTCCTGCAACGTAACCTGTTTCAGGTAGTGTGAGATCGCCGTTACGCCATCGCTCTGCTCAATCGAATAACGCGTCACCGGCAGATACGAGCGGTCCGCACCTACAATCGTGATGTCAGTTCCGTGGAGTGTGGTCACAAAAGGCAGCTTGCGCGACTTTCCATTTGGCTGCGCTGCCAGCATCTGGCGGGCCAGCAAAGCGCTCACTGAATGCGGAATTGCATAATGGACATGGAGAATATCGAGATTGTAAATCTCCGCTACTTCGGCCATACGCGTCGCCAGCGCCAGATCGTATGGCGGATACTCAAACAATGGATACTGCGAAACTGTGACTTCATGGAAAAAGACTCTTGGCTGCTTGGTGTTCAGGCGGATTGGCTGCTGGTACGCGATGAAATGTACCTCATGGCCGCGCTGCGCCAGCTCAATGCCCAGTTCCGTGCCAACCACTCCGCTGCCGCCATACGTGGGATAACAGGTTATGCCAATTTTCATTCAGGCCGATCCACTCACTCAGATTGGATAAAACTTACCAGATCAATTACAGCTGGCTGAAACGCCACAGCCGTGCTGTTTTTGATTCAAATCCACATTGCCGGGATTCACAAAGACGCATCTCACGACAAAAGCACCACAGGTATCTTCTCATGCATGGCGCAAACAAAACTGCGTTTCATCCCAATCGATGTATATCCTTACATCCTGGGAGGGCTTTTTGAAATATCCCTGTGATGCCATTGACCATTCTCCTTGCGCCGCGTCCTCCGCAGGCCCAGCCAGGCGCGGCGGATGGATTCTTACAGCGGCAATTCTTGGCTCCAGCATGGCGTTCATTGATGGCACGGTAGTAAACGTTGCCTTGCCGGCCATTCAGCACGCTTTGAATGCGACCGTCTCCGGCGCGCAGTGGGTGGTGGAATCGTATGCTCTTTTATTGGCCGCGCTTATTCTACTGGGAGGAACAGCCGGCGACTTCTATGGACGGCGGCTGGCTTTCTTAAGCGGTGTGGGCATCTTTGCCGCGGCCTCGGCCTGGTGTGGATTCGCACCTGACATACGGCATCTGATCGCGGCGCGCGCCTTGCAGGGCGTAGGCGGAGCGCTGCTTGTACCGGGAAGCCTTGCCATTATCAGCGCGGCATTTCCTCCCGCTGAACGCGGCAAGGCAATCGGCACGTGGTCCGGATTTACAGGGATCACTACCGCCATCGGGCCTGTTCTGGGCGGATGGCTCATCGAACATCTCTCCTGGCGTTGGGTCTTTTTCATCAACCTGCCGCTCGCTGCCGCTGTAATCGTTATCTCTTTCCTCTTTGTTCCTGAAAGTCACGGCGAAGCCGGCAAACATAAGCTTGATGTTCTGGGCGCATTCTTGATTACTCTCGGCCTGGGATTACTGGTCTTCGGCATGATTGAAGCCCCTGCCATTGGCTGGATAAACCTTGAAACCTGGGGACCGGTAATTGGCGGAACCATTGCCATCGCGGCTTTTTTATGGCGAGAATCTAGAACCTCTTCACCCTTGCTTCCTCTGGAACTCTTCAAGTCAATGAATTTCGGCGGAGCCAACCTGCTTACGCTTCTGCTCTATGCAGCATTAGGCGCACTGCTTTTCTTTCTTCCTTACAATTTGATTCAGGTTCAGGGCTATACCCCAACGCAGGCCGGCGCAGCCAATCTACCTCTCATTTTTATTCTGTTTTTTCTTTCGCGCTGGGCCGGAGGGCTCGTCGCGCATTACGGCGCAAAACTTCCCTTGGTGATAGGCCCTATCATCGCCGCCTTGGGCTTTCTGCTGTTCGCTAGACCGGGAATCGGCGGCAGCTATTGGGTAACTTTCTTTCCCGCCATGCTGGTCCTCGGATTTGGTATGAGTGGCGTCGTTGCACCTCTTACCACCACCGTGATGGATTCCGTCAGCGAGCATCAGGCAGGAGTAGCTTCCGGAGTGAACAATGCGGTTTCGCGGGTAGCTTCGCTGCTGTCGATTGCTGTGCTCGGCATCATTGCGTTTCAGGTTTTTAATACCCAACTGGAGAGCAAGCTTAAAGCATCGAATTTGCCCGCAGCGGCACAACAAACCGTCATGGACCAAAGAAACAAGCTGACGCAGATTCAGCCTCCAGACGGCCTGAACACTGATCAAAGCCTCGCACTAAAACATTCGATCAACGAATCGTTTCTTGCAGGTTTTCGCTGGGTAATGATTGTATCTGCAGGATTGGCGTTGTTGAGCGCCGTGAGTGCGTGGGCCATGATTGAAGGCAAGACACGAGCCAAAGCAAATTGAATATGGGCATTGCCTGTGGGCCTATGTCTTATCGGCGTTCTTTTTCCGCCTCGCGCGCCCGCCGCAGCCCATCACGCGCCCTTGCATTCGTGCGATCCAGCCTGACCACAATGTCATATTCGTAAATGGCGCTTTTGTAATCGCCATTTCCGGCAGCGGCATCCGCTTTGCGCAGCAGATCAGAAATATCTTTGCGGGTAAATCCTTCTACAACCGCTGGCGCTGGCGGAGCAACAACTCGTCCGTGCTTTGGAGCGGACGCGCCATCTGCCGGTTCCGTTGTCGCTTCACCCGCCGAGTGCTCCGTCAATTGTTCATCGAGAGATGCTGCCTGCTGCACTGGTTCGGCTTCATTCTTTGAATCTTTCGCGCTTACCGTGGGCAATGCCGTTACTGCAGGTGCATGCGCTGACAAGCCATTAGCAACGGGCTCATGCTGACCGGTCTTGATCTCGTTAGCATCCGCGGCAGTTTGCACAGTGGAAGCCTGAGCTACAGTTGGGCTCCCTTGCGATGAAATTGACAGCGAGTCTTGCCCTTCCGCTTTGTTCGAAACATCAGAAGCCGCCGCAGGGAGTACCGCCGGCGTCTGGCTGGCCGCATCACTGCTCTTGCTGGATGCAGGCACACTTACGGTTGCCTGGGCAGCTGCAGGCGTGGCGTCATTGCTCTGCTGATGTTTGCCAATTTGCTGTACTACGTTGATGAAACTCATCAGCTTCGGGAACCTGGTGCGCTGCGGCCATACAACAATTGCCGCCGCTGCCAGAATAACGCAAGCAGCCAGCACAACTGGCAGCACTCGCCTGTGCTTTGCTTGCGACGCCATCAACCGCTTGTGATTGCCGGATTCAAGCAATGGCTTGGCCAGGATTTTGGCGGAGCTTGTTCTGAGCAATACTGCTTCCCTGCGGAGCGTGTCACGCAGCTCAACACAATTCTGGAAACGCAGGTTCGAATCTTTTTCCAACGCGCGGCGAATCGCTGCATCCAGGCCGACTGGCACCATGGGATTGACCACCATCGGCGCCTCTGGCTCATCGTGAACTACTCTATACAAGACGGCAGTCACAGCATCGGCATGAAACGCCTTCTTGCCAGTAAAAAGTTCGTAAAACACTGCGCCCAGCGAGAAAATATCGGACCGCTGGTCCACCTCTTTGCCCGTGGCTTGTTCCGGCGCCATATAAGCCGGCGTGCCCACCACCATGCCTGACTGTGTAAGCGAAGCATCTCCTTGCTTGGCAATACCAAAATCCAGCACCTTGATCTGCCCTTCCGGTGTCAGCATAAGGTTGGATGGCTTCAAATCTCTGTGGACCACGCCGCGTTCGTGCGCAAACGCCACGGCATTGCAGATTTGTTCGGCATAGCTCAGCAGCGTGAGCTGGCCCGGACGCAGGTTGGTTCCATCCAACATGGCAGCCAGCGTTGAGCCTTCAACAAATTGCATGCTCAGGTAAACGCGCTCCCCGTCGTGACCCACGTCATAAATCGTAATAATGTTTGGATGATCCAGACTACCGGCGGCTTTGGCTTCACTCTTGAACCGCTCGATGACTTCGTCATGGTCCGGCGCTTCACGGCCTACCAAAATGGTTTTTAGCGCGACGGTGCGGCCAATCACGCGGTCATGGGCCTTATACACCACACCCATAGCGCCGCGTCCTACCTCAGAGAGAATCTCATAACGGGCATTGAAAGCCGACTTCAGCTCGCTTGCGGGCGCTGCCGGCTGCGCGGGAGTGACCGCGAGCTTTTCGGTGGGGCCAGATATTTGCAATGAACCCATTTACATCCGATCTATCAAAGGCTTTTCTTTGTTAACACTTCCCGCTCTCCGGAGTGATACCTCCCGTAGCTCGCAAAGTGGCTCTTGGTCATTCCACCTGTCACTCTTTCGGCTAGATGTGGCTTGGCCAGCTTACTTTTGTAAAAACTATAACCCCGCTGCGCTGCCCATGCTTCATTACTTTAGTGCTCCACAAAAGGTTATTTAAATGGTTTGCCGCACCCTAATTGCCTATGATTTCAAGCAATTATCGAATTTAGCCGGTTTTAGGACTAGATCATGAAACCTTCCCCAAACGAACGTTCAGCCCTGCTGTTACGACATTTTTTGCCGCTTAAGATCGCTGGCGCTCTCCTGGCTTTCACACTCAGCGGTTTTGCCAAAGATTCCACGCTCTCAGCCATTGTGCTTTTCAATACTCCGGGCGGCCCCGGTTACGTACAACTCACGGGCGTGGCTCTGAACGGGAAAACCGAATTACGCACGTGTGAAGGCGTGCCAATGTTAGACAAGCACAGCTATGACCTTTTGCCTCGGGTCCAGCTCAACGCGGCATCTGTTCTGGAGCGCGCTGCGGATGGCGTGCTCATGCTCAGCACGGACGACACAAGGCCTTTCTGTGTTCTGCCCAACGGAATTAAGTTCGACAGAACTTCAGAGCTCACACCTGCCCAGGCGGCTGACCAAACAATGCTCTCTGGAATCGTTGCTCAAGCATCCATGCAGCCCGCAGAAGTGCCGCCGGTTAAACCGGGCGTAAAATTTGTGTTCGTCGCCGCACCCGATACCGAGTTTGCGGAATATCTTCTGGCGCAGCGCGCGCAGTCGATTCATTCCTGGCAGGATTACCTGAAACGTTATTCGGCATCCGCCCACACAGCTCAGGCCAAACAAGCGCTGGCTGCAATTCTCAGCCAGGATGCGGAATCCGCTCTTGCGGAATATAGCCGAAGCGTAAGCTCGAATTCGCCGCAGCTCGCGCTTTTAAAGCTGGCGCAAAATTATTCAGCGCAAATGGAAGCTTTGGGCGGTATCCGAGACGCAACAGACAAGCTCCGGCAAGCGGTCCATACGCAGCTAGATTTGCTTCTGGAAAAAGACCGGCGGCAGTTACACGCCTACACCCAGGCATTAGCGGAACATACCGCAGGATATTCTCATCTAACCACTGCTAAACGGCGCAACGAAGAGATCAGAGAAGTCGCGCCCAATTATCCAGCAGCAATTGCGCTACAAAACGAAATTGGAAGTGAAGAAAACAAGTTGGACTCAATCCTGCACAATGCAGAGAACCTGCTTCTGGCCAAACGCTATGATGATGCGCTGAATGAGATAGATACATATCGCGGCATGACCGGCGAAATCCCCCAGGTTGCCAGCATTGTTGAAACCGCTTTCCGGTACCATTTTTCTCGCGCACAGCAGTTAGGTGCACAGGGTAATTGGGAACAGGCAGCAGCTGAGTTCCGCGCAGCCATTAAGATTCGTCCGGAAAACCAGGAAACGGCTGCGGCCCTCAAGAATGCTGAAGCGCAATCCGCCAACGCCTTGAATCGGCATGTGGTGGAGCAAGCGCTGGCGGATAGCCGCAACTACACACAGAAAAGCGATTTCATTGCAGCTTATGACGTTCTGGCCAATCTGCCAGAGCAACAGCGTGCATTGGTGGGCGATCAACTTGAAGCCCTGAAGAAAGATTACGCTCCTGCCGCCACGCGCCGTGCCCAGAAGCTGCAGGACATTCATTTACCCATTCGCGGCCGTGCCGATGAAGAGGCCATACGACAGGCGTATGACCTGCTCCAGCACACCGCAACCATCAGCAACGATCCTGCAATCAAACTCAAGCTAGATCTGCTCTCCGATAAAATCAGTGCCTATTATTTGGACCAGGCCCGCCGCTATCTGCAAAAGCCGGTTGGCTCAGGCGCAGGTTTAGGCTGGCTTTATCTGCAAGAGGCACAACGTTACGAACCCACACTTGATGCAGTGAAAGATGAAATGGCGCGCTACCAATCGGCTTATCAACTGCACGGACGCCTTTCAATCGGAGTTGTCGTGCGCGACCAGACTTCTCGCCGCGAGGGCCAGGGTTTTGCGGACCAACTGGGCGACGCCATTGCCAATGGTCTTGAATCATCCAGTCAGCCAGTGAAAGTAATACGCCGGTACACCGAAGACGCAAATGCCATTCAGCCGGATTTTGTTCTGGTAAGCGAAATTCTCCAGCATCGCATGGTAAAAAACACCAACCTGGAAACGTTGCCGTCAAAATACCGGGCCGCCACTCATGAAGTGAAGAGCGAAGCGTGGCTGAAGGCCAATCGGCAGTACACAGAGGCCCAACAAGACCTGGCGCAAGCCCAGCGCACGCTGGCAGATGCCCAGCAACGCCACGATAAAAAAGCCGCTGCAGCCGCCACGGACAATCTGGCCGCAGCGCAAACCAAAGTTGACGATCTGCACAAGCAATTGGATACGATTAACCCCACACGAACTGATTCCGTGCTGGAGCCTTATAACTACACGAAAAAAACGATCGACATAACCGCCGTCGTGGAGCTTGCCTTCCGCTTGGCCGATCAAAATGGAAATGTGGCAGATCCCTCGCCTTCCATCCAGCGCGAAGACCACAAAACGTATGTGGTCCTGGAAAATGTTAAGCCGGAAGATACTGAGGGCGTGAAGGCAATGAATATGCCCCCGGACGAAGTGCAGTTCGTTACCGATCTGGAACTTCAGGCACGCGACGCAATTGTGAAAGCAATCAGCGAAAAAGCCACGCATCTTCCGGAAAAAGTCCTTCAGCAGGCACGCCAGCGAGCCCAACAACAGGATATTGACGGGGCGGCCGCGGAATACATTGTTTTTTTGAACTCCACACCAGAAAACGGATCGCCTGAGCGCGCAGAAGCGGCAGGCTTTCTCCATGACCACTTCAATCTTGCGGTGGCTGCTACCATTTCACCAATCAAGCAAGCAATGGCCCACTAAATGAATCTGCAATCCGTAAGGAAACCTAGGCTTGCGCGCCCAGGAAATCCATCACGGCCCGCCGTGATGGCTCCGGTTGGTCAGTGGTGAAAATGTGGCTTGCCTGCGGCAGCATCACTAGCTTTGCACTGGGAATTTTTGCGGCAATCAATTCTCCGTTGCCAGCTGGAACTAATTGATCTGACTGGCCATGGATGACCAGCGTTTGCGCAGCAATGCGCTCAAGCCGGGGATATGATTCCCAGGCCAGAATTCCCTGCAACTGTCCCAGGTAGCCTTGCGGCTGAGGAAACCATTTGCGGCGGATAGCCATGTCTTCTTCAATTCGGTCCAGAAGCGTGGCCGAATCATAAATATAAGGGCGCATCGCCCGGGCCGCTTCTTCAGGGGTCAGACCGCGGGCCATCAGAATATCGGTAACCGGCTTCTCCGCACGGACGGCGTTCGCGCCGCGAGGCGTGGTGCATCCCAGAATCAGCGAACGTACCCGCTCTGGATATTGCAGAGCAAATTCCTGCGAAATCATTCCACCCATGGACAAACCGAACACATGCGCGCTCTGCACTCCCGCGGCATCCAAAACAGCTGCCGCATCGGATGCCATCAGCGCAATTGGATAGACTCCTGTGGGCGCATCACTCTGACCGCTGCCGCGGTTATCGAGCGCAATAGTGCGATAGTGCTCATTCAGCATGGGACGCATGCGGTGCCACAAATAAGAAGGATAGCCAAGCCCCATGATAAGCAAGACGGGAATGCCGCTTCCCTGTTCGTCCCAGTAAATTTTAGCGCCCTGATTTTGAAGAAATGCCATGCGGTCTCCTGCCAATCTTATACAGTTGCAAATGCTTCTCAGTCAGGCCAGCGGCAGGTCACAACTTTTGTCTCGGTATAGAAACTCACGCCATCTTTGCCGAGGGCATGCAAGTCGCCAAAGAACGAACTCTTCCATCCTGAGAATGGAAAGAACGACACTGGCGCAGGCACTCCAACGTTGATGCCGACCATGCCTGCCGTCACGTTCTGTGTGAACTGGCGTGCAGCGCCGCCAGAGCGCGTAAAGATAGAAGCTGCGTTGCCGTACTCTGACTGGCTCACGATATCAATCGCTTCTTTCAAGTCTTTTGCCCGAACCACCGACAGCAGCGGCCCAAAAATCTCTTCCCTGGCCACGCGTGATTCAGGATTCACTTTGTCCAGAATCGTTGGGCCCACAAAAAAGCCTTTACCGCTTGCAACCGGATCTTTGCGTCCATCGCGGGCAATCACCGCGCCTTCTTTTTCTCCCATTTCGATATAGCCGATGATGCGTTTCTTCGATTCGTCCGTAATCACAGGGCCCATTCCGGTTTTCAAGTCACAGCCGTTACCAACATTAAGTTTGTCAGCGGCGCTCACCAGCTCTTTCACCAACGGATCGCCAATTTCGCCTACTGCTACTACAACGCTGGTCGCCAAGCAGCGCTCGCCAGCACATCCAAATCCAGAGCCCATGATTGCCGCAACTGTCGATTTCATGTCTGCATCCGGCAACACCACAGAATGGTTCTTGGCTCCGCCCAAAGCCTGCACGCGCTTACCATTGCTGGCGGAAGTCTCATAGATATACTTGGCCACCGCGCTTGAACCAACAAAAGAAACAGCTCGCACCCGTGGATCGGTCAAGAGTTGATCGACCGTGCTTTTTACACCATGCACCAGATTCAAAACTCCCGGAGGCATACCGGCTTGATGCGCCAGCTCAACCATGCGCGCTGCGGTGCGAGGAACTTTGTCCGACGGCTTCAGAATGAACGTATTGCCGCAGGCAATGGCAATGGGAAACATCCAGAGCGGGACCATGATGGGAAAATTAAATGGCGTAATGCCAACACAAACGCCGATCGGATACTTCGTTGACCAACTATCGACTGAGGTCCCGACGCGATCCACGGTATCGCCCATCATGAGCGTAGGCGCGCCACAGGCGAACTCGATGCATTCGATGCCGCGATCAAAAGATCCTTGCGCTTCGTCGCGCGTCTTTCCATTCTCTTCAATAATCAGCCCAACCAGCTCGGACGAGTTCACCTCCATCAGCTCGCGAAGCTTGAACAGAACCTTACAACGCTGCACGACGGGCGTTTTGCTCCAGGCAGGAAACGCCTTATGAGCAGCCTCCACCGCCGCGGAGATTTCCTCGGCAGTACAACGCGGAATCTCCGCCATGGCTTCACCAGTTGCAGGATTGTATTGGATGTCCTTGGGGCCACGCGAAATGACACGTTCTCCATTGATGTAAAGCGGACAGGACTTGAGCTCGACGCCGGTTGCTGTGGGTGTCACTGGGAACCTCGCTAAATGTCCTTTAAATTTTACACTGCCAGGCGTTGAATTTTGTTCATTCAGCGGTTGGATCCTCATTTTCGGAGCAGAAGGTAGATGTCCAACCTAGCTAAATAACCTGCAAACTAACTTCAAAGCACCGTTCTAGTCTTGCGGGGGATTCTCATGACAATTTTTCCTGGCTTTTTACGCAGAAGTTCTAAGGCGCAAGAAATAAGCCTTGCCAATATCGATATTGCTTCACCATGCCCTGCCGAATGGACGAAGATGATCGGCGACGAACGTATGCGCCATTGTTCTGAGTGCAACCTCAACGTTTATAACTTGTCGGCGATGACGGAAAGAGAAATAGAGCGCTTGTTCGCCGCTAGCCACGGTCAGCGTCTATGCGCTCGCTTTTACCGCCGAGTCGATGGCACTGTTCTTACACAAGATTGTCCGTGGAGCTTTCGAACTATGGCAAGGAAGGTTTCGCGGCTGGTCACTGCGGTGTTAACGGCTGCTTTAAGCGTAAATTTTGCCTCAGCCAGGAATCATTCAAAACCAGCTAGCTGTGATTGCCAGGAGATACGGCAGAAAGCCCCTGGCATGAAGCTTACCGTAATGGACCAACACGGCGCAGTAATTCCGAATGCAGAAATCACGCTAAAAAAGCAATCAGACGCAGAACAACTCTCTGGACTAACCGGACCTACCGGCGAATGGAGTACAGCCAAAGTTTCTCCGGGAGAGTACGCTATTACCATTAAATCGAAAGGGTTCCACACATTTACCGGCGCTATTAGCATCCAGGACGGAATGCTTCTGGGACTCAAACTGAAATTGCCGATCGCAGAAGTAAATACCACAGTCACTGTGGAAGCTGCGCAAGGTGGTGTAATGGGCGGAATTAGCACTTTCGTCAAGAACCCCAATGCTGTTCCATCTGTATCTTCTGGCGGACAGCATTTTCCTATCAGGCCGTAATATGGGCACAGCTATTCCGCATCGTGGTACACAATCCCCAGTGTATGCCGCGTGCCGCGCGTGACCGTGCTCACGCCGTGTTTGATGTTGACCCGGTAGTGCCCCTTTGTTCCCTGCACCGGCCGCCAACGGGTCGTGAAGATCACACCCTCGCCCTGCCTTGGCGCAATCACATGCGCCGCTGACTGTGCCCGCGGACGCTGCTCCACCAGCACAAACTCTCCGCCTGCAAAATCCTGCTCGGGCTCATCGAGCATAAAGACCGTCTGTAACGGAAAATAAACCGCGCCATATAAATCCTGATGCAGGCAGTTGTAACCTCCGCTTTTATAACGCAACATCAGCGGCGTGGGACGGTCCTGGCCTTTCGCATGACAAAGTTTGATAAATTCACGATGCGAGCCAGGATATTCAGATTTGTCGCCAAGCTTCACTGCCCAGCCATTAGCGACTTCTGATAAGCGCGAATACAGTGATTCACGCAGCTCTGTCACCAACTCAGGTAGTGGATACGCAAAGTATTTGTATTCACCCAGCCCAAAGCGATGCCGCGCCATTACTACTCTGCTTCTGAATAAATCATCGTTTGGGTACTGCTCTCGCAAGTAATGGCATTCATCTGGCGTGAGTACCGCTCCGGTTCGCGCCCATCCGCGCTCATGCAAATCCGCTGTGAGTTGCAGCCAGTCGAGTAAGCCAATGCGATCCCCAATATTGCTGCCCCATGGCGGCTGAATTTTTGCTGCTGACATAACCTCTCCAGATGTGGATTGTGGCGCTGCGGTACGGACAAAAATCTGCTCCATCCGATTGAACTCGATTACGTTCTTATATATATGCTTCGCGAAAGATTTTCGCGTCCTGAATCTTGCTTTGAAAGTTGATGCGGAAGGAGGGACAGTAAATTAGGCCGTTATTATCATTTTGTAGCACTGAAAAGGCAGCTGTCAGGCCTGACCACGCATCTTGGCCAACCACCAGCGCACTCCAACCAGCAGAAAACGCCAGTCTTGAAAAAACTCCGGAGCTTTGTGCTCAAAAGCGTGCCCGATAAACTGCAGGACCCACCCCAGCACAAACAGACTTAAGGCGTAAATCCCCAGCGGATGGTAAAAAATTGTGGCAATGCCCAGTACTCCGGAGAACACAATCATAGGGATGCCAAAAGTATGGCAAATCTGGTTCACCGGATGGGTGTGGCTGCTTGCATATTGCGCGATCCATTGTTCGCTGGTGCGTCCGCCAAGCATGGGCGGATTATAGCCGATTGAAGCGTTTCGTCCCAGCAAGTTGCCTACTTTGCGGGCGGCTCCAGGCGATCGTGAAACTTTGCCGCCAGCCGCTCCGATGCTTCCACTAGATTGTTTTCTTTGGCTTTTTCCTTCATGGCAAACTTTACGGTCTCTCCGGCCGTCCAGAGCACGCGCTTGTTGCGCGCATCTGAAACGGTCATCCTGATGTCTGTGGGTGAAATATCTTTCCGTGTGGAAGTCGATTTTTCCTCTTGTCCGCTCTGTGCCGAAACCTGTGAATTGCTGGAAACCTGTACGCCTGAGTCCCCGTTGGAAAAAATTTCAATAATAATGTCGGCCTTATCTGGAGACGCTACCATGGTGAACCGTCCCCAGCCCTCAACAGTGGATCGGATGGCGTCATAAGGAATATTGCCGCCATGAGTGCGCGTCATATATACATTTCTTGCTGAAGCCAGCCGCATGGAAGGTGTTTCCATGACTGGCTTCTTCTCTGCCGCAGATTGCTGGGCATGCAAAGTCGTTGCCCCGGCGGCAAAGATAATCAGCCCCGAGGTAAAAATTCGCAAAAAAACCAATATCCCAAAATATCTATGACCTTGCATCTTTCGCCTCCCCGATGAATCAAATAGCATACGCGGATACTTTTCTATTTCTGCGATTTACAATCTTATTTGCACTTATGGCTGACCGTCTCTATCTAAATATCTGGTTTCCCAGCTTTCACGAACAGGAGATTTTGCCTCGGCTGCTTTCTGTTCTAAAGCAATTCCCTTTTTCCGCTGAACGCGCCGGCGTTGGCTATATGGCCATTCGCAGCGTTTCCTGGGAAGAACCCATCATCTTTGAGCAGACTTTTGATGACCGCGCCTCTCCTGAAACTGCCCTGGCGCTGGCCGCCGAATTTCTTCACGAAGACAACGCCTATGAAATCGATGTTCAATGGGACCTCTGGGTCCCTGAAAAACAAGGCGATCTTGATGATATCTGGGTCCAACGCCCGCAGACCGTAAAGTTTATCGCCTTTGGAACTGAATTCGATGAGGCAACGTTCCAGCAGGACGGACATATCCAGGTCGATTTCGGCATTGATTCTCCATTCCTCTATGAAGAAGCAGACTACTCGGAATTTCTTGAGCAGCGCATCAAAGCCAATGTCCAGAAGCTTGTAAACTTCACCAGCGCCGTGGAAGAAAACTGCGGCATCAGTGGACGCGTATTGTCTTCAGAATCAGAAGATAATCTAGCGCAAAAACTGATTGAGCGCCTGCAAAAAGTTCAGTAGGATTTTCATCCCGAGCCACAAAAGTGGCGAGGGATCCCTATCACTACGAAAAAGCCTTTCAAGTCTAATCCAGCATTTTCGTTACAATAGGGATCCCTCGCTTCGCTCGGGATTTACAACACTACTTCGTTCTTCCACCTTCAGTCTTCAGCTCTTCTGCCGCCGAAGCCTGCGCTGCAGCAAGTCGCGCAGTTAGCACGCGGTAGGGTGAGCAGGAAACGTAATTCAATCCAATTTTGTGGCAGAACTCCACTGAAGCCGGATCGCCGCCGTGTTCGCCGCAGATACCAATCTTCAGTTTCGGACGCGCCTTGCGGCCTTTCTTTACGCCCATTTCCATCAGCTCGCCTACGCCTTCCTGATCAATAGTGGCAAATGGATCGCTCTTCAAAATGCCCCGTTCGATATAAGCCGGCAGGAATTTGCTGATGTCGTCGCGCGAGAAGCCGTAAGCCGTCTGCGTGAGGTCGTTTGTGCCAAAACTGAAGAACTCAGCGTCCGCAGCAATTTGATCGGCCACCGTGCAGGCGCGCGGCAGCTCAATCATTGTGCCCACCATGTATTCAACTTTGGCGCCTTTTTCTTTAAACACCTGATCGGCAACCTGGCGGATGATAGCTCCCTGGTTCTCCATCTCCTTCACCATGCCAACCAGCGGTACCATGACTTCAGGAAATACCTTTACGCCAGCTTTTGAAACATTCACTGCCGCTTCAAAAATCGCACGTGCCTGCATCTCAGAAATTTCCGGATAAGTAATGCCCAAACGGCAGCCGCGATGACCCAGCATTGGGTTCAATTCGTGCAGCTCTTCCACGCGGCGCAGCAGTTCGCGCTTCTCCTGCAGGTGAGGTGATTTCGGATCTTTAATTTCAAGCTGAGCAATTTCAACCATCAGCTCTTCTCTGCGCGGCAGGAACTCATGCAGCGGCGGATCTAGCAAGCGGATGGTTACCGGGAAGCCGTCCATGGCTTTGAAGACGCCTTCAAAATCTTCACGCTGGACAGGCAGCAGCTTTGCCAGCGCCGCTTTGCGATCAGCTTCCGTGCGGGCCAGAATCATGGCGCGCATGTGTCCAATGCGGTCTTCCGCAAAGAACATATGCTCCGTGCGGCAAAGGCCGATTCCCTCTGCACCAAAGCTGCGAGCAGCAATGGCATCGCGCGGGATATCTGCGTTAGCGCGAACACCGAGCTTGCGGAATGGCTCAGACCATCCTAAAAGCGTTTGCAGGTCTGGATCATCTGGTTTTGCGGGAACGGTTCCCAGTTGCCCTTTAATCACGCGACCGGTGGTTCCATCTAGAGAAAGCCAGTCGCCTTCTTTGAACGTGTGCGAGCCTACGCGCATGACCTTTTTCTTGTCGTCGATTTCAACCTCACCGGCGCCCACCACGCAGCACTTACCCATGCCGCGTGTAACCACGGCGGCGTGGCTGGTCATGCCGCCGCGCGATGTAAGAATTCCAGCCACTACTTCCATGCCGTGAATATCTTCCGGCGTGGTCTCACCGCGCACCAGAATCACTGGATTCTTCTGCGCTCCAGTGCCAGCGGCGGCAACAGCATCATTGGCTGTGAAAACGATTCGTCCAACGGCTGCTCCCGGAGAAGCCGGCAGGCCCTTGGCAATCACTTCCACATTGCCGGTCGACTCGTCGAGTTTGGGAACCAGAAAGTCATAGAGCTGGTTGGGTTCTACGCGAAAGATCGCTTCCGACTCTTTAATCAAGCCTTCCTTCACCATATCCAGGGCCACGCGGACAGCCGCGCGACCGGTGCGCTTGCCGTTGCGCGTCTGCAACATGTAGAGCTTGCCTTCCTGAATGGTGAACTCAAAATCCTGCATGTCACGGTAATGTTTTTCCAGGCGCGTCGTAATGTCCCGCAACTGGTCATAAACTTTGGGCATGAGTTTGTGCAATTCGCTGATGTGTACCGGCGTGCGAATACCGGCCACCACGTCTTCACCCTGCGCGTTCATCAGGAATTCGCCGTAAAATTCTTTGTCGCCGTTCGCGGGATTGCGCGTAAAGCCTACACCTGTTCCGCTGGTCTCGCCCAAATTGCCGTAAACCATGGCTTGCACGTTGACGGCGGTACCCAGATCGTCAGAAATATTGTTGATGCGGCGGTAAACCTTGGCGCGATCGTTGTTCCAGGATTTGAAAACAGCATTGCGCGAGCCAATCAACTGCTCCAGCGGGCTCTGCGGAAAATCCTTGCCTGTGTGCTTCTTCACCAACGCCTTGTACTGCGTGATAACTTCCTGCAGATCGGCGGCGGTGAGTTCCGTGTCCATCTTTACGCCGCGCTTGTGTTTCAGGCCGTCAAATATCTCTTCAAATTCCGGTTTGGGGATTTCCAGCACCACGCTGCCATACATCTGGATCAGGCGGCGGTAAGAGTCATAAGCAAAACGATCATTGCCGCTCTTTTTGGCCAGCGACTGCACGCTCTGATCGTTCAAGCCCAGGTTGAGAATGGTGTCCATCATGCCCGGCATGGAAAACTTTGCGCCGGAGCGAACGCTGACCAGCAATGGGTTGTCACCAGCACCCAGCTTCTGTTTCTGCAATTCTTCCAGACGGGTCAGCGCGGTGGTCATCTGCTTTTCCAACGCGTCAGACACTTTGGCGGTCTTCATGAATTCGCGGCATGCTGCCGTTTGGATGGTAAAACCCGGCGGAACTGGCAGACCGGCATTCGTCATTTCAGCCAGTCCGGCGCCCTTGCCGCCCAGCTCGTCTTTCATTTTGCCGTGTCCTTCAGCCTTGCCACCGCCAAAGAAATAAACGTATTGGGTTCCTTGTTGTGATTGTGCCGCTGCCTCGGTCTCTGGTTTTGAAAGTGGGGTAACGCTCATTTTGGCCTTGTCTCCATTTGAAAGGTGAAAGTCAGAAAAGTAAAACTTCAAAGCCCAAAAGCCTGTCTTGTCTGCCTGGGGCTGTTGTTATCTTCTTATTTTACCGCCCATAATGGGGTGACGCGAGATGTAAGGTTAATTTTCTCCATCTCGAGCGCAGCGAGAGATCCCTTTAGTCAGAAAGAATTGTTGGTTCGCGATTCTGTGATTGTTTACGCCAACAAGTACATCTTCACCAACTCAGAACACTGTGTCGACCAAAAACATCGCCGTTGAAGACGCCTTCCCGAGCCGAAGCCAGCTAATACTCATCACCGCCAAACTTTTCACTGCGACCGGCGAGAAACCTGCTCCGCCGCTCTTCAGGGCTGCCAATAACGCATGCTCAACTCGCCTTTGCTTTTCAATTCTCACTTTTTGGTAATTTCGGCGATTTTGGCAATTTGCCAAAATCTCATTTCCACTCCAGAACGCAAGGCATAAATTTACTCTTTGATTAATACTCTCGCCTCCCTCTACCCCTCCCCATTTCAACCCAATCATCCCAGTTTGGCGTAGGGTTATCCCAGTCACCGCACACATATCCATCCCAGTGCTATGCCGGCTGCTCTCAAACTTGATTTTTACTGATTGAGAATATTATATACTTGACGAAGGTAAATCATTTTGATATTCTCTCTTCATGGGAGATACAAACATCATTGTTTCTTTGGTTTGCGGTCATCTAAGGGCGCATTTCTCTCCCTCAACTTTTGCAAAAGTTCATCTCTCAGACCTTGCGCTAGTTTCCGCATCGACGTTCTCTGCAATGCACTCTTTGCTTTCTTTGGAGGCGTTTTAGCCATGACACTTCCTGAAGTGAATGCTCTCTATTCGACTGATGAACGGTGCCGTGAGTTGCTGGCAAAGCTCCGTTGGCCTCTGGGTGTTGAGTGCTTGCGCTGCAAGAGCAAAAAGGTTTACGACCTTCCGACTCAAAAGAAGTTTGAATGTGGAGAATGCGGCTATCAATTTTCCGTTCTCACGCAAACGATTTTTAATGACACGCATCTCCCGCTGGAAACGTGGTTCATGGCCGTTCTGCTGCTTGTAGAAGCACGTAAAGGAATGAGTGCCAATCAAATTAAGCGGACTCTTGGAATCAGCTACAAAACAGCGTGGTATCTCTGCCATCGTATCCGCAAGGCAATGGCATCCAGCGATAAACCTATGCTGGACGGCACCGTCGAGATGGACGAAACGTACATCGGCGGCAAACAGCGCAACCTTAGCCAGCACTGGCGTAAGAATCGAATCAAACAGGTTGTAGTCGGTATCCGTCAACGCAATGGCGATCTCAGGTTCTTCCACGCGGAAGATGCAAAGACAGGGACACTGGCGAAGTATATTCAAGAAAATATCAGCACCGATGTGGAAGTGATCGTTACCGATGATCTTCCGGCGTACAAGCAAGCGGTTGGAAAATCTAAGCATCAGAGTGTCAATCATTCTGCAAAAGAGTACGTGCGTCATGAAGACGGGGTTTGCATAACGACGAACACCGTGGAATCTGCTTTCTCCCTGCTCAAGCGCGGCATCATGGGAACATGGCACAAAATCAGCGCGAAACATCTTGCGGCATATTTGGAAGAAATGACCTTCCGTTTTAATCGTCGCAAGAACCCCGATTTGTTTGTTGATACGCTTCGCCATATGATTACCGCTGATCCTTTGACCTTTGAGCAACTCACAGCCTAGTAAGTGATCTCTGTACCATCCAGAGCGCGTATTTTAAGTTGACGGTAACGAGCATTTAAATCCACTACCCTAGCCGCTATATATTCAGAAAATTTCCTGGCTTTTTCTTCGTCAGGCTGAGGCAGAATTCCTGATCCTGTAGTACTTAACACATTATCGAAGAGGTTCCCAAGACTTTCAGCCGCTTCCATATCCAGCGGGCTAATCCTCATTGGTTCAACGTGTTCGGATTTGAGCAGAACCGCAATGGTACGACCGCCGCACCATGTGTCACCCTTTTTTGCTAGATACATGAGATATGAAAACTCCAACAACCTGCCCTTCTGCGAAGCAAGACAAGAGAAAAGTGTTTGAAACATGGGATTTGTGACTGCTGCTCCTGAACCTATCCCTATGAAACCCTTAAAATCATCATGTATATTACTCAGCAGTATTGTGTTTGGCGGCTCACAGAAATACAGTAGAAGCCCGTCCTCTGCAATAACACTCCCATTCAAATAAGCGGCCAGTATAAATTGCGTTGAGGGATGGCCAATTTGGAAAGCCTTAGACCATTTGGTCATCTTGCTTGTTACAAGAGATTCGAGTTGATGCCGATTTTTTATTTCAGTATCCCGCAAATCATCCATCAAGTTTCTGACGAGGGTGTTGGCCGCATTGAGGTCTTGACTGGCATTAGCAATAGCAAAGCTTCCGCTCTTGCCCATGACATGGGACATTTTCAGCCCTTGCCATTTCTGATCTCCGGCAATAATAGTTGTATCCGCACAAAGGACAATACCGCCAGCGCAATAGGCACCCATTGCAATTGTCATGCTCACGGGCTTCCTTTCTGGAAGCCGCTTCGGTTTAAAATCAGCTCTATGAAACGGCTTGACCGCAAGGCTACCCCTCACAGGGCGCCTTCGTCAAGTATATAATCTTCCTGATTGATAAACACCAATATTAGCCCGAACTTGCCGCTGAGTACAGCGCGAAATAGGACAGATGAACTCTTTACCATTTGTTATTCTCAAACCACATCATGACCAAAACCCGCGAACAGATTCACGAAGAACGCCGCCGTCTGAAAATGGAATACGGTGAGTTATTTGACGCAATTGCTGCACTGCTCTTTCGCCACGATCCAATTAATATCGCGGCTGCAGGCGCTCCAAAAGATGAATATGAGCCTGAGACTGGCACAATCCT